>CATZZP010000001.1 GCA_958426775.1 uncultured Bacillota bacterium
ATAATCCCTGTGGCAAAATTAGGTTGTAGTGTTACAAAAATGCTTGACCACAACATTATAATATGTAGCGTGCTACAGATTGGGAGGTGCTTTATGGAACAACGTATAGGATATATGTTTAAGCTGATAAATGATAAGCTTAAGGTTAGTGCAGATGAGGATTTAAAAAAGCATGGCATAACCTTATCACAATCTCATGTGCTTGCTTTTCTTACAAGCAGAGGCAATCAGGCTACCCAAAAGGAGATTGAGGACTTTTTAGAGGTATCTCATCCTACAGTGGTAGGGCTTGTATCACGAATGGAAAAAAAGGGATTTTTAGTTACATGGACATATAAGGCTGATAAACGTAATAAAATTGTAAGCCTGACGGACAAAGCCATTTCCGTAAGCGAGGATATGCGAAGTGTTGTTGAGGCTAAGGATAAAGCTTTGTTAAATTCCCTTACACAACAGCAAATTGAGGATTTAATAAATACCCTTAATATTATTTATAAAAATTTAGAGTAACAGAGGGTCTTAAAAAATTGTCAAAAGTGTAGCGTGCTACAAAAAAATAAAGGAGTGATTATTATGGTGAAAACACTTTTAAAAAGCCTGAGAGAGCATAAAAAAGCCTCATGGCTTACAGTGTTTCTTTCTGTTATAGAGGTAGTGTTTGAAATTGTAATACCTCTTTGTATGGCAGAGTTAATTGACTTTGGTATTGAAGAGGGTAATATGTCTATGGTATGGAAATACGGTATTGCTCTTGTAATTTTTGCTGTACTGGAGCTAATAAGCGGTATGCTGTCGGCACATATAGGTGCAAGGGCGGCGGCAGGCTTTGGTGCAAACCTGAGAGAGGATATGTACAATAATGTGCAGACCTTTGCCTTTTCCAACATAGATAGGTTTTCCACTGCATCTATAGTAACACGTTTAACTACAGATGTTACAAATGTGCAAAATGCCTATCAAATGCTTATTCGTATGGCTATAAGAGGTCCGGTAATGCTGGCATTTTCAATGTTTGTATCCTTTAAAATAAATAAGGAAATTGCTCTTATTTTCTTGCTGATTATGCCTATACTTGCCGTTCTGCTTATAATTATAGTTTTAAAAGTAAACCCTATTATGAAAAGGGTTTTTCATACTTATGATGATTTAAATAATGTAGTACAGGAAAATGTAAGGGGTATCAGAGTTGTAAAATCCTTTAATCGTGAGGACTATGAAATAAACAAGTTTAAGTCTATCTCTCAAAGGATATTCAAGGACTTTGCCAAGGGTGAAAGATTGATTGCCTTTAACTCGCCTATTATGCAGGCTTGTATGTATACCTGTATGATAATGATTTCGTGGATTGGTGCAAAGGCAATTATAGCAGGCGGAAATGACCCTGCTCTGGGTTTGACCACAGGTAACCTTACTGCACTTATTACCTATGCAATACAGATTTTAACAAGCCTTATGATGCTTTCAATGGTTTTTGCCATGATAACCATTGCAAGCTCATCAGCACAGAGAATAGTTGAGGTTTTAGAGGAAAAAACTGATATTTGCAATCCGTCTAATCCTGTGTTTGAAGTTAAAAACGGCGATATTGAGTTTGAAAATGTTGAGTTTGCTTATGCCTCAAAGGCAGACAGGCGGGTTATTAAAAATGTAAATCTTACTATAAAATCAGGTCAGACAGTGGGTATTATAGGCGGTACAGGCTCGTCTAAAACCTCGCTTGTACAGCTTATACCTCGCCTTTATGATGTAACAGGCGGTTGCTTAAAGCTGGGCGGGGTTGATGTAAGGGACTATGACCTTGATACCCTCAGAAACTCCGTTGCTATGGTATTGCAAAAAAATGAGCTTTTTTCAGGTACTGTTGCGGAAAATCTCCGTTGGGGCAATGAAAATGCTACTTTGGAGGAAATCAAGGAGGTTTGTCGTTTAGCACAGGCAGATGAATTTATCAGTGCCATGCCTAAAGGGTACGATACCCATATTGAGCAGGGCGGTACAAATGTATCAGGAGGACAGAAGCAACGTCTTTGTATAGCAAGAGCCTTGCTGAAAAAGCCTAAGGTTCTGATTTTAGACGACTCCACAAGTGCTGTTGATACCCGTACAGATGCACTTATACAAAAAGCTTTCAGGGAATATATCCCAACTACAACTAAAATTATAATTGCACAGCGTATCAGTTCTATACAAAATGCCGATCTTATTCTGGTTATGGATAAGGGTGAAATTGCGGCAATGGGTCAGCATAATGATTTAATGGAAAATTGTAAAATTTACAGAGAGGTTTACAATTCTCAACAGAAGGGAGATGAGGAAAATGACTGAGAAAGAAAAATTCAGTACCGCAACCGTAAAAAGGCTTTTGGGCTATATGAGTGTTTATAAAAAGTCCCTTATTGCAGTTATAATCTGCATATTTTTAAGTGCAGTAGCAGGTGCGGCATCCTCAATGTTTTTGCAAAGCCTGATAGATGATTATATTACACCTATGCTGGCTATGGATGAGCCTGTGTTTGATGAGCTCGCAAAGGCATTAATTACCCTTGGTATTATATACTTTATAGGTGCTTTGTCAAACTGGATATATAATGTGAGAATGGTAACTATTGCACAGGGTACTATCAAGGGAATACGTGACGAAATGTTTACAAAAATGCAAAGCTTGCCTATAGGCTACTTTGATTCACATACTCACGGCGATACCATGAGCCTCTACACAAATGATACCGATACTCTGAGGCAAATGATTGCACAGTCAATGGCACAGCTTATATCATCGGTATTTACAATTGTTGCTGTTTTTGTATGTATGCTTTATCTAAGCCTTTGGCTTACTATTGTGGTTTGCATAGCACTTTTTCTTATTTTACGGATTGCAAGGCTGGTAGGCGGCAGAAGTGCAGGCTACTTTGCGGCTCAGCAAACATCCCTTGCGGAATTGGACGCTTATGTAGAGGAAATGATAAACGGACAAAAGGTTATTAAGGTCTTTTGTCATGAAAACAAATCAAAAGAAGGAATGGGAGAGCGTAATAAGGCATGGGAGCTTAATTCGGCTAAGGCAAACGGCTATGCTAACTCAATGATGCCTATAATGAATGCTCTGGGCTATATTCAGTATGTAATTATTGCGGTGTTGGGTGCATATATGGCAATTTACGGTGTAACTAATGTAGGGCTTACAGGCATAAATACGGTAACCCTGGGAGCGATTGCATCCTTTTTAACCCTGTCACGTAGTTTTACAAACAATGTTTCTCAAATATCAAACCAGTTTAACTCAATTATAACTGCTTTAGCAGGTGCAGAGCGTATATTTAATTTTATGGATCAGGTGCCTGAGGTTGATGAGGGCTATGTGACCCTTGTAAACGCAAAGGAGGAAAAGAGTCAGCTTGTTGAATGTAAGGAGCGTACGGGACTCTGGGCATGGAAGCACCCTCACCACGACGGCACTTTGACCTATGCTAAGCTGCAGGGGCATATTGTCCTTGACCATGTGGACTTTGGCTATGAAGAAGGTAAGGAGGTTCTGCACGATATTACCCTTTATGCAGAGCCGGGACAAAAGGTAGCCTTTGTAGGGGCAACGGGAGCAGGCAAGACTACCATAACAAACCTTATTAACAGATTTTACGATATAGCAGACGGTAAAATTCGCTATGACGGCATTAATATAAATAAAATAAAAAAGGCTGACCTGCGAAAATCCCTGGGCATAGTTTTACAGGACGTAAACCTTTTTACAGGTACCGTAATGGAAAATTTGCGTTACGGCAATCCCGACGCAACCGATGAGGATTGTATTAAGGCGGCAAAGCTTGCCAATGCAGACAGCTTTATACAAAGACTGCCACAGGGCTATAATACAGTTCTGAAGGGTGACGGAAGCGGTTTATCCCAGGGACAAAGACAGCTGCTTTCCATAGCTCGTGCAGCTGTAGCCGACCCGCCTGTTATGATTTTGGATGAGGCGACCTCATCTATAGATACAAGAACAGAGGCACTTGTACAGGAGGGTATGGACAGACTTATGAAGGGCAGAACCGTATTTGTAATTGCCCATAGATTATCTACGGTAAAAAACTCCGATGTAATTATGGTTCTTGATAAGGGCAGAATTATTGAAAGAGGTAACCATGAGGAATTGATAGCTAAAAAAGGCACATATTATCAGCTTTACACAGGTGCCTTTGAGCTTGAATAAAGCAATTAAGGTGGGAATAAAAAATCCCACCTTTTTTATATGAATAATGTAAAAAGTTTTTGCCTTATGACGAAAGATGTGATATAATTAATTCGTATGCTCATAAAGCATAATGTATGTATACGGAAACGGAAAATCTGTTTCCTTTTGGGGCTATCCCACAGATTAAAGCAAGGTTCGTTTACGGAGGAATTATTTTGGAAAGAATAACTACCGTGCCGTGTAAGGATGAATTGGCACAGGCACAAAAATATATTGAGCTTTTAAAGCAGGATAATCAGCAGTTTGAGCTTAAAGAGGGCAGAAAACGCAAAATGTGCATTACAACCTTCGGCTGTCAGATGAATGCTCATGACTCTGAAAAGCTCCTGGGTATGCTTACACAGATGGGCTATGAGGAGGCTAAGGAGGAGGCAGAGGCTGACTTTATTATATACAACACCTGCTGTGTAAGAGAAAATGCGGAAAATAAGGTCTATGGCAATTTAGGCTACCTTAAGCATAAAAAGGAGCAGAACCCTCATATGAGGATTGCTCTTTGCGGTTGTATGATGCAGCAGCCTACAGTACTTGAAACCATACGCAAAAAATATCGTCATGTAGATATTGTTTTCGGCACATATAATCTGTATAAGCTGCCTGAGCTTATGTACAGAAATCTGGAAAGCAAAAGTCCTATCTTTGACATTTGGGAAAAACATGGGGAAATTGTTGAGGATATTCCCTCAATAAGAAAATATAAGTTCAAGGCAAGCGTAAATATTATGTTTGGCTGCAATAATTTCTGCTCCTACTGTATTGTGCCTTATGTAAGAGGCAGGGAACGCAGCAGAACACCTGAGGATATTTTAAAGGAAATCAAGGCACTTGCCAATGACGGCGTTAAGGAGGTTACCCTCTTAGGTCAGAATGTAAACAGCTACGGTAAGGGGCTTGAAAAGGAAATTACCTTTGCCCGGCTTTTAAGGCTTGTAAATCAGGTGGAGGGTATAGAGCGTATCAGGTTTATGACAAGCCACCCAAAGGACTTGTCGGACGAGCTTATTAAGGCTATGGCAGAGTGTGAAAAGGTTTGCAGACATATTCACTTACCTGTACAGGCAGGTAATAACGAAATTTTAAGCAAGATGAACAGACACTACACCAAGGAGCGTTACCTTGAAATAGTTGATAATATAAGAAGGGCTATGCCTGACTGTGCTGTTACAACAGATATTATGGTAGGCTTCCCCGGTGAGGGAGATAAGGAAATCGCAGATACGGTTGATGTAATCAAAAAAGCAAGGTTTTCAGGTGCATTTACCTTTATTTACTCAAAAAGGACAGGCACACCTGCCGCCGTTATGGAAAATCAGGTCAGCGAGGAGGAGGCAAAGGTCAGCTTTAACAAGGTTCTTGACGCCTTAAATCCTATTATATATGAGATAAATACTCAAAAGGTAGGCAAGAGCTTTACTGTCCTTGCCGAGGATATAAGCTCCTCTGACGAAAGCTTTATTACAGGCAGAACAGATGATAACTCCCTTGTACATTTCAAGGGCGATAAAAGCCTTATAGGCACAATGGTTAATGTAAAAATAACTGATTGCAAAACATTCTATTTAATCGGAGAAAGGATATAAAAAAATGACAGTTTATGAATTAGCAAGAGAATTAGGTACAAAAATGCTTGAAAGTGACCAGGGCAAGAAAATGGCTGATGCAAGGTATATCTTTGACGGTGACAAGGAGGCACAAAGTCAGCTCTTTAACTACTCAAACTACAAGGCGGCTATTCAGGAGAAGTACAACAACGGTACTATTAACGAGGAGGAGCTTGCAAATGAAAGCGTTAAGCTTGGTGAGATGATGGAGGAGCTTAAAAAGAACCCTGTTATTATGGATATGCTTGACGCTGAAACAGAGTTCAGTATGATGGTAAACCAGGTTATGAATATTTTAAACGCAACTATTTCAGGCAACGAGGGTGGCTGCAGCGGCAGCTGTTCAAGCTGCAGCGGCTGTCACTGATTAAAAAAGGAGCATTGTCAATATGGTTAAGGTTACTCCTATGATGGAGCAGTATTTACAGATAAAGGAAAAATATAAATATTGTCTGCTTTTTTACAGATTAGGTGATTTTTACGAGCTGTTTTTTGAGGATGCCATTATTGCCTCAAAGGAGCTTGAAATAACCCTTACGGGCAAGGATTGCGGTATGGCTGAAAGAGCACCTATGTGCGGTGTACCCTTTCACAGTGCAAACGGATATATTGCCAAGCTTATTGACAAGGGCTACAAGGTTGCAATTTGTGAGCAGGTTGAGGACCCAAAGGCTTCCAAGGGCATTGTAAAGAGGGAGGTAATAAGGGTAATTACACCGGGTACGGTCCTTGATGCCAATGTTCTTGACGAGGGTAAAAACAACTATATTATGTGCCTTTATGAAAATAATAAGGGCTACGGTACAGCAACCTGCGACGTGTCTACAGGCGAATTTTTAACTACATGCTTTAATGCAAACGAGGAAAATAAGGTGATAGATGAAATTGCCCGCTTTAATCCCTCGGAGGTGGTTGCGGTAAAGGATTTTTCCCTGGGGGACAAGCTTCAGAGCGTTTTTGAGCTTAAAATAAGTGATGTGCCTGAAAAATACTTTGATTGTGCTACGGCGGATATGTGCCTTTGCAATCACTTTAAGGTACTTAATTTAGGCGGCTTCGGCATAGACAGAGAGCCTCATTGTATAAGTGCAAGCGGTGCTTTAATGCAGTACCTTATTGATACACAAAAAAGCGGACTTAATCATATATCAAGCTTAAAAAAATATTCCTCAAATAAATATATGGTGCTGGATATAAGCTCAAGACGTAACTTAGAGCTTACCTCCACCATAAGGGATAAAAGCAAAAAAGGCTCTCTCCTATGGGTGCTTGATAAAACTCAGACAGCTATGGGTGCAAGGCTTTTGCGTAGCTGGCTTGAACAGCCTCTTATAGAGCTTGAGGAGATTAAAAAAAGGCTTAATGCAGTTGACTCCCTTAAAAGCAAGGTTTTTGATAGGGCAGACTTAAGAGAGCTTTTAAATACTGTCTACGATATTGAAAGACTTATGGGCAGGGTAGTTTTAGGCACAGCCAATGCAAGGGACTTGGTTGCCCTTAAGGCGTCCTTTGAAAATATCCCCTTTATTAAAAGAAATTTGAGTAATTTCGGTGATGAATATACAAATGAGCTGTCCCATAATATGGACACCTTAGAGGACTTATATCAGCTCATTTTAAATAATATAGCAGACGAGCCTCCCTTTAGTGTAAGAGAGGGTGGCTTAATCAAGGACGGAGCTGATGAGGAAATAGATAAGCTCCGTATGGCTAAGGAAAAAGGCTCAACCTGGCTTATGGAGCTTGAGGCTAAGGAAAAGGAGCTTACAGGCATTAAAAAGCTCAGGATAAAGTATAACAAGGTGTTCGGCTACTATATTGAGGTTACAAACGGTAACCTTGACCTGGTGCCTGACCGCTATATAAGAAAGCAGACCCTTGTAAACTGTGAAAGATATATAACCCCTGAACTTAAGGAAATTGAGGATACTATAGTTAATGCAGAGGAAAAGCTTTCTGATTTGGAGTACGAGCTTTTCTCCAATGTAAGAAAAACCATAGCCGATAATATTGAAAGAATACAGCAGACAGCTCTTGCAGTTGCTGTATGTGACGTGCTTCAATCCTTGGCAGAGGTGGCTGAGAAAAATAATTATGTAAAGCCTGTTGTTGACAACAGCGGAGAAATTGATATAAAAGACGGCAGACACCCCGTAGTTGAACAGGTTATGAGGGAGGAAAGCTTTATACCCAACGATGTTGTCCTTGATGAGGGGGAAAACAGGCTTGCTATTATTACAGGTCCTAATATGGCTGGTAAGTCAACCTATATGAGGCAGACAGCCCTCCTTGTGCTTATGGCACAGATAGGCTCCTTTGTACCTGCAAGCAATGCTCGCATAGGTATAACCGACAGAATATTTACAAGAGTAGGTGCCTCCGATGATTTGGCGACAGGTCAGTCTACCTTTATGGTGGAAATGGTGGAGGTTGCCAACATACTTAACAATGCAACCAAAAACAGTCTGCTTATCTTAGATGAAATAGGCAGAGGCACATCAACTTTTGACGGACTTAGCATAGCTTGGGCTGTGCTTGAATACATAGCTGTAAAAGTAGGGGCAAGAACCCTTTTTGCAACCCACTATCATGAGCTTACAGAGCTTGAGGGAAAGGTTGAGGGTGTTAAAAACTACTGTGTCAGTGTAAAGGAGCAGGGGAAAAAGGTTATCTTTTTACGCAAGATTGTTAAGGGCGGAACAGACAGAAGCTACGGTGTACACGTTGCAAGGCTTGCAGGTGTTCCGGACTGTGTAACGGAGCGTGCAGATGAAATACTTAACCTCCTTAGTGAAAGCAATATGTCAGGCAAGAATGTTACTGCCGTAAACAGTAAGGAGGACTTTGAATATACCCGTAAGCCGAATGATAAAAGCGGACTTATTTTCAATGAAATAACCGAGGAGCTTACAGGGCTTGATGTAAATGCTATGTCGCCTTTAGATGCCCTTAAAAAGCTCTATGAATTAAAGGAAAAGCTTGCAAAGCTTTAATTGAGGTGTAATTATGGAAAAAATCCATTTGCTTGACAACAGTTTAATAGATAAAATTGCGGCAGGTGAGGTGGTAGAGCGGCCTGCTTCGGTGGTAAAGGAGCTTGCGGAAAACTCCATTGATGCAGGAGCAACTTCTGTTACCGTTGAAATTAAGGACGGCGGTACAAGCCTTATCAGAATTACCGACAACGGCAGGGGTATCCCTAAAGAGGAAATACGTACAGCCTTTATGCGTCACGCTACAAGCAAGCTTAATACCTTTGAGGATTTAGAGGATATTTTGACCTTGGGCTTCAGAGGTGAGGCACTTTCAAGTATAGCCTCTGTTGCTGATGTTGAAATGATTACCAAAACCTCAGCCGACAGTGAGGGTACTAAAATTCAGCTTGCAGGCGGCAAGGTAACGGAGGAAATTCCCTGGGCAGCGGAAACAGGCACAATTTTTACCGTTAAAAACCTTTTCTATAACACACCTGCAAGGCGAAAATTCCTTAAAAAGCCGGCTACCGAAAGCGGCTACATATCAGAGGTAATTAACCGAATTGCTTTGGGTCATCCTCATATAGCCGTTAAATATATTAATAATAGTAATGTTATGCTCCAAACCTCCGGCAATAATGATTTAAAAACAACCGTTTTTCATATTTACGGCAGGGAGCAGGCAAATAAAATGATAGAGGCAGAGCTTAAAAGAGAGGGCTACTGCCTTAAGGGGCTTATAGGCAAGCCTGAATTATCAAGGGCAAACCGCAGCTATGAAAGCTTTTTTATAAACGGCAGATATGTTAAAAGCACTATTGTATCAAATGCGGCGGAGGAAGCCTACAAGGGCAGGCTTATGACAGGTAAGTTTCCTGTTTTTATCCTTAATATGACAGTGCCTAAAAATACTGTTGATGTAAATGTACACCCTACAAAGCTTGAGGTAAGGTTTTCCGATGAGGATTTTATTTACAGCCTTGTTTATGATACAATTACAAAGGCGTTAAAGGGGCAGGAGCTTATTCCTCAGCTACAGTGGGGTAAGGCGGAAAAAGCAGCTGTTCCCCTGCCTAAGCCCGAGCAGGCTGAAATGGAGCTAAACACAAAAACGGATTTTACGTATAATGTTAAGGAACAGCCTAAGGAAAGTCTGTCCTTTGCAGAGGACTATAAGGCAAATGAGCCTGAAAAACCAAAGGGCGGCATTTCAGATGTAATAAACAGGCTTTATGAAAATAAGCCTGAGGCTGAAATTGAGTCCCTAAAAGAGAACAGTATTTCTGCTGATACATTAATTGAACCAAAGGTACAGGAACAAAAGGTTGAAATTAAGTCCCATAAAGAGGATAATATTGAGCCGAAGACCGTTAAAAAGTTCTTTACTCATTACAAAATAGTAGGTCAGGTTTTTAACACCTACTGGGTAGTTGAGCAGGACGATAAAATGTATATGATAGACCAGCATGCCGCCCATGAACGAGTGCTTTATGAGAGGCTTGTAAAAAAGGTAACTGAAAAAGAAAATGTAAGCCAGCTCTTATTACAGCCTATTGCAGTTAATTTAACTGCCTCTGAAAAGGAGGTTGTAAAGGATAATCTGTCCTTGCTTGAAAGCTTCGGCTACGAAATTGAGGACTTAGGTGTCAGCTCCTGTGCAATAAGGGCAGTACCCTTTATTTTTGACAGTCCCCAATCGGCACCTTTCTTTCTGGAAATAATAGATACACTGAGAGATAAAAGCCTTAAAAGTATTTATGAAACAAAGCTTGATGCTCTTGCTACCATGAGCTGTAAGGCGGCGGTAAAGGGCAATAATAAGCTTAGCTTAAGTGAGGCAAGGTCACTTATTGAGCAGATGCTTGACCTTGAAAATCCTTTCAGCTGTCCTCACGGCAGACCTACAATTATTGAAATGACTAAGTACGAGCTTGAAAAAAAGTTTAAAAGAATAGTGTAAGCGGGGGATAATATGCTTTTACCTGTTGCAGGCATTGTAAATGACTCTATAGTAGACGGACCGGGGCTTAGAATGACAGTTTTTGTCCAGGGCTGTCCTCATAAATGCAAGGGCTGTCATAATCCTGAAACCCACTCATTAGAGGGGGGTCAGCTTATAGATACGGAGGAGATTGCAAAAAGAGCCCTTGAAAACCCTCTCCTTGACGGTCTTACCTTTTCAGGAGGAGAACCGTTTTTATATACCAAGGCACTTTGTGACCTTGCAGACAGGGTAATACCAAAGGGTCTTAATATTATTGCATATACAGGCTACTTGTGGGAAAACCTTATTGTAGATAAGGATGCCTTTGAGCTTATTAAAAGGTGCAAATATGTAATAGACGGACCCTTTATAGAGGAGGAAAGGTCCCTCCTGCTTAATTTCAGAGGCAGTAAAAACCAAAGAATAATTGATGTTGAAAAAAGCCTTGAAACAGGCATTTGTCAATGCGTTGAGCTGTAGAAAGGAGATAGCTGATGTTTGAAGTTTTTAATTTAATTGCTCCTATGGTAGCAATAATAATTGCGTTTGATATATTTGAGTTTACTAAGGCACTTGCCTCAACTCTTATGGGAGATACCACTCCAAGGGAAAAAGGTCAGCTTGCCTTAAACCCCCTTAAGCATTTTGAGCCTATAGGCTTTTTGCTTATGTATTTTTACGGTATAGGTTGGGGTCAGCCTGTAGAAACAAGAATGAGTGGTTACAAAAGTAAACGAAACGGTACGCTTGTAACCTATTTATCACCTGTTATTGTGTCAATTTTACTTGCCTTTGGCTTGCTTAACCTGAGTGATTATCCGGAAGTGCTTTTGGGTGATAGTTATTTCGGCGTTTTTCTTTCAATGTTTTTAGTTTACCTTGGCAGATATTTTGTTATACTTGCTGTAATAAATTTAATACCTGTACACCCCTTTTGCGGAAGCAAGCTTATAAGGTGCTTTTTAAATCCTAATGCTCAGGTGAAGTATTCACAAAGTGAAAAAATGCTTCAAATGATTTTTATTTTTCTTTTGCTTTTCGGCGTAATATCACCTGTTGTAGGCTATGCCTCAAACTGGGTTGTAGATATTTTAACTCTGGGGAATTAACTATGGATATTAATTTACATCTTGAAAGCTTTGACGGCCCTATGGAGCTGTTGCTTTCCCTTATAGAAAAAAATAAAATCGATATATATGATATTCCCATTGCCCTTGTAACTGACCAGTATATGGAATGTTTAAGCCAAATGGACAGTGAAAAAATGGAAAATATGAGTGAGTTTATTGTTATGGCGTCAAAGCTCTTAAAAATAAAGTCACGTATGCTCTTGCCTAAGTCGGAGAACGATGAGGAAGAAGAGGGCGACCCAAGAGATGAGCTTGTTTCAAGACTTATTGAATACAAGCTTTTTAAGGAGCTTGCCATGGGTCTTAATGAAAGGCAGGAAAATGCAGGCACAAGGTTTTACGGTGAGGGAGATACTGCCATGCTTGAAAGGGTGCGTAAGGATGTACCTATTAACCTGGATGAAATACTTGAGGGTATAACGGGTCAAACCCTTGATAAAACCTTTAATGAGCTTATGCGTAGGGCAGAGGTAAAGCCGAACAAGGCAAGGGCAGTCGCAAGGGCGGTTTATGTGGAAACCTTTAAAATTGAGGAAAAAATGGAGTTTATACAAAACCTTTTGCGTATTAATGATAAGATTGCCTTTAAAAAAATGTTTCGTGCAAACTCAACTAAAACGGAAATTGTGGTTACCTTTATGGCTATGCTGGAGCTTATAAAAAGCTCCGCTGTCTATGCAGAGCAAAACGAGGCATTCGGCGAAATTATAATTTACGGAGCGTGACAAAATGACAATAGCTGAAATAGAGCGTGCGGTAGAGGCAATTTTGTTTGCCGCGGGAGAACAGGTTAAACTAAAGGATATGGCAGAGGCTCTTGAACAGGACATAAACACAACAAGGGCGGTTATTGAGAACCTTATTGACCGTTACGATACGGAAAAAAGGGGTATAGCAATAATACGTGTTGAGGACTCCTATCAGATGTGTACAAGGGAGGACTGCTATGACTACATAAAAAGGCTTTTTCAGTCCCCCGTAAAGCGTAGCTTAAGTCAGCCTATGCTGGAAACACTGGCAATTATTGCCTATAAACAGCCTGTTACAAAGGCAACCATAGAGGAGATAAGGGGTGTTAATGCAGACAGAGCCGTAAACCGACTTGTTGAGTATGGCTTGGTTGAGGAAAAGGGCAGGCTTTCCGTACCGGGCAGACCTATCTTATTCGGCATAACAGACGAGTTTTTAAAATACTTCGGCTATGACAGTGTAAAGGGTATGCCTAAAAAGCCTGAGCCTGATGAGCAAATGAGGCTTGATGCTTTAAATGAAATTGACGGCATAAAAAAACAATAGCTATACTAAAATAAGACTAAAGGAGAGATTTTTATGCGGTATACCTTAGTCTTATTTTTTTGTGTACTTTTTATGATACAGAGTGTAAATGCACAGCCCCAGGCGGCAGCTAAGAGTGCGGTGCTTATGGATATGGACAGCGGACGTGTGCTTTGGGGCAAAAACGAAAATGAACCGATGGCTATGGCAAGCACCACTAAAATTATGACTGCGATTATTGCCCTTGAACGTGGTAACCCTGAGGATATTGTTACGGTAAGTAAAAGGGCAAGCCTTGCACCTAAGGTTAAAATGAACCTTAAAGAGGGGGAGCAGGTAAGGCTTTATGATTTACTGCTTGCTATGATGCTTCAATCCTATAACGACAGTGCGGTAGCAGTAGCGGAGCATATTTGCGGTAGTGTAGAGGAGTTTTGTGAGGCTATGAATTTAAAGGCAGGGGAGTTGGGCTGTAAGGACACTTACTTTGAAACCCCTAACGGTCTTGATAAGGGTAATCATCATTCCACAGCCTATGATATGGCTTTAATTACAAGATATGCCCTTGAAAATGAGGACTTTGTCAAGCTTATAGCTACACCCTCGGCACAGTTTACAACCAACAAGGCAAGCTACAGCTTTATCAATAAGGACAGACTTTTACGTGAATATGAGGGTGCTTTAGGTGTAAAAACGGGCTTTACCAACAAGGCGGGTCAATGCTTTGCAGGAGCGGCAAAGCGGGGTAATGAGGGATATGTATCGGTTGTTCTTGCAAGCGGCTGGGGAAGTGCAGGCAAGGAGCAGAAATGGATTGATACCAAGCGTATACTGGATTACGGCTTTGATAATTTCAGTGTACAAACCATTATTGAAGAAAATATGCCACTGGGTTCCGTTTCGGTTGAACGTGGCGAAAAAGCCTCCGTAACCGTGTCCTGCAGGGATTTTGCCGAAGCTGTTGTAGGTAAAAATGAAAGTGTAACCTATAAAACGGAAATTCCCCAAAGCATTAAAGCTCCTGTAAAAAAAGGTCAGCGTATAGGCACCTACAAGGCATATATAGGTGATGTGTGTGTTGCACAAAGCGGTATAATTTGCAATGAGGATATAGAAAAATCAGGCTTTAAGGCATACTTTTCGGATATTTTAAATATTTTTGTTTCAAATTCTCGGGGGAATGTGGTATAATTAATAAGGTAATTAAGGATAAGTTTAAAGGGAGCTTACCATGGAGATACGTTTACAGAAATTTTTAGCAGAGGCTGAAGTTGCTTCAAGACGAAAATGCGAAGAAATTATACTGTCGGGCAGGGTTGCGGTAAACGGAGTTGTTGTAACCGAGCTTGGCACAAAGGTAGATGATGAAAAGGATATTGTTACCCTTGACGGCAAGGAGGTTAAAAAGAGCAATCTGTTTGTTTATATTATGCTCAATAAGCCTGAGGGCTGTGTTACAACGGCTAAGGACCAGTTTAACAGACCTACTGTTGTGGATTTGCTAAAGGACGTTAAGGAAAGGGTTTATCCCGTAGGCAGGCTTGATTATGACACCTCAGGTTTGCTTATTCTCACTAACGACGGGGATTTAACCTATAGGCTTACTCACCCCAAGCATAATATTGACAAAACCTATATAGCTGTTGTAGATACAGAGCCTACTGAGGCTGAAATAAAACGCTTTCGGGAAGGGCTTGTAATAGAGGGCAGAAAAACTGCCAAGGCAAGGCTTAAGGTTATTAAAACCACCAAGGATAAGGCATATCTCCAAATAACCATTCATGAGGGCAGAAACCGACAGGTTCGTAAAATGTGTGATGCTATAGGTCACCCCGTAAGAAAATTAAAAAGGGTAGCAACAGGCAGGCTGACCTTAGGTAACCTGAAAAAAGGTGAGTATCGTATGCTTACTGAGGAGGAAATACTCTATTTAAAATCCTTGTAAATAATTTCTTTATGTATTGACAATAATCTTATAAAGTGGGATAATAAATAATGATTATTATTTAACATTAATTTACGGAAAGGAAAAAGGATATATGTTTAAATCGCTTAATGTAACTAAGGATGTTTATTGGGTAGGTGCTTTAGATAAGGACCTGCGTGTGTTTGATATTGTAATGACCACCGAGTACGGCACAAGCTACAACTCTTATATCGTTAAGGGTAGTGAGAAAACAGCCCTTATAGAAACTGCAAAGGATAAGTTTTTTGATGAATTTATGACAAGGCTTAAAGAGGTGACAGAGCCTGAGAAAATAGACTATCTTATAGTAAATCATACAGAGCCTGACCATAGCGGCTCCGTTGAAAAGTTTTTGGATATTAATCCTGATATTACTGTTGTAGGCTCTGTATCTGCAATTAAGTTTTTAGGTGAAATAACTAACAGAAAGTTTAAATCTCTTGTAGTTAAAGAAGGGGATACTATTGACCTGGGCGGTAAGACCCTGAGCTTTGTATCAGCACCGTTTCTCCATTGGCCCGACTCAATGTATACCTATTTACAGGAGGAAAAGACTCTTTTTACCTGTGACTCCTTTGGCTGTCACTATGCTGATGACAAGGTCTTTAACGACTTAATCGAGGGCGACTTTTCAGATGCCTACAAATATTACTTTGATTGTATTATGGGACCTTTTAAGGAGCATGTTTTAAAGGTTCTTGATAAGGTTGAAAAATTAGATGTTAAAATTGTTTGCCCCGGTCACGGTCCTGTGCTTCGTAAGGACTTACAGAAGTATTTTGACCTTTACAGACAGTGGTCAACCGTAACAAAGGGAAATTATGCGGTAGTTGCTTATGCTTCAGCCTACGGCTATACAAAAATTCTTGCAGAGGCTGTAGCTAAGGGTATTGAGGAAAGCGGTACACCCGTTAAGCTCTTTAACTTAGAGGAGGCTACAACAGCACAGGTGCTTGGCGAGGTTGCCTTAGCTAAGGGTATTGTATTAGGCTCACCTACTATTGTAAATGATATGGTACCTCCTGTTGCTGCAGTTCTTGCAGGACTTAACCCTACAATTAACAAGGGTCTTACGGCAGGTGCATTCGGTTCCTATGGCTGGTCAGGCGAGGCTGCAAACAATATTCAGGCAAGGTTTGAACAGCTTAAGTTTAAAACACCTCTTCCACCTTTGAGAGTTATGTTTAAACCATCTGAGGAACAGTATAATCAGGCAGTACAGTTCGGTAAGGACTTTGCGACAAGCCTATAATAATTAATATAAGGGTGTATTAAGTTTAACCTTAATATGCCCTTTTCCTTTACATAAACCATACATTCAACAGGGTAGACATGGAATTTATGTTGTGATAAAATCAAGATAGATATATCCATATACAAGGAGGTATAAGCATGAAAAAAATTGGTATTCTTACAAGCGGTGGTGACTGTCAGGGTCTGAACCCTGCAATAAGAGGCGTTGCAAAGGCTCTTTATGACACCTTTGGCAAGGAGGTTACAATATACGGTATAAGAGATGGCTACAAAGGTCTTATTGAGGGCGATTATGATGTTATGAAGAAAAAGAACTTCTCGGGCATTCTCACAATGGGCGGTACTATTTTAGGCACCTCAAGACAACCCTTTAAGCAGATGAGGGTTGTAGGTGAAGACGGTGTTGATAAAGTGGCTGCTATGAAGAAAAACTACAAGGAAATGGACTTAGACTGTCTTGTTATACTTGGCGGCAACGGTACACATAAAACTGCTAACCTTTTAAGTGAGGAGGGGCTTAATGTAGTTACCTTGCCTAAAACTATCGACAATGATATTTGGGGTACGGATATTACCTTTGGCTTTTACTCTGCCCTTGATGTTGCAACTGATGTAATTGACAGACTTCACACTACAGCTACCTCTCACGGCAGAATTTTTGTAGTTGAAATTATGGGTCATAAGGCAGGCTGGCTTAACCTTTATGCAGGTGTAGCAGGGGGTGCCGATGTTATACTTATCCCCGAAATACCTTACAGTATGGAAAAAATCACCAAGGTAATTGAAAGCAGAACCAATGACGGCAAGGTGTTTTCTATTGTGGCTGTGGCAGAGGGTGCAATCTCCCTTGAGGAAAGTAAAATGAGCAAAAAGGAGTTTAAGGCGGCAAGAGCGGAAATGCCTTACTCATCAATAGCCTACAGGGTCGCGGCAGATATTGAAAGCAGGACGGGTCACGAGGTAAGGGTGGCAGTGCCGGGGCATATCCAGAGAGGCGGAAGTCCCTCACCTTATGACAGAGTTCTTTCCACAAGGCTTGGAGCAAAGGCGGCAGAGCTTATTAAAAACGAAAAATACGGATATATGGTAGGCGTACAGAATGATGAAATTGTGCCTGTGCCTTTATCAGAGGTGGCAGGTAAGCTTAAAACGGTACCCCTTGATAATCAGGTTATTACCTCTGCAAGGCATATAGGCGTAAGCTTTGGTGATTGATTTTACCAAAATTTAACCTTAAAATAACATAGGCAGACTTTTCAGATTATCAAATTATGTCATAATATAGGGGAACATTTAGTGGGGTGATTTAATGAATAAAAAAAGTACAGCTGTAATAGAAATAGCCTCAAATGAGCTTAGACTCAAGGTGGCGGAAAAAAAGGGCGACGGTATAAAAATTATAGACTCCCTTATTTATCCCCTTAGCTTAGGCAGGGATACCTTTCATTCAGGCAAAATAAGCTTTGAGAGTATTTATAAAACAGCCGAAATTATAAACGGCTTTAAAAAGGTTGCAAAGGAATACGGCGTAAATGAAATACGCACCGTTGCAACTACCGCTGTAAGAGAGGCAACAAACAGAGAGTATTTTCTTGACCAGATTAAGGTAAAAACAGGGCTTGAGCTGTATGTTGCAGATGACAGCCAGGAGAAAAACCATATTAATACCCTTATGTTTAATATGCTGCCTAAGGAGCATACAGAGGCGGCAGTTGTAGTACACTTAGGCTCGGGCAATATTTCAATTTCACTTATGGAGGCTTCATACATAAGCTATACCCAATCCATTAAAATAGGCGGCTTAAGGCTTAGTGAAATGTTTGAAACCATCGGTATTGAAAAATATTCGGCGGTAGTCAGGGAATATATGCGACAATTCCTTGATACCATTGTGGCATTTTTGCCTAAGGTTATTACAAGCGTTATTTTAACAGGTTATGATGTTGAGCTTATATCTACCCTTTGCAACGGTAAAAGTAAGGAAGGACTTATTGAAATTGATAAAGCGGATTTTTCTGTTTTCTATAAGCAGACTAAGGAGAAAAGTCCCGATGAGCTGGCAGAAAGAATTAATATGTCCGTAGATAAGCAGGAGAGCATACTTCCTGCCCTGCTTATATATAACCGTATCTTAAAGTATGCCCAGACGGATAAAATGGTGGCAGTGCCTATGACCGCAGGTGACGCAATGCTGTGGGAGAGCTTACAGCCTGCTGTATATGAACGCCTTAAAAAGCACTATGAGCTTTGTTCGCTCAAGGCGGCAAATCTGGTGGCACAGAGGTTTGATATGTATATGCCCCATCTTGAAAAAATAGAGGAATGTGCCCTTATGGTCTTTGACAGGCTTAAAAGGGTACACGGTCTTGATAAAAGAGAGAGGTTTTTACTGCAAATGGCAGTAAGGCTTCATAATGTAGGTAAGTTTATTAATCCAAAGGCACATTATATACACTCATACAACATAATTAACGGACTTGATATAGTGGGTATAGATGATGATGAAAAAAAAGTAATTGCCGCAATAGCAAGATTTCACGGCTCTGTACCTGCGGATATGACCTATAGGGAGTATGCAGAGCTAAGCCCTGAAAATCGTGTGCTTGTATCTAAGCTTTGTGCAATTTTAAGGCTTGCTGTTGCAGTTACAAGCGGACACGGCGATAAGTACGAGGATATAAATGTAAGGCTTAAAAATAATGAGCTTATAATAACACTTGTTACCTACAAGGATATTGAGCTTGAAAAGTGGAGCTTTAAGGCCAAGAGCGAATTTTTTGAGGACGTTTACGGCATTAAGGCTGTGCTTAACAAAAGGAGCGTGATATAATGACAGACTTAACGGATCCAAGGCTGTATATAAACAGAGAGCTAAGCTGGCTTGAGTTTAACGAAAGAGTCCTTGAAGAAGCATTTGATAAAACAAATCCTATTTTGGAAAGGTTTAAATTTCTTGCAATAACTGCCTCAAATATGGACGAGTTTTTTATGGTCAGGGTAGCAGGTCTTATGGAGCAGGTTTATGCAGGCAGGACTAAAAAAGATGTAGCGGGGCTTTCTCCTGAGGAACAGCTTAAAAAAATATCAGCACGTATACATGAAATGGTGTCAAGACAGTATAACTGCTTAAACCGCAGTCTTATGCCTCAGCTTAAGGCGGATAATATTATAATTAAGGAATATAAGGAGCTTACTGTTGACCAGAAGGACTTTACAAAGCAGTTTTTTAATACCACGCTTTTTGCGGTTTTAACTCCTATGGCTATTGATTCAAGCAGACCCTTTCCTCTTCTTGCAAACAAGAGCTTAAACCTTATTACAGAGCTTGAGGGAGAGGATATGTATGCAGTTGTGCAGGTTCCGTCGGTTTTACCGAGGCTGGTGGAATTGCCGGGAGCTAAGGACGGCAACAGAGAGTTTATTTTGCTTGAGGATATTATAAAGCATTATATAGACAAGCTTTTTGAGGGCTGTAAGGTAATGTCTGTATCAGCCTTCAGAATAACAAGAAACTCGGATTTGGAAATTGATGAGGAGGACAGCCATGACCTTCTTGTGGAAATTGAGGAGTCAATTAAGCGTAGGAAATGGGGCGAGCCTGTTCGCCTGGAGGTGGAAAAGGATATAAGCGAAAGTGCCTTTGCCTTTTTACAGGAACGGCTTAGCTTGGATGATGATGATATTTATAAAATTCCTGCGGTTATAGATTTAACCGTTTGCTATGCTATAGCAGGCATTAAAGGCTGTGATGACCTTTGCGATGCACCGATGCCGCCTATCGGTGTCAAGGCGTTCAGGGATAAGAATATGTTTGAGGTTATTAAGGAGCAGGATGTGCTTGTGCATCATCCCTATGAATCCTTTGATTGTGTGGTTGCTTTTGTTAAGCTGGCGGCGGCTGACCCACAGGTTCTTGCAATTAAGCAAACTCTTTACAGGGTATCGGGTAATTCACCTATAATCGGTGCTTTAATTCAGGCGGCTGAAAACGGCAAGCAGGTAACGGTGCTTGTTGAGCTTAAAGCCCGCTTTGATGAGGAAAATAATATTAACTGGGCAAGAAAGCTTGAAAAGGCGGGCTGTCATGTAGTCTACGGTCTTGTTGGCTTAAAAACTCACTGTAAAACCTGTATGGTAGTACGTAAGGAGGAGGACGGTATCCGACGTTATGTACACTTAGGCACAGGTAACTATAACGATAAAACAGCAAAGCTCTATACCGATATAGGTATGTTTACCGCTAAGGAAAGCTACGGTGCAGATGTATCTAAGCTTTTTAATGTGCTTACGGGTTATTCAAAGTCCACTAATTACCGTAAGATAGCAGTTGCTCCTACAGGTCTTAGGGATATGTTTATACAAAATATAAAAAGGGAAAGGGAAAATGCCAAAAACGGTATTCCTGCCCGTATTATAGCAAAAATGAACTCCCTTGTAGATGAGGGTATTATAAGGGCTTTGTATGAGGCAGCTCAGTCAGGGGTTGAAATTCAGCTTATAGTAAGAGGTATTTGCTGTTTACGCCCGGGTGTTGAGGGAGTAAGTGAAAATATAAGGGTAACAAGTATAGTAGGCAGATTTTTAGAGCATAGCCGTATTTTTTACTTTGAAAATGAGGGCAAGCCTAAAATTTATCTGGCAAGTGCCGACTGGATGCCAAGAAACCTAGACAGACGTGTGGAGGTGGCATTTCCTGTAGAGGACGAGAGGGTAAGAGAAGAGGTAAAGGATATTATACGCTTAACCCTTGCAGATAATGTAAAGGCAAGAGTTATGCAGCCTGACGGCTTGTATAAGAGGATTGATAAAAGAGGGAAGGAGCAGGTACACTCGCAAATGCTCTTTTATGATATGGCCTATAATAAAAACAAGGCAGACACAGAGGAAGAAAGAGATATTTTTATACCCATGACAAGCCCTAATGCGGAATAATAAGCTATGGCTTAATTTTACGGCAGGCTGCAATGTCTTTATTAATAAGCTCTGATACGGGATTGGTACAGTGATATTACAGTAAATCTCAGGTTAATATGTAATTTATATGTCAAGGTATGAGGCAGATGCTTCATACCTTGACTTTTTTATCAGTAAAGCTCCTTATTAAAGGGATTATAAAACCTTGCTGTTAAACTAAGCTCTTTTTCTATCCTTAAAAGGCTGTTGTATTTTGCTGTTCTGTCAGTACGTGCAGGAGCACCTGTTTTAATTTGACCGCAGTTTAAGGCAAGAGCAATATGGGCAATAGCTGTATCCTCTGTTTCCCCTGAGCGGTGAGATATAACGGCAGTCATACCGTTTTTTCGGGCAAGCTCTATGGCGTCAAGTGCCTCTGTAAGGGTGCCTATCTGGTTTACTTTTATAAGCACGCTGTTACCTGCCTTAAGGTCAATACCGTTTTTTATTCGCTTTGTATTGGTTACAAAAAGGTCATCTCCTACAAGCTGAATTTTATCGCCCAAGCTTTGTGTCAGCTTTTGCCAGCCCGGCCAGTCCTCCTCACTTAAACCGTCCTCAATAGATACAAGGGGGTATTTACGGCATAAGTCCTCATAATATTTTATCATTTCATCGGAGGTTCGCACAATTTCTTTTTCGGCACCCGTTGCCTTGGTTTCTCCTTCAAAATGATACAGCCCGTCCTTACCGTAAAGCTCTGAAGCAGCGGCGTCCATAGCAAGAGCAATATCACTGCCGGGCTTATAGCCCGCTCTTTCAACAGCCTCAATTATATTGTCAATAACCTTATAGGCTGTGGATAAATCGGGAGCAAAGCCCCCCTCATCACCTACAGCTGTGGACAACCCCTTTTCAGCTAAAACCTCTTTAAGGCTGTGGTACACCTCACAGCACATTTTTACACATTCGCTGAAGGTTTTTGCACCGAGGGGCATTATCATAAATTCCTGAAAGTCAACAGTATTGTCAGCGTGCTTTCCGCCGTTCATAATATTCATCATAGGCATAGGCAGAAGCTTTGAATTAACACCCCCTAAGTATCTGTAAAAGGGTATCCCCAAAGCCCTTGCTCCTGCCTTGGCTGCTGCCAGAGATACTGCAAGGGTGGCATTTGCACCTAAATTTGATTTGTTGGGCGTTCCGTCAAGCTCCGTTAAGACTTTATCTATTTTAGCCTGTTCAAGCACATTCATACCGACTATATGTTTTTTTATAGTATGCTCAATGTTTTCTACAGCCTTAAGAACACCCTTTCCTTTGTAGCGTTTTCCGCCGTCACGCAGCTCTACTGCCTCAAAGCTGCCTGTAGATGCTCCTGAGGGTACATCGGCTCTTGCCCTTATTATTCTGCCTCTGCACCGTACTTTAACCTCTGCCTCTACAGTAGGGTTGCCTCTTGAGTCTAAAATTTCCAGTGCAGTTAAATCTACAATTTCAAAATTACAGGTCATAATAACAGCTCCTTTCATATATTTAAAAGCATGTACAATAAAATAAAAATTATTCATTTTTTTACTGTACAATTTATTGTACTTTTATAAAGGCTGTGATATAATTGAGAAAGAGGAGGCGGTATTATGGCAAAATCAGCTAATCAGAAGCTAAAGCTTTTATACCTTGTAAAGCTTTTTTATGAAAAGACGGATGAAGAGCATTTTGTTACCATGAATGATATTATTGAATATCTGGAGTCAAAGGACATAAATGCGGAAAGGAAATCTCTTTACAGTGATATTGAGGCTTTAAAGCTTTTCGGCTATGATATTAAAGGGGAAAAAATGGGGCGAAACTATATGTATCACCTTGTAAGCAGAGAGCTTGAGGCTACAGAGCTTAAAATGCTGATTGATGTGGTTCAGTCCTCAAGGTCAATTACGGAGGAAAAGTCAAGGGAGCTTATAAAAAAGCTTGAGGGCTTTACAAGCGAATATAACGCAAGAGCTATGCGTAAAAATGTAATTGTAAAAAACAGGGCAAAAAGCATAAACCAGAAGCTTTACTATACAATGGACGCAATAAGCGAGGCTATGGAGCTTAATAAAAAAATCCATTTTGAGTATCTGCAATGGAATATACATAAGGAGCTTGTGCCTAAGAAAAACTCAGTTAAGGAGGATATAAGCCCTTGGGCATATATTTGGGATAATGAGTGTTATTATCTTTTAGGCTATGACCCTGCTGTTAATAAATTCAAGCATTACAGGCTTGATAAAATACGCAATGTTACACTTAATTCCGTAGGAGGGCGACAGGGCAGGGAGGATTTTGAAAAAATTGATTTGGCGGTTTACTCCAAGGAGCATTTTAATATGTACGGCGGTGAAATTTATAATGTTAAGCTGGAGTGTAAAAATGAGGCGGCTAATTACATAATTGATAAATTCGGTACGGATATTACCCTTGTGCCAAAGGACGAACAAACCTTTACGGTTAATGTAGACATTGTACCCAGTAAAATGTTTTTTGGTTGGATAATGGGGCTTGGAGGAGATGTTAAAATTATATCTCCTAAGCCTGTGAGAAAGGCAATGAGGGAAAAAATAAAAGAAGCGGCAAAACTTTATCAAAAGGAATAATCCACATAATAAAGGCTCTCTGAGTTAATCGGAGAGCCTTAAATATTTATTTACATATTAATTGAGCCTTTATTCTGATTTATTTGGGTATCGTCCTTAGCATGAGCTTTAGTTGCAGGTACTTTAATTTGAGAAGCTCTGGTCTGCAGGTCATCTGTGGTTTTGGATTTTCTTTCGGTAAGATTATTAAGGCTTACCTGTCTTACAGGAGCCTCTTGCTCAACCTGAGGAGCTACTTGCTCAACCTGAGGAGCTTCTTGCCCAACCTGAGAAGCTGTTTGCTCAACCTGAGGAGCTGCTTGCCCAACTTGAGGAGCTGTTTGCTCAACCTGAGGAGCTGCTTGCCCAACTTGAGGAGCTGTTTGCTCAACCTGAGGAGCTTCTTGCCCAACCTGAGGAGTTTGCTGTTGAGCCTCCGTATTTCTTACTGCAGAGCTTAAGGCTGCTCTTCGTGCATCAATCATCTGCTGAGAAGGGACTTTAATTTGTTTTTCACGGTCAATGCTTAACAACCTTTTGTTATATTCCTCCATATCCTTGTTATATTGAGCAACCTTATCCTCATAGAAACCGAATTTATTCCAAAAACGTACCCATCCGCTTAATTGTTCGGGCATTTTTGGCGTTTGATAATATTGGGCAGTTTGCTCTAAAAGCTTATCTTTATCTTTAGAGCTGAAAAAGCCTTGCCTTATAGCACCAAATTGCTGACGAACTTTCGGGTTTTCACTTAGTTCTTTTGCGTCGGAAAGTGATATGGGTGCATGCTGTATATCATAAAGTTTTTTGATATCAGATGTACTTGTTGCCCACAAAGGTCCGCCTTTGGCAATAGCGGAAATACCAACATCCGTTGCCAAAGAGTCGGCGTAAATGTTTTGCATATGCTCTCTGAGCATTGCACTGCCCCATGTTGTAAAGGTACTCATAACGGTATGCTTGGTAGAAACATTTAAGGTAAATTCCTGATACTCCCTTCGTTCTTTAGCGGTTAATTTTTCACGTGCCATTGAATATACCGTTTTAGCAGGCTCTGAATCCAGGCTTGGGTCATCCTCCGTATATGTAATTGCGGAATTTTTTCTGCCGGAAACAGCTTGCTTAACAACCTGGTCTGCTGCTATGCCGTAGCGTGCAAGAGATATAAGGACTGCATAAACCGTAGGCAGATTATCAGGATTTTTCATTTCTGCCTCAGCCATATCGGTATTCATATTTTCGTCTTTACCTAAGGCATGGAGAACCTCCTTCTTATAATCAATGTTTATATAGGTTTTGGTAGCGTTTGCAATTATATCTGCCATATCTTCCGGTTTGTTGGCGGCATTAGCTATTGCGGACAGAACCTTGTTTCCTGCAGCTGTCATTTCATTTTTATACTTGCCTGAGGATATATCGGTAAAATATGCCTGAGGATTATCATGAAGGAAGGTTGCCGCGGCAAGACATACAAGACCGCCTAAATTACCTCTGTTGGCTTCTGTAGTAAATTGGTTGTTTTGAGCCATAGTCTTTAGGCTATTATAGAATTCCGCTTCCTCTGAAGTCCATTCTCCGCTTGCAAGCTTATCGCTTACATTAATTCTTGTATTTACACCTGCAGATGAGGACAGCATATCTTCTCTATACAAAGGGAAAAATCTTTGGTTTGCTTTTTCAGTGCCATTTAGTACGTAACGACCTAAAACATCTCTGAAACCTTCGGATTGAAGGTCGTAAAGCAGACCGGAGCCATTAATTTTAACAGGGTTCAGTGTACCGTCAGATGTCAGGTTAGGGTTAAAGCTGATTTTGGATTTATTGTTTAATACCGCAATCATAATATCACACTTCATCAGCTTGGCTTTTTCCTCAGCGGACAGGTCAGGATAACGGTTTTCGTATAATTGTGTTGCACTCTGTTCGCCTATTTTAATATAGTCAAAAATATTGTAGCCGGGCATAGTATCATTGCTTATATTAAAGCGTGAGAGCAGAGGGTCAAAGGCGGAGTTAAAGCAGCTTTCCATATAATCTTTTCCAAGGCGGGATAAGTGAGCAGAGGACTCCTCGCCATGCCTCCTTATTAAATCACCGTCTAATTCCGGATTGGTTTTAAAATTAATATTATAGGACTCTAAAGCTTTGGTGTTTAAATTTTCAGGAAGATTTAAAATATTATCTACAGACAGCTGTTGTATTTCAGGGTCTTCAGAATTGTTAATTCTGTTTTGTAAAAATGTACGGACGGTATCCTGAATACGCGGAGGAAGCCCCCTGAATTCCGAAGGGGTGTTTTTTCTGCCCGAAAGCTGGTCAAAAACTGCACTTGCAACCAAAAGAACATCCTGCTCCTGGCTTTGCATTGAAAGAGTGCTTTGTAATGCCTCTGCTTTTTGGGCATACTCTGAGCTAAGTGCGGTAATTTCCTCAGGACTCAAGTTAAGCTCAGAGGTTTTACCCTTACCTTGATTAAGCTGTTTAGCTATACTGCCGTAAATATCCGCATAATCCTTGTTTTTAGTTAAGGTATCACCAATATCACGAATAGTGCTTAACAAAAATCTTGCGGCAGCCATATTTTCGGGAGCAACTGAACCTAAGTCGTTGTTAAGCCTATCCATCAGTCTGTTTACGGAATTACCCAGCTCTGAATTACTGTTAATCTCGTTTGCAGGCAAGGCACCGCTTTTATACAGCTCCTTATTTTCTTTCAGTCTGCTTTCAAAAAGGAGTTCTCGTTCCTCCTTAATCCAATTTTGAATTACATTGTGGTTGTGGCAGCTCTGTTCTATATTCTGAAAACTCTGTTTATGATCCTCTGTAAGGAAATTCAGCTGTTCAGAAAAATTCTGCTTGACACGGTCTTCCATATCAGGAGTAAAAAGTGGTCCGTTGCCGTCTAAATAAGCAGATACATCTACCGAATAATCTGACAAATTTTGTATAATAGCTGACCTGGCAGCGTTAAGCTCAGAGCCTCTGTAGTTACTGAGAACGGTAGGATGAATATCCTCAAGGGTTTTCCCTGCATTTGGGCAATACGGTCCTTATTTTCTTCATAAAGGTACTTGCTTGTAGCAAGATGTAAGGGCTGGGTTTCGGACAGGGGCTCCCATATAATCTGAGATACGGTGCCTAATGATTGTATTAATCCTTGCGTTCTCTCAAAATCATAAGCACTTCCGAAGCCATCATTAAAATAAACATCTCCGAGCAGTACATCTATGGTTTGACCGAAGTCTGATGCCATTAAATATATGGTACGAAAACGTGCCTCGGCTTCCTCGGATATATTCTCAGGTCTGTCAGCGTCAAAATCGGGCCAGTTTTCCTCTAAATACTTTTCAGCTGCCTTTTTGTAGAATATGCCGTATTCTGCTTTATTTGAGTTTATTGCCTCGGGACTTAAACCGGAGTTTTGCGATGTAGGATGACTCTGCAAAAATTGAACTGCAGCATCGCCCAGCTGAAGCTTTTCTTCGGCTGTCATAGCCTTTATATCGTCAAGGGAATAGCCTCTTGATAAGCCGTATAAAAGTGCAAAGCTTGTTCTTGAGAAGGGTCTGTTTAAAGTTTTGATACCGCTTGAGTTGCTCAGGTCGCTATAGAATGAGTTATCGTTATTTCGGAAAAATTGGTCTGAATTAAATTCATGATTAGGTATTTAAATTTCCTCCTTAGGTTTGATTTTTTTACAGCGAAAAAATGCGAGTGATTTTAATGGATATTAATGGATATTAATGTTTGTTTTGTATGGAAAGGTGATGATAGTCTTTCATCTCCTCCTGATAATCAAGACCTATTTTATGATATTTTTCATAATCCTTATCATTTATCATATTATCAGCCTTTAATTTTTCTAAGGTCAGCATATATTCCCTCAGGGCATCGTGAGCTAAGTCCCTGTAATTATTTTGCAGGTTTAGCTTTAGCTCCGTAAGCTTGGCATTTATAATAAGTCTTGTTTTTCTCTTGAGCATATAATTCCCCCTTTAACAGCCTGTTACAACAAGTATAAAGTCAATTGTCATGGCTGATAATTCAATAATTGCCGTAACGGTAATCCATCTTTTGCCCGTACAATATTTTTCCATAACAGGGTGCAGCTTATATGCCCCTACACAGCCTAAACCGAATATAAGGCTGCTTATAAGTGATACCCTGCCCTGAAAATTAAGTATCCACAGGCTGTAATCCCATAAGGATTTATGTAAAACTGCCTCTAAAATAAGGGCAGCAATATACTCAACAACGGTTGTTATCAAAGCTCCGCTTATAAATACCTTTAAGTTTGATAGTTTTTTAAAGGGCTTAAGCATTAAAAGTACAATAAAAGCACCTACACCGTAAATAGGACAGACAGGCAGATGTAAAAAGCCTCGGTTAAGTATCAGCTCCCCTGCAAATATGGACTCACACACTGTTTCATATAGCCAGCCTGCAAGGGCATAAATGGTAAATTCGTTTATATAGGCAGGAATTTTTTTAATTACTGTCACGCAGCTTAACCTCCCTTGCTCTTCGTCTGTTTGCATCGGCCTGGTTTGCATAGTGTCGCCTTGTAGTGTTTACGTCCTTGTGACCCAGTACATCAGCTACAAGGTAAATATCCTCTGTCTGTGCATAAAAGTTTGTGCCGAAGGTACTTCTCAGCTTGTGAGGTGAAATGTTTTTTACATTGGTTACAAGCTTAGAGTATTTTTTAACTAAATTTTCAACACTGCGTACGGAAATTCGTTTATTCTGCATAGACAGGAAAAGTGCGTTTTCATGACCGGATAAAGGGTTCATACTCTCTCTTGCTATAAGATAATCCTGAAGTGCTTTTTCTACCTCGTCGCCAAAGTAGATTACAACCTCAGCTCCGCCCTTTCGCTTGATTTTAATGCCCCCAAGGTTAAAATCAATATGGTTAAGGTCAATGCCTACACATTCGGAAACACGCATACCTGTACCTAAAAGCAGAGTTATTAAGGCTAAATCCCTTGCTTTTGTAAAGCTGTGGTACTTCTGCTGGCGGGGTGTAAGTTTATCTCCCCTTTCAACCTCGTCAAGAAGTTTTACAACCTCGTCAGGCTCTAAGTAGATTATAGGCTTCTCGTGCTGTTTAGGTGTTTTTACCAGCTGAGCGGGGTTAGCCTTTATAAGCTCCTCTGTATAAAAATATTCAAAGAGTTTGCGTACTGCCGCAAGCTTGCGTGACTTGCCTCTTTCTCCGTTAGTAACAGCCTCTTCGCCGCCGTTTTTATCCTCCTTAACATAATATGTTAAAAAGTCCATAAACATTTTAATATCAGTTGTGGTTATTTTTTCAAGGTCGGAAACTAAAAGCTGAGTTGCTTTTTTACCGTTAAAAAGGTCAAGCTCCTCTGTTATATATTTAAAAAACAGTCGCAAATCATAGGCATAGTTAAGCCTTGTTTTGCTTGTGGTAAGGTCATTAAGACTCATAAAATACTCACGACAAAATCCGGGAAGCTCTGCAAGGAGCTTTCTTGTAGCAATAATATCCTTTGCCTGCTCCTGCTTGCTGTATTCAAAGCTATCCATATTATTCCTCCCTTTGCCAGCCCTGTATATATGAACGCTGTACTGCCCCCATAAGCTTTTCGTCTAAATGGTCAAAGTCCTTTTTAAGCTGAGCAATACGGTTTTTCATATCCTCACGCTTTGTATTGCCGTCAGCAGTGCAGGTGTTTTTAACAACAGGTAAATTTTCAGCCTTGACATAGCCCCTTATTTCCTTTTCAGGCACATAAATAAGGGGACGTATTGAGGTTATTTTTTTTCGGTCAAGATAGGTTACGGGGCTGAAGGTGTAAATTCTGCCCTCGTACAAAAGGGACATAAGGAGAGTTTCAATAACGTCATCTCTGTTATGACCTAAGGCAACCTTGTTGCAATTAAGCTTTTCTACCATATCATTTAAGGCACCCTTACGCATTTTTGCACAAAGTGAGCAGGGGTTCTTTTCCTTGCGTTCATTAAATATAATTTCCCCTATATCGGTTTCGACTATGTGATATTCTACGCCCAAGCTGTCACAAAGCTCTCTGACGGGAGAAAAGTCCATTCCCTCAAAGCCTAAGGCAACACTTATTGCTACAATGTCAAAGTGCTTGGGGTAAAACCTCTGCAATGCCTTAAGTGCGGTTATAAGGGCGAGAGAGTCCTTGCCACCTGATACACCTATTGCAATTTTATCCCCTTCTTCAATCATATTGTAGTCGTCAACAGCACGTCTGACATAGCTTAAGAGCTTTTGAAGCTTCATCTTAATTCCTCCGACCTATAACTTTATTTTAATTATACATTATAAACCTATTTTTTTCAACTTAATATTTTTATGCAATGCACTTGATAAGGTACATACAGCGGTGCAATTATGCACGCAAGAGTGACAATAGACAGAATTATTGCAATTTAAAAAGGCTCATATCCCTTTGAAGTATGAGCCTTTTTGTTATTGCAAGCTTTGCTTTAAAGCCAGTATTTTGTTTTCTATCTGTGAGATTATCTCCTTAAAAAATTCATCATTATGACCTGTAGGGTCGGTTAAACCCCAGTTATCGTCAAACTCTCTGCCTATATAAGGACAGCCAACCTCACAGCCCATTGAAATTGCAATATCAGGTACGGGTATTTCATCAATAAGCTTTGAGTATTGGTCCTTTTCCATATCAATATTATAAAGCTCTTTCATAATACGTACGGCGTCCTGATTGATTTGGGGCTTGGTTTGTGTACCTGCCGAATAGCTTTCAAATACATGGGAGGCAAGGTGCTTGCCTAAAGCCTCCGCAATCTGACTTCTGCAGGAGTTGTGTACACAGATAAAAGCAACCTTCTTTTTCTCCATAAAAACTCCTTATTGTAATTTATCGGCTATTCTTTGAGCGAGATAATCAAACTGCTCTGTAATTTCGGCTTTGATATTGCCATTGTTATCAGCGGCGGCTGATACGGTAGGGTCTGTAGGAAGCTGACATAAAAGCTCCACACCCGACTCAACCGAAAGCTTAACGCTGTCGCCGTTATATAAGGTTATTTTTTCACCGCAGTGAGGACAAAGCATATAGCTCATATTTTCCACAAGACCTAAGATATTTATATTCATCATCTTAGCCATATTAATGGATTTATTTACTATCATGCTTACCATATCCTGCGGCAGACTTACCATAATTACACCGCTGAGAGGGATTGACTGCATAACGGTAAGGGTAACGTCACCTGTACCGGGAGGCATATCAATTACAAGGTAATCAAGCTCACCCCAGTTGGTTTCACTCCAAAATTGTTTAATACAGTTTGAAAGAAGTGTACCTCTCCAGATAACAGGCTGATTTTCGTCCTCAAGCATCATATTAAGGCTTAAAACCTTGATACCCTCCTGACTTTCTATGGGCATTATAAGCTTATTTTCGGCATAGGCACGCTTACCTGTAAGCCCCATAAGCCTTGCCGCCGAGGGACCTGTAATATCTGCGTCCATAAGACCTACCTTGTAGCCCTTTTTGTTAAGTGCTTTTGCAAGAAGTGCAGAAACAGTGGACTTGCCTACGCCGCCCTTACCGCTCATAACACCTATTACATACTTGATTTTGTTTGCGGGATTGTTTACAATGCCGCAGCTGCCGCTGTCATTACCGCACTTGCCGTGGGATGGACAGCTTGAACAATCTGACATTTTATTCACCTCTGAAAAATTTATATTAAGGATAATATCCTTATAAGCTTTTATCTAATATATTTTTAATCATTTCACAGCGATTGAAGGGAGCAATCAGGTATAAGCCGTCAACATAATCCTTAAGCTGTGAAATAAGGTTTATTGCAAATTCCTCGCCTACAGCCTGAGCCTCTTCCCTTGTCATATCAGGGCTAAACCTTGCTACAAGCTCATCGGGGACAGTTACTCCTGCTAGCTCATTGTTTAAAAATTGTACGTTTTTATAGCTGACGGGAGGCATAATGCCTGCTAATATTTTATAGTCCCTGTCCTTGGGCAGAGCCTTAACATAGTTTATGGTTTCAAGGTCATATATAGGCTGGGTTAAGAAAAACTCCGCACCGTTAGCCCTTTTCTTTAAAAGCCTTTTAAGCTCCGCATCTTTGTTTTTTACATTAAAGTTTACGGCACCGCCTATATGGAGCTTACCCATATCAAAAAGGCTTTCGTTCATTTGATTAATCATATCTATAAGGGAGTAGGAGTTCATATTAAATACGCTTTTAATATCTGCCTTGTATTCACCCGGGACAGGGTCGCCTGTTACAACAAGGGTGTTTCTTATGCCCTCCATATATGCACCTAATAAAACAGACCTTAGGGAAACCGCATTTTTATCACGACAGCAGATATGAGGCAGCACCTCAACGCCTACCTCTCTTTTAAGCTTTAGGGAGGTAATAATTGAGTCTACTCTTGATTTACCCATAGGTGAGTCTGCAATAGTTACAATATCCGCATAGTCCTTAATAAGCTCTGCTCCTCTTAAAAGTTTTTCGCAGTCAGGATTAAAAGGCGGGTCAAGCTCTACTGCAATTACAAACTCGCCCTTACTGAGCTTTGAAAAAAAGGCACTTTTCTTTAGGGGCTTTTCTTCTGCTGCGGTTTTAACCTCTGTCTTATTATCAGCTCTTGGGTTAAGGGCGTCAAGCCTTGCTTTTAAAAGAGAAATATGCTTTGGTGTAGTACCGCAGCAACCTCCTACTGCCTTTATGCCTATGTGGGTACACTCTGCTAAGGTTTCGGCAAAGTATTCAGGGTTAAGCACATAGCATACCCTGCCGTTTATCATTTCGGGATAGCCTGCGTTTGGCATGGCAAAAACAGGCTTCTTACAGCTGCCCAGTTTTTTTAATATGCTTTGCATATGCATAGGCCCTACACCGCAGTTAAAGCCTGCACTGTCAATATGAGGGTTGCTTTCTGCAAGCTTTAAAAGATAATCACAGTAATAGGAGTTTTTGGTGTAGCCTGTATCTGTAAGGGCATAGGATATATGAACATAGCTGTCCTTATCCATTTCCTTAATGTATTTTGCCAGCTTTGACGGAGCCTCAGGCTCTGTAAAGGTTTCAAGCACAAAGGTCTTAATACCTAAGCTAAGCCATATATCGGCAATTGCATAGTATTCCCACATATCAACTGCCCCTGCTATGGGACCTATGTCAGCACCTATTACAGCTTCCTTACTGCCGACTGCATCCTTAGCTATTTCATAACCTGCTTCTATAATTTCCTTTACATAGGACAGGCTGCAGCTTAAGGCTACAGTATTTGCACCAAAGGTATTTGTTCTTATCAGCCTTGCCCCTGCATCAAGGTATTGCCTGTGTATATCCTCTACTAAGGCAGGCTGTTGTAAATTGGCAAGCTCTGCTCTTTCACAATAGCCGCCTTGCTCGTGATAGTAGGTACCCATAGCACCGTCCGTCAAAAGAATACCGCTGTTTAAAATTTGTCTTAAATCTGTCATTTTATCCTCACTTTAAGGGTACAGTTACCTCAATAACACCCTTTGATACAGAGGCAAGCTCACCTGGGTCGAACATATAGGTAACTCCCTCTGCTGATATATATTTTTTTGCTTTTGTCAGGTCGAAGCGTTCATACACATCGGTGTAAAAATTCAGCCTGTCCTTTTGTATAAGTCCGTAAAAGGCTGCCCTTGCTTCGGAGTCAGTTGCTGCTACATCTGTAATAAGGTCGTCGGCACTGATTATTTTACCGCTCTTTAAATCGCAAACATAGGCGTCATAGGTGGTTGCCTCTGTTCCGGCACCCTTAAAGATATAGGTGCTTGTAACAACGCTTGCTATTTCATCGTTTGTGTATTTCAGCTCATAGTCGCTTGTCCAAAGCCAAGACTCAAAACGGTCGTCCTCGTCGTCCTTGGTTTCGTTAAAAAGCTTGTAGGCAGAAAGAGCGTCAGCTTTTTCGCTTTCGGTAAACTCTGCCATAGCCCCCTGCTGTTTATTTGCAATTGTTGCATTTAAGGCTGTAAGGCTGTTGTCTACAGTAATAAACTCGGGATAAGAGGTCTTTAGCTCCATAACAATGCCGTTATCCTGTGAAAATACCTGATTGCTTTCCGTAACGGTTTCCGTGGTTATGCTTGTAGTAGAGGGAAGCACCTCCCCTACCGTAAGCTCAGGCAGGTCTACGGCAAACTTCTCTGTTTTATTTGAAAGAGAACCTACATTTGCAATAAAAATAATTTTGTCATCTTCAATATAAAAGCTGTTTTCATCAAGGTTAAGCTTGTTTACCGTAATTTCGCTGTAGCCCATATCAACAAAGCCCTTTCTTGCTGCTTCTACAGCAGTGTCTGAAATATCCTCAGCCGATACGGTCTTGCCTGTAGAGGCACGCAAGGTAATACCGTAATAGTTGGTTTTATTTTCGGTATCTGAGGAAATACTTTCGGTTACCGAAAGGGATATTATATCATTAGCGTTATAGGTTACCTCGTAATTTACAGTGTAGTAGTAGTCTTCAAAGATACTCCGTGTACCCTCTCTTATGCTTTGCTGATAAAGAGAGTAAAGCCTTTTTGAGTTGGCTGTCTTATAGCTGTTTATCCTGCTTTTTGCATCGTTCTCTATGTATTCGTTAATAGCGTTTGCCGCTCTGCCGTTACCCTCAAAGGCAGGATATTCCGCTTTAAGCGGCACAATTGTCTTACTGCCTGAATTAATAGAGCTTTCATGAGTTTTTACGGTATAGTCAAATACACCTGCTTTATCGGACTCACTTTCCTCTGCTTCATAAGCTGTATTACTTGTTGTAAGGCTTACGGTTCTTGTGGAAGCGTCCCAGCTAACGGCAGCACCTAAACCCTCGGAGATAGCTCTGAGAGGCACATAGGTTACGTTGTTTATAATTTGGGGAGATACGTCAAGTACAGTGTCGCCCTTTGTGCCTGACATAATATTATAGCCTATAATAAGCTTTACGGTGTTGCCGTTTAAGGCACAGGTAACGGTTTTTGTGTTTGCATCCCAGTCAATTTCCGCACCTAAGCCTTCGGCAATTGTTCTGAAAGGCACAAGGGTGCGGTTATTTTCTGTCATAGCAGGTGCAGACATTTCAAGCTCGGCTCCGTTTAAAAGTATTTTGTAATCGGCTGTATCAGGCTCTGCAAATATAGCTGATGAAAAGGCGGAGGTGAGCATAAGTACACTTAAGGAAAGCATTAATTTTCTTTTCATATTATAACCTCTTTTCCGTAAAATTTTCACAATAATTTATAGTACAATTATACATCAAAACAAGGTATATGTAAATTAAATTTGTCTTAAGGTTAGTTCATTAAAAAAGACTTAAACCCTTAGGAATAAGTCTTTTTATCTTTTAAATTAGTATGCCTTACCCCAGTATACCATAGTCTTAGCAGGCTTACCGCAGCATACGCACTTATTGTCAATTTGCTCCTGCTCAAAAGGCATACATCTTGAGGTTACACCGTATTCCTCTTTAATCTTGTTTTCACAAGCCTCGTCACCGCACCACATAGCCTTAACGAAGCCGGGAGTTTCGGTAACAATTCTGTTAAGCTCCTCCATAGAGGTAGCGGTGTAGGTGTGGCTGTCTCTGTGCTTGGTTGCTCTTTCAAGCATATCCTTCTGGATAGTTTCAAGTAAGGCAGTTACAGACTCCTCTATATTATCAAGAGATACCGTAAGCTTTTCACCGTTATCACGTCTTGCAAGCACACACTGGTTAGCCTCAATATCCTTAGGACCAATCTCAACTCTTACGGGGATACCTCTCATTTCGTACTCGCTGAACTTCCAGCCGGGACTCTTGTCGCTCTCATCAAGTCCTACTCTGCAAACCTTGGAAAGCTTTTCTTTAAGCTCATTAGCCTTTTCAAGGACACCCTCTTTTTTCTGTGCAATAGGTATAATCATAACCTGCTTAGGTGCAATACGTGGAGGAAGTACAAGACCGCTGTCGTCGCCGTGTACCATAATTACGGCACCGATAATACGTGTTGACATACCCCAGCTTGTCTGATGCACATACTGAAGCTTGTTATCCTTGTCGGTATACTGGATACCGAAAGCTTGAGCAAAGCCGTCACCGAAGTTATGGCTTGTGCCTGACTGTAAAGCTTTGCCGTCGTGCATAAGTGCCTCAATGGTGTAGGTTGAGTGAGCACCTGCAAACTTTTCCTTATCTGTCTTTTTACCCTTAATCATAGGGATAGCAAGAACCTCCTCACAGAAGCTTGCATATACGTCAAGCATCTGTATTGTACGCTGTTCTGCCTCCTCAGCGGTAGCGTGGGCGGTGTGACCCTCCTGCCATAAAAATTCCATGGAACGCAAGAAAGGACGTGTTGTCTTTTCCCATCTTACAACGGAACACCACTGGTTGTATAGCTTAGGTAAATCCCTGTAGGACTGTACAATGTTTGAATATAAGTCGCAGAAAAGGGTTTCTGATGTAGGTCTTACACAAAGCCTTTCCTGTAATTTTTCACCACCGCCGTGGGTAACCCATGCAACCTCGGGAGCAAAGCCCTCAACATGGTCCTTTTCTTTCTGTAAAAGACTTTCGGGGATAAACATAGGCATATAAACGTTCTCTACCCCTGTTTCCTTAAAGCGTGCGTCAAGCTCCTTTTGAATATTCTCCCAAATTGCATAACCGTTAGGACGTAAAATCATACAGCCTCTTATGCCTGAATAATCTATAAGCTCTGCTTTTTTAACAACATCGGTATACCACTGTGCAAAATCCTCATTCATAGAGGTTATGGCAGTTACCATCTTTTCCTTTGCCATTGTAAATTCTCCTTTTATATGGTTTTAAAGCCTGTGGGCATCTAATGACTTATTATATAACTTAAAGAATATTTTGTCAATGAGTCATAAGGGTTCATCTTGAATTTAAATACATTTAGTGGTAAAATACAGTAAAATATATTTTTTTACGGAGAAATAATACTATGGCCTTTAGCAGTATGCTGTTTTTATTTGTTTTTTTGCCTGTACTTTTAGTGCTGTATTTTGCAGTGCCTAAAAATTGGTTTTGGCTTAAAAATGCAATACTTATTATTTTCAGCCTTATATTTTATGCCTCAAATGAGCCTAAGCTGATAGTTGTAATGCTTGGCTCAGTTCTGGTAAATTATTTTTTTGCCCTCGGCATAGATAAAACAAGACTTAAAAAGGTTGTTTTTATTGTATCCCTGGTCTTTAACTTAGGTATGCTTGTATATTATAAATATACTAACTTTATATGGGATAATATACAGGCTGTTACAGGTACGTCAAGGGTTATTGAACAGGTCGTTATGCCTGCAGGCATATCCTTTTTTACCTTTCAGTCCATGAGCTATATTATTGATGTTTACATGGGTAAAATCAAGGCAGAGAAAAACCCGTTCAATATTATACTTTACATTTTCTTTTTCCCACAGCTTATACAGGGCCCTATTATAAGATATGGTGACATCAGGGACGATATAGAGTATCGTCAGGTTAATACAAGCTTTGTTGCAGAGGGTATATCAACATTTATAATAGGCCTTGGCAAAAAAATACTTATTTCAAATCAGTTAAGTGTAATAGCAGATACTGCCTTTGCAGAGCAAAATATTAATTTTGCCTTTGCATGGCTTGGCATTATTGCCTATACTCTACAGCTGTACTTTGATTTTTCGGGCTATACCGATATGGCGATAGGTCTTGGTAAAATCTTTGGCTTTAATATACCCCAAAACTTTAACTACCCCTATGTTGCACAGAGCATAACAGACTTCTGGAGAAGGTGGCATATTACCTTAAGCACCTGGTTCAGGGATTATATTTACATTCCTTTGGGAGGTAACCGTTGCAGTAAGCTTAAGCATTTCAGAAATATTATGGCGGTGTGGCTTGCTACAGGTATATGGCACGGTGCAAGCTGGAATTTTGTAGTCTGGGGTGTGTATTACGGTGTAATACTTATACTTGAAAAGGAACTTTTCAGCAAGGTATTAAACAAAGTGCCGAGGCTGTTCAGACATATATATACAATTTTTATTGTTTTAATCGGTTTTGTTTTTTTCAGGGCAACTACCCTTACCCATGCCCTTGAATATATAGGAGCTATGTTTACCTTTAAGCCTATAGAAATAGGTGCATCTAATGAGCTGTTATTGTTAAAGGATAACCTTGTTTATCTTATACTGGGTATTATAGGCTCAATTCCCGTTGCGGTATTATTTAAAGATTTCAGGCTTAAGCCTCTTTTTAAGTTTGTCTGTTGTACAGGTATATTTTTAATATGTATATTATACCTTACAAGCTCAACCTTTAAGGCTTTTCTTTATTTCGGATTTTAAGGAGGTAATTATGGAAAGATTTTTTAATACACTTACTATACTTGCCTTTGTGCTTATTATCTTCGGTGTGGGCTATACTACTATTTTCGGTGAGCATACAGAGGATAAATCCTTTTATGAAAACCGATATTTGGAAAAGCCTGTACCCCTTACATGGGAAAGCTATACTTCGGGAGAGTTTACAAAAAAGGCGGAAAAGGCTTTTTCCGACCATATAATGAACAGAGATGAGCTTTTAAAGCTTTACACTAAGTTAAACCGCAGTGTTTTAGGTAAAACAGAGGTAAACAAGGTGGTTTTTGGTGAGGGTGTTCTTTTGCCCTATTATTCCACAAACAGCTTTGACAAGGATAAAACCGACAGGGAGATAGAGGAAATGACTGCTTCTCTTGTAAGGCTTGATGCTTTGGTTGAGGAAAACGGTGGTAAGCTTGTATTTGCAGCCATACCTGCTCAGTTTTCCTTATATAACGACAAATTTCCCGACTATGTATGTACCTATTCACCTAAGCTTGATTATGTAAGAGAGCATTTTTTAACGGGACTTGAGGAAAAGGGTGTGGATTGTATTGATTTTAAAGAGGTCTATTCACAAAGAGAGGATAAGGACAGGCTCTACTTCAAAACAGACCACCATTTTACCTGCTATGGTGCATTTGCGGCATATCAGGAGATAATGAAAGCCTTTAATAATAAAAGCTTAAAGGTGCTTACAGAAGAGGAAATGGATTATAAGACCGTAGATAATGCTTTTTTAGGCTCTATGTCAAGAAAGATTTACGATATTTATCCTCATGAGGATAAGCTTACAATTTGCTATCCCAAGGAGCAGATACCCTTTAAGCGTTACGATAACGGTCAGCAGGTAGCGGCAGAGCTTTTTAAGCTGCCCGAGGAAGGAAAGTATGCAGACTATGAGAGCTTTATGGGTGTAGACAGAGGCGAGGTTATTATTGATACCGAAAGACCTGACCTTCCCTCAGTGCTTATATTCGGTGACTCTTACACAAACGGAATAGAAACCCTGCTTTACTACGGCTTTGATAAAATGTATTCCCTTGATTGCAGATATTATAAGACAATGAGCGTTGCCGATTATATCAAGGAAAAGAAGCCTGACTATGTGGTATACGTAAGAGATGATACTATTTATTTAAGCAGAGAAAATAACGGAGATTTCTTTGGAGAATATAAGGAGAGTGACAAGTAAAATGAAATATGCTATAATGGGTTCCGGAGGTACAGGCGGCTGTATAGGCGGATATTTAGCCAATACGGGCTGTGATGTTACCATGATTGCAAGAGGTAAACACCTTAAAGCAATTAAGGAAAAGGGTTTAACTCTTGAAACCTCTGAAAAAGGCACATTTAACCTTAAGATTAAGGCGTGTGGGGCAGAGGAATATAAGGATAAGGCAGATGTTATTTTTGTCTGTGTAAAATATTACTCCGTAGATGAGGCTGTTGAGTTTATTAAAAAAGCCTCTCATAAATATACGGTAGTTATACCCATACTTAATGTATTCGGCACAGGTGCGTATATACAGGAAAAGGTGGGAGCTTTAACCGTAACAGACGGCTGTGTATATATCTATAGCTTTATTAAGGAATACGGAGTAATAGCAAAGCCCTCTGATATTTTTAAGGTATACTTCGGTTTAAGAGAGGGACAGGACAAAAAAGCTCTACCTATATTGGAAAGGGTTAAGGAGGATTTGGCGAAATCGGGTATTGAGCCTTATCTTTCCCATAACATTAAAAAGGACACCTTCCGCAAGTTTACCTATATTTCACCTGTGGCAAGTGCAGGGCTTTACTGTAATGCAACAGCAGGGGATTTTATTAAAGAGGGTGAAGCAAGAACAATCCTGATTGCTCTTACGGAGGAATTGCTTGCCTTAGGCAAGGCTATGGGTATAGAATACAGGGAGGATATGGTACAAACCAATCTTGATATTATAGCAGGCTTAAAGCCTGATGCAGATACCTCAATGCAGAGGGATATTGCAAAGGGCAATAAGTCTGAAATAGAAGGACTTTTACACCAAATAGTAAGATGGGGCAAGGAGTACAACGTGCCTATGCCTACCTACGAAATGGTGTCATATAAATATAAAAAATTAAAAAAGGGAGTGGGTTGTTTATGAAAAGATTTATTGCATTGTGTATGACAGGTATTATGCTGATGTCAAGCCCTGTGCTTGCAGGGGACATTATTTACAATGGTGAGGCTATCGGCTATAGCTCTCAGAAGCCTGTTATTGTTGAGGGCAGAACTTATGTGCCTATAAGGGATGTGTTTGAACAGCTTGCTTTACGGTAGAGTGGGACAGAGACAGTAAGGTTGTAAGTATGCGGAATGAATACTATTGCATTTTCCTTACAACCGTTACAAGCAAGATGTTTGTATTTGATTTAAGCTATATTTCTAACAGTAAAAAGCTTGAAAATGAGGTTAAAGTTATTGAAGGCAGAACCATGCTGCCTTTGAGAGAAATTTTAGAGGCTGTCGGCTATGAGCTTACCTGGGACGAAGCTACTAAAACTACAACTATTACTGATGTAAATGCTTATGATGCTTTAGATGCTTATGATGAAGCTTATAAGGTAAATGAGTTAGAGCCTTATGAGGTTGATACAAAAAATTCTGTAGGCACTCTTACAAAGGAGGAGAAAGCATACCTTGAAAATTATTATAAGGTTTGTGAGTATGCTCCTGATACTGAGGTGGATATGGAAGAACTTTCTTTAACAGAGCTGAAAGAGCTTATTAATGAATATGTTAAGACTTTAAATGACAAGCTTGATGAAGTACCTTGTCCAGACAGCCTTGAAGGATTTGATAAGGCTGTAAGAGCTGACTTTAGGGAGAGTTTTGATTTTGTCATAAGTTATAAGGAGAGTATGGACTTACTTGAGGGTGAAACTGAGGAGTTTTATAATAGTATTAGCTTTGTTTTGTATTTAGGAACAACAGTGGGTCTTAATGCTGTAGATGCTGATACAACATTTATGCTCAGAGATATTATGACCGAGAGAAATATTGATGTTAAAGCAGAGTTAGGAGAAGACTTTATGTATCTTATAGGCGATTATTCGTATGATGAAGAAAACTCGGAGGAGGATGAAAAGTCAGAAGAGGCTGCCGAGGAAACAACCGAGGAAGTAACGGAGGCTTAATATTTATTAAGGGGATAAGACTTATTCCAAAGTTTATATAATAAGGAGTGTTTATATGAAAAGATTTATTGCATTATGTATGACAGGTATTATGCTTATGTCAAGCCCTGTGCTTGCAGGGGACATAATATATGAGGGAGAGGAAATTATCTACACCTCACAGGAGCCTGTTATTATTGACGGTACCACCTATGTGCCTATAAGAGATGTGTTTGAGGCACTTGGCTTTGAAGTAGAGTGGGTTGATGAATGTAAGATAGCAACCCTTTCAGGCTATCATCATGGAATTTTACTTACAGCAGATACAAGCAAAATGTTTATAACTGATTATAACTGTATGCACAAGGCAAAAAAACTTGAAAATGAGGTTAAAATCATTAACGGCAGAACTATGTTGCCCCTAAGAGAAATTTTAGAGGCTGTAGGCTATGAGCTTGAATGGGATTCAGCGACAAAGACTACAACCATAATAGATGTAAATGATTATGATGCTATAGAGTCTGCTATCGAAAACCAAATGACTATTCAGACTTTAATGGCCTATGAGGTTGACACCACAAGGGATAAAGGCACTTTGACAGATGAGGAAAAGGCATATATTGAAAACTATGTAGAGGCAGGCAAAGAAAGCTTTTTTGTTAAATATGATGAAGCAATTGCCATGCCTGCAGATGAGCTTAAAAAGACCCTTGAAGAAAATGTTAAGGTTGCCAACGCTAAGCTTGATAAGGTGCCTTGTCCCGACAGCCTTAAGGAGTTTGATAAAGCAGTTAAGGAAAGCAATTCTGTCCAAATTGGTTACTCAATTAATTTCAGAGAGGCATATGACCTTCTTGATTATGAAAGTGAGGATGCCAAGGATTATATTTCATATTGTTTAATGGAGTTTACCATAGACGGTATGAACTATGCCAGGATAGCTTCAAAAATACCTCTCAGTAAATTTTTTACAGAACGAAATATTGATGCTGAAGCGGAGCTTGGAGAGGAGTTTGCAAATTATTATATTTTTTATTACCTCGATGACTCTGATGACGGTATGAGTTATGAGGAAATATCAGACCTTGTAGAAAAGGAAATGGCAGACACAAAGGATTAATTAATGTACAAGGAGAGTTATTTATGAAAAGATTTATTGCATTGTGTATGACAGGTATTATGCTGATGTCAAGCACTGTATTTGCAGAGGGTATAATATATGAGGGAGAGAAAATAACCTACACCTCCCAAGAGCCTGTTATAATTGAGGGCAGAACCTATGTACCTATAAGGGATGTGTTTGAACAGCTTGGCTTTCAGGTAGAGTGGTTTGAGGAAGAAAAGCTGGTAGCTGTTTTAGGTGATTATGCAGTTATGCTTACAACAGATACAAGCAAAATGTTTGTAACTGATTATAATTATATACACAAGGCAAAAAAGCTTGAAAATAAAGTAAAAATTATTAACGGCAGAACTATGCTGCCTCTGAGGGAGATTTTAGAGGCTGTAGGTTACGAGCTTGAATGGGATGCGACTACAAAGACAACAACTGTAATTGATACAAATGATTATGAGTCTATATGGGCTGCTGTAGAAAAGCGTGATATAATAGACAACCTAAATGTATATGAGGTTGATACTACAAAGCCCTCAGGTACCCTTACAGAGGAAGAAAAGGCATATCTTAAAAACTATATAAATGCGGCGGAAAAGGCTGCTATATCAGTTGGAGATGTTTCACAGTTATCTGTAGAAGAAATTAAAAGGCTTTTTGAGGAACAGATTAAGGCTGTAGAGGAGGAGCTTGACGCTGTACCATGCCCTGACAGTCTTAAGGACTTTGATAAGGGCGTTAGAGAGTCTTTTAGTGCTATCGGCGACTATTTTGTTAACTTCAGAGAAACTTATACACTTCTGGAGGACGAGAGTTCTGAGGTTAATGCTGTGCTGGTATATAATTTGTTTGCTTGGACACTGAAAGGTGCAAGCTATTCAGTTCAAAATATTTCGGTGCTTTTTGACGATTTATTTACAGAACGGAATATTGATATTAAGTCAGAGCTTGGAGAAGATTTTTATGAAGGGTATATTTCGTACTTTTTGGATGATTCTGACGGAACAGTAAGCTATGAGGAAGCGTCTGATATTGTTGAAAAGAACTTTGAAACCACACAGGAGTAATTAAACTGACTTATATACCATCAATACATTATATGTATTAAAGATGTGTTTTTAAGTATAAAAAATATTCATAAATAAGGAGGAGATTATTATGAAAAAATTTATTGCGACATGTATGGCGGGGGTTATGCTTATGTCAAGCCCTGTGTTTGCAGAGGGGATTGTTTACAACGGCGAGGCAATTACCTATTCATCACAGGAGCCTGTAATTATTGACGGAAGGACTTATGTACCTATCAGGGACGTTTTTGAAAAGCTGGGCTTCAGCGTAAATTGGGATGCGGACAATAAAATAGTTACAATAAATAATGATTACTACAATTTTATACTTACTACAGTTACAAGCAAACTTATTTACATGGATGTTGAGCTTAACATATCAGGTACTGAGTTAGAGAATTCCGTTAAAATTATAAATGACAAAACCATGCTTCCTTTAAGGGAAATCCTTGAAAAGGCTAACTATGAGCTTGAATGGGACGCTGAAACCAAAACTACAACTATTATTGATAAAAATGATTATGTTAAGTTAAATGAAACTTTAGAAAAATTGAATGCCGAGGATACCGACCTTACTTCATTATCCGAGGTTTACAAGGTTGATACAACAAAGCCTGTAGGTAAGCTTACTGAGGAGGAAAAGGCATATCTCCTTAATATGATTAATATGGAAAAAGAGGATTTAACAGACGAAATTGACCTTGAGGGCATGACAAGCACCCAGGCAGAATATGAGGTTAATAAGTTAATTGATAAGTATTATGAGGTTTTAGATGAAGTACCTTGCCCTGACAGCCTTAAAGAGATAGACGCCCTTGTAAGAGAAAGCTATGAAAAAATGGGTGGGTTAATGGTACACAACGTTAAAATGGAGGAGCTTCTTGAAGGCGAAACCGATGCAGTTAAGGAGGAATTGGGCTTTTCTATAGGTATGCTTAGTTTAGGCTCATTAATCTACATTGCAGACGAGCTTAATGATGCAGTTAATAACTTCTATGCCGAAAGAAATATTGATGTTGAGGCAGAACTTGGCATTTCAACAGATACAGAATTTGAAGTTGATATGGAGGATGTTGAAATAGCACCCGGCTATGAGGTTAATATTGAACCTTCAGAGGAGTAATAATTTTTAGGAGTACATATGGAAAATAACTTTATTATAGGAAAAATCGTAAATACACAGGGTATAAAGGGTGAGGTAAGGGTTATTCCCGAAACTGACGATATTACACGCTTTGAGCTTTTAGACAGTGTCCTTATTTTAAGACGTGGTATATTAGAGGAAAAGAAAATTCAAGGTGTAAGGTATCACAAGCAGTTTGTGCTTTTAAAGCTGGATGGTATTAATGATATGACAACGGCAGAGGGCTATAAAAATTGTGAGTTGCAGATACCTGCCGAAAAGGCTTTGCCCTGCGGTGAGAACGAGTACTATATAAGGGATTTGTACGGTATGGCAGTATATACTGAGGAGGGGGAGCTTTTAGGCTCTCTCTCCGATATACTCTTTACAGGGGCAAATGATGTATATGTGGTGCAAAGTGCCGACCCTGATAAAAAGGATATTTTATTACCTGCAATAAAGCAATGTATACTTAACGTAGATGTTAAGGAAAAGAAAATGACAGTTAAAATACCGGAGGGACTTTTAGAATGAGGTTTTACGTGCTTACCCTTTTTCCTGAAATGGTAGCTGAAGGCTTGAGCCACAGTGTAATAGGCAGAGCCTTAAAGGATAAAACTATTGAGCTTGAGGCTGTTAATATAAGGAATTTTGCCAACAATAAGCATAATACGGTTGACGATTATCCCTACGGCGGCGGTGCAGGTATGGTAATGCAGGCACCGCCTATTTACAATGCCTACTTAAGCATTAAGGATAGGGTTAAGGAGGGCTGTCGTGTTGTATATATGACACCACAGGGCAAAACCTTTAACCAGTCCATGGCACAGGAGCTGTCGGGAGAAGAAGAGCTTATTATCCTTTGCGGACACTATGAGGGTGTAGATGAAAGAGTTATAGAGGAAATTGTAACAGATGAAATTTCCATAGGGGACTATGTGCTTACAGGCGGTGAGCTTGCGGCTATGGCGGTTATTGACTCTGTATCAAGGCTTATACCCGGTGTACTTAATAAGGAGGAAAGTCACCTTGACGAAACCTTTTCCGATAACCTTTTGGAGTATCCCCAGTATACAAGACCTGCCGAGTTTTTGGGCAGAAAAGTGCCTGAGGTGCTTTTAAGCGGTAACCACGGTATGGTAGATAAATGGAGAAGAGAAAAAGCCCTTGAAAGAACCCTGAAAAAACGCCCCGAATTATTGAAAAATGCTAACCTTACGGATAAGGAAAGGGAATATATACAAAAATTTAAGGATTAATAAAGCTTTATTTTATAAAGGCATAGAGTAAAAATGACAAAGTCTAAAAAAACAACTACCGGTATCTTTATTGGATTATGTGCGGAAGTTTCAGAGATGTTTTTTAAGGAGATTTTACGGAGGCTTTAATATTTGTATATTATATGCCTTGTACTGGTTTTAGTTACGGAAATACTTAAATCATATGAGCTGATAAAATGAACTAAAGGCAATAAACGGAGTACAAACAAGTGCAGATGAAAACAAAAACATATTAACATAAACAGTAAAACTTAAATTGTGTCAATAGAAAATTAAAGGAAATATACGGTAGATATTAAGGATATAAATTAAATACAATTATTATACTTAAAATATAGAATAATGAGTTATATAATATAAATATAAGTATGGTTTTATAAATAACATGGTGTTAGAAATGTTAACATGGAAAGACTAATATGTACTATAAAAAATATTGAAGTGAAAGAAGGTGTGCAAGTTGAAAATATGGCGGTAAATAGTGTGTTTATGTGTTATGTGAAAGGAGATTAAAATCAAAAGATGTCGGTGATGGATTATAATAATGACGGAATTGTTGATAGTCAAGATGTATTTGTTGATTTATCGGCATATATTGATGTTAATAGTCCTATGGAATTAGCAGTTCTTTTAAATGATGAGGAGGTGCTTTGATATGAAAAAACTATTATTTATTTTAACTACTGCAGTAGGTGCATTTTCCTTATCTCTTACAGCCTTTGCTTCAGAGGATTTTACTTTTAATAACGGCTGTATTGAAAAATATAACGGTACAGAGGAATATATAGTTATCCCTGCAGAAATTAACGGTGAAAAGGTAACAAGTCTGGGCGTGAATGCTTTTGCTGACAACGATGTAGTAAAAAGTATTACTATCCCTGCTACCGTAGAGGAAATAGGCACGGAAAATATGGGTGACTACGGCTTATACCCATTTTTAAATACCCCTTGCTTAGAGGAGATTAAGGTTGAAGAGGGAAATCCTGTATTTACTGATATTGACGGTGTCCTTATAAACAGTAATACAGGGGAGTTACTCTTTTACCCTGCCAATAAAGCAGGTTCAAGCTACACTATACCCGAACAGGTTAAAACAGTAAGAACATTGGCTATAAATAAGTACAATAACCTTACTGATTTATATGTATATAATTCACAGGTTGAATTTGGCACCTTTGCTATAGGGTACGGAGATAATCTGACTGTGCATTGCATCAAGGGAAGCGTTGCCGAAAGCTATTGTAAGAATTCATTTAATATACTTTACATTGTTGAAAAGGGTGATATAGATGGGGATAATTTCGTAACCGCATCGGACGCCTCAACACTTTTAACTAATTTGCTTAACAATACCGTAAATGAAACCATAAGTAATTATGCAGATATAGCTGATGCAGACGGTGACGGAGGTATAACCTCAAATGATTGTGCGACAATTCTGACTATTGTATTGAATGGTCAGGCTTGATATTTTGTCAATAGAAAAGTTTAAAGAAAAATATACAAAAAATTAACCTTTTTTTCTAAAATCTATATATGATATTTTATGGCGGAATTTGTTGACAAGTTCCGCCTTTAGTGTTACAATCGATTAGATACAAACAATAAAAAAGGAGGAACAAACTATGAGCTATGCTATCACTTGCAGACATAAAATGCCTAAACTTGATAATATACCTTTTCCTTCTATTTTTATTTGCTGTTCCGTTAAAGAACAAAGACAATGGAAAGAGTGTTTTTAAAGCCCTTTTTATTGTCTTTTTTATTGCCCTTCGGGGTAAAATACAGGCAGTGTAGTAATTTTTTAAAGGAGGTTAGGGTAAAGTATGTTTAACAGAAAAGATCTTTTGGGGCTTAGGGACTTAAGTAGCGACGAAATTATGACTATCCTTGAAACGGCAAAGGTTATGAAAGAAAGGATAGATAATCCCTCTCTCAGAAGTGACGAGCTTAAAAAAAGCAGTATCGTTACAATGTTTTATGAAAATTCTACCCGTACAAGAATGTCCTTTATGCTTGCGGGAGATTATCTGGGTGCCATAGTTAAGGACTTAGGTGTTGCCACAAGCAGTGTAAGCAAGGGCGAAAGCCTTATTGATACAGGTAAAACACTTGACCAGATGGGTATTAATGTAATGATAATAAGACATCAGCTTACAGGTGCGGCTGATGTACTTGCAAGAAATGTAAATGCCTCTGTAATAAATGCAGGTGACGGCTCAAACGAGCATCCTACCCAAGCACTTCTTGACTTGTTTACCATTATGGATTATAAAAAACGCTTTGAGGGTCTTAATGTAACTATCTTAGGCGACATCTCCCATTCAAGGGTGGCAAGAAGCAACGCCTTCGGACTTACCAAGCTGGGTGCAAATGTTACCCTTGCAGGTCCTTCAACCCTTATAAGCGGTTCAATGCGTTCTTTAGGTGTAGAGGTTACAAGCGATATAAGGGGTGCTGTTGAAAATGCCGATGTTGTTATGGGTCTCAGAATACAGTTTGAAAGACAAAAGAATATGCCTTTCCCAAGCTTAAGAGAGTATTCAAGCCTTTTCGGTGTAAATGCGGAAATGCTTAAGTACGCTAAAAAGGACGTGCTTGTTATGCACCCCGGTCCGGTAAATAGGGGTGTGGAGCTTTCAACAGAGGTTATAGACGGTAAAAATTCCGTAATTAACGTTCAGGTTAAAAACGGTGTAGCAGTTAGAATGGCAATTTTAAAGCTTCTTACCGAGGCTGACAGATAAGGAGGTATTTTATGAAGCTTTTGATTAAGGGCGGTAGGGTAATAGACCCCGCAAACTGTATTGATATGGTTATGGACGTGCTTGTTTGTGACGGCAAAATTGCAAAGGTGGATACTGCAATAAATGAAGAGGCTGATGAAGTTATTGATGCCTCCGGTATGTGGGTAACTCCGGGTCTTATTGACCTGCATGTGCATTTAAGAGAACCGGGCTTTGAAAAAAAGGAAACCATAAAAACAGGCAGTATGGCGGCGGCGGCAGGCGGTATTACCACAATCTGTGCCATGCCTAACACAAGCCCCGTTACAGATAATGAAATTATGGTGGAATATATCAAGCTTAAGGCAGACAGAGAGGCTATAGTAAATGTATTGCCCATAGGTGCAATCACCAAGGGACAGTTAGGCGAGGAGCTTGCAGACATCGGCAGAATGTCAGCAGTAGGTGCCTGTGCTATCTCTGAGGACGGCAAGAGCGTTGCAAATTCAGCTCTTATGAAAACTGCCTTAAAGTATGCAAGTATGTTTAATATGCCTGTGTTTGACCACTGTGAGGACGCTCTCCTTGCAGGCAAGGGCAGTATGAACGCAGGAAATCAGGCGGCACTTTTAGGCTTAAAGGGTATAAGCAACGACAGCGAGGAGGTTATTGTATCAAGAGATATGATACTTGCCGACAGTGTAGGTGCCTCTATCCATTTATGCCATATAAGCACAGCAGGAAGTGTGGAGCTTATAAAGCAGGCTAAGGAGCGGAACGTAAAGGTAACGGCAGAGGTTACACCTCATCACTTTACCTTATGTGACGAGGATATAAAGGAATATGACGCCGACTTTAAAATGAACCCTCCTCTCAGGAGCAAAAGAGATGTATATGCTATGAAGCAGGCTCTTAAGGAGGATATTTTACAGGTAATAGCAACAGACCATGCTCCTCATCATGTTGATGAAAAGAATTGCGAGTTTGAAAAGGCGGCAAACGGTATAGTAGGGCTTGAAACCTCTCTTGCACTTTCAATTACGGAGCTTGTAGAGGGTGGCTGGCTTACACCTTATCAGCTTATTGAAAAAATGTCAGCAAACCCTGCAAAAATCTTAGGCAGAACAGATATTGGCAACCTTTCCGAGGGTTCAAGAGGCGATATAACCATAATTGACCCTGATACGGAGTACACAATTGATAAGAGCAAAATGTACAGCAAGGGCAAGAACACACCTTTTGACGGCAGAAAGGTCAAGGGTATTGCAGCTTACACAATTGTAGGCGGTAAGGTTGTTGCCAAGTACGGAGTAATTCAGTAAGGAGGATGACTATGATTATTGATACCTTAATTACAAAAATTCAGCAAACGGGCAATCCTACAGTAGTAGGTCTTGACCCAAGGCTTAACTATATTCCTGCATATATAACCGACAAGTACTACACTAAGTACGGCTACACAAAAAAGGCTGCGGCTAAGTCAATGTACAGGTTTAATAAGGCAATAATTGACGCTGTTTGGGATATTGTACCTGCCGTAAAACCTCAGATTGCTATGTATGAAAGATACGGAATTGAGGGCATTAAGGCATATGCCAAAACCTGTGCCTATGCCAAGTCAAAGGGACTTGTGGTTATAGGCGATATTAAAAGAAGCGATATTTCATCAACAGCAGAGGCTTATTCAGACGGATTTTTAGGTCAGGTTACGGTAGGAGAGAATGTTTTTGACTCAGACTTTCATCAGGACTTTGTAACTATCAATGCCTACTTAGGCTCTGACGGTGTAACACCTTTTATTAAGGACTGCAAGGCTTTTGACAAGGGGCTTTTTATCCTTGCAAAAACCTCTAACCCAAACAGCGGTGAAATACAGGATTTAGAGTTTGACGGTATGACAGTTTATCAGAAAATGGGCTTACTGATTGAAAAATGGGGTGCTGATTTAATAGGGGAAAACGGCTACAGTGCAGTAGGTGCTGTAGTAGGTGCAACCCACCCTGAGCAGGCTAAGAAATTAAGAGAGCTTATGCCTCACACCTTCTTCCTTGTACCGGGCTACGGTGCCCAGGGCGGTAAGGCAGAGGATTTGGCAGTCTGCTTTGATAACAACGGCATAGGTGCTGTTGTAAATTCATCAAGAGGCATAATTGCAGCACATATGAAGGAGGAGTATAAGACCTGCTTCAACGATGAAACACAGTTTGCACTTGCTGCAAGACAGGCTTGTATTGATATGAAAAATGATTTAAGGAGATGTATTTAACCATGGAAAAAACCATAAAGGCTGAATTAATACTTGAAAACGGTATGAAGTTTAAGGGTAACGCCTTCGGCTATATTAAGGAAACTGTCGGTGAGGTTGTATTTACCACAGGTATGACAGGCTATCAGGAAACTATTACAGACCCCTCCTTTGCAGGTCAGATTGTAACTATGACCTATCCTCTTATCGGTAACTACGGCATTAACCTTGATGATATGGAAAGTCGTAAGCCCTTCCTTAAGGCTCTTGTTGTAAGAGAAAAATGTGATATGCCAAATAACTGGCGTTGTGAAATGGAGCTTGACGGCTATTTAAGACAGAATAAGATTATGGGACTTGAGGGCATAGACACAAGAGCCTTAACAAGAACCATAAGAGAAAAGGGCTGTATGAAGGGTATTATTACCACAAGAGTTGACGACCTTACACCAAGCCAGATTAAGCAGAAGTTTGATACCTGCACCAACGTAAATGTGGTTAAAGAAGTAACTATTGATGAGCCTTATACCGTAAGCGGTATAGGCACACACCTTGCAGTCCTTGACTGCGGTATTAAAAACGGTATTATACGTGACCTTTCAAAGCGTGGCTGTAAGCTTAGTGTATTCCCTGCCTATACTTCGGCAGATGAAATACTTGCGGTTAATCCTGATGCTATCTTCTTGGGCAACGGCCCGGGTGACCCTAAGGATATACCTGAAATTGTAGATACGGTAAAGGCTCTTATTGAAAGCGGTAAGCCTGTACTTGGTATCTGCTTGGGTCATCAGCTTATAAGCCTTGCTTTAGGCTGTAACACAACTAAGCTTAAATTCGGTCACCATGGCGGTAACCACCCTGTTAAGGATTTACAGACAGGCAGAGTTTATATTACAAGCCAGAACCACAACTATGTGGTATGCGACCTTTGCGACGAGGTAGAGCCTACCTTTATAAATGTAAATGACGGAAGTATTGAGGGTATACGTCATAAGACAAAGCCTATCTATTCAGTACAGTTCCACCCTGAGGCAAGTCCCGGACCACTTGATACCCAGGTGCTTTTTGACAGATTTTTAAAGATTATTGAGGAGGTTAAGACTAATGCCTAAGGATAATTCAATTAAAAAGGTTCTTGTTATAGGTTCAGGTCCTATAGTTATCGGACAGGCTGCCGAGTTTGACTACTCAGGTACACAGGCTTGCCAGTCCATTAAGGAGGAGGGCGTTGAGGTTGTACTTGTAAACTCAAACCCTGCTACAATTATGACAGATATAGGTATGGCTCACTACACATATATTGAGCCGCTTACCGTTGATTTTCTTGAAAAGGTTATTGCTAAGGAGCGTCCTGACAGCATTATTGCAGGTATGGGCGGTCAGACAGGTCTTAACCTTAGCTGTGAGCTTTATGACAAGGGTATACTTGATAAGTATAATGTAAATGTTATCGGTACCTCAATTGCCTCTATTAAGGAGGGTGAGGACAGAGATAGCTTTAAAAGGCTTATGGAAAGAACAAATCAGCCTATAGTAGACAGTGATATTGTAACAGATGTGGAGTCGGCTGTTGCTTTTGCGGAAAAAATAGGTTATCCCGTTATTGTTCGTCCTGCTTATACCTTAGGCGGCACAGGCGGCGGTATTGCTGCTAACGAGGCTGAGCTTAGGGAAATTTGTACCCAGGGCTTACATTTAAGCCGTGTAGGTCAGGTGCTTATTGAAAAGAGTATTGCAGGCTGGAAGGAAATTGAGTTTGAGGTTATGCGTGACGGTGCAGGTAACTGTATTACCGTATGTTCAATGGAGAACGTTGACCCGGTAGGTGTACACACAGGTGACAGTATTGTTGTTGCTCCTGCTCAAACCCTTACAGACTATGAGTACCAGATGCTCAGAAAGGCTGCTATAGATATTATTGACTCTATTGAAATTAAGGGTGGCTGTAATGTGCAGTTTGCCCTTGACCCTAACAGCTTCAACTATGCCGTAATTGAAATTAACCCTCGTGTCAGCCGTTCCTCTGCTCTTGCGTCAAAGGCAACAGGCTACCCTATAGCTAAGGTTGCGGCAAAAATTGCTTTGGGTTACAATCTTGACGAAATTAAGAATGCCGTTACAGGCAAAACCGTTGCCTGCTTTGAGCCTACAATCGACTATGTAGTGCTTAAATTCCCACGTTGGCCCTTTGATAAGTTCTTTGGTGCTAAGAGAACCTTAGGTACAAAGATGATGGCTACAGGTGAGGTTATGAGTATCGGTAAGAGCTTTGAGGCGGCATTATTAAAGGGTATCCGTTCTCTTGAAATAGGTCAGTACGGCTTAGAGAGAAAGTCCTCTACGGCAAGAAGCCTTGACGAGCTTAAGCAGAGAGTTCAGGTGCCTGATGATGAAAGACTTTTTGACCTTGCGGAAATGCTAAGACGTGGCTACAGAGTGGAAAAGGTATGCCAGATTACAGGTATGGACCCATTCTTTGTTAATAAAATCAACAACATTGTAGAGCTTGAGGAGGAGTTAAAGTCCATGAATCTTGAGGACTTTAACGCTGAAAACTTAAGATACTTTAAGGAAAAGGGCTTCTCAGACAAGGCAATTTCACGCTTTGTAGGCTGTACACCTCCTGATATTTACAAGCTCCGTAAGGAGTATGACATTATGCCTGTATTTAAAATGGTTGATACCTGTGCAGGTGAGTTTGAGGCTATGACACCTTACTACTACTCAAGCTATGATATGGAGGACGAGTCAATTATCTCCGATAAGAAGAAGGTTATGGTTATCGGCTCAGGACCTATCAGAATAGGTCAGGGTATCGAGTTTGACTACTGCTCTGTTCACTCAATTATGTCCCTTAAAAAAGCAGGTATTCAGACTATTATAGTAAACAATAACCCCGAAACCGTAAGTACAGACTTTGATACAGCTGATAAGCTGTACTTTGAGCCTCTTACTGAAGAGGATGTGCTTAATGTAGTTGAAAAGGAGCGTCCTGACGGTGTAATTCTCCAGTTCGGCGGTCAGACGGCAATTAAGCTTGCTAAATTCTTTGATGAAATGAATATACCTATCTACGGTACTAAGCCTGAGCAGATTGATGCGGCAGAGGATAGAGAAAAGTTTGATGAAATCCTTGAACAGCTTGGTATTAAGCGTCCAAAGGGCGAAGGCGTATGGAGCATTGAACAAGGCAAGAGTGTTGCTGAGCGTTTAGGTTATCCCGTACTTGTAAGACCAAGCTATGTTTTGGGCGGTCAGGGTATGGAAATTACCTACAATGAGGAGGAGCTTGTCAAGTACCTTGCAGAGGCATTTGAAAAGGACAGCAAAAACCCCGTACTTATTGACAGATACTTAAGCGGTCGTGAAATTGAGGTAGATGCAATCTGTGACGGTACAGATGTATATATCCCCGGTATTATGGAGCATTTGGAGAGAGCAGGTATTCACTCAGGCGACAGTATCTCAATCTATCCTCCTCAGCATATAAGCGAGGAGATTAAGGCACAGATTATGGACGAAACCAAAAAGATTTCCGTTGCCCTTAAGGTTATCGGTATGATTAATATTCAGTTTATCGACTATAATGGTGAGCTTAATATTATCGAGGTAAATCCACGTTCCTCAAGAACGGTGCCTTACATTACAAAGGTAACAGGTGTGCCTGTAATTGATATTGCTACAAGAGTTATGCTTGGAGAAAAGCTTGCTGATATGGGCTACGGCACAGGTATTTGCGATACACCTAACGTGGTTGCCGTTAAGGTGCCTGTATTCTCTACGGAAAAACTTCCTCAGGTAGAGGTTAGTTTAGGACCTGAAATGCGTTCTACAGGCGAGGTATTAGGTGTTGGCTATAACCTCCAGAATGCACTTTACAAGGGCTTCCTTGCGGCAGGCATGACGCTTCCTAAGCCCGGCGGTACAATAATTGCTACCGTAAGAAGTAAGGACCATGCCGAGTTTGTTGAGCTTGCTAAGCGTCTTGAAAAGCTTGGCTGTCACTTTGTTGCAACCTCAGGCACAGCAAGGGCTGTTGAGGAGGCAGGTATTCCTGTTAAGACAGTTAAGAAGATAAGTGAGGGTGTACCTAACATTATAGATACTATTCGCAGCGGTGTAGTTGACTTAATTGTTGATATACCAAAGAAGGCTAACAATAAAAACTCCGACGGCTTCAAAATCCGCCGTACGGCAGTTGAAAGCTCTGTTACCCTTGTTACCTCAATGGATACCTTTACGGCTATGGTTGAGGTTATGGAAAAACAGATTGATGAGGATAAGCTTGACATCTTTGATATAAACAGAGATATGAGAGGCTGATAAACTTAACTCCCTGCACCTTAGTGCGGGGAGTTTTTGTATATGTAAAGGTTTTTAGGGGAGTGTAGAATGAGTATAGTTGATTTTTTTAAGGGTAAATCCACAATGCCGAGAATAACAATAACGGAAAATATTAATGTGGATAAATATCCGTGGTGTAATTCTGCAATAATGTTTTCTGTAAAGAACGGAAAAGACACTTTGAAGCACGTATATGGAAAAATAGATAAGGTTGATTACCAATACAACTCTCACCTTATGTTAAATGGTTTTCCTTTATTACAGGCGGAAAAACCTGTTTGCCCTACCTGTTTAGGCTTGCTTGCAGTAGGTTACGGAATTGAAAATATTAATTGCAGTGAGTTAGAACAGGTAAGACAGGCTGTTAATTCCGACTATGTTAATATTAATAAATCAGTTGAAATTCTTAGTCCTCTTTTAGGGCTTTTAAGTGACGGAATTTATCTGTTAGCGGATATACCGTATTTCCCTACAAACGGTGATGGCAAATTTTTTTATGACATTCCCAATGAGCCTACTATGTTTACGGGTACCTGCCAAGGCTTTTATTTTAATGAATTGTATTGTACTGTAGATGGTTTTCCTGCCTATCTTTATCCTACTCAGTCAGATAAGCTGATAAATAGAGAGCGTGTTAATTATTACACTGAAATTATAAAAAGGGACGGCAAGCTTCCTCGTGGGATTGCATATTATGAAGGCGGATTTTTCAGTGCCTTACTTGACGGGCATCATAAGGCTGTTGCGGCGGCAATATGCGGTGAGGTGTTGAATTGTCTTACAATAATCAAAGCAAACGGTTATAATATTAATAAAAATGAGGGAGAAAGTCTGCTTTTTTCCGCTATAAAAGTACCCTTTGATAATGCCTGTAAAATTACAAAAAAGACGAGAACGCCCATAGAAGAATTTACTGCAAAAAACTATACCCTTATACACAATCTGTTGACTGATATGAAATTCAAAACAGAAGAATACCCTGATATTGAGGAGCTTACCGCAATCTATGCTGTTGGTCTTGAAGATACGGAAATAATGGACAAATTAACGGATAAATGGTTTGAAGATAACAAGTCGGATGTTTTAAGACTTACATATGCCTTAATTTATTTTTCAAAAGCCGATAGGGAAAAGGCATATAAATTAGCTAAGATGATTATTGCTGACGGCTCTTACGGACTGCCTTATAAGGAGGCATACAGGGCTTTGTTAAAGGACAGAAGTCAGGAAACAGAGGACTTGTTTGTTGACTACCTTATTAATAAGGATAGCTCAGATGAATGCTGGGATATTGTAAATTCCTATTGGGATATAAAAGATGTATAACTGTATTTACGAATAACCTAAAGACAGTAGCGTAAACATATAATAATTCCGGTAACTTTTGTTATATATAGATTGTGTGCAAATAAAAGGGATACTTCAACGAGTATCCCTTTTTAGCTTACCTATTATCTTTATTGTTTTCATTTTTAATATGGTCCTTATAAAGCTTTTCAAAATCCTCATAAGGCATAGGCTTGGCAAAGTGATAACACTGCACAAGGTCACAGCCTGCCTCCTGAAGGAATTTAAGCTGGCTTTCATTTTCAACACCCTCTGCAACGGTACTGATATTAAGCTGATTAGCCATATCAATTATACTCTTTATAATCTGCCTTGCTTTAAGGTTGTTTTCCGTTTCAAGGAAGAACATTCTGTCAAGTTTAAGCACGTCAATATCAATATCCTTTAAGATGTTAAGAGATGACTCACCTGAACCAAAGTCATCCATTGATACGGTAAAGCCTATCTGATGAATATGTTTTACTGCCTTTTCAAGCACATCACCTGAGCTTAAGGCGATGCTTTCCGTAATTTCAAGCTCAACATATTCAGCGGGTAAGTCATACTTATTTAAAATAACTTTCAGGTTGTCAATGTAGTTACTTTGGTAAAGGTGAAGTCTTGACTGGTTAACCGATATAGGTAAAGGTGTATAACCCTCGTCAAGTAACTTTTTTTGCATTCTGCAAACCTGATCGTATACATACATATCAACCTCGGTTATAAGACCTGTTTTTTCAAGCAGAGTGATAAATTTATTAGGTGTAAGAAAGCCCTTTGTTTTGTGCTGCCACCTTACAAGAGCCTCACCGCCTGCAAGCTTAAGAGTTTTTGCATCAAACTTAGGCTGGATATATACCAGGAAGTCCCCGTCCTTAAGTGCCTGCTGTGCATCGTTTTCAAGCTCTGCCTCAAAGTGCATTTGTTGCTGAAGCCCCTCATTGTAAAAGGCATAGGCAGATATTCTCTTTTGCTGAATACCTGTAAGAGAAAGCTTAGCCTTATCAATATAGCTTTCCCAATTGTCGGCACTTGGATTATCCTCCAGCTTGTAAATACCATAGTAGGTTACAATGTTATAGTTTGTATGGTTTTCATCAAAGTCGTAATTGCTTAACTGTTCAATTAAGCCGTTAACTCGGTTAATAATCTGTTGGTCATCTGTATACTTGACAAGCATTACAAAGTCATCACCGGATACTCTTGAGGCAATTTCGCCCTCGTTAAGGTTCTTGGCTATAATACTGCCTATATTTCTCAGTATGGCTGTACCTGTGTCATAGCCGAAAAGCTCATTTATGGTACGGAAATTGTCTATATCGCAAAAGATAATGGCGTAAGATGATTTATCTTCGGTAATCATCTGCCCTGCTTTAAGGGCAAAGCCGTTTTTACTGTAAAGCTCGGTTAAATCGTCAAAGTAAATTTGCTTGTAAAGCCTTTCTCTGTTTGAACGCTTTATGCTCTCTAAGTATTGCATAAAGGCAACTACACTTATTAAGGCAACTGCAAGCACCACAAGGCTTATAAATACTACTTGTACGGCGTTTTTCATAACATAAGTGCGTGGTACTGCAAGGAGCAGATACCAGTTTGCAGTGTTTATGGGGCTGTAAGTCAAATAATAGCCTTTATTATCTTCGGTTTTAATCAATAGTGTACCCTTATCAGGCTTTTCATTAATAAGCTCGATTATTTTCTGAAGTGTTTCTTCGCTTATATTAAGGTCCTTATAAGGGTTGTAGTTTTCTTCATCGGAATACTGACTGTCAATAACACGGTTCATATTGTTATCTACAATATAAGCAATACCGTTTCCTCCGAAATAGCTGTCCAGAATTGCTGTTTCAAGAGATGAGGAAAGGCAGACGCCCATATGAGTACCTACTATTACATTGTTGTTAAAAACAGGAAGTGCATAAATATTAACAGGTTGCCTTGTAACATAGTCTATTACAGTTGGTGATACGGTAATATTACCTTCTAAGGTATTTTTGAAATAGTCCTTATCGTGTATGTCTATGTAGTTTACAACTCCGTCATTGCGTACGGTGTAGCCCTTACCCTCTCTGTTTGCATAGGAAACACGCATCATACTATGCCCGTTTAAGGCTAATTCATCCTCTAAAAGGTCGATAATATGCTTAGCGTCAGAGCTTTGCACAGTGCTTAAATAGGGGGCATATGACTCCAGAGCGTAAATGTTGGTATCAAGTTTTTTACTGATGTTACTTGCCCCTAATTCACATATTTCGCCTATGTAGGAGATTGCTTCGTTTATAAGAGTATTGTATGTGTATGAAACAAAGCCGATGCCTATAATAAGCATGGCTGAAAGTATTCCTATAAGTGTAATAAGGGGTCTGAATTCAAATTTTTCCTGCTCAGAACTTTTTTTCAAATAGACCGCCCCCAATTTTGTTTGATTTGCTTTTAATACATTAATATAAATTAATTATACACTTATATACACTTAAATTCAATAAAAAATCTGTGATTGCACAAACAAAGATTATACAAAATTTAAGGGAAAAAATTATGCAATGTATAACATAATTGCAATGGTGTGTATAATAATCAAATTATACACACCTTCCGTAAAAGCAAAAAAGCAACCGCTTATGCGATTGCCTTTGATGCTATATAAATATCCGGTAGGGGAGGATATTATATTCTCCGAGGGAAAAACCCTCGGCTGTCAAATAAATATGTTAATATCCAATAGGGGGGAGGGATATTACATGCGTGGCGGAGCAACGGGCCCCGCCGTAAAAGTAAATACGTCAATATCCAATAGGGGGGAGGATATTATATGAATTGAAGCTCGGGGTAAGCTTCAATTTAGGATAAATAAATATGTAAATTAGAAATTATATCCAATAGGGGGGGAGGATATTTTATAAACCAAAAAAACTCAATTTAAACCGTTAGTCCAAACTGAGTTACGCAAAATTAAATATTTAGGTAACCCAGCTGTCTTAGCTAATGCCTTAGACCTGAGGCTTTGCGTCCTTGCCTTTCAACAAGTTTGCCTTTTTCACATATTTATTTATTCGTTTTTATAGGAGTTCAACTCCTATGTGAGTATAGTACCACAGTAAAAGATAAAATGCAAGAGTTTTTTTTGTAAAAAAATCGATTTTACAATTTGTTCATAATTTGCAACAAATAATGAAAAAATGATTAAGAAATCTTTTTTAAAGGGTAGTAATTATTGTTTCTTTTTCTGCAGGCTTTAAGCACTATAACGTTATTTCTTGTTTCGGGTACTCTTACTGCCTTTGGGGTTATTTCCTCGGGGGTAAAGGCAAGGGCTAAAACAGCACCTACAGCTATAGCTAAAAAAGGGAGTGTAGTTGCGTATATAACCGTCATACTTTCGGCAAAAAACCAATTTAATATATAGCTTGCCGTAAAAAGCAGGATTGAAACAGCAGTGACTGCAAGATATATTTTAATTAAGCGATTGTTATTCATAAATTAGCCTCCTTCTGCGAACATCTGTTCAACTTTTGTTTGTATTATATCCAAATGTTGGCACAATGTCAAGATAAAATAGAACATTTTATCGAAAAACAATATAACTGTAACATTTGTCCTAAAAAACTTGTTTTATCTACCCCTTTATTATAGATTAATAAAAGTACCAAAAAACGGATTTGGTTAAATTTTTTTATAAATATATTGCTTTGACTGCTATTGACAAAATTTCAGCTATAGGATATATTTTTATTATAATTTGTTTAAGGAAAGGTGATATAAAAATGAAAATTGCTTTAATTAATGAAAACAGTCAGGCGGCTAAGAATGAAATGATTTGCAATACACTTAAGTCAGTAGTTGAGCCTATGGGTCATGAGGTTCATAACTACGGTATGTATTCTGCCGAGGATGAGGCACAGCTTACTTATGTACAGGCAGGCTTGCTTGCGGCTATTCTCCTTAACAGCGGTGCAGCTGACTTTGTTGTAACAGGCTGTGGTACAGGTGAGGGTGCAATGCTTGCGCTTAATTCATTCCCTAACGTGCTTTGCGGTCATATTGTAGATGTGTCAGACGGATATATGTTTGCACAGATTAACAACGGCAATGCTGTAGCTTTTCCGTTTGCTAAGGGCTTTGGATGGGGTGCTGAGCTTAATTTACAGTATACTTTTGAAAAGCTTTTCGGCTGTGAGCCGGGTCAGGGCTACCCAAGAGAAAGAGCAGTACCTGAGCAGAGAAATAAGAAAATTCTTGACGAGGTTAAGAAGGTTACTCATACAGATATGATGACAATTTTAAAGAACATTGACCAGGACTTCTTAAAGGAAACCGTAGCAGGGGCTAAGTTTGGTGAATTATTCTTTGCAAACTGCAAGAATGAAGAAATTGCTTCCTATATTAAGGGTATTTTAGGCTGATAAGCTTAATTTATTTTATTTGTTAAAATAGACCAATCTATTACAGCTGCTAAAAAATATGCCCTCCTGCATTAAACCGCAGGAGGGCTTTAAATTACTCAAAATCAAAATCCTCTTTATTCTTTTCCTTAAATATATTAAATACTGCATCAAGTATTTCCTCGGACTCAACAGGGATATAGGCGTCCTCCTCTTCATTTAAGTCCTCAACCCTCAGTATTTCAACAGTGTCGCAATTATCATCACCCTCAGGGTAAAGCACCACATACTCACAGCCCTCATACTCTATTAAGTCAAGAAAGCTGTAGGCTTCCTCGTTGCCCTCATCGTCTGTAAGGTAAATTAAATCATCTCTTTCTTCGTTCATATAAGCCTCCTAAGTAAAATTTGCTTGCAATCAAGCCTATGTTATGTTATTATGATAAAAATAATAGCATATATTTTAATTTGTGTCAAATTTAACCTAAAAGGTGTTGACAAGAGATATAGGTTATGTTATTATGATAAAGACGCATGTCGTCTTTTTTTTGTGTGCAACATCTCACGAAAAAACACAATTAATTGATACTGCGTCGGCGTTTTTTGTTAAAGAGTTAATAAAAGAGAGGTGGAAGTCTTGAGAACAAGAATTACATTGGCATGTACTGATTGTAAGCAGAGAAATTACGATACCATGAAGGACAAGAAGGTACATCCTGAAAGAATGGAAACCAAAAAGTACTGCAAATTCTGCGGTAAGCACACATTACACAGAGAAACAAAGTAATTCTCAACACCTTTTGAGAAAGGGGCGTAATGAAATTGGAAGAAAACAAAAACACTATTGCTTCAGAGCCTGAAAAGAAAAAGGACAACAAAAAGGCGGAAGACAAAAAGAAATTTTCGTTAAGCGACTGGTTTGCTGCACACAAGGCTGAGTATAAAAAGATTACATGGCCTACAAAGCAGGAGGTTGCCAAGGAAACTGTTATAGTGCTTGTAATGTGCTTTGTATTAGGTGCAATTATATTTGGTCTTGATACAGGCATTAACTACGGTTACGATGCACTTATAGGGTTAGTCGGTTAATTCTTTTTGTAAATGAGGTCGATTGTATGTCTGAACAGGAAAATCAAGTGAGATGGTATGTTGTACATACCTACTCAGGTTATGAAAACAAGGTAAAGGCCGACATTGAAAAGCTTGTTGCAAACCGTGGTATGCAGGACGTAATTCAAGAGGTAGCAGTACCTGTTGAGGATGAGGTTGAGTACAAGAACGGTCAGAAAAAGGTTGTACAGAGAAAGGTTTTTCCCGGCTATGTACTGCTTAAAATGATTATGAATGACGATACCTGGTATGTTGTGCGTAACACAAGAGGTGTTACAAGCTTTGTAGGTCCCGGTTCAAAGCCTGTTCCTCTCACTGATGAAGAGGTTATGGCTATGGGCATTGAAACTATTTCCGTTGCCGATCTGGATATAGAAGAGGGTGACAGCGTACTTGTTACAAGCGGTCCTTTTGCTGATTCTGTCGGCGTTGTAAAGGAAATTAACATGAATAAGAAAACAGTTACTGTTATGTTATCCATGTTTGGGCGTGAAACCCCGATGGAGCTTGGTTTTAACCAGGTTAAAGGTATGTAAGCTTTGGCTTACAAAAATAGTACATTATGTACTTTGTGAACTGATATGATGGAAAGCTTAGCTTTCCGTGGGAGGGAAAATCCCGCTAATTACCACATTATAGGAGGTGCCTTTTAAAATGGCAAAGAAAGTACAAGGTTATATTAAGTTACAGATTGCTGCAGGTAAGGCTACACCTGCACCACCTGTTGGTCCTGCTTTAGGTCAGCATGGTGTAAACATTATGGGCTTCTGTAAGGAGTTCAACGAAAGAACTGCTAAGGATGCAGGTCTTATTATCCCTGTTGTAATCACTGTATATCAGGATAAGAGTTTTACATTTATCACTAAGACTCCTCCTGCTGCTGTTCTTCTTAAGAAGGCTTGCAAGATTGAGTCAGGTTCAGGTACACCTAACAAGACTAAGGTTGCTAAGATTTCAAAGGCTGACGTTGCTAAGATTGCTGAGCAGAAGATGCCTGACCTTAACGCTGCTTCTCTTGATGCTGCTATCAGTATGATCAGCGGCACAGCAAGAAGTATGGGTATTGTTGTTGAGGACTAATTTTAACTGTTATTGCTTAAATCTTTTAAGCTATTAAGTGGGAGGGACAATTCTCCCGATATTACCACATAAGGAGGAACTATTTTGAAAAGAGGAAAGAAATATCTCGAAAAGGCTAAGCTCGTAGACAGAGCTACATTATACGATATGGATGCTGCTTGTGCATTAATTCCACAGGTTGCTTCCGCTAAGTTTGACGAAACAGTTGAGGCTCATATCCGCCTCGGTGTTGACAGCCGTCATGCAGACCAGCAGGTTAGAGGTGCTGTTGTCCTGCCTCATGGTACAGGTAAGACTGTACGTGTACTTGTTATCGCTAAGGGCGATAAGGCTGATGAGGCTGTTAAAGCAGGTGCTGATTACGTTGGTGCAGAGGATATGATTGCAAAAATCCAGGGTGAAAACTGGTTTGATTTTGACGTTGTAGTAGCTACACCTGATATGATGGGTCTTGTAGGTCGTATCGGTCGTGTACTGGGTCCTAAGGGTCTTATGCCAAACCCTAAGGCAGGTACTGTTACTATGAATGTTACACAGGCTATTGAGGACATTAAGGCAGGTAAGATTGAGTACCGTCTTGACAAGACAAACATTATCCATGTTCCAATCGGTAAGGTTTCCTTCGGTCCTGAAAAGCTTCAAGAAAACTTCCAGACTCTTATGAGCGCTATTGTTAAGGCTAAGCCTTCAGCTGCTAAGGGTACCTATCTTAAGAGTGTTGTTCTTACAACAACTATGGGTCCAAGCGTTAAGGTTAATGCTGCTAAAATTAGCGAATAATAAATACGCAAAAAGCACCCCCGAAAAGGGTGCTTTTTTATTGATTACGAGGAGAAAATCTCCAACGGAGTGATGTATAATCAATTACAGAACAGAGATTTAATCCACATTGCTTTTTAAATCAAGGAGGACATAAACATTTCATAGGCGTCTGCCCAATCATCTATAGGGTAGGTGGCGCCGCCGTTAGTGCTTTTAAGGAGATTGTCACAAAGGGTTTGATTTAAGGTAAACATTTCTCCTACCGAAATGGGACAGCCGTTTTCGGTTGCTATCTGGCAGAATTTATCCATAGGGTCAGAGGCTGTCCTTGTAGCAAGAAGCTCTTTTTTAAGTCGGGGGTTATCAAGGGCAAGCTTTAAAAGCTTGTTAAGTGAGTCGTTTATATCCATAAGGGTATTCTCCTTTCGGTACAATATTTTTTACTATTATACTGCTTAATTTAAGGCAAAATAAGCCTTGACTTAATTAAAAGTATGTGATATAATCTTTAATTGTGTGACGGATGTTACACGGTAAATTATCCTTGCTCTTGCAAAAGCAAGGGCCAAAGTCCAGAAGGAGGTGTAAATTCAATGAAGAAGTATGAATTAACAGTGGTTATTAACCCTAACCTTGACGAAGAGGCTGTTAAGGCTGAGTTTGCTGATGTACAGGCTCTTATCGAAAGATTCGGTGGTACAATCGAAAAGGTTGACGAGTGGGGTAAGCGTAGACTTGCTTACGAAATCAACAAGGTAAATGAGGGTATCTACACATTCTTTACTTTCAGCGCACCGGCTACTGCTCCTATCGAGCTTGAAAAGCGTATGCGTATTAAGGAGAATGTACTTCGTTATTTGGTTATTGCGCAAGAGGCTTAATTTTTGGGGGTGTCATTATGAACAAGGTTATATTACTCGGACGACTTACTAAGGATGTTGAGGTCAGATATACTCAGTCTGCTGAGCCTGTAGCTGTTGCAAGCTTTTCTATAGCTGTAGACAGAGCTTTTAAGAGGGAAGGCGGTCCTGATGCTGATTTCTTTAACTGCGTTTGTTACGGCAAGCGTGGCGAGAATATTTCTAAGTTCTTCCATAAGGGCAACAGAATTTCTGTTGTAGGCAGACTTGAAAACCGTAGCTGGACAGATAACAACGGTCAGAAGCGTTACGCAACTGATGTTGTTGTTGAAGAATTTGATTTTTGTGAAAGCAGAGCCAGCAGCGAGTATTCACAGAATAATGTACCAAGCTATCCAAAGTCAGAGCCTGTAGGGAACGATACACCTAACGGTATCTATATTTCAGATGATAATGCTGATGACAGCGATTTACCATTTTAATATTTTATAAGGAGGTTAATAACCATGATTAATAAAAAGCGTGGCAGAAGAAAAAAGCGTGTTTGTGCTTTTTGTGCAGAGCAGGCTACTTCTATTGATTACAAGGATGTAGCTAAGTTACGTAAGTATGTTTCCGAAAGAGGTAAAATCCTCCCAAGAAGAATTACAGGTAACTGTGCAAAGCATCAGAGAATGCTTACTACAGCTGTTAAGAGAGCAAGACACATTGCTTTACTTGCATATATTCAGGAATAATATAATCAGGGCTGTAAAAAACAGTCTTAAAACAGTAATGCCGATCACAATTGTGGTCGGCATTATTTTTTTACATATTACGGCATAAAAATACTGATTTTATGCCGTAATATGTAATATTATCATAGTTTTAAAATACCTTTCATTACCTATTCTTTTACTAAGACAGGCATTAGCTTTGCAGAATTTTGAAAATTACGGTAAATTGAGGCAAGTGTATACAGTGATACAGTGTGACGGTATTCAATTATCCGCATCGGTATTATCATCGTCCTTGTGCTTGTATTCAAAAATTATAACGGTAATAATACCTAATACAAATATAACCCCGGTTGTTATTTCCCCTCGGTTAATTACATTACCTGAGATAAGGCTGTAAAGAATGTAAAAAATGTAAAGAGCTGTAATAGCAACAGCACAAATTATGCCGTATTTTGGTGTTTTCATATTATTCTCCTTTAAAAAAGGGCTGAATAAACAGCCCTAATATTATTTTGCTCTGAATACGGTTACAGAAAGGGGAGCAAGCCTTAAGCCTATGCTGTCCTGTCTGCCGTTGTACTCAATTTTATCGCTTTTCTTAACTCCCTCGTTAGTAACGCCGCTTCCGCCGTACTTAGGTGAGTCGCTGTTAAAGATTTCCTCGTATTCACCCTCAAAAGGTACACCTACCCTAAAGTCCTCATAGGTATTAGGTGTAAAGTTAAGGAGAAGTACAAGGGTATTTTCCTTTTTACTGCCTCGTCTTATAAAGGAGTAAATGCTCCTTTCATTATCGTTACAATCAATCCACTCAAAGCCCTCACCGTTAAAGTCCGCAAGCCAAAGTGCATCATTTTCAAGGTAAAGATGATTTAAGTCCTTAACATATTCAAGCATGGTGCGATGGTGGTCATACTCAAGGAGGAACCAGTCTAAAGGACGTTTTTCATTCCATTCAATAAACTGTCCGAATTCACCGCCCATAAATAACAGCTTTTTGCCGGGGTGACCGAACATAAAGCCGTATGCCGCCCTCAGGTTGGCAAACTTCTGCCATAAATCACCGGGCATTTTGTCAAGCATGGAATGCTTGCCGTGAACAACCTCATCATGGCTTAAAACAAGTACAAACTTTTCTGTATAAGCATAAACCATACCAAAGGTTAAGTTATTATGGTGATATTTTCTGTATACAGGGTCTTTGGCAACATACTCTAAAAAGTCGTTCATCCAGCCCATATTCCATTTAAGACTGAAGCCTAAGCCGTTTTCATCGGCAGATTTTGTAACCCCTGCCCATGAGGTGGACTCCTCGGCTATCATATATGCCTCAGGGTGCATTTTATTAATAACGGAGTTCATGTGCTTCATAAACTCAACAGCCTCTAAATTTTCTCTTCCGCCGTATTGGTTAGCTACCCATTGACCGTCGCTCTTAGCATAGTCAAGGTAAAGCATAGATGCAACAGCATCAACTCTTAAGCCGTCAATGTGGAATTTTTCAATCCAGTAAAGGGCATTTGCAATAAGGAAGTTTTTAACCTCATTTCTGCCGAAGTTAAATATAAGCGTACCCCATTCAGGATGTTCGCCCTGACGTGGGTCTTCATGCTCATAAAGAGCAGAACCGTCAAAGCGTGCAAGACCGTGTGCGTCCTTAGGGAAGTGTGCAGGTACCCAGTCTAAAATAACACCTATGCCTGCCTGATGACACTTGTCTACAAAGTACATAAACTCATTTGGGTTACCGTAACGGCTTGTAGGTGCATAGTAGCCCGTAACCTGATAGCCCCAGGAGCCGTCAAAGGGATGTTCCTCAATAGGTAAAAGCTCAATATGGGTGTAGCCCATTTCCTTTACGTAGGAAACAAGGCTGTCAGCAAGCTCTACATAGCTGAGGAAGCGACCTGATTCAGGCTCTCTTTTCCAACTGCCCAAATGTACCTCGTAGATGTTCATTGGACTGTTGTACTTATCTTGATTTTTACGGCTTTCAAACCAGCTTTCATCCTGCCACTTGTAGTTGTTTATATCAAAAACAAGTGATGAGGTGCTTGGTCTTAATTCCGCAAACTTACTGTACGGGTCGCTTTTTTGGATAAGGTCACCGTGAGAGGTTTTGATTTCAAACTTATAACGGTCGCTGTCCTGTAAGCCCGGGATAAAAATTTCCCAAATACCTGAGCCTGATAAAAGACGCATTTGGTTACGTCTGCCGTCCCATGCGTTAAACTCACCTATAACACTGACTCGCCTTGCATTTGGTGCCCAAACACCGAAAAGCACACCCTTGATACCATCAATCTCTGTTGGGTTGGCACCCAGCTTTTCATAGATATTATAGTGTGTACCCTGATTAAAAAGATAAATATCCATATCAGAGATACCGGGACTGAAGGAGTAGGCATCGTAGCTTTGCCACTTGTTGCCGTCATGTGCCTCAAACTCCAGTAAATATCTGAACCATTTTTTACGTGTAGGTATTATACATTCAAAAAAGCCGTCTGTATGTATTATTTCTGCCTCATATCGCCTTGAGGGATACTTTTCGTCAATGACGGTAACAGCCTTTGCCTGTGGGTTAAATACTCTTACAACAAGACAGTCCTTGTCGTTTATGTTAATTTCGTGCATACCAAGCACAGTATGGGGATCACCGTGGTTAGCGTTAACAATTTGCTGTAATTCGATCATACTAAGTGTAGTAAGCATATAAAAACCCCTCTCTTTAAAAATGATATTTTTTTAATTATACAATATTTTTTATATTAATGCTAGTATATTTACAAAAATATATTAATTTTAGTTAAAGGAGGAGTAAATTATTTAAATTATTTTTTTGTTGGGCAATATACCGAAAAGGGATATAAGTAAAATATACATTCCGCCTATAAAAGCGGCAGAGCAAATAAGACCGGTTACCGAAAAAAGTGAAATATCCCTTGTTAAAAACCGCAGGCTGAGGCAGGATAAGGCTATTGCAACAACAGGCTTTAATATAAGGTTATTAAGGTAAAGACGTAACCTGATACAGTTAAGGGTTACGGTAAGACTTAGTACGGCAACCGCACAGGCACTTATAAACCACCCGAATATATATGCCTCTATGCCGTATTTTGGCACAAAAAGACAGATAAAGCCTATATTAAAGATTGATGAAATTAAATTGACAATGAATATATATAATTGCTTGCCAAGCCCGTTAAGTATGCCTGAAAGGGTTACCTGAAGGTAAATAAAGGGGCATACTATACCTAAAAGCCTTAACATATAGCCTATTTCCGTCTGATTATACACCACCTTGCCTATTTCACAGGGAAGAGTAAGAAACAAGCCTGCCGTACCTATACCGACTACAGCCGTAAAGGCAAGGGATTTTTCAACAGCAGAGCTTATATTGCTTATACTGCCCCTTGCACCTGCCTCAGATACCGCAGGCATAAGAGCGGTGGCAAGTGCCGTTAAAAGTGATGAGGGAAACATTATAAGAGGCATAGCCATACCGCAAAGCTGACCGTAAAGCCCTACTGCCTCACCTCTTGTCAGTCCGAATAGCTGTAGCTTAGAAGGTATTAAAAAATTTTCAATACCGACAAGAAGCGTAGCTGTAATACGGTTAAGGGTAAGGGGAAAAGCAAGGGCAAAAAGCAGCATTCCTGCTTTATAATAGCTTATAAGGGGCTTATGATTAAAGTATTTTTTATTTAAAAGTATAGCTGTAAGGGCATAAATGCAGGCAATAACCTCGCCCATAACCATACCGATTACAGCCATGGCACAAGCCGATTCTATACCCTTATCAAGCATTGAAAAGGAGAGAATATATACAACAGCCATTCTTGTACACTGCTCTAAAACCTGTGATTTAGCAGGTACTGCCGTATTTTGCATTCCGTAAAACCAACCTCTTACACAAGAGCCTACAGCCATAAAAGGAAAACAAAGGGAAAGTATCTTAAGGGACAAAATTGTTCTCTTGTCCTTTAAAAAGTGTGTGCATATGTAGGGTGAAAGGCTGTATACTCCCAGAGAGGCAAAAAGAGAGAGTACAAGTGTCGTTAAAAGGGCGGTTATCAAAAGCCGTTTCATATTGCCAAGGTCGCCTCTTGCTCTTTGTTCGGCACTCAGCTTTGATACGGATGTGCTTAAGCCTGCTGAGGTAAATGCCCATACCAGCATATATATGGGTGAAATAAGCTGATATAGTCCCATACCCTCTGCACCAAGGGCGTTTGACATAAAAATACGATAAAAAAAACCTAAAAGTCTTGTAATTATATTTGCAAGGGTAAGTATAAGGGCGGATTTTACTATAGTAGCTTTAAACATAATAAACCTCGTGTATATGTTAATAAAGTCTATAGCAATAAAGTAAAAAATATGTTACAATTAATAAAATTAACCTTCCGAAAGGAGAATGGCTATGTTTGATATACAGGCAGAGCTGAAAAAATTACCGGAGAGTCCCGGTGTATATATAATGAAGGACAGTACCGAGCAGATTATCTATGTAGGCAAGGCAAAGGTACTTAAAAACAGAGTAAGGCAGTATTTTCAGAACAGTGCAAGCCACTCTGTAAAGGTTAAAAGTATGGTAAGCCGTATTGCAAGCTTTGAATATATAGTAACAGGCAGTGAGGTTGAGGCTTTAATACTTGAAAACAACCTTATAAAGCAGTATTCTCCTAAGTATAACATTATGCTTAAGGACGATAAAACCTACCCTTATATTAAGGTTACGGTTAATGAGCCTTACCCAAGGGTGTTTATGACAAGAAGGCATTTAAAGGATAAGGCAAGATACTTCGGTCCCTTTTCAAGCTCCTACAACGTAAAGGAAACCATTGAGCTTATTAACAGAATATGGCCCGTAAGACGCTGTCTTAAAAAATTTCCCCGTGATTTTAATAAGGAAAGACCCTGCCTTAACTATCATATAGGGCAGTGCCTTGCACCCTGTACAGGCAAGGTAAACGAAATAGAATATAATATTATGGTTTCGGAATTACTTGATTTTTTAAACGGTGATACCTATAAGGTAATAAAAAGTCTTGAAAATAAAATGCTTATTGCCTCTGAAAATACGGAGTATGAAAAGGCGGCGGAGTACAGGGATACTATAGAGGCTGTTAAAAAGCTTAACGAAAAGCAGATTATTGAAGGTATGTCAGGCAGCAGTGAGGACAAGGATGTTATTGCTCTTGCAAGAGATGATAGGGCTTGTGTTGTACAGGTGTTTTTTATAAGAGGCGGTAAAATTTGCGGCAGAGAGCATTTTTTGCCTGAAAATACCGAGGCTATGGAGGACAGTGAGGTTATAAATGACTTTTTAAAACAGTTTTACAGCGGCACTCCCTTTGTGCCTAAGGAGATACTTTTACAGTGTGATATACCTGACTTTGATATAATAAGCAGTTGGCTTTCAGAGGAAAAGGGTCAGAGAGTTCATATTCTCATACCACAGAAGGGTGAAAAGCGAAAACTTGTGGAAATGGCAATAACAAATGCAAGAATTACTTTAGAAAAATTCGGTGAGCATATGCTGAGGGAAAAGGCTCGTACGACAGGTGCCTTAAAGGAACTTGAGGAGGCTATGGGACTTGGCTTCAGCCTTAACCGAATTGAAAGCTATGATATTTCAAATACACAGGGCTTTCAGTCTGTTGCCTCAATGGTTGTTTTTGAGGAGGGCAGACCGAAACGCAGCGATTACCGTAAGTTTAAAATAAAATCAGTTACGGGTGCTGATGACTACGCAAGTATGTATGAGGTAATTACAAGGCGTTTTGTAAGATATATAAACGAAAGCTCTGACGAGAAGGTGAAAGGTGCTGGCTTTGATAAAATGCCTGATATGATTTTTCTGGACGGTGGCAAAGGACAGATAAGTGCAGTTATTCGGGCGTTAAATGAGCTTAATATAAGAGTACCCGTATGCGGTATGGTAAAGGATGACCGACACAGAACACGCGGTCTGTTATATCAGAACCGAGAAATAAGCCTGCCTCATAATTCAGAGGGCTTTAAGCTTATTACAAGAATACAGGACGAGGTGCATCGCTTTGCCATAGAGTATCATCGTAAACTGAGAGAGAAAAGTCAGGTACACAGTATCTTAGATGATATTAAGGGTATAGGAGAAAAAAGACGTAAGGCACTTATGCAGTACTTCGGAGATATTGATAAAATAAGAAGGGCAGAGGCAGAGGAGCTTGTAAAGGCTGAGGGAATGGACAAAAAATCGGCACAGGCCGTATATGACTTTTTCCGCAGATAAAAGGGTGACAACCGTTAAGTTGCCACCCCTTTTTTGTTATTTAATCTTAAATCTATATTTTACCTTTTTGTTTTTGCGGCGAGGAGGAGTAGATTTATATCTTCCGCTGTAGCTGTATACTTTTCTGCGTCTGCGTCTGCGGCTGTTACGTATCTTAAAGAAGGTACGTAATATAAATATAAGCAAAATAAAGGCCGCTGTTACTATACCTGCAATCTTTAAAACTTTAATTGTGAAGGCTTTAAGGTTTTCCATTCTTTCTTTATGTTCAAGCTCACTTTGGGGTATGGCATCTACCCCTGTTGCGGCAACTATTTGAGTATTTCCCAATAAATAGTCCTCATAGTAAATCTCAAGTGTACCTATTTCCTTTCCTACTTCAACGGGAGCCTGGATATTATTATCAAGTATTGGCTTTAAGGTTACCTTTGTACTGTCAATAAAGCTTGGCACTTCTGTTTTATAATCCTCTGAAATTTTAAGGGAAGCAGAGCCTAAGTCATATACCTTATCCTTGTAATTTTGTTTTACGGGTATGCTGCCGCTATAGTCTGAGGCGGAAACCAGGGTCTTGTTCTCATAAAGAGAAAAGCCGTATTCCATAAGGGTTACCGTATCGGAGTATGTAAGGGCGGCACCGTTATCCTTCATAACTACGGTTATAAGTCTTATATCGTCTTTGCCTGCATAGGTTACAAGGGTGTTTAATGCCTGGTCGTGAAAGCCTGTTTTACCGCCGATTATATTTTCATAATAATAAGGAGAGGTAGGACGCATCATTTTGTCCTTGTTATGTAAAGGTCTTTCTACATTTTTATTTGTAGGGGGTATTGTGTGGTCAACAGTTGAAAATACCTTCAAAAAGTCCTCATTTTCTACGGCTGCCTTTGTAATAAGGGACATATCATAGCAGGTTGTGTAATGATTTTCATCATGGAAGCCGTGGGGGTTGGCAAAATGAGTATCTTCGCAGCCCAGTTCCTCTGCTCTTTTATTCATACGCTCCACAAATTTTTCCACCGTGCCGTCAATATGCTCGGCAACTGCCATACAAACCTCGTTTGCAGACTCTAAAAGAATACCGTACATAGCATCCTCAAACTTAACCTGCTCTCCCTCGTCCATACCGATATGACTGCTGCCCGGACCTATATTAAAGACTGCATTGTGTGAATGGGTTATAATGTCTGACATATCACCCTCTTCAAAGGCTAAAAGGGAGGTCATAATCTTGGTTATGCTGGCGGGATACAGCCTTTCGTGTGCGTTTTTTTCATAGAGAATAACACCTGACTTGGCGTCAATTAATATACAAGCCTCTGCATTTATGTTAAGGCTTGTCTGCTCCGTCTTGGTTACAGCCTCTGTTTGGGTGGTTTCCTGAGTAGTTTCCGTTTGTGCATATGTTATTGTAAAAATATTTGTAAAAACGACAAAAAGTATGTTAATATATAATAAAGCTCTTTTTAGAAACATATTAAACCTCTTGAATTTAATTAATTTTCATTTGCTGTTTATACGCAAGGGATATTATAACATTAAAGCAGGGGTAAGTTCAAGGGGTAATATTTTTCTTAATATAAGGGAGGGGTAGTATGGACAAGGAGAAAGTAACCAAAACAGGCATAGCTACACTTATTCTCGGTGTTATTTTATTTCTGTTCTGGGGTATATTTTTCAGTGATTATCATGAAGAAAATACAGAAAACTTTACGGAATATATTAATGAGGAAAGCAGTAATACAGAGCCTTCTACAGAGGCTTCCACTATAATAGTACAGATTGCGGGAGAGGTAAATAAGCCTGATGTCTATATTGTACCTGAGGATACAAGGCTCTTTCAGCTTGTTGATAAAGCAGGGGGCTTTACGGATAAGGCGGACAAGGATTCTCTTAACTTGGCTAAGGCTTTAACTGACGGTGAAAAAATAGTCGTAAATAAAATTGATGATAAGGTTGACAAAATCGACGGTTTGAAGGAAAATAGTAATAAAGGCTCAGAAATAAATGAGCGTATTAATATAAATACAGCCACTGCCCAAGAGCTTACACAGCTTGAAGGAATAGGGGAAGATCTTGCGGAAAATATAATTGAATTTCGCAACAAATGGGGCGATTTTACAAGTATATCGGAAATACGTGAGGTAGATGGCATAGGTGAAGGCATTTATGATAAAATCAAGGATAGTATTACAATAGATTAATTTAGGAGGATAAAATGGCATCAAAAATTTTGGTAGTAGATGATGAAAAGCTTATTGTTAAGGGTATAAAATTCAGCTTAGAGCAGGACGGTATGCAGGTAGATGTCGCCTATGACGGCGAGGAGGCGTTAAGGTTTGCAAAAGCAAACAACTACAGCCTTATTTTGCTTGATGTTATGCTGCCAAAGTATGACGGCCTGCAGGTTTGCCAGATGATAAGGGAATTTTCTAACGTACCTATTATTATGGTTACTGCAAAGGGCGAGGATATGGACAAGATTATGGGGCTTGAATACGGTGCAGATGACTATATTACAAAGCCATTTAATATACTTGAGCTTAAAGCAAGAATAAAGGCTATCCTAAGACGCAGTGTAAGGACCGTTGTTACAGAGGAGGCTAAGAAAAACGTTATCAGCATAAGAGGTATGGAGCTTTACTTAGACTCAAGGCAGTGTAAGGTTGACGGTAAGGAAATTAACTTAACCGCCAAGGAGTTTGATATGCTTCAGCTCCTTATGGAAAACCCCGGCAAGGTTTACAGCAGGGATAATCTGCTTAACACTATATGGGGCTACGGCTATCCGGGTGATGCAAGAGCTGTGGATGTACATGTAAGACGCTTAAGAGAAAAAATAGAGGCAAAGCCAAGCGAGCCACAGTATATACACACAAAGTGGGGGGTTGGTTACTATTTCCAGTAATAGCGGTTTAAAATGGTATCAAAGCCTTAAGTGGATGCTTTTTATAATATACTTTTTTATAGGCTTTATTCCCCTTTTGGTATTCTCATTTACCATGAGTGATACTATAAGGAGCTACTTTACAGATACAAATGAAAAGGATGTTTTGTATCAGGCAAATAAAATAGCCGGAAGTATACAAAAGTCAGGGTATCTTACTAATCCTGAAAAAAAGGAGAGCTTTGAGTATGAGCTTAATGAAAAAAGCAATGAAGAAAATTTTCGTATTATAGTAGTAAACAACAGCGGTGTTGTTGTGGCAGACACAAGCAAGACCGCCATAGGTAAAATATATATTGTACCTGAAATTATTACTGCCCTGGAGGGCAAGGACGAGGCAAACCTAAGGTGGGAGGAAAGAGCAATCTATGCCTCTGCCTATATTGAAAATGATGCTTCTGAAAAAATAGGTGCAGTGCTTATAGTATCGCCCTTTGAGGATATTTTTCAGCTTATAAGTGATATTAACCATAAATGGATAATAATTACAATAGGTATAAGTATTGTGGTGGCATTTATTGTATACTTTGTATCACAGCAAATTTTAGCACCTCTTAAAAATATCCTGGAAACTATTAAAAAAATTTCGGAGGGTCAGTTACATCAGCGTATCGAAATAACAGGCAAAAACGAGTATACCGAAATTGCAAATGCCATTAACGATATGGCTGAACAGCTTGAGCAGGTGGAAAGCTCACGACAGGAGTTTGTATCAAATGTATCCCATGAGCTTAAAACGCCTCTAAGCTCTATTAAGGTGTTAAGCGAGTCTATTCTGTTACAGGAGGAAATGCCCACGGAAATGTACAGAGAGTTTTTACAGGATATTAACTCTGAGGTTGACAGAATGACAAATATTGTAAATGACCTGCTTGCACTTGTTAAGCTTGACCAGAGAGAGGATGCCCTTAATATTAAGGAAACCGACATCAATAAAATGATACAGGATATAATGAAGCGTATCTATCCTCTTGCCGAAAAGAAAAATATTGAGCTTTTATATGAGTCAAACAAAGACGTTACTATTGAGGCGGACGAGATGAAGCTGACTCTTGCCGTATCTAACCTTATTGAAAACGGCATTAAATATACTCCCGACGGCGGTATGGTTAAGGTTGTAATTGACGGTGACCATCAAAACCTTTACCTTACCGTTCAGGATACAGGTATAGGTATAAGCGAGGAGGAGCAGAGCAAGGTGTTTAAACGCTTCTATCGTGTTGATAAAACAAGAGATAGGGAAACAGGCGGTACAGGCTTAGGTCTTGCCATAACCCACTCTACCGTAATGTTGCATAACGGCAGTATTAAGATTATAAGCAGTGAGGGCAACGGTGCTGCCTTTGTTGTAAGACTGCCTATTAAGCATATCAAGGGTTAGGAAAGGAGAAATGTGATAAATGAAGGTTAAAAAGCTTGTTATTGCAGGACTTCTGGGTGCGGCTCTTATAGTTGCAATCTTATGCAGCTTAATTTATTTAAGCTTTGAGAAAAAAAGCAAGGAGCTTATGGATATAAACTTATATTATTATAATCCGTCAATAAACACTCTTGTAGCGGAAAAGAGAAGCATACCTAAAACCGAGGACCGTAATGAAACTTTAGCTAATGTTGAGGAGGCGTACAGACAGGGACCTAAAAATCCTGCTATGGTCAAGGCTATCCCGGATGAGCTGGAATTTGAAATTATAAATAACGACGAAACCTTGGAAAATGTTGTAAGCATTCGGTTTTCGGATAATTTCAATGACCTTACCGAAAGCCAGAGGCTTTTGAGTATAGGCTCTGTTGTATACACCTTTTCTGATATAAGCTTTATTAATAATGTTCAGCTTTTTGTAGGTGATAAAAATATTGTTGAGCTTTATGATATGTACGGTGGACAGTCTACTCTCTTAAATAGGGATAATGTAGTTAATAACCCCGTTATTAATCCTGAAAAGATTAACAGGCAGAAGGTTGTGCTTTACTTTATTGACAGTGAAGGCAAAAAGCTTGTCCCTGAGGAAAGAAGCATTGAGGTAAAGCAGAGCCAGACCTCTGAGTACCAGATTGTAGAACAATTACTTTTAGGACCGGAAACCGAGGAATATAAGGCATCAGTTCCCCAGGGTACAAAAATTAATGATATAAAAACCGAAGAGGGTATCTGTTATGTAAACCTTTCAAAGGATTTTCTGAATAAGCTTACAGGTACCGTAAATGATGAAAAGCTTGCTATTTATTCAATAGTAAATTCTTTAACTGAGCTTAACAGTGTAAATAAGGTGCAGTTCCTTATTGAGGGTGAAAAGGTAAGCGAGTTTAAGGGTAAGTGCGATTTAAGTAAAACCTTTGAGCGAGAGGAAAGCCTTATAGGAAAATAACAAGGGGTTCAGCTTATATTATGAAAAGACCTGTTTTTTACATTTTGTTATTTCTTGCTATAGGTATAATTGCAGGGCGATATGCAAAAGAGCTTTGGCATATTGCCCTTTTTGGATTTAGTGTATGCTTTGCGGGCTATTGTGCATTTAAGCTTACGAAAAATGTACCGACTTTTGTATTGCCCTTTGCGGCAATGGTTGGTTATATTTTATGTGTTTATGCGGGTATACCCCACCACACGGAGGTTGACAGGCTTACAGATAAGCAAATAAGTGTAAGCGGTCGGGTACATTCCGTGCTGTACAGAAGTAACAGCGGTAATAGCTGTTTTTTATTAACGGCAGAGGCTTTTGATGACAAGGAAAATTCCGTTATAAGCTCAGATGCCAGGATAAGAGTTTACTCAGAGGAAAGGGTTTATCCCGGTGATAGGATAATTGTTGAGGGTAAACTTCAGGGCGATAATGAAAAATCAAATCCTGCCGACTTTGACCGTAAAGCCTATATGCTTGCAAGAAAACAGGACTATACCGTCTATGCAGATAAGGTTATATATAAGGGCAGTGAGCTGAGCTTAAATGCCGTTATGCAGGGCATAAAGGAAAAAGCCTGTGAAGTGTTTTATAAAGCTATGCCTGAAAAAGACGCAGAGCTTATGTGCGGTATGATGCTGGGTGAAACTGTTAATATTGACAGTGATATAGATGAATTATATAAGAAAACCGGTATATATCATGCAATAGCTATATCGGGCTTACATATTACACTTGTAGGAGGTATTCTCCTTAAGCTTTTAACCTCTTTTAATAAAACTATAGGTATGATAGCCACAATAGCTATACTAAGCTGTTATTGTATATTGACAGGCTGCAGTGTATCGGTTGTCAGGGCGGTTATAATGTTTTATATTATGCTTTTAGGCAGTGTCTTGCTTTACGATTATGATATAATAAGCTCAGGGGCATTGTCTGCCTGTATTCTCCTTGTTTACAGTCCCTATTATCTTTTTGATGCAGGCTTTCAGCTGTCCTTTGGTGCAGTGTTTGCTATAGGTGCTGTAAGAGATATTACGGAAAGGTTTAAGGGCAACAATAAAATAATTGAGGCAGCAGGCTTTAATTTAGGTGTGGATTTAGCCGTAAAGCCTATTTCCGCCTTTCATTTTTATTATGTTAATATTTGGTCTGTAATAGCAAATCTTATTATCATACCTTTTATGAGTGCGGCAGTAGCCTTAGGCTTTGTTATTGCATTGGCAGGCTTTATAAGCGACGGTGCGGCAAAGCTGTTAGCTATGCCTGTTGTGCTTATACTTAATGCTGTAGAGGGCTGGTGCAGATTTTTTGAGCATATTCCTCTATCCTATGTAATTACGGGAAGGCTGCCATGGCTTTTTATTCTGTTATATTTTGTATTCCTTTTTGTGGTATATAAAGGTATTATGCTTAATAAGCTTAAGGGTGCTTTAGTTACCGTTGCCGTTTTTATATGCCTGTGTATAGGTGCAAGGGTATGCAGTAGCCTTAAAAACACAACAGAGGTTACCTTTTTGAAGGTGGGACAGGGTGATTGTGCGGTTGCTGCAGGTAAAGGCTATTGCATTGTAGTTGACAGCGGCAATGAGGGCAACGGAGAGAATGTTTTGTTGCCTCACCTTATGTATAAAGGTGTAAGCAAAGTAGATAAGGTGTTTATATCCCATACTGACAGCGATCACATAAAGGGCATAACCGAAATAATAGGAGAAATTAATATAGAAGATATTTATTTACCGTCGGTATATAATGAAAATGAAAATTATAAGGAGCTTGAAAGCCTTTGCAATACCTATAATATTAATCTTGACATATTTAACCAAGGTGAGGTAATCAGGCTTAACAAAACAGATAAAATAGAGTGCCTTTATCCTTATGATAATTTAAGCCTTGAGGAGAACAACACTTCTATGGTAAACAGGCTTGTTTCGGGAAAGGGCAGTGTGCTTTTTACAGGTGATATTGAGGCAGAGGCAGAGCAATTACTGCTTAAAAGTAATACGGACCTTAAGGCTGATGTGCTTAAGCTGGCTCATCACGGTTCACCGTATTCCAATACTAAAGAGTTTATAAGCGAGGTAAAACCTTTATTAGCTGTAGCCTCGGCACAAAAGAGTGTATACGGACACCCTGCCGACAAGGTAATTAATTTTCTTGAAAAAAATAAAATTACTTGTTATATTACGGAATATAGCGGAGCGGTAACCGTAAAATTTTCTCAAAAAGGGATATATGTCAATACCCAAAGGGAGGATAACTATGAATGAAGTTGAAAACGCAGTAAAAACAGGTGAATATAAGAGAGTTTATCTTTTCTACGGTGAGGAGGTTTACCTTGTAAGGGAAAACCTTAATAAGCTAAGGTCAGGCTGTACAGACAGCGGAACAGAGCTTTTAAACCTTAGCGTTTTTGAGGGCAAGGCAGAAATTGACCATATAATAAATGCCTGTGACACAATGCCCTTTATGAGCGACAAAAGGCTTGTAATTGTAAAGGACAGCAAGCTTTTTGAGGCAGGCAGAAAAAACGATACGGAAAGGCTTAGGGAGTACCTGCCTGACATTCCCGAAACAACGGTGCTTTGCTTTACAGAGGATAAGGTGGATAAAAGGAATGTTCTCTATAAAGAAGCGGCTAAAATAGGTACTTGCCTTGAATTTAAGTTTTTAAAGGACAGCGACCTTATAAAATGGGTGATTGAAAAAAGTGATAAAAGATTAAAGTCCAATGAGGCGTTATACCTTATTAAAAACGTAGGTACCTCAATGGAGGCTCTTGAGGGTGAAATTGACAAGCTTATGAGCTATGCCTCAAAGGATGAGGAAATTACCGTTGACCTTATAGATAATATATGCACAAAATCCCCTGAAACAAATATATTTGAAATGGTGGATGCCATAGGTAGAAAACAGCCTGCCAAAGCCCTTGAAATTTACCACAATATGCTGAGGATGAAGCAAAGTCCTGTTTATGTCCTTAAAACAACGGCAAGGCAGTTTAAGCTTATTTTGCAGTGCAAGTATTTACAGGGTAAGGGTATGAATAATGCTCAGATTGCAGAGGAGCTTTCCTTAAGACGTTTTGTTGCAGACAGATGCCTTCAGCAGGCAAAAAATTTTAAAACAGCCACCCTTGTCAATGCACTTGATGATTGTGCTAAATGCGATATAGATTTTAAAAGCGGTAAAATAACCGATAAGCTGGGAGTGGAGGTTATAATATTAAAATACTGCAAATAATTACTTAGCTTATACCTGATGCTGATGAGCTTTTGTTATCAATTTATTTTGCAAATTACACAAAAAATTTTTATTGTAATATTTAAAAAATATGCTATAATGTTGATAGGATAATAACAATAACAGTTGTGATTGTTAAAATTGCACACAAAAGGAGGTAATTGAAATGAACAAGAAATACGTTTACTTATTTTCAGAGGGTAACGACCAAATGCGTGAGTTGCTGGGGGGTAAAGGTGCAAATCTTGCTGAAATGACTCGTTTAGGTATGCCCGTACCACAGGGCTTTACAATTACAACAGAGGCTTGTAATCAGTATTATGCCGATAATGAAACAATTAATGAGGAAATTCAGGGTCAGATTATGGAGTATATTTCCAAAATGGAAGAAATTACGGGTAAAAAATTCGGCGATATGGAAAATCCTCTCCTTGTATCCGTTCGTTCAGGTGCAAGAGCGTCTATGCCCGGTATGATGGATACCATCCTTAATTTAGGCCTTAACGAAGAGGTTGTCCAAGTAATTGCGGAAAAATCAAACAATCACAGATGGGCATGGGATTGCTACAGAAGATTTATACAGATGTATTCCGATGTAGTTATGGAGGTAGGCAAAAAATATTTTGAAGAGCTTATCGACAAAATGAAAAAAGAAAAAGGCATTACACAGGATGTTGACCTTACAGCTGATGACCTTAAGGAGCTTGCTACACAGTTTAAGGCAGAGTATAAGAACAAAATCGGCAAGGACTTTCCTACCGACCCTAAGGAACAGCTTATGGGTGCTATTAAGGCTGTATTCAGGTCATGGAACAATCCGCGTGCAATTTACTATAGAAAGATGAACGATATTCCCGGTGAGTGGGGTACTGCCGTAAATATTCAATCCATGGTATTCGGTAATATGGGCGATACTTCAGGCACGGGCGTTGCATTTACACGTAACCCTGCTACAGGCGAAAAGAAGCTTTTCGGTGAATTTCTTATGAATGCACAGGGCGAGGATGTTGTTGCAGGCGTAAGAACACCTAATAAAATTGAAACCTTAAAGGAAATAATGCCTGAGGTTTATGACCAGTTTGTAGATATTTGCAACAAGCTTGAAAACCACTACAGAGATATGCAGGATATGGAGTTTACCATTGAGGATAAAAAGCTCTATATGCTCCAGACAAGAAACGGCAAAAGAACAGCTGCGGCGGCTCTTAAGATTGCCTGCGACTTAGTTGACGAGGGTATGATTGATGAGAAAAAGGCTGTTTGTATGATAGACCCTAAGCAGTTAGATGCACTTTTACACCCACAGTTTGATGCAGAGGCACTTAAGCAGGTTAAGCCTGTTGCTACAGCCTTAGCGGCATCACCCGGTGCGGCTTGCGGTAAAATTGTGTTTGAGGCATCAGATGCGGTTGCACAGGGTAAGCTCGGTGAAAAGGTTGTGCTTGTAAGACTTGAAACCTCACCTGAGGATATTGAGGGTATGCACTATGCACAGGGCGTGCTTACGGTAAGAGGCGGTATGACCTCTCATGCGGCGGTTGTTGCAAGAGGTATGGGTACCTGCTGTGTATCAGGCTGCGGTGCAATTAATATGGACGAGGAAAATAAACGCTTTGAGCTTAACGGCGTTGTATATAAAGAGGGCGACTGGATTTCTCTTGACGGCTCAACAGGTAATATTTACGGTGAGGCTATACCTACTGTTGATGCTACTATCGGCGGTGATTTCGGCAGAGTAATGGCATGGGCTGACAAATATCGTAAGCTTGAAGTAAGAACAAATGCAGATACTCCGAGAGATGCCAAGCAGGCGGCTGAGTTTGGTGCAGAGGGAATCGGTCTTTGCCGTACAGAGCATATGTTCTTTGACCCTGACAGAATTTCAGCTATCAGAGAAATGATTTGCTCCGATACGGTTGAGCAGAGAGAAAAGGCTCTTAATAAGCTTGAACCGATGCAGCAGGGGGATTTTGAAAAGCTCTATGAGGCTATGAACGGAAAGCATGTTAATATCCGTTTCCTTGACCCTCCTCTTCATGAGTTTGTGCCTACCGAGGAGGCTGATATTGAACAGCTTGCACAGGCACAGGGCAAAACCGTATTTGAAATTAAGAATATTATTGCATCTCTTCACGAGTTTAACCCTATGATGGGTCATAGAGGCTGTCGTCTTGCAGTTACCTATCCTGAGATTGCAAGAATGCAGACAACTGCCGTAATCAAGGCGGCTATCAATGTAAATAAGGCTCACCCCGAATGGAATATTGAGCCTGAAATTATGATACCTCTTGTAGGTGAGGTTAAGGAGCTTGCTTATGTTAAAAAGGTGGTTACAGCTACTGCCGATGAAATTATCAAGTCAGAGGGCGTTGACCTTAAGTATAAGGTGGGTACCATGATTGAGATACCTCGTGCCGCACTTACTGCTGATAAAATTGCAGAAGAGGCAGAGTTCTTCTCCTTTGGTACAAACGACCTGACACAGATGACCTTCGGCTTCTCAAGAGATGATGCAGGTAAATTCCTTGACTCTTACTATGAAAACAAGATTTATGAGTCAGATCCGTTTGCAAGGCTTGACCAAATCGGTGTAGGTCGACTTATGGAAATGGCTGTTAAGCTTGGTAAGCAGACAAGACCTGACATTATGTTGGGTATCTGCGGTGAGCATGGCGGTGACCCATCATCAGTTGAGTTCTGCCATAAGATTGGTCTTAACTATGTATCCTGCTCACCTTTCAGAGTGCCTATTGCAAGGCTTGCAGCGGCACAGGCTGCTATTAATAACGGCTGATAAGTATAGAATACCTCTGATTTATTGCATTAAACAGAAAAATATTAATATTTGTTTATAAGAGGTTGCTGATTTTTGCAACCTCTTTTTCTATCACTGTACCAAATATAACCCACTAAAATTGATATAATTAAAATAAAAAGGGAGGTTTATATATGGACGGAATTGAAACAAAAAAAGCGGCACTAATAAGAATATGGCAGATATTCAACAAATACAGCGACTGCAATCACCCAATAACACAGGAGGAGATAGCAGACTATCTGCATAATGAGTACGGCATAGACATAGACAGAAAAACCATAAGCAACAACATATCCGTTTTAAAGGAAATCGGTGCAGAGATAGAGTCGGGGCGTAAGGGCAGTTATCTTCAGGGCAGAATATTTGAAAATTCAGAGCTGCATATGCTTATGGACGCTGTTTTATGCAGTAAATACATTACACCCAAGCAGTCAAGTGATATTATAAGCAGGCTTTGTTTACTTACAAGCAATTACTTTAAGACAAACATAAAAAATGTTTATTCCGTAAAGGAGAGAAATAAAACGGAAAATCAGGCGGTTTTTCTTAATATTGAGCTTATAGACGAGGCTGTTGAAAGGGGTAAAAAAATTCAGTACGACTATAATAAATACGGAGCTGATAAAAAGCTTCATAAAAGCTCAAGCCACAATGTAAGCCCTTATCAGCTTGTACTGCATAACCAAAGGTATTATCTTATGGGCTACAGCGAAAATTGGGATAATATATTTTTCCACAGGCTTGACCGAATTACAAATATGAAAATTACAGATGAGACGGCAATAGATATTACCACCGTAAAGGGGTATGAAAACGGCATTGACTACAAGCAGTTATCCTCAGCAAGACCTTATATGTATACCGATGAAGCTGAACTGATTAAGTTTAAGGCAAGGCTTGAAATAACAGACCAGATTATAGATTGGTTCGGCAAGGATATTTCAATAAAAAAGCTTAATGACGAAATGATTGAGGTTCAGCTTGAAGCAAGCCCTAGGGCTATGGAACATTGGGCTATGCAGTATCTTAATTATGTGGAGATAATCTCTCCTGAGAATTTAAGAGAAAATATTGAAAATAATATTAAAAATGCTGTTGAAAAATACGGAATAAAATGTTAAAACTTACATATATTATTCCGAAAAGGCTTGCTATTGTTCCAAGGATATGATAATATACAATCATTGGAGGAATGCTTATGTTTATGACTGTAAAGGAGGCCTCGGAAAAATGGGGCATATCCGACAGACGAATAAGAGCCTTATGTGTTCAAGGCAAAATTTTGGGAGCCGTTCAGGAAGAGGGCAGATGGAAAATACCTACAGATGCAGTTAAGCCTGCTGACGGCAGGTATAAGTCAAACAAGAGTCTTTTTGATGTGATTGACAATAAAAAGGCTCAGCTTAAAAATAAGCGTACTTTAACAGAGGGTGAAAGAGATAGGTTTGTAGAGGAGTTTTCAGTAGAGTACACCTACAACTCAAATGCTATTGAGGGCAATTTGCTTACTCTACGCGAAACAGATATGGTTTTAAAGGGTCTTATAGTTGAAAACAAGCCTCTTAAAGACCATTTAGAGGCGGTAGGTCATAATGATGCTTTTGAGCTTGTGCGAGAGCTTGCAAAGGAAAATGTGCCTTTAAGTGAAAGTGTAATTAAAAAAATCCACTTCCTTGTTCTTGCTGATAAAAGAAACGACAGAGGCGTATACAGACGTGTGCCTATCAAGCTCTTAGGTGCAAAGTATATGCCTGTACAGCCATATCTTATTCAGCCTAAGATTGAGCAAATACTGGCTGAATATGAGGAAAGTAATGAGCATATTATAACCAGGCTTGCTCGCTTTCATATCTGCTTTGAGGATATTCACCCCTTTATTGACGGCAACGGTCGTACAGGTCGTCTTATAACTAATTTAGAGCTTATGAAGGCAGGATTTCCTCCCATCGATATTAAGTTTACGGAGCGTATGGCATACTACAAGGCCTTTGATGATTATTATGCAACCCAAAGTACCATTGCTATGGAAAAGCTTTTTGCAGATTACATCAACCAAGGCTTGGATATGTATTTGGATATTTTGGACTGAATTTTAAGCACCTGCCTTTGTGGGTGCTTTTTAAATGCTTAAGCAATTTTTAATTTTTATAATATTGACAAGCGGTAATATTTGGGTTACTCTATAATATGTAAAATTTGTGGGTGGAGGTGTTAGTATATGAAAGAGTTTTATTTAAAAAACAAGGAAAATGCAGATAAAATAATACATTTTGCCATACTTTCAGCTTTTATATATGTGTTTTTTAAATATTTGTCGGGGTATTTCGCCCCCTTAATTTTCGGCTATATTGTATGCCTTATTTTATCGCCTGCCGTAAATTTTCTTTCAGACAAGTTTAAAATGCCGCGTTCTCTGGCATCTGTACTTTCAATCGGACTTTTGATTTTTTTAATTATATTCTTGGGTACGAGCCTTGTAACAAACATTATAGATGAGGCAAAATCATTTGTTGAAAACTCTCCTGAGCTTGTGTCGGGTATAATTGATAACCTGCGTACAATACAGGAAAAGGCTTTGGCGTACCTGGATATTCTGCCTGAAAGCCTTACCGAAAGGACAGACAAGCTTTTGGATTCATTTATAAGCGTTGCTACAGATCTTGTAGGCACAGGTGTTAAGGTAGGCTCGGTAGAGGTTGTAAAGTTTTTGCCCAATGTGTTGTTTGTAACTCTTTTGGGCATTATCTGCTCATTCTTTTTGCTCAATGACAGAAAAAATATTGAAAGCTTTATTTTAAGACAGCTGCCCGAAAATGCAAGACAGACAATGAGCGTTGCCAAGTCAGGCGTATTAAAGGCTATAGGCGGCTATATAAAAGCACAGTGTACCCTTATGTGTATAGTTGCTGTTGTCTGCATTACGGGACTTTTAATATTAGAGTCACCCTATGCTCTTTTTCTGGGGATAATAATAAGCATTGTAGATGCTCTGCCTGTATTCGGCAGCGGTGCAATATTCTGGCCATGGTGTATATATTCCTTAATTGTAGGTAATTATAAAATGGCAGTAGGTATTGCTGTTATCAATATAACTATTATTATTACAAGGCAGATGCTTGAACCGAGAATTCTGGGCAATCAGATAGGCATACACCCTATTGCAACCCTTATGTCAATTTTTATAGGTTTAAAGGTTTTTGGTATTTTCGGCTTTATTATAGGTCCATTTATACTTATAACCATAAAGGCTATGCAGGATAATGACTTTTTGCCTAAGTGGAAATAACCCCTTGTATATTTTTTTAGGGTATGATAACATTAAATCACTATATTATGAGGAAGGATTGAATTAAATGAAAAAAAGACTTGCGTTAATATTTTCCGCACTTGTATTAACTGCCCTTGCCTTTGCAGGCTGTGGTAAGGAAGAGAGCGATACTGAAACCACAACAACAGTTGAGGAAACAACGGAACAGACCACTCTTGACCCACAGCAGCAGGCAAAGCTTGATAAAATTTTACAGCCTGCAGAGGAATTTCCTCAGCTTGAGGGTGTACAGCCGGGAGATACAATAGCTACAATTCACACAAACAAGGGTGATATTAAGGTGTGGTTTTTCCCTGAATATGCACCAAAGGCAGTTGAAAACTTTACAACCCACGCTAAGGAGGGCTATTACGACAACGTAACCTTCCACAGAGTAATAGAGGGCTTTATGATTCAGGGCGGTGACCCTAACGGCGACGGCACAGGCGGTGAAAGTATCTGGGGTGAACCCTTTGAGGTTGAGCCATCCTTTGAGTTAAGACATTTCAGAGGTGCCTTATGTATGGCTAAGGCAAGCTATGACCCAAGTATCGGCAGTCAGTTCTATATTGTACAGAATAACGGCTTGTCAGATGATGAAAAGTCACAGCTTGAACAGCTCAGAACAAGAGGCGATGAGATTTATTATGAGGAAGGGGATACCAAGCTTACCGTAGGCGAAAGCATATACCCCGAAAAGGTAATAGATGAATATATTGCAAAGGGCGGTACGCCAAGTCTTGATATGCAGTATACCGTATTCGGTCAGGTTTATGAGGGCATGGAGGTTGTAGATGCCATTGCCGCTGTTGAAAAGACAACGGGCGGTGACGGTGCTGAAAGCAAGCCTGTTGAGGATATAATAATTACCTCTGTTGAGGTAGGCACCTACGAGGGCTAAAAAAATAATATGGGCTGTAAGGGTTTTGTGAAAAATACTTACAGCCTTTTTCTTGACAATTTATAAATTTGTGTTATACTTGTTAGTGATTGAAAAATACTGTGATGGCGAAAGTAGACCCTGAGAGGTACTCAGAGAGAGGGTGTCCGTTGGCTGAAAGCACCCTTGTAACAGCTCATTGTTGAAGTTCACGCCGGAGTTTATACCCCGAAAGCCTTGCAATTAAGGGTATACGTGCAGGAGCGTTAATCCTTTTGAGTGTCCGCATTTTGTATGCGGAAATTTGGGTGGTACCGCGGAGTTTAGCCTTTCGTCCCTTTACGGATGAAAGGCTTATTTTTTTATTATTTTGAAAGGGAGATTTTAGCAAAATGAAGGAAAAACTGGAGCAAATCAGAATTTCGGCAGCTCAAAGACTTGCTGTTGCAAAGGACCTTAAGGCTTTAGAGGATTTGCGTGTTGAGTTGCTGGGTAAAAAGGGAGAGCTTACACAAATTCTTAAGGGAATGGGTGGCTTATCTAAGGAGGAAAGACCTGTAATAGGTCAGCTTGCAAATGAAGTAAGAGGTTATATTGAGGGCGAGCTTGACAAAGCAAAGACAACCCTCCTTGCAAAGGCACAGGAGGAAAGACTTAAGGCAGAGGCTATTGACGTTACAATGCCGGGTAAGGTACGTCAGTTGGGTCACAAGCACCCTATGACCTTAGTTATTGACAATATTAAGGATATATTTATCGGTATGGGCTATGAAATTGCCGAGGGTCCTGAGGTTGAAACAGCTTACTATAACTTTGAGGCACTTAATATACCTAAGGAGCATCCCGCAAGAGATGAGCAGGATACCTTTTATGTAGAGGGTATTGGTGATTTTCTTTTAAGAACCCAGACCTCACCTATGCAGGTAAGAGTTATGGAAAATAAAAAGCCTCCTATCAGAATTATTGCACCGGGTCGTGTTTATCGTTCTGACGAGGTTGATGCAACCCACTCACCTGTATTCCACCAGTTAGAGGGTCTTGTAATTGATAAGGGTATTACCATGGGTGACCTTAAGGGTGCCTTAGAGGTGTTTGCAAAGGAGCTTTTCGGTGCTGATACAAAGGTACGCTTCCGTCCTCATCATTTCCCTTTTACAGAGCCTAGTGCGGAAATGGACGCTTCCTGCTTTGCCTGTGGCGGTAAGGGCTGTCGTGTTTGTAAGGACAGTGGCTGGATTGAGGTTTTAGGCTGTGGTATGGTACACCCTAAGGTTCTTGAAATGTGCGACATTGACCCTAATGTATACTCAGGTTTTGCCTTTGGTATGGGTCTTGAAAGAGTTGCTATGCAGAAATTCGGTATTACAGACTTAAGGCTTTTATACGAGAACGATATGAAGTTCTTAAAGCAGTTTTAATTGACGGGAGGTTTATATAAATGGATTTACCAATGAGCTGGGTAAGGGAATATGTTGATTTTGATGCCGATACCCAAAGTTTTATGGATGATATTACACTGGCCGGACAAAAGGTTGAGTCGGTTACACATATGGCAGAGGAAATTACAGGTATAGTTACAGGTAAAATTCTTCAGATTGAAAAGCACCCTGATGCAGATAAGCTTGTTGTAACTAAGATAGATATAGGTCAGGGAGAGCCTTTACAGATTGTAACAGGTGCACCTAATGTAAACGTAGGTGATTATGTGCCTGTAGCACTTGTAGGTGCAACCGTTTACCATGCAGGTCAGATGGAGAAAATTAAAAAGGGCAAGCTGAGAGGTGTTGAGTCAAACGGTATGCTTTGCTCAATAGAGGAGCTTGGCTTTACAAGAAACGACTACCCCGAGGCACCTGAAAACGGTATTTATATCTTCGGCGAGCCTGTGGAGTTAGGTGCAGATGTTAAAAAGCTCCTTATGATGGAGGACGATGTTGTGGAGTTTGAAATTACCTCAAACCGTCCCGATTGCTTTAGTATCTTAGGTCTTGCAAGAGAAACTGCGGCAACCTACAGAAAGCCCTTAAAGTACCCTGAAATTACTGTTAAGGAGCTTGGTGAGGGCAATACGGCAGATATGATTGATGTTGAAATCAAGAACCCGGAGCTTTGCCCACGCTATATTGCAAGGGTTGTAAAAAATGTTAAGGTTGAGCCATCTCCTTTATGGTTAAGACACAGACTTACAGCGGCAGGCGTAAGACCAATTAACAACATAGTAGATATTACAAACTATGTTATGCTTGAATTAGGTCAGCCTATGCACGCTTTTGATATTGACACTATTGATGAAAGAAAGATTATTGTGCGTAACGCAAATGAGGGTGAGGTTATGACTACCCTTGACGGTCAGGAAAGACACCTCGACCCCTCTATGCTTGTTATTTCTGACTGTAATAAGGCTGTTGCCGTTGCAGGTGTTATGGGTGGCGAAAACTCAAAGGTAAGCCCTGATGCTCATGCTATTTTGTTTGAGTCAGCTAACTTTAACGGTCCTAATGTAAGAATTACAGCTAAAAAGCTTGGCTTAAGAACAGACGCATCTGCCAAGTACGAAAAGGGCCTTGACCCTAACCTTGCACTTGAGGCGGTAAACAGAGCCGTTCAGCTTGTAGAAATGCTGGGCTGCGGTGAGGTTTGCAAGGGTATGGTAGATTGTTACCCTAATAAGAGAGAAAAGTGGACGGTAAGCTATACAACAGAGGGCATTAACAAGCTCCTTGGCACAAGCCTTTCAGAGCAGGAAATGATAGATATATTCAAGCTTGTTGAGGTAGAGGCAGACGGTACAAAGGCTGTTATACCTACCTTCAGACCGGACCTTGAATCACAGGCTGACCTTGCAGAGGAAATTGCAAGATTTTACGGCTATGATAAAATTGAAACTACTCTTGCTTCAGGTACTCCTACGGTAGGTAAAAAGACCAAAAAGCAGGTTGTTGAGGATAAGGTTATTGATGCTATGATTGCTATGGGTATAAGTGAGGGTAAAACCTTCTCCTTTGAAAGCCCTAAGGTGTTTGATAAGCTTAATATTTCACAGGACAGTGACCTTAGAAATACCGTTAAAATTACCAATCCTTTAGGTGAGGACTTCAGTATAATGCGTACCCAGACCTTAAGCGGTATCCTTACCTCACTTTCAACTAACTATAATAGAAGAAACTCTGATGCGGCATTATTTGAGCTTGGTAAGGTTTATATTCCTAAGTCATTACCTCTTACGGAATTACCTGATGAAAAGTCTATGCTTACTGTGGGTATGTACGGCTCTGAGGTGGATTTCTATGTAATAAAGGGTGTTTGTGAGGAGGTATTCTCTGTCCTTGGCATAGGGGATAAGGTGGAATATTCACCTTCAAGCTCAATGCCTTTTATGCACCCGGGCAGACTTGCAACTATTTCCGTTGAGGGTCAGAACCTTGGCTTTGTAGGCGAGGTACACCCTGCGGTGGCTGATAACTATGACATAGGAACAAAGGTATATACAGCGGTAATTAATATGGATATACTTGCTGAAAAAGCTGACTTTGACAAGAGCTTTAAGCCATTGCCTAAGTTCCCTGCGGTACAGAGAGATATTGCTATGCTTGTGGCTGACAGCGTTATTGTTAAAGATATTGAAAGCATTATTAAGGAAAAGGGCGGTAAGCTCCTTGAAGGTGTACAGCTTTTTGACGTATACAAGGGCAAGCAGATTGCCGAGGGTTATAAGTCTGTTGCTTACAATATTTCCTTCAGAGCAAATGACAGAACCTTAACAGACGATGAAATCAATCCGCCTATGAAAAAGATTGTTGCAGAGCTTGAAAATAAGCTTGGTGCTCAGCTTAGAGATAAATAATTTATTTAAGCCGGCTATAATTACAAGTCGGCTTTTAAATTTACAGAATTTTGCATAAAACCTTACGCTTACTTGCATTTGTATTGACGTCTTACGGAGGTTGTGTTAAAATATTAAGAGCTTTGAATTTTTAAGGTTTAAACTAAGTCAGAGGTATTATTATGGAAGAAATACAGGATTTACTTACTAATATACAAAATAAAATGCCCGAGCTTAGCAAGGGTCAGAAGAGGATTGCAAAATTTCTTTTGGAGCATTATGATAAGGCGGTATACCTTACTGCCGCTAAGCTTGGAGAGATTGCAGGGGTAAGCGAGTCTACCGTAGTAAGGTTTGCTATAGAGCTGGGTTTTGACGGCTATCCTAAGCTACAGACGGCTATTGAAGAGGTGGTTAAAAACAAGCTTACTGCAAGCCAGCGTATGAGGGTGTCCTATGACAGAATTTCAAAAAACGATAAGCATATTTTAAATACTGTTCTTGAAAAGGATGCTGACAGAATTTACTCAACTCTTAATGAAATAAATACAGAGGCCTTTGATGAGGCAGTCAAAAAGCTTATTGAGGCAGATACGGTTTATCTGGCAGGCGGAAGAAGTGCGGCACCTCTGTCCTCGTTTTTTTCTTTTTATCTTAACCTTATGCGACCTAATGTGGTAAATGTAGGCTTAGCAGGTGCAACGGAGCTTTTTGAACAGATTTTCAGAATAGACAGAAATGACGTTTTTGTAGGTATAAGCTTTCCACGCTACAGCCAGAGAACAATCAAGGCTATGGAATATGCCTATACAAAGGGAGCAACTACTATTGCTCTTACAGATACAGATAAGTCACCTCTTGCAAGGTATGCAACCTACTGCCTTACGGCAAGGAGCGATATGGTCAGCTTTGTAGACAGTCTTGTAGCACCTCTTAGTGTTATAAATGCTCTTCTTGTGGCTGTAAGTATAAACAAAAGAGAGGATTTGGACAGAAGCCTTGACAAGCTTGAAAAGCTGTGGAATGAATATCAGGTTTACACCTCACAGCCTACTAAAAGGTACCTTTAAAACGGAGTTGATATTATGAAAATCGTTGCGGTAATAGGCGGCGGTCCTGCAGGTATGATGGCGGCAGGTACAGCGGCAAAAAACGGTAACAGAGTTATTTTATTTGAAAAAAAGGATAGGGTAGGCAGAAAGCTTTTTATAACAGGCAAGGGTCGCTGTAATGTGACTAACGATACTGACGAAGAAGGGCTTATTGCCAATACCTATGGTAATCCCTATTTTTTATACAGTGCCTACTATGGCTTTAACTCACAGGCGACTATGGCATTTTTTGAGGAGCTGGGGGTTAAGCTTAAGGTAGAGCGTGGCAACAGGGTATTCCCAAAATCAGATAAATCAGGGGATATAGTAAGAGCTATGGAACGCTTTATAAAAAATGAGGGCGTTGATTTAAGGCTTAATACAAAGGTAGACAGTATTATAGTAAAGGATAATAGGGTCTGCGGTGTTAAGGCAGGAGGTAAAATAATAAGCTGTGACAGCCTTATAATTGCTACAGGAGGTCTGTCCTATGCTGTTACAGGCTCTGACGGTGACGGGTTTCGCTTTGCAAGGTCTGTAGGACATAAGGTTACAAGCCTTTATCCCTCCCTTGTACCCCTTCTTACTAAGGAAAAGTGGGTACCCTCCCTTATGGGCTTAAGCCTTAAAAATGTAAGGCTTACGGTTAAAATTGAGGGCAAGGAGGTATATTCCGACTTTGGGGAAATGCTTTTTACCCACTATGGCATATCAGGTCCTCTGGTGCTTACCGCAAGCCGATATGTAACTGATAAAACTGATAAAAAGATTGAGGCTTTTATTGATTTAAAGCCTACTTTAAATGAAAAAGAGCTTGATAACAGGCTTTTAAGGGATTTTAATAAATATGTGAACAAGGATTTTAAAAATGCCCTTGATGATTTACTGCCCTTAAAGCTTATACCGGTTATTATTAAATTAAGCGGTATAGATGAAAATAAAAAGGTAAACAGTATTACTAAACAGGAACGATTAAGGCTTTTAAAGCTTTTAAAGGGCTTAAAGCTAACGGTAACAGGTACTTCGGGATATAATGAAGCGGTTGTTACCGCAGGAGGAATAGATGTAAACGAAATTGACCCCTCAACCATGGAGTCTAAATTAATAAAGGGACTTTTCTTTGCGGGAGAGGTTATAGATATAGACGCCTTTACAGGAGGCTTTAATTTACAGATTGCTTTTGCTACAGGTCACTTGGCAGGCAGTAACTGTTAAAAATCGGAGGTTTAAAATGGCAACACGTTGTATAAGAGGTGCAATTACCGTAAATGAGGATACAAGACAAGAGGTACTTGCCAAAACAGAGCAGATGTTAAGGGAAATTATTTCAGCTAACAGTCTTAGGCTTGAGGATATTTCTTCTATTATATTTACAGCTACAAACGATGTTAAGTCTGCTTATCCTGCTGTTGCGGCAAGGGGCTTAGGCATAGTTGATGCTTCTCTTATGTGTGTACAGGAAATGTATGTTGAGGGTAGCTTAAAAATGTGCATAAGGGCTATGGTATCTGTTGAAAGCGATAAGCCCCAGTCGGAAATGCAGCACATTTACTTAGAGGGTGCAAAGGTATTAAGACCTGACCTTGTAAAAAAAAACTCTAATATAGCTGTTGCAATAGACGGTCCGGCAGGCTCAGGCAAAAGTACGGTAGCAAAGCTTATTGCAAAGGAATACTCCTTTATATATGTAGATACAGGTGCTATGTACCGTACAGTAGGGCTTTATTGCCTTGAAAATAACATAAACCCCGATAACGAGGCAGAGCTTGATGCAGTTATTGACAATATAAATATCAGCCTTAAAAACAGCGAGGGTATGCAGAGGATTTTCCTTGATAACAGAGATGTAACCGAGGAAATAAGAACTCAGCAGGTTGCCTCCTATGCCTCAAAGGTAGCGGCAATTCCCTCTGTAAGGTCTGCTCTTGTAAAGCTGCAGAGGCAGATAGCCAAGGGGCATAGTGTTGTAATGGACGGCAGGGATATAGGCTCAAACGTGCTTACAGATGCACAGGTTAAAGTTTATCTGGATGCCCATGTAAAAGAGCGTGCCTTAAGACGGGTAAATGAGCTTAAGGAAAAGGGTATTGAGGCTGATATAGATAAAATTGTATCAGAGGTTATTGCCAGAGATGAAAATGATAAAAACCGAAAATGTAATCCGTTGACAGTTGCAGAGGATGCAGTTATAATTGATACTACAGCTATGAGCATAGAACAGGTTAAAGGGGAAATCGGTAGGCTTATAGAAAAGGTAATAAAATAGGAGGATATATGGAGGTTATACTTGCTAAAAGTGCAGGCTTTTGCTTTGGTGTAAAAAAGGCTGTAGAATGTGCGTATGAAAAGACGGACAGCGGTAAAATATATACTTACGGTCCTATTATACACAACAAAAAGGTAACAGATGACTTGGAAAGCCATGGCGTAAGGGTGATAGAAAGCCTTGATGAAGCAACAGAGGGTGAGGTTATAATTCGTTCCCATGGTGTTCCGCCTCTTATTTATGAGGAGTTGGAACGAAAAAACATACCTTATACGGACTGTACCTGTCCTTTTGTAAAAAAAATTCACAAAATTGTAAAAAAAAGCTTTTATGATGAGCAAAGAAGTATTATAATAATAGGTAACGGTGTTCACCCTGAGGTTGTGGGAATTAACGGCTGGTGTAATAACACAGCGGTAATTATCAACTCTGTTGAGGAGGCAAAGGCGGTTGCCCCTACTCTGGACAAGTCAAAAAAGTGGGCATTGGTTGTACAAACTACCTTTCAGATTGATGTATTTAACCAAATACTGGATATTTTAGGCAATGACTTTGCTGACCTTGAGTTATATAACACCATTTGCAATGCCACCTCCGAAAGACAAAAGGAGGCAGTTGAAATTGCAAAAGCTGTTGACTATATGATAATTTTAGGGGATAATAAAAGCTCAAACACCCGAAAATTGTTTGAAATCAGTAAAAAATATTGTAAAAATACATTTTTATGTGAAACAATTAAAGATTTACAGTTGAATATTTCTCAAAAAAATGTTAAAATTGGTATAACTGCCGGTGCGTCTACTCCATCGGTGATAATAAAGGAGGCTGTTAATGCTATGAGTGAAACAAACAAAGATTTTATGGAGATGGTTGATGCAACCATGAAACCCTTACATAGTGGTGAGGTAGTAGTGGGTAAGGTCATCAGCATAAGTGATACAGGAGTGGTAAATGTTGACCTTGGCTATAAGTCAGACGGTACAATTGCCAGAGCCGAATTCTCCGAGGATCCCAATGTAAACCCTGCCGATGTGGTAAAACCCGGTGATGAAGTTAAGGTATACGTAATCAGAGTAAATGACGGTGAGGGTAACGTTCAGCTTTCAAAGAAGAAGGTTGACGCTGTTAAGGGCTACGATGAAATCGAGGCTGCTTATAATGAAAAGAAAACCGTAACAGGTAAGGTGACTGAAACCGTTAAGGGCGGTCTTATGGCTCTTGTAAACGGTATTAAGGTGTTTGTGCCATCATCACAGATTTCTAACCGTTACGTTGAGGATTTAACAAGCTTTATCGGTAACGAGTATGAGTTTGAAATTCTTGAATATAGTACAGAAAAGGCAAGACCACGTGTGGTTGTAGGCCGTAAGGCTCTTGCTCAGAAGGAAATTGATGAAAAGAAGAAACAGGTATTTGACACTATCAACGTTGGCGACAAGATTAACGGTACAGTAAGCCGTATCGTTGAGTTTGGTGCTTTTGTTGACCTTGGCGGTGTTGACGGTCTTATCCATATTTCAGAAATGAGCTGGGGCAGAATTAAGAAGGTTACAGACGTTCTTAAGGAGGGTCAGGCTGTTACTGTTACAGTACTTGGCGTTGATCCTGAAAAGGGCAAGATTTCTCTTTCTCTTAAGGATGCTGATTCCGACCCATGGAAGGATGCAGAAACTAAGTATGCTAAGGGCAACCTTGTAACAGGTAAGGTTGTAAGAATGACAAGCTTCGGTGCATTCGTTGAGCTTGAAGAGGGTGTTGACGGTCTTGTTCACATTTCTCAGATTTCCAACACACGTGTTGAAAAGCCGGAGGACGAGCTTTCAATCGGTCAGGAAATTACAGCTAAGGTAACAGAGCTTGACTTAGAGAATAAGAAAATCAGCCTTAGTATAAAGGAAACTCTCCCAAAGGAGGAGGCTCCTAAGGCGGAGGAAGCAGAGGCTGAAGAGGCTACAGAGCCAGAAGAGAATACAGAAGAATAATATTACCCTTAAACCAACGGACAGGCAACGCAAAGCCGTTGCCTGTCTTTTTAAATATTAATACGGAGGAATTAATTATGAAGTTAAAAAGAGTTTTAGCATATGCTCTTGCAAGCGTTATGATGCTTTCTTTTGCAGGCTGTGCAGCTGACACAACCGAAAACGGCAGCACAGATACACAGGGTACAGACACAGCAGCAACAGACAGTGCCGACAAGGTATTTAAGGTAGGCGGTATCGGACCCCTTACAGGTGATGCGGCAAGCTACGGCAATTCAGTTAAGAACGGTGCTCAGATTGCTATTGATGAAATTAACGAGGCAGGCGGTGTCGCAGGCTATAAGTTTGAGCTTCTTTTTGAGGATGACGAGTGTGATGAAGAAAAGTCCATTAACGCTTACAACAAGCTTATGGATCAGGGAGTAAACGCAATTTTAGGCTGTGTTACAAGCGGCTGCTGTATAGCGGTTGTTGAGGAGGCACAGGCTGACGGTATTCTTCAGATTACACCAAGCGGTTCTGCACAGGATTGTACAAAGTATCCAAACAATTTCAGAATTTGCTTTACCGATCCTCTTCAGGGTCAGGTAATGGCACAGTATATTAAGGACCAGGGCTTTACAAAACCTGCTGTTATCTATAACGTAGGTGACGAGTACAGCAAGGGTATCCACGATGCTTTCGTTGTTAAGGCTGAAGAGCTTGGTATGACTATTGCTGCTGATGAGTCTTTTAACACAGGTGATGTTGATTTTAAGGCACAGCTTACTAAGATTAAGTCCTCTGACGCAGATTGTCTTTTCTTACCTTTCTACTATACAGAGGTTGCTTATGTAACAGAGCAGGCTCCTACAGTAGGGGTTGATTTACCATACTTTGGTTGTGACGGTTGGGACGGCGTTATTAAGCAGCTTAACGGCGACACAACAAACATTGACGGTGCGACCTTCCTTACACCTTTCGTAGCTACCTCAGAGAAGGAAAATGTTAAGTCTTTCGTAGCTAAGTACGAGGAGCAGTTCGGTGCAACTCCTGACCAGTTCGCAGCAGACGGTTATGACGGTGTTTATGCTATGAAGGCAGCTCTTGAAAAGACAGCAGGCGATACATCTAACGAGGCTCTTATAGCAGCTATGACAGAGATTGAGGTTGACGGTCTTACAGGTCATATGACCTTTGATGAAAACGGCGAGCCACAGAAAGAGGCAGTTGTTGCAACTATCAAAGACGGTCAGTATATTGCTGAATAATAAATTTTAACAGGTTAGTTTTGCTAAAGCATTGGGGAAGCTCCTCAATGCTTTAGTAGGTTAAAGACGAAAAAAATTAAACTACTATTTGGAGTTGGATTTATGGTACTTATTGAACAATTCATAAACGGTCTTAATCTAGGCAGTATATATGCTCTTATGGCTCTTGGCTATACAATGGTTTACGGTATAGCTAAAATGCTTAATTTTGCACATGGTGATATTATTATGGTAGGTGCTTATGCTCTTTCCGTAGCAACTACTAATTTAGGGCTTCCGCCGATTATGTCTATACTGCTTAGTATGGTGGTTTGTACTGTTTTGGGTGTTTCTATTGAAAAAATTGCCTATAAGCCCCTTAGAGGAGCATCTCCTCTTACAGTGCTTATTACAGCTATAGGCGTAAGCTATCTTTTACAAAGTGTTGCCCTTTTGATATTTGGCTCAAACTCACGTAAGGTTGAGTCTGTAATTAATATGGAGGCAGTGAAAATAGGCGGTATTGTGCTTACAGGCGAGTCTGTAGTTACACTTACCGTTACCTTTATTATAATGTTCTGCCTTATGCTTTTTATTAACAGAACTAAAATGGGTAAGGCTATGCTTGCGGTTTCTGAGGACAGAGGTGCGGCAGAGCTTATGGGTATTAATGTAAATAATACTATTTCAATTACCTTTGCAATAGGCTCATTCTTAGCGGCTGTTGCAGGTGCTCTTTTTGTAAGCTCATATGGCTTTGTGGACCCTTATACAGGCTCCTTACCGGGTATTAAGGCATTCGTTGCCGCTGTTTTAGGCGGTATCGGCAGTATCCCCGGTGCTATGCTTGGCGGTATTCTCCTTGGCATAATCGAAAGTATGTCAAAGGCTTACATATCAACAGAGCTTTCTGATGCCGTTGTATTCGGCGTACTGGTGCTGGTGCTTTTAGTTAAACCTACCGGCTTACTTGGTAAGCAGAAAATTACAAAGGTCTGAGAGGTGCTGATATGAAAAAAATTAGTAAGAAAACAATTTTGTGGCTTATTGTCGCTTTAATTATATATTTAGTTATCTTTTACCTTACCTCGGCAGGGCTTATGTCAAGGCAGTTTTCAAGGCTCCTTATCCCTGTAGGTATTAATATTATACTTGCAGTTTCTCTTAACCTTACGGTGGGCTTTTTAGGAGAGCTTACCTTAGGTCACGCAGGCTTTATGTCAGTGGGTGCTTATGCAGGCTGTATGTTTACGGTTTTTATGGACCTGCCTGTGTACATAGAGTTCCCTCTTGCCCTGATTATAGGTGGCTTAACTGCGGCTGTTTTCGGTATAATAATCGGTATTCCTGCTTTAAGACTTAAGGGTGACTACCTTGCTATTGTTACCCTTGCCTTTGGTGAAATTATAAAGTCTGTCATTACTAATATGGATATTACAGGTGGTGCAGGCGGTCTTAAGGGTATTGAAAAAACTACAAACTTTACAATTACCTTTGTAGGTGTTCTTATAACAATTATAGTTATATCAAACCTTATAAAATCACGTCACGGACGTGCTATCTGTGCAATAAGAGATAACGTTATTGCGGCAGAGGCGGCAGGTATCAATGTGGTTTATTACAAGCTTCTTGCCTTTGTTGTAGCAGCCTTCTTCGCAGGTGCCGCAGGTGTTCTTTACGGTCACAACTTAGGTATCCTTAAGCCGGCTACCTTTGACTTTAACAAGTCAATTGAGATACTTGTTATTGTTGTACTTGGCGGTATGGGCAGTATTACAGGCTCTGTTATAGCGGCTGTTGTAATTACCGTTCTTCCTGAGCTGCTTCGCGGTCTTGAGGATTATCGTATGCTTATGTACGCTATCGTACTTATTGCTATGATGCTTTTCAACTCTAACCCTAAAATGGTTGCACTTAAGAATAAGCTTGTTGCACCATTCCATAAGAAAAAAACAGTAAAGGAGGCAGAGTGATATGGCTCTTTTAGAGGTAGATAATTTAGGTATATCATTTGGCGGCCTCCGTGCTGTAGACGGCTTCAGCCTTGAAATGGAGCAGGGTCAGCTCTACGGTCTTATAGGTCCTAACGGTGCAGGTAAAACCACAGTATTTAATCTGCTTACAGGTGTGTACAAGCCTACAGACGGTACACTTAAATTTGACGGCAAGGATATGACGGGTAAAAGCCCTATTGAAATAAATAAGGCGGGTATAGCAAGAACCTTCCAGAACATTCGTCTTTTCGGCGATATGTCGGTAATTGACAATGTTAAGGTGGGTTTACATAACAGAAAAAGCTACGGCGTAATGTCAGGCATATTTAAAATGCCAAGCTACTATAAGCAGGAGCAGGAAATGCAGGATATGGCTATGGAGCTTTTAAAGGTCTTTGACCTTGACAAGGAGGCAAGCTTTAAGTCCTCTAACCTGCCTTACGGTAAACAGCGTAAGCTCGAGATAGCAAGAGCTCTTGCAACAAACCCTAAGCTTTTGCTTTTAGACGAGCCTGCGGCGGGTATGAACCCCAATGAAACAGCAGAGCTTATGGAAACAATAGCTCTTATCAGAGAAAAATTTAACTCCTCAATTTTGCTGATTGAGCATGATATGGCCCTTGTTATGGGTATATGTGAGCAGATTGTAGTACTTGAATACGGCTCAATAATAGCAAAGGGTAATGCCGATGAGGTTAAATCAAACCCACGAGTTATAGCGGCATATCTTGGCGAATAGGAGGATGAAGCAGTTGTTAAAGGTAGAAAATCTAAATGTACACTATGGTGCTATCCATGCTATAAAGGGTATAAGCTTTCAGGTAGAGCAGGGAGAAATTGTTTCGCTTATAGGTGCAAACGGTGCAGGTAAAACAACAACCCTTCATAGCGTATCAGGTCTTATTAAGGCTACAAGCGGTAATGTTACCTTTATGGATAAAAACTTAAAGGGACTGACTGCCGATAAGGTTATGCGACTTGGCTTAGGTCATGTACCTGAGGGCAGAAGAGTATTTCAGGACCTTTCCGTACAGGAAAATCTTGAGCTTGGTGCATTTTCCATTAAGGATAAGGACTTTATACAGAAGGAATACAAAAGGGTAATGGAGCTTTTCCCACGTCTGGGGGAGAGAAAGAAACAGCTTGCAGGTACTCTTTCAGGCGGTGAACAGCAGATGCTTGCAATAGGCAGAGCTTTAATGGGTCGCCCTAAAATGCTCCTTATGGACGAGCCTTCAATGGGACTTGCTCCTATACTTGTAAAGGAAATTTTTGAAATTATTAAGGAATGTAATAAAGATGGGGTTACTATTTTGCTTGTAGAGCAAAATGCAAATATGGCATTATCCATATCTGACAGAGCTTATGTACTTGAAACAGGTAAAATTGTCAAGAGTGATACGGCACAGAAGCTTATGGGTGATGAAAGTGTTAAAAAGGCTTATTTAGGTGGCTGATTTAATAAAAAATTCTATTATGCTTTAATCAGGTTATCCGTCAATATTTTTTTGACGGATAACTTTGTTTATATTATAAAAATTTAATGTATTATTTTTAATAAAGTTGTATTTTTTATTTGACGAAATATAATTAAAGTGATATTATTAACTTAGGATATTTTGATACAAATTTGTGTCATGTAAAACAGACATCGGTAGGGGTTATTGGATGTGCTGTATTTAAAGATAGGAATAGGTGGTGGTATTTATGTTGGAAACAACAAAAGCGTTGTTGTTACTTGCCAAGGTTGGCGATAGTGAAAAGGTGCTTGGGATAGCAAAATCATATGTAGCCGATATGTTAAGTGCTTACCATAATGTAGAAGAATATGCACTTATGAAGGATGGCACAGTTACACCCTTTGCACATATTGATGAATTTAAGGCACTTAGGGCTAATGTGGCAAAAATTGAGTCTGCAACAAAGGTAATTGATGAGTTTTTTATGATTGAGGATGATATCCGTAAGCTTAGAGATTATGCTAATATGGGTATGCTTGTATTCTATGAAGAACCTGTTGAAGAGGTAAGAGAGGTTAAGGTGGAGGCACCTAAGCCTGAGCCAAAACCTGAACCTAAGCCCGAGCCAAAGCCTGAACCTAAGGTGGAGTCTAAGCCTGAGCCAAAGGCGGAGGCACCTAAGCCAAAGGCAGAGACACCTAAGGCTGAGCCTAAGGCAGAAGAACCAAAGGCTGAGGCAGAAACCAAGAAAAGCGAGTTTGTGGGTATTACTAAGATTGATACCGAGGATAGCGTAAAGGCTATGGTAGGTTATGCTTACGGTGATGCTTATGAAAATCCTTATGAAACCGTTTATGAGGATGATATTATTCCCGAGAACTCCGTACCTACAGCAATAAGACTTTTTGACGGTTCACCTAAAACAGCAGATGTTGATGTTTTAGGCGAGGCTAAAATGGTCATTGATGAGGGTAAGAATTATATTTATACAGGATGTAATCCAAGTGCTTATCTTAACAAGAGATTTGAGTACTACCGCATTAAGTATGCTCTTAAAAATATTGATGACGGCGGCGAGCCTGAGCCTGAAATTGAAATTATTAAAGGAGAGCTTTCTAAAATCAGAGATTTTGAAGCAAGAGGCTTACTTATCTCAATCCAGCTTGTTGAGTATGATTTAGCACTTGTTGAAAAGGTATACGGTCTTTTAAAGGAGTTTGATGAAAAGCTTTATCCTCCTGAGGCATTACCTAATATAGACAGATTAAGAGAGCTTATGGACTCTCTTTCAGACTATGATGAAAAGGCATCTCTTCTTACAAAATTCTATAAATTTGATGTTTTAAACTTCCTTAAAACAGTTTATACAAGCTGTAAGAACTTAGAGCTTGATAAGAATAAGCGTTTTGAGGTTGAAAAGAGCAGAGTTGAAGACGAATATTTTGAAAATATGCGTGAATTAGAGCGTGAATCCTATAAGCAGAACAAGGGTCTTTTAAGTAAGATAGGCGGCAGCGGTAAGAATTCTATTTCCGCTAAGAGAAAAGAGCTTGAGGATAAGATGAATACCGAGCTTGAAGAGCTTGAAAAGGAAATAACCGAAATAGTTGAAAAGGATACTAAAATGGTTGGTCAGAACATGAAGCTCTACGCAAGAATTGATAATATTCTTAAAAACAATGTTCTTTGCTTTAAGACTAAATAATTGCTAGGGAGGTGTTGTAAATGGCAGATCAGATAAGGTTTTCTGATGTTAAGGTAGGCGATGTTATCGCCGGTAGATATAAATTAGAGGCAGTTATTAATCCCGATAACGGTGAAGCAGCTACATTTACCTGTGATTATGAGGGTTGGAGCTGTCATGCTAAGATTTATTATGATGATAAAATGCCTGATAAAGAGGTGATTGAAAAGCAGCGTAGTGTTTCATCAACTCATATTATAAAAAAGATGGATCAAAACGTATATAACAAGCATCTTTATCAGATTATGCCAAAGTTTAACGGCAATATTATGTCAAAGCCTGTTAATGATAAAATCATTACGGAGGTTATTGTACCTGGTGTTGTTGATGCTTTAAAGGCTATCCATGAGTTAGGTATTATACATGGCAATGTAAAGCCAAGTAATATTTACTACGGACCTATGGGCGATGCAATTTTAGGTGATTTTGGTGTTGCCTTTGAAAATATAGGTGACTGCGGCAAAAATATAGCTATGAATTATCTTCCTCCTGAGGCACAAAACGGAGTTTATGATGCAAAGGCAGATTATTATTCATTAGGTATTACTCTGTATCAGCTTGTTACAGGCAAAAATCCCTTTGAGGGCTTAAATAAGCGTCAGCTGTTAAAAACTACTTCAACCATGGAGCTTGAGTTGCCACCTAAGACAGGTCCTGTGGTACAGCAGCTTGTTAAGGGTCTTACTGTTAAGGATTACAATACAAGATGGGGTGCTGAGGAAGTTGAAAGATTTCTTGCAGGTGAAGAGGTTGAGGTTATTGATGAATTTGTATATGTGCCTCCTGTAAATGAGTTTGAGTTTGCAGGTGCTAAGTATACAGATATGACTAACTTAGTTGCCGCTTTTGCTTCAAACTGGTTTGAGGCTGTAGATGCTGTAAGAAGCGAGGCATTTGGTGAGTTTGTTGAGGGTCTTCCTGAGGAAATTGCAGAAAGCATAAACAATATTTTAACTGAAGTTGATGTTAATAAGGTTATTTTTAATCTTATTTATGCTTTCAATGATGAAATTCCTTTCTGTTGGAAGGGTGCATCCTTTGCTGACTTTGAAGGCTTTGCTAACGAAATGATGTCAGCTGAAAATAAAGAGATTTACAGAAATATCCTTGCAGACGGTGCATGGGTTGAATACTTAAAACTTATAGGTGCTGATGACGATGTTCTTTCTAATGTGGCACGCTTATGTGATGATGCTAAGAATGATATGGATGCAGCTATACTTGCCAATAAGATTGACTACTTGCTTACAGGCAACTATGTATATATGCTGGAGGGTATTCAAATCAGTGATATAAATACTCTTACCTCATATATTCAGATGAATGTAAGTGAGGTTAAGGACCTTTGTTCACAGTTTATTTATGACCCACGCTTCTTTGCATGGCTTGAGGTTTTAGGCTACGGTGCTCAGATTTCACAGTGGCGTAGAGAAGTGGGCGCTTAATTTAATTTATTAAGATTGCCGTAAATGTTAACGGTTCATTATCAACCTGCGGCGGACAAAAATCTAAGCTTCGGCGGTGTAGATTTTCTAAATCTATACCGCCTTTTTATGCTATACAAAAAAATCGGGTGTGGTTGAAAAATCACACCCAATATTACAAACCTATAAAAATTACCAAAAAAAGTGGTGCATTTTTTTTGCACCACCGTAACCTTAAGGGGCTATTTACGGAAGCTTTTTGGTTACATTATTGTTTTTAAAATAAGCTCTACGTTTCGCTTTTCTTTTGGACTCATATTGGCTGTAACAGCCTCAATCATAGCATCTCTTTCCTGAGGAGTAATTTTATGCCCTTGAGGCATAGCCTTCATAAAGTTTAGTATCAGTGGCACTGCCTGCTCCGGTGTTTTCCCCTGCAGTGCTGTATATAGCCTTGCAAAGGCTTCCTTTCTTTCAGGCTCAAGGCAGTCAAATGCCTTGTTCTTAAATAGCTCTTCAGTTGTCATTTTTTGTTTACCTCCTTAGGCATTTTGCATATTTAAAGCTATAATATCCTTAATTTCCATTACCTTCATTAATAAATCTGCCATGGACTGATTTTCCTTTGGCAGTTCCTTTTTTATTGCGGTAAGCATTTCTTTGGTTTTATCCCGCCCACTTTCAGCTGCTAATACGGTATAATGGTTTATAAGTCTGTCCATTTCCATCAGCTTAACGATAATACCCATATTTTTTTGATACTTGTAGTCAAGATAGGGTATAGCCGCCTTAATACTCCGTATGGCAGGGGATTGCAGCTCCCTGTCAAAGGCAAAAACCTCATTTTTAGGCTGATTATCAACAGCTGTAAAGGCTGTTTCACAGTCTGTAGTATCAGCCCTGTTATCCTGTGGCTCTGTCTTAGTATCCTCGGTTATTTCACTTAGCATTTTAGCTGTTTTTACGGCATTTATTATTTTGGTTATCTGTTCAATGTCGGGCATATTATCCATTTAATCACTCCTTTGTTCTCTTAAAAAAATTCTATGCTGTAAATTTGTCCTTATGATGAAATTTTTAGGGATAATTTGACTATATTTTTTGGTTATACCATGTCACTAAATTACAAAAAAATTAAAGCCGTAGGTATATACTTTTCTTGTCGGGGGCGATAATATGACAGTTAAAATTTATGCCGATGTGCTGTTTCTCCTATGCTCTCTAACGGTGTTTACAGCCTATGGCGGAGTTTGTCTTATGCTTAACAGGAGTATAAGCCTTAAAAGGCTTATTTCAGGCTCATTTGTCATCAGCCTTTTAAGCGTGATAATTGTACTTTATTTCAAGCAATGGATAAATCCTGTAAGTGTTTTTTTGCTTACGGTTTTAGGTACATATCTTTGCCTTGACATTAAGGCTCTTAAATTAAATATTTTCTGTAGTCTTGCCGCACTTGCCTGCGGTACTCTTATAGGAGGTGTCAGGCTTGCCTTGTTTAACCTTGGCATTTTTGACAACAGAGTATGGGGAATGATACTGACCTTAGCACTGCTGTATTTGGGCTTTTTTGCAGTATTAAAAAGAATAAGGGCGGTTACGGTTAAAAAACAACAGCTGTATGCCGTTACGGTTTACAAGGGTAATAAAAGGGTAGACCTTATTGCACTTGCAGATACGGGTAACGAGCTTAGAGGGCAAGACTCTGAGAGGGTTATTATTGCCGAAAGGCAAGCGGTAAGCTGTTTATATGAAGGGGCAGAGGTCGCCTTAAGGCTTTTGCCCTATAAAACCGTAGGCAAAGGTGAGGGCGTATTGATAGGTGTTGTTTGTGACTATATACTGCTTAACGGTAAAAGGTACAACAAGGTTATTGTAGCGGCAGTTGATGCAAGGCTTGGGGCGTATTATAATGCCCTTATCAATCCCGAAACGGAGGTAATATAGATGGGATTTAAGGATATGCTGAAAAGAATATGGAAAAAAATGCTGGGAGATACTTCGGCAGGAGTATACTACATAGGCGGTAACGAGGTTTTGCCCCCGCCCTTAGATGCTAAGGAGGAGGGAGAGCTTATTGCCTGCCTTGACAAAGAAAACAGCAGACAGGCTAAGAAAACTCTGATTGAGCATAATCTTCGCCTTGTAGTCTACATAGCAAAGAAGTTTGAAAATACGGGTATTAATGCGGAGGACTTAATTTCTATAGGTACAATAGGTCTTATTAAGGCAATTAATACCTTTAAGTCAGATAAAAATATAAAGCTTGCTACCTATGCTTCACGTTGCATTGAAAATGAAATTTTAATGTTCTTAAGACGAAGCACAAAAATCCGTTCAGAGGTATCAATAGATGAGCCTCTTAATGTGGATTGGGAGGGTAATGAGCTGTTGTTGTCGGATATATTAGGCACTGATGAGGATATAATATGCAGAGGTGTTGAGGAGGAGGTTGACAGACAGCTTTTAAGAGAGGCACTTGAAAAGCTTAACCCCAGAGAAAAGGAAATAATTGAGCTAAGGTTTGGCTTAAAAACAGGAGGTCATGAGAAAACTCAAAAAGAGGTTGCGGATTTATTAGGTATAAGCCAAAGCTATATTTCAAGGCTTGAAAAAAAGATAATTGAGCGTTTAAGAAAGGAAATAAGCTATTATTTATAATAAAAAGCCGATACTGTTTGAGTATCGGCTTTGCCTGTTAAAGGTTGATTTTTACGGTTTTGGTCAGAGTGTCAAAGCTTATGTCATTAAAGCCCAGTGCTTCGGAAATTGCTCTCATAGGCAAATACATTCTGCCCTCTTTAATAACTGCCTTTGTGTCAAGAGGGTAGGCAGTACCGTTAATATACATAGTGCTTTCACCTGCTGGTATATAAATCTCTTTGTTGCCATAGGTTATTACGGCAGTTTTAGTATCTGCTATATAGCTTACATTACCTACTATACTTGCCATTGACCTTAAAGGCAGCATAGTATAGTCATTTTCAATATAAGCGGGGCTGTCTGTATAATATCTTTCTCCGTTTATAAGATAGTAAGTCTGATTAATAGGTATTTCTATCTGTGTATCTGTAGTTACCTCAGTGGTTGTTTCTGTAGTTGGTTGAGTGGTTTCTTCCGCTTTTTCGGAGGGGTACATATCATTGCCTGAGGTAATGTGTGCAAGAGTAATACTGCCTAAATATACATAATCCTCTTCCTGATAGTCATTGTCGGTTACAATATATTTATAGGAGGTTTTACTTTTGTCGTTTTTGACGGTAGAGTCTGAAATATAGTCATCTCCGCTGTATATATACACATCTACGGTTACATCATCTCCCACATTACCTAAAGCCTTATAGCAAAGAGGATATTCACCGTCAATTATATCTATGGTTTGTGAAGAATATTTGTTGTTGTCCAGCTGTGCATTTACGTACTGATACTTTTCATAAAAATCATCATCATAGACTACAGGATTTTTTGCACTATAGCCTTTATTATGGAGCATATTGTCAATATCCCAGTAGTATTCATCATCAAAGTCCGTAAGGGTGTTTTCAAAAAATTCAATATCTGCAGCATCGGTTCTCCTGCTAAGACTTTGTACAGAACGCCAACTGCCGTTTTTGATTTCCAACTTAAACAAATAATTATCCTTCATTCCCCAACTGTTAAGATATGGGGACACCTCTTCTACAGGCAGATTAAATTCAAGGATGTATTCATCTCTGCTGCCTGTTTCAGTGCTGTTTTCAAGGTTAGGTACAGACTGGTTAAGGGTTATATACTCGTCAATATTTTTATCTTGTTTGGCATATACATATAGGTTGCTTGTAATAGTTAAGGCTAGCACAAGGCTTAAAAGAGTTTTTGTTTTCATAAGCATTCTCCTTTCATAAACAAAAAGGGAGAGTATAATTAATTTATCTCTCCCCTAAAATATTTAGTTTTCAGCTGAACTTCTGAAGTAAGTATCTGAAGGTAGTATCAGGTACAAGGCTGTTAATTTGAATAAAATCCTTATTTTCAAGACAAGCTCTTACACGGCTTGCACTTATAACCTGACCTTCAACCTCCTTACGTGGAATAACCCTGAATTCTACACCGTAGGACGGAAGAATACGCTTCATAGTTTCATTATATCTGTTTGTAACCATATCAAGTGGTTCTTCACCTGCAAATCTTACGCTTATGCCTAAGGAAGGAGCAATGTATTTACCAAAAATCTCAACATCCATTGACGGGTCAACCTGTACTACTCCCGGATTGTCCTTGTTAAAGTATTCAGGGAAGGTAAGGGTTGAAATCATAAAGCTGCCGCTTGGCATAACAATTACATTATCAAGGTCAGCCGTACCCTCTTGTACAAGCATAAATCTGTCCTCAAAGCTGAAAATTGACTTATTCTCCTCTACTACGAAAATGTAAAGTAAATCCACCTGTGATGCGGCTTGCTCAATAAGGTAGCGGTGACCTAAGGTAAACGGGTTACAGTTCATTACAATACTGCCCGTAACACTGCCCTCCGGCATAGGTTTGCGTTGTGCCGCAAGATTTTCCACAAAGGCGGCAAGCTCAGGGTTGGATTTGGCAAGGGAATCAGCTTCGCTTTCAAAGGTATCCTCATTGTAGCAGAAATACTTGCCTGTATCTGTAAGATGCAGATATTCCTCTAAGCTGTCAGCTATGGTATCAAAAATCCGCTCGGCAATCTTACCGTTTATAATGTGGTTGAAATGCTCCGGGGAGTCAAGGAAGTATTCCCTATGCTCCTGGGTTTCCTTAAGGATAAGGTCAAGCATATAGTTTACATCAATACCCTTATTTCGGTATACATCATAATGACGATAAAGCAGGATAATTATATCTCCCTCTTTAAAGCGGATATTTTTAAGCTTTTTATTAATTTCAATATCTGCCTCAATACCGTAGTTTACAACCTCATAGCCGTCAAAATCACGACAGATATAACGCTGTAGCTGGCTTGGTATTGTGTACTTATCCTCTACATAACGACCCATTGCAACACATTTACCGAAGAAGTGTACTGTATGTACTGTTTCAGGCGGTGTATGGGTAGTTAAACGTCTGCCGTTTACTATGTTGTAATAATCGGTATGAAAGTCACCGTAGCGTCTTAAGCCGTTTACCTCAATAACACTTGGTCTTTTAAGGATACCCTGTACGTATTCAGGTGAGTAAAGCTCCTTGTAAAAGCTTTTAACATCCTCTGTATAGTTAGGGTCGTTAGCCATAGTGTGTAAGTAAGGCTTACGCTTAAAAGGAGGAAGACCTCTTGCCCTTAACATATAGTTAAGGGTATAAATCTCCGGATAAAGGAAGGTAAATACCTTAACACCCTTGTTAATAAGAGTAGGTAACACATCTATTGCCAAGTCATAGCTCATAGCAAGCTCCTGACAGATAGAATTAATGTTAATAAGCTCTATTTTTGCATTATCCTTATAGAATGACAGATTACAGTTTACGCCTAAGTATATTACTGCATCAAAAGTAACATCGGGATATTTAAGTATATCAAACCTTCTGCCTGAGTCGGTAATGCGGATATTGTCTATAGGGATATAAGCAAGTGTGCCGTGTTTAACAGGCGAATAACGCTTATTAATCTCCTGAATGTAACTGCCGTTGCCTACCAAGGCAATGTTCTTATAGCGGTCATCAAGCAGGGACATAAGCTCATCAAGCATTTCATCACGATAGGAATAATTAGCTATAGACCAATTAAACAGCTCCGTACTTACAATACGGTGGAATAAAAGTGACATTATACAGGATTCCGTATTAAAGCGGTCATAATAAACACGTCTTAATAGGAATTTATTGTAATTTGTATCAACAATAAGGTTGCAATTACAACGCCCCAACATACCTGCTAAATCACGATACACAGGTACACCTATCATAGGGTCCTGCTCATCCTTATCTAAGAATAAAACAACCTCTATTTCCTGAGTCAAAGCAGCCTTTATAAACTCCCCGGCTAAATCTGTGTAGCCAATAACGGCAACCCTGTTATAACCCATAGTGGTAAGGTAGAGGGGTACAAGCTCGGTACCCTGCTGAACTACCTTTGCCCAATTACGTTTTGCTTCCTCAGGCTCATTAGGAGTATTTCGCACAGGTGCTTCATTAATATTGTTATTAATCATGCTCCCGTCCCCCTTTTTGGAAAATTAAAATGATATAGATATAACTTTATTTCATTATACAATATTTATTTTGTTTTAGCAACAATTATTAAAAATTTTACTGAAAATAAAATTATTGACTATGGTTTGATGATATAATAAAATAAAAACGACAGGAAATTCGGGATAATTACTAAAAAAAGGGAGATTAATATGGAAAAGATTAAGTCTTTTTTTAAACATATATTTAATAGAATTTTTGTCCTTATAAGGTGGGTTTTTTTCTCGTGCTTATCAGGGGCGGTTATAGGCTTTGTTTGTGTAGCCTTTTATTTACTTATGCATGAGGCTGTTAAGTTCAGAGAGGGGCATGATTTAATTATTTTGGGTTTGCCCTTTGCAGGTCTTGCCATAGTATGGTTTTACAGTGTTATGGATAGCCGGAATGACAGGGGTACTAACCTTATCCTGGAATCAATAAGCAAAGGGGAAAAGGTGCCTGTTAAAATGATGCCTCTTATTTTTGTGTCTACAATAGTTACGCATCTTTTCGGCGGTTCGGCAGGCAGAGAGGGTGCTGCCTTACAGATTGGTGGCAGCTTGGGTAGCTTTTTCGGTGATATTTTAAGGCTTGACCATAAGGACAGACAGCTTTTTATTATGTGTGGAATGTCAGCGGCATTCTCTGCACTTTTTGGTACACCTGTAGCAGCAGCTATATTTGCCATTGAGGTTATTAGCATCGGTACAATGAATTATGCCGCATTGGTGCCTTGTGCTATTGCCTCTATTACAAGTGACTATATTACAGATAAATATGAGCTTGCAGGTGAAACCTTTCACATTTTCAGTATATCTGAGTTTAACGTAACAGGTGCGGCAGAGGCACTTCTGCTTGCTTGCCTTTGTGCAGGTGTCAGTGTAATTTTCTGTATTATGCTCCATAAGACAGAAAAGCTTTTTAAGCTTATCAAAAACCCCTACATACGTATTTTCACAGGTGGATGTATAATAGTTGCACTTACTTATTTGCTTGATACAAGGGATTATAACGGTGTTAATATGAATGTTATTTGGAAGGCGGTAAGAGGCGAGGTTAAATACGAGGCATTTTTTCTTAAGATGGTATTTACTGCAATAACTCTTGCCTGCGGCTATAAGGGCGGTGAAATTCTGCCGTCCCTTTTTATAGGTGCAACCTTCGGCAGTGCGGCAGGCTATCTTTTAGGTCTTTCACCCAGCTTATGCTCTGCAATAGGTATGGTATCTGTATTCTGCGGTGTTACAAACTGCCCTGTTACCTCAATTTTGCTTAGCGTAGAAATGTTTGGTACAGAGGGTCTGCCCTATTATTTTATAGCCGTTGCAATTAGCTATATGCTCTCAGGCTATTACAGTCTTTATAAAACACAAACCATTGTATTTTCAAAGTATACAAATGAAATTGTAGACAAAAGTACTCATAAGTAAAAAATTGTTTACGAAATTATACCTTAGTGATATAATATTTATAATAACATTTTTAAGAGGGTGTTTTTAGTGGATTATATAAAAGTTATTGTTTCAGGCACAGATGAGCCGGAGGTACAGGAGATTATCTCACAGCTTAGCACATATGACGACCTGTTGCTTCTGTCAGGCAGGGCTGACGGGGGAGATATTGATGTGAGCGTTCTTACAGAGAACGGTGATACCTTAAAGTTGGGAACAATTCCTTATGAGGCTTTGGAACCGGCAGAGCGAATGTACTCGGGAGATATATGGGTAGACTTGGCTGACTATGGGGTATATAAAAGAGATGACGGAACCTGTAAGCTTTGGGTAAACCTTCAGGTGGGAGAGGAAAAGCCGAAAAGCTTTCTTAATAAATCCCTTATTATAGGTGTAGGTATTGTTACGGGTACTCTTGCCGTTACTGCGGCAGTTATAAAATTTATTACTTTGTACAGGAAGAATAAAAAACTATGATAAAAGCGTCGACGGAAAATACGGAAAATATAAATAAAGCAACATCATCTCTTGCCCTTGAGTGTACCTCGGTAAGTAAAAAATATGGTAGCTTAAATGCATTAAAAGGGGTTAATATCGGTGTTGAAAAGGGGCATATAGTAGGCTTGCTGGGACCTGACGGAGCAGGCAAAACGAGCCTTGTCAAGCTTATCTGCGGACTTACTCGCGGAGGCAGAGGCAAAATACTTGTTGACGGTAAAAGAATAAGGCCGAAGGATATTAGCTATCAGCCCGAATATCCCTTTGTAAACTCAAATCAGAGGGTCGGGGACTTATTTGAAATGTATCGTGCCTTTTACAGTGATTTTAATGCCAAAAGGGCATCTGCCTTGCTTAAAAAGGCGGAAATAAGCCTTGATGATAAGTTTGGCTGTCTTTCAAGGACAAGTATACAAAAGGCGGAAACTATTTTTGTTATGAGCAGAAATGCAAAGCTTTATATTTTAGATGAGCCTATTACTGCGGTTGAACCGAAAAGCAGGGATTTTATCATTAAGGTTATTATTTCGTGTTGCGGTGCTGACAGCGGTGTGCTTATAACCTCATCTATAGCAACTCAGTTAGAAAAGATACTTGATGAGGTCTATATTATTCACAAGGGCGAAATAAAGCTATCCTCAACATCTGAGGATATTATGAATACCTACGGCAAAACCGTAAGCGGCTTTTATAGGGAGGCGTTCAGATGCTGACTCTTTTAAAATATGATTTAAAAAATACCCGATTTAAAATGCTTTTATACTGTATAGCTCCGTTAGTGGTTACTGTTGCGGCAACCTTTTGCTGGAGTGATTTTTTTGAAGGCTTTTTTGATGGTAATAATTTTTACTGGATAACTATATGCAAATGGGGCAGTATCGGTATATGGTTTATAGTCTGTGCTATTTGCTTTATCCTTGCTTTTGTTGCCCTGGCACAGTGGTTTGCACAAAGCCTTTTGGCTGAGGAGGGGCATTTTATGAATATGCTTCCCGTAAGCAAGACTATGCTGCTGTTATCTAAGGTGCTTACAGCTCTTATCTGGAATTTTGTGCTTGTCTGCTTTTCCGTTATCTGCGTTATGGTGTTTTTATACTTTGGCGGTAAGCTGGCACAGATAAACGATATTTTGTTGGATTTAATGGGAGATAGTGAGGACGGGTTACATATAAGTCAGCTTTTTTTACTGGGAGGTATGTTTTTATCTGTTCATTGCGGAGCGGTAAGTGTACTTTCTTATGTGTCAATATTTTTAGGTCACAGAGTAAACATAGGTAAAAACGCAGTTACCCTTTTAAGCTTTTTCGGTATAGGTCTGGCAGAAATTATAGTAAGCCTTGTTCTGGCATATATATTAGGGATGTTTAACTTTGGTGACTTGGGTTCAATAACAGGTATAATCAAGTTTTTTGATATGGCTTGTATTAAAATGACTATTGTGAGCCTGATATTTTTGCTTATTAACTTTGCTATGGGCGTGGGTATTTATAAGTTGGGTGTTGATGTGGACTGACAGAGACTTGACAAATATGTATAAACGTGATATACTGTTTAAAATTTATTAAGTTAGGGGTTGTCCTGACAGCCCCTTTCAATTATTTATTTAAGGTTGGTGATTTTTTTAATGGACGGTAACCCGTGTGACAGTTGTGGAAGTAGTTGCAGGTATTATTTAATAGAGATTGACGTGGAGTAAGAGGTATAGCCTGCTTTTGATTTGTAGTAAAGTATGCGTTGTGCCTTTTTTGCGTGTATAAAAAAGGCGATAGTTTTTTTGAAAATTCGGAGGTTATTATTTTTAATATGAACACGTTAATTTCGCAATTTATATTACAGTTAGTGCTTATCGGTCTTAATGCAGTATTTGCTTGTGCTGAAATTGCTGTTATCTCAATGAATGATACTAAAATAGACAAACTTGCGGCGGAAAAGAACAAAAAGGCAATCAAACTCCAAAAGCTTACAGAACAGCCCTCTAAGTTTTTGTCAACCATTCAGGTTGCAATTACCTTATCAGGCTTCCTTGGAAGTGCTTTTGCGGCAGATAATTTTTCAGAGTACCTGGTTGAGCTTTTTAGAAATGCAGGCTGGGATCAGTATGTAAGCCTTAAAGCTTTAGATACTCTTTCGGTTATCCTTATTACAGTTATTTTATCCTATATAACTCTTATTTTCGGTGAGCTTGTGCCTAAGCGTGTAGCTATGAAAAAATGTGATAAGATGGCACTTGGTCTTGCCGGGGCTTTATTATTTGTGTCAAAGGTATTTGCACCTATAGTATGGTTCTTAACTATATCTACTAACGGTGTGTTAAGACTTATCGGAATAGACCCTAATGAGGAGGAAGAGGAAGTAACTGAAGAGGAAATCCGTATGATGGTTGATGCCGGTACGGAAAAGGGAACTATCGACTCTGATGAAAAGGAATTTATCCAGAACGTATTTGAGTTTGATGATACAGATGTAGGCGAAATATGTACACACCGCAAGGAAGTCGAAATACTTTGGCTTGAGGATGATATGGAAACCTGGGCAGAGGTTATAAATAATTCGCCTCATACTAAATTCCCTGTTTGTCGTGAAAATGCCGATGATGTTGTGGGTATACTTGATGTTAAAAAATATTTCAGAATAATTGATAAAACCCGTGAAGCGGTTATGGAAAAATGTGTTGAGGACCCTCTTTTTGTTCTTGAAACAACAAAGGCGGACGTTATGTTTGAAAAGATGAAAACCTCACGTAACTACTTTGCGGTTGTACTTGACGAATACGGCGGTATGTGCGGTATTGTTACTCTTAATGACCTTGTACAGCAGATTATGGGTGAGTTTCTTAACGAGGGTGAGGAATACCTTGGTGAGGAAATTGAAAAGATTGCTGACAACAAATGGAAGATATTAGGTGAGGCATCCATAAAGGATGTATGTGAAGAGCTTAATGTATCTATTGAGGATGATGAATATGATACCTTCGGCGGCTTTGTATTTGGCTGTCTTGGCTCTATACCTGATGACGGAAGCAAATTTGAAATTGAAGCAAACGGTATGAAAATCAGCGTAACCGATGTACAGGACCACTGTGTAGTAAGTGCCTTTGTAACCCTTTTAGAGAATGAAGAAGAAACGGCAAAAGAGGCTTAATAGCCTTGCTGTTAAATTTTTTAGCATGGGCGGTGCGGATTATATAATCTGTATCGCCTTTTCTACAGCAGAGTCTTTTGTCAGCTTTGCGGTAAACTATATTATATTTCTTGTATAGGAGGATTTTTATGCGTAAGCTATGGGAGCTTTATTTTACCTTTGCTAAAATAGGTGCGGTTACCTTTGGCGGCGGTTATGCCATGCTGCCTATTTTACAAAAGGAGATTTGCGGCAGAAAGAAATGGGCAACAGAGAGCGAATTGCTTGATTACTTTGCTATCGGTCAGTGTACACCCGGTGTAATTGCCGTAAACACCGCAACCTTTATAGGTTATAAAAACAAGGGTATTTTAGGCGGTATTTTTGCAACTCTGGGAGTTATTTCCCCTTCAATTTTAATAATTATGCTTATTGCGGCTTTTATACAGGGCTTTGCGGATTTAGAAGCGGTAAAATATGCCTTTTGCGGTATCAGAGTCTGTGTCAGTGTTCTTATTTTTGATGCAGTTTTAACTCTTTGGAAAAGGGCTGTAATTGATAAGGTTACCTTTGGTATTTTTGCTGTTGTGCTGTGCCTTTCTGTTTTTACGGAAATACCCGTTACTGTTTGTGTGGTACTTTCAGGTGTTGCAGGTGCTTTAATTAAAGGCATATCAAGTAAGAGGGAGGGAGAAAAATGATTTATTTCTGGCTTTTTGTAAGGTTCTTTCTTGTAGGACTGTTTGCAGTAGGCGGCGGGCTTGCAACCCTTCCCTTTTTATATGAAATGTCGGAGGATACAGGCTGGTTTACAACCTCTGATATATCTGATATGATAGCTATTTCCGAGGCTACACCGGGTCCCTTAGGTGTTAATATGTCAACCTATGTGGGCTTCATTACGGGCGGTATTCCGGGGGGTATAATAGGACCTTTGGGCTTAGTGGCTCCGTCTGTCATAGTTATTATTCTTGTGGCGATTTTTTTAAACAAATTTAAGGAAAGCAAGACCGTTCAGAATGTATTTTACGGACTTCGACCTGCATCAGCGGCTCTTATCGCCTCTGCAGGTCTTAGCATTTTAAAGATTGCTTTTATAGGAACTACATTTAACGCAGCAGTGTTTACTACAAAAACCTTTTGGATAAGTATTGCTATGGCTGTGGCAACCTATATTGCCATGAAAAAGTTAAAGCTGCCTGTAATAGCATATATAGCTATAGCCGCAGTGTTGGGTGTAGTTTTTAAGCTTAATGTAGTGTAAAAAATAAAAATCCGTTTTATTGGTTTAAAAAACAAGGCTTTTAACCTTATAACAAGACTTTAAATGAAATTGTTTTTTGCTCTTGTAGGTTAACGGAGTTTGTGTTAAAGTTTTGTTGTATAAGGGGGCTGTAAAAAAACAGTTTTAAAACAATAATGCCGGTTACTTTTGCGGACGGCATTATGTTTTTACAAAGTTTGCTTGTTTTGCGGAAAACTTTGCACAAAAATAAGCCCATTCGAAAAAGAACTGTTTTTTTATTCGCTTTTTTAAACTGTCAGGATATTTTCAATTGCTGATTAAGCTTATTGTGATATTTATAAATATTATAACCACAAAAAATTAATGTAAATTCTAAAACAACCGACTTCTTACCTCTGCGAAACAGTCTTTTATATGACCTATTCCGCTTGATTATACCAAATGTTCCCTCTGACTGTATGCTTTTGTTTATACGCAAAAGTACTTCAAGAACCGATTGGAGATTTTAAATCACTTCGTGATGAATAGAGATAAGCTTTCTGTTTAGCCTTGTGGTTTCGTTTCCCTTTTTACTTTTAAAACAATCTTTTTTATAGGGGCACTCGCTAAAGTCTTCACGCTCATATATTTCCTCAGTTCGTCCGTACTTGTTTTTGTATATGTGTTTATTGCATTTATAAATAAACTTCTTTAATTTGTAAAAAAATAAAAAAAACCTTGACGGATAGAGTTCTCTTGTGTATAATATAACTGTTGTCGGTTTATCGGTATGTTCGTTACATATCTTTAAATCCCTCTAATTTATAAACCGACAAGGTTACAATTAATTTTTGAATAGAATTTCAGGAGGATATTATGGCTAATATTAAGTCAGCTAAGAAAAGAATTTTAGTTATTAACAAGAAAACTTTAAGAAATAAAATGATTAAGTCTTCAGTTAAGACAGCTATGAAGAAGGTTGTTATTGCTTGCCAGGCAGGTGATAAGGCTCAGGCTCAGGCTGCTCTTGTAGCTGCAACAAAGGCTATTGATATGGCTTGCTCAAAGGGCGTTTACCATAAGAATAATGCTTCTCGCAAGAAGTCAAGACTTGCTAAGCTTGTAAACAAGGTAGCATAATTTAAAATTAATTTAAGGCTGTTCCGTCGGGACAGCCTTTTTTGTTGAAAATATTTGGATAACATTTAATCCGAAACTTTAAATTTTCGTGTTTTATTTTCTTACGGTCAGCTTATCTAAGGTAATTCCTTTTTGGTAGCATTTCATATATACGTTGGTGCATTTTTTATAGGCCTGAAAGGATTTTTCTGCCTTATCGGTATCTGCATAAACCTTCCACATACCGCTTAAAAGAAAGTTTTTACCGCTGTTTTTAATATAACCTAATACATCCTCCGGGGGATAACCAAGGAATATTCCTATTTCATGAGGAAACTCGTTTTCGTAACGTATTTTCTTTAATAAGGTTTTTACAGCTTCCTCAGTGCTGTCTGTGTTGTAGCCAAAGTCCTTTAAAATACAGGCATTACTCCTGTTACATAGCTGTCTTTTAAGCTCCTTGGGACGGTATACATAAATCAGCCTTTGCCCCTTACAGCCTCTTATGCCTTTAACCTCAAGTCCCTTTGCTTTTAAAATTTCAACACACTCCTTAAGCTCTCCGCCCATTTTGTAAAAGTACTTACCTAAGCAGAATATACTGCCTACTTTTAACCCTGCAAGGGTAGGTGCACAGCATTTTATAATTAACTCATCAGCCATTTGTTAACCTCCTTTAATTAGTAATACCATAAAATACACCTTTAAAGGTTATTAAAATATTAAACTGCATACTCCTTTAAAATTTTATCAAGGGCAGATACACTACTGCTGTGAGAGCGTATAATTTCTGTTGAATTTCGCTCTCCCTCCTTTAGTGCCGCATAAATCATTTTGTGTGATACTGTAGAGGTAAAAAGCACAAGCAAATCAGGCGAGCCAATCTGCTTTTTTAAATTACCATTAGGCTGGGTGAAAACCTTTGCCTTGCAGTTATAGCTTTTACATACGTCCATATACCGTCTTACCATACAATCATTTCCGCCGATAATTACAACGCTCATAAATACTCCTTTCGGTTAGCTGTGACTAACTAATACATAAACTTTATTGTGTTCTTAAAATATATAATTTCAAGCTATATAATCCTTAATTATTTTGTAGGCTGCAAAGTCTGATTATTCTACATCTGATAAAAGGAAACATTATTAAATCAAAAGTAATGATATATATATTCCTTATTTAATATGTGACAATTGTAAGCTGTAAATATTAAAGCAGATGTAAATAATATATTTCTTTATCCTACAGTACACAAATCAGTCAAACAAAATAAAAGCTTTTTCTACAGACTTATTATATGTATAATTAAAGGATTTATACTGTGGTTAGCGTAAGCTAACTGAAATTTTTTAAAATACGCTCTCTTAAGAGAACGTATGGAGTTAGTGTATGCTAACTGATTTATTTATATCATATTTAAACCTGTTTGTCAATAGGTTTATTTTTTCAAATTTATATATGGCTTAATTATTAACATTAAAAGAGCTGACACATATCTGTATCAGCCCGGACTGTCAAAAACTTGTGTTGAATTGTTTTTTTGTAATTTCAAATACACCGGACTTCAAAAAGCATCGTAGATTTGTGAGCCGGAAAAAGCAATTCGGTGCCGTAGGCACTTTTGCATAGCAAAAGCTCTGTTTAAATCCGCAGGCGGAATTCACTTCCGCCGGGCTGGTTGTAAAGCAAAGCTTTACTGCTTGCCTATGCAACCTTAGGTATAACAAGAGTGTCGAAAGAGGGTTTTGCCCTATTGAGGCACGGGTTGTTACTTCTTTGGTGGGTACGATAGTACCCCTAACTGCAAGAAATGCAAGCATTTCTTGCAAGGCTGTCGTTTTATCGACAGCCGGAGCTGATACATATCTGTATCAGCCCTCTGTTTTTGACTTTTAAATTTATTACAGCAAACCCATAAGCTTTGCTGCATTGTTATAGAAAATATCCTTAAGACCATCTTCATCAACACCGCTTGTAATAACCTTTTGCATTTCAATAGTTGGGTGGTGGAAAGGAGCATCAACACCAAACATAATTCTGTCCCTGCCTACTGTATCATATGCCTCTTTAATTTTACTGTTCATAGGCATACCTGACATTTCAAGAAAAAGGTTAGGGTAACGTCTTGCCATTTTTAATGAGGCATCAATATAAACACCGTGACCATGCCCCATATGAATCATTACTACCTTTACATTAGGAAATCTTTCTGCTAAAAGAGCAATACTCCAGGGCAGTGAATAAGGCGGATGACCGCAGTGAATAAAAACAGGGATATTAAGCTCCTCTGCACCTTCCATAATAGGGTTCATAATTTCAGCATCTGCTACAAATGCCTGTGCAAGAGGGTTAAGCTTAATACCCTTAAAGCCACAGTCCTTTACATAGTGATAAAGGGTTTTTATTGCATTTTCACCATCATAAGGGTTGAGATAAACAAGGGGCAGAACCCTGTCAGAATATTTATTGTAGGCACTTAAGGTGTCCTCGTTGGTTTTATCATTAGCACTGCAAAGTATAACCTTTTCAATTTCGTACTTATTCATTTGTTCAATAAGTTCATCGGCAGTAATGTGTAAGCCTGCCCAACCGCCAAACTCGCCTATGTGTGAGTGTGCATCAATCTTTTTCATTTTTTATGCCTCCCTGAGTCTTTTAATAAGGTTAGATTCATTTAAAAAAGAAATTATAATAGCTGCAATTACTATACCTGCAATGGTTTGAACAGATAACTTAGGCAAGCTTGAAAAAGCATATGTCATACCGAACATAGGGATTTTAACAAGGGTGTAGAGAGCAATCTGAACAGCACCGCCGAGGATTGCACCTATAAGCCAGCCAAAACGAAGCTTAGGGAAAAGCTTGTAGGTAAAAAAGCCCATAATAAGAGCCATTAAGGCTTTAATAAAGAAGGTTGGCAATATCCATTGAGCAAAGCCTGTGCAAAGGTCTGAAAGTGCGGCACCCATACCGCCTGCAACAGCTCCACGCTTGCTACCCAGAATAAGTACTGATATAAAAATAAGGCAATCTCCCAAATGTGTATAACCGTTAGGAGAGGGTATCTTTATAATATATGTTGCAAGGAAAACAAGGGCTATCATTATGCCTGACTTAGTCAATAGCTTTATCTTGTTATCATTGTAGGAAAGTGCAGATTCAGTATTTTTCATAATAAAACCTCCGTTTTTAATTGTGCTTATAATAGCACCAAAAAAAAGCTTTGTCCAGTGGCGGATTGGATTGTACCCATACACTTTTGCGTTGTGCTTTGTTTTATTTAAAAAAGTACTTGAATTCTTTTATATATATGTTACAATATCCTAGTTGAAAAATATAAGGAGATACATATGGGAAATTACAATAATTCAGCTAAAGGTGTATTTAAAATGTCCATTCCTATTTTTATTGAGCTTTTGTTGCAGCTTATGGTAGGTAATATGGACCAGATTATGGTTAGTCGTGTATCGCAAAATTCCGTTGCGGCTATTGGCAACGCTAATCAGGTTATGAATATTATTATTATTGTACTTAATGCTATGAGTGTGGCAACTACTATACTTATTTCAAAGGCTATGGGTGCAGGGGAAAAAAATAAAAGCCGTACGATAGCAGGTGTGTCGGTTGCATTTATGCTGTTTTTCAGCTTTATTGTTACCTTTGCTTTGGTATTGTGGCGAGAGAGCCTTTTTAACTGGCTTAAGGTGCCTGAAGAGATTTTAGGAGAAACCTGTGATTTTACTATGATTGTAGGCTCCTTTATTGTAGTACAGGCTATGTATATGGTGGTATCGGCAGTGCTGAGAAGCTACAATAAAAATAAAGAAATTATGCTTGTGGCAGTTGTAATGAATTTAATGAATATTGCAGGTAATGCAATACTTATTAACGGTCTTTTCGGTGCCCCTAAGCTTGGTATTATAGGTGCGGCAATTTCAACGGACTTTAGCAAGGGGCTGGGACTTTTATTGATTATAATTACACTTGTTAAAAAGACCGATATGAGTCTTGACTTTTTCCTTATGAAGGGTACACTTTCGGCTAAAACTCTTAAAAGCCTATTGCTGATTGCTTTGCCCTCAGGCGGAGAGGCTATGAGCTATAACCTTGCACAGATTTGTACCCAACGCTTTATAAATATGTTTGGTACAATTGTAATAAATACTAAGGTGTATTGCTACATATTGGCTAATATAGCCTATGTTTACTCCATAGCAATAGCTCAGGCAACCCAGGTTTTAACAGGCTATCTTATAGGTAAGAGAGATTTTGACAGTGTAAGCGTAAGAGTAAAATCCTCTGTGTTAATTTCTATTGCAGTATCGGTTACCCTTACTGTAATTATGTATTTTAACAGTGATTTAGTACTTAGTATGTTTACTGATAACCCGCAGGTTTTAGCACTTGGCAAGCAGATTTTGCTTTTGGAGATTTTTCTTGAAATAGGGCGTTCTGTAAATATTACAATGGTAAAATGTCTTGTAGCTACAGGTGATGTAAACTTTCCTATGCTCGTAAGTGTATTTTCTGTATGGCTTGTATCCGTAGGTCTCGGTTGGGTACTTGGTATAGGTCTTGAGATGGGACTTGTAGGCATTTGGATAGCTATGGCATGCGATGAATGCCTGAGAGGCTTAATATTTATAATAAGATTTAAGACGGGCAAATGGAAGCAGATTGAGAATATAAGGCTTGCAGACTGAAAAATGCTCAGATGAAATTTCATCTGAGCATTATCTTTTTATTGAGTTATTTTGAAGCCTGCAATACGAGCAAGCTCCTTAATGGTGTTTTTGGAAACCTTTTTGCCCTGATAGTCAATAAGGTCCTCCATATCCCCTGTAAAAATATCGGCAGGATTGTATTTTTTCAACACAATAGAGTCATCATCGGTATAAATTTCAAAAGAGTCCCCCGGCTCTATACCTAAGCTTTTGCGTAAACCCATTGGGATTACAAGCCTGCCAACATCGTCAATCCCCCTAACGATTCCTACAGATTTTAACATAATTAATCGCTCCTTTTAAAATGCATTGACAACTTTTATCTTGTAATGTTATTATAATACCAAAAATGGGAAAAGTCAACAAAAAATTGCCTAAATTTGACATAAGTTACGGATTTTTTCTAAATTTGGCAAAAAATTACAGTACGGAGGAAGCATAAAAGATTTTAGTATGGAAGAGAGTAAAATACAGGTAACAGATAAGAGTAACAGCAGATATTTACTTCTTGATTTTATAAGAGGCATAGCTGTTTTAAATATGATAGCTTACCATACCCTTTGGGATTTGGTTTTTATTTATAATATTAATATACCTTGGTATAAGGGAAATATAGGCTTTGTTTGGCAGCAACTGATTTGCCAAAGCTTTATACTGCTTTCGGGCTTTTGCGTAAATCTTAGCAGAAAAGGCTTTAAAAGAGGTGCTGTTGTTTTTTTCTGCGGGCTTTTAATAAGCCTTGTTACCTATCTTTTTATGAGGGAGAATATTATAGTATTCGGCATAATGACATTTATAGGCTCTGCTATGATAATTACGGAAGCCTTAAAGCCTGTGTTTAAAAGGATACACTCTGCATTGGGTTTTGCAATTTCTTTAAGCCTTTTTGTAATAACTTATAATTTAGACAGAGGCTATTTAGGGTTTAAGCAATTTAATATTGCTTTGCCTGACTTTCTATATCGAAATTTGTTTACTACCTATCTGGGTTTTAAAGAGGAAGGTTTCTTTTCAACTGATTATTTTCCTCTTTTTCCTTGGATATTTTTATTTTTGACAGGTTACTTTATATTTGGCTTAACGGGAGGCAGAGAGAGGATTAATAAAAATAATTTTTTAGGTTTAAAGCCTGTAAATTTCTTGGGCAGGAATGCTCTTATAATATATCTTGTGCATCAGCCCCTGATATACCTTATTTTAAATTTGATTTGCAAATAAAAAAAGGCTGAAAAAGTCCCTCCTGTAAAATCGGAGCTTACAGTCTGAGCAAGACCTTTGAAAAGTGTTTGTTCTGATTGATTTTATGAATAACAAAAACAAGTATAATTTGTAAAAAAAGTAATGTCAATCCCAATTGTGATTGGCATTATTTTTTTTAAGGCCGTTTTTTACAGCTCTTTTTAAAGAGAGCTTTTTTATTTGTTTTTAAAAATAATATGCACTATTTTTAACATAATGTTAATTTTTTGTGAATTTTGTATATAGACAAAAACCTTAAACGGTGATATTATTTATGTTATTAAAGGGTTATAAAAATAATTTGGGAGGTTCTGTGATGTGATACATAAAGTAAAATGTAAAAAAGGCTTTACATTGGTAGAGCTTATTGTTGTAATATCTATTTTAGTTATTTTAGTTGTAATGCTTTTACCAAATGTAATCGGATATATTAATGAAGCTAAAAAGACTTCGGTTATGGAAAGTGCTAAACAGGTTTATACAGTTGCCCAGATGACACTTGCAGATGTAGGTGTGGAAAATATGAATTATGTAAATAATAATAGTGGGTATTTAACCTTTACTAATGTCGGATTAAGCGAGTCAGATATGAATAGTAATGCCAATACCATGCCTAAGCTATTAGGTGTCGAAATTACAAAATGTATGAGCTGGGATTTACAAACTAAAAGATGTCCCTTTAAAAATGATGCACCTGCCTACGGTGCTAACGTAACTGATTATCAGAAGCAGAATAATCAACCCGGTATCATTATACAGTATCATCCCAACGGAGGTATAGTATATATGGAATGGGGAGAAGATGATTATATTGTACGTATTAACAATAAGACAGGTGATATTATTACGGAAAAGAACGGTGCTTTCTCCTCACAGGCTGAGTTAAACAGCTAAAATAAAAGCTCTTTGTCAGCAGGGTAAGACTGACAAAGAGCTTTTTCTTAATTTTTACGGTAGCCCGTGGTATAATCTACCTGGTTTTTAAGCTCTTCGCCGTTGTTAAAGCGACTAAGGTTTTCAAGTGCAATATCAATTATACGCTCTAAGGTTTTGGGTAAATGAAAATATCCCGAAATGTGGGGAGTTATAATTGCATTTGGTATATCCCATAAGGGGTGGTCAGAGGGCAGTGGTTCAGGCTCGGTTACATCAAGCCCCACACCCTCAAAATGTCCTGCCTTTAAAAGCTCGCAAAGAGCAGTAGTATCGACAGCAGAGCCTCTGCCTACATTAAGAAGCACAGAGCCTTTTTTAGTAAGGGAAAGCATTTTTTTGTCAAATATATGCTCTGTTGACTTGTTTCCCGGTAGGGACAGGGCAATAATATCCGCACGTGGTACGAGGTCTTCTAAATGCTCACTTGTATAAAGCTCATCACAATAGGGTGGCTTATCCGATAAGGTACGCTTTACGCCTATTACATAAGCCCCCATGGCCTTTATTTTGCGGGCAAAATCTCCTCCTATATCTCCCATACCCACAACTAAGGTAACAGCTCCCTCTATTGAGGTTACGGTACCCTCTGACTGCCATATATGCTTAGCCTGATTATCTCTGTAAAGGTAGAGCTTTTTCTTAATTTCAAGGAGCATACCTAACATATGCTCCGATATAGCAAGTCCGTATGCTCCCGTTGCATTGGTAAGTAAGGCATTTTGGGGCATATTTTGTATATAGCCGTCAGTGCCTGCTGAATTTAACTGTAACCATTTTAGGCTTTTACATAAGCTAAGCTTTTCACAGGGGATATTACCAAGGATGATTTCAGCCCTTTCAAGGTCAGCATCTTTTACATTTTCGGGGGTGGAATAAATTATTTTCCTGCCCTTGCTTTCTTTAACAAGCTTTTCCTTTTGATTGTCGTTAAAGGGTAAAACTACAAGTATACTCAAGCCTTATCACCTCTTTTTAACGGAATAACCAAACTTGCCTAATTTCTTTCCGAGGGTATAGTATTCTCCATGGGAATAGGCAATGGGATTAGAGGCGGCAAAGTCAAACCTACCACCGGCCTCCATATATTTTTCATCAGCCTGTACGCCTACAATATCAGCAAGAAACATTGAGTGGGTACCAAGAGGTATTTCCTGCCTTACCCTACACTCAATGTTAATAGGGCTTTCTTCAATTACAGGGCAGTTAACGTGTAATGCCCTGCCTTTTGTAAGCTTCATTTCCTTAAACTTGTCATAGTCGGCACCTGAGCGTACTCCGCACCAGTCGGTAGCAAAGGCTAAATCCTCGGTAGTTATGTTTATTACAAACTCGCCCGTTGACTTTATAATATCGTAGGAATACCTTTCAGGTCTTACCGAAATATAGGTCATAGCAGGGTCAGAATTTACGGTGCCTGTCCAGGCTATTGTTAAAATATTGCTCTTTTCATATGTGCCGCAGCTTACCATTACCGCAGGTATAGGGTAAAGTATAGTGCCGGGCTTCCATTCCTGTTTGCTCATAAAAAAATGCTCCTTTCGCTTTTTAGCCTATTATAATACAAAGTATCCAAATTTGCAATTGATATTAGGGTCAAATAATGATAAAATCAATATATTAAATTATGTGAGGTTGGGCTATGAATTTACCTGAAAAATATATTGAAAAAATGAAGGAGCTTTTGGGAGATGAGTTTAACGACTATTTAGAAAGCTTTAATGAAAGACGTTATTGCGGTTTAAGGGCAAACACCCTTAAAATATCACCCAATGAGCTTAAAAATATGGTGGATTGGCAGTTAGAGCCTGTTAAGTGGTGCGATTGCGGCTTTTATTATAATGAGGAAATAAGACCTGCCAAGCATCCTTTTTATAATGCAGGACTTTACTATATACAAGAACCGTCGGCGATGTCAACAGGTGCAAGCCTTCCCGTTGAGCCGGGGGACAGAGTACTTGACCTTTGTGCGGCACCCGGGGGTAAAAGCACTCAGGCGGCGGCAAAGCTTAAGGGTCAGGGGGTAATTGTAAGTAACGATATAAGTGCCTCAAGGTGTAAGGCACTTCTTAAAAATATTGAGCTTTGCGGTGTTAAAAATGCAGTAATTACAAACGAAACTCCCGAAAAGCTGGCAGGTCGCTTTGAGGGCTATTTTAATAAAATTATAGTTGATGCTCCCTGTAGCGGCGAGGGTATGTTCCGTAAGGACGAGGGTGCAGTCCGCAGCTGGGAGGAGCATAAAAGTGAAATGTGCTGTGATTTGCAGAGGGACATACTTAAAAATGCGGCTAAAATGCTTACAACAGGCGGTATTATAGCCTATTCAACCTGTACCTTTGCCCCTGAGGAGGACGAGGGTATGATATGGGAATTTTTATCAGACCATGAGGACTTTGAGCTTTTAGAGGTGGATAAGTCCTTGGGCTTTGATTACGGTCGCCCTGAATGGACGGAGGGAGGCAGTGAAGAGCTTAAAAAATGTGGTAGACTCTGGCCTCATAAAATAAAGGGAGAGGGACATTTTCTCTGCCTTATGAGGAAAAAGGGGGCTTGTGTACGCCCTGTTTTTTCAAAAAAGCCTGACTCTTCTGAAAAGGAGCTTGCAGATTTTTATGCTTTTTGTACAAGCTATCTTAATACAAGTATAGACAATCCCCTTATAATCCATGGCAGTTCACTTATGGCAGTACCTGAGGAAGTGCCTGATTTAAAGGGAATAAGAGTAATGCGAAGCGGTCTTTATTTAGGTGAGCTTAAAAAGAACCGCTTTGAACCCAGTCAGGCATTTGCCATGACCCTTAAAAAGGAGGAGGTTAAGCTTAGCGTTGACTTCAGCCTTGAGGATGAGGGGCTTACCAAGTATTTAAGAGGGGACAGCTTTCAGGTTGACTGTAAGGACGGTTGGGCATTAGTCTGCGTACAGGGTTATCCCTTAGGCTGGGGTAAGGTACAAAAGGGCAGACTTAAAAATAAATATCTGCCAAGCTGGATGAATTAAGAGAGGTAATATTATGAGCTTTTTACCTGTTACTTATGAGGAAATGAAACAGTTAGGCTGGGAACAGCCTGATTTTATATATGTTTGCGGTGATGCATATATTGACCACCCGTCCTTTGGTGCTGCCATTATTACACGTATGCTTGAAAGCAAGGGCTATAAGGTGTGTATAATACCTCAGCCTGACTGGAAAAGCACCGAGGATTTTACACGCTTTGGTAAGCCAAGGCTTGCCTTTTTAGTAAGCGGAGGCAATATTGATTCCATGGTAAATCATTATTCCGTAGCTAAAAAGAAAAGGGATAAGGACTTGTACTCACCGGGCGGCGAGGGCGGTCACAGACCTGACAGGGCAACTATAGTATATTGTCAGAAAATAAGACAGGCCTACGGCAATTCCGTTAATATAATGATAGGCGGTATTGAGGCAAGCCTTAGAAGATTGTCCCACTATGACTATTGGGATAACAGAGTAAGAAAGTCAATTTTGCTTGACTCTCAGGCTGATATTTTAATGTACGGCATGGGAGAGCATCAGATTATTGAGCTTGCAGAAGCGCTTGAAAGCGGTATTGATATAAAGGATATAACCTTTGTAAGGGGTACCGTGTATAAAACCAAAAATCTTGAAAATCTGTATGAGGAGTACATTACTTTGCCTGCCTATAAGGAGGTATCAACAGATAAGGTTAAGTACGCAGAGGGGTTTTTACAGCAGTATCAAAATACCGATGCGGTAACGGCTAAAATATTGGTTGAGCCTTACAGTGACTGCTATGTGGTGCAGAATAAGCCTGCTCTGCCCTTAACTCAATCGGAGTTTGACTACAGCTATTCTCTGCCGTATATGCGTAATTATCACCCTATGTATGAGGAAAAGGGCGGTGTGCCTGCCATAGAGGAGGTTAAGTTCAGCATAATAAGTAACCGAGGTTGCTTTGGCAGCTGTAATTTCTGTGCTCTTGCCTTTCACCAGGGAAGGGTTATTCAGGCAAGAAGTCATCAATCTATTATCAGCGAGGCTGAAAAAATTGTGTGGGAGCCTGACTTTAAGGGGTATATCCATGATGTAGGCGGACCTACCGCAAACTTCAGAGCTCCTGCCTGTGACAAACAGCTTACAAAGGGTGCTTGCAAGGACAGACAGTGTCTTTTCCCTACAGCCTGTAAAAATTTAAAGGTAGACCATAAGGACTATATATCACTTTTGCGTAAACTAAGGGATTTACCAAAGGTTAAAAAGGTTTTTGTAAGGTCGGGTATCAGATACGACTATCTTATTTATGATAAGGACGAAACCTTTTTCAACGAGCTTTGCAGGTATCATGTAAGCGGTCAGCTAAAGGTTGCACCCGAGCATATTTCACCGAGGGTGTTGGAGAAAATGGGTAAGCCCGGCAGGGATGTATATGACCGCTTTGTTAAAAGGTTTTATGAAATTAATAAAAAAATAGGTAAGGAGCAATATCTTGTACCATACCTTATGAGTTCCCATCCGGGCAGTGATTTAAAGGCTGCAGTTGAGCTTGCTGAGTATTTAAGGGATTTAGGGTATATGCCTGAGCAGGTACAGGATTTTTATCCCACACCCGGTACTCTGTCAACCTGTATGTTTTACACAGAGCTTGACCCACGTACAATGACAAGGGTGTATGTGCCTAAGACACCTCATGAAAAGGCTATGCAAAGGGCATTAATCCAGTATCGTCTGCCTAAGAATTACGAGCTTGTGTCAGAGGCACTGCATAAGGCAGGCAGAACGGACTTAATCGGCTTTGATAAGCACTGCCTTATAAGACCGAGGAATATTAAAAATAACGGCTTTAAGCCTAAAGAGGAAAAGAAGCCTGTTAAAAAGAAAAAGACAATACGAAATGTTCATAAGAAAAAAGGAAAATAAAATATGCTCAGCTTTATAAAAAAAGAGGCAGTTTTGTGTATCTCAGCGGTGCTTGCAATACTGTCAATGTTTTTTGTGCCTCCCGATACGGAGTATATAGGCTATATTAATTTCAGGGTTCTGGGCTTGCTTTTTTCCCTTATGGCTGTTGTGGCAGGACTTAGGGAAATTAAGGTTTTTGATATTACAGCTGACTTTTTTGCAAAAAAGTGCGGTAATATACGCCAGCTTGTAATTTTACTGACTGCCCTGTGCTTTTTTTCATCAATGGTAATTACAAATGATGTGGCACTTTTAACCTTTGTACCTCTTGCAATAAGTGTGCTTAGCCTTTCGGGCGGTGAGGACTGTATTATCTATACGGTCATAATGCAGACTGTTGCGGCTAATATGGGCAGTATGCTGACGCCTATGGGTAACCCCCAAAATCTATATCTGGCAGACTTTTACAGTATGAGTATGTCTGAATTTTTTTCTGCCACAATACCGGTTTGCCTTATAAGCGGAGTGCTTATTTTTATCATGCTCCTGCCTGTTAAAAGGGATAAAATTAAGTGTGAGCTTAAGCCTGATGGTTCAGAACTTAATAAAAGGCTTTTGGCAATTTATGCTGTTTTAGGCATACTTGCAATTTTAGCTGTTTTTAATGTGATAAATTATGTTTTGCTTACGGCAATTACCTTTGTGTGTGTGCTTATTTTTGACAGACATAGTTTGAAAAAAATAGACTGGTTTCTGCTGCTTACCTTTATTATGTTTTTTGTTTTTGTAGGCAACTGTGCAAGGATAGAGGCAGTTAAGGCGTTTTTAGGCGGACTGACAAAGGGTAGGGAGATACTTGTGGGTGCTTTGGCAAGCCAGCTTATAAGTAATGTACCTGCGGCAGTAATGCTGAGTGCCTTTACGGATAAAGGCAGGGCTTTAATGTTAGGTGTTGATATAGGCGGCTTAGGTACACCCGTTGCAAGTCTTGCAAGCCTTATAAGCTATCGTATTTATGCCAATACCCCAAACAGCCAAAGAGGTAAATATATGCTTTATTTTTTAATAATTAATTTTGCTCTGTTAGCCGTAATTTTTCTTTTAACAAAAATGCTTATAAGGGTATAAAAAAGAGAGGAAATAACCCTCTCTTTTTATTTTAGGCTCTCGCACAGTGCAACAGCACATTTTATACCGTCAACAGCGGCAGACACAATTCCGCCTGCATAGCCACAGCCCTCACCGCAGGGGTAAAGTCCTTTAACAGAGAGGCTTTCAAGGCTATCTCTGTTTCGTACAATACGCAGGGGTGATGAGGAGCGGCTTTCAACTGCCGTAAGGGGTGCATTGGGATTTGCGAAGCCCTTAAGGGACTTATCAAGCAGAAGTATGCCCTCCTTTAATGCACTATACATAAAGTCGGGAAAAACCTCTCTTAAACAGGTAAGCTTAATGCCAGGCTTATAGGTTGGGATAATATTACCTAATTCAGTACTTGCCTTATCCCTTTGCAAATCTCCGGAAAGCTGAACGGGAGCATTATAATTACTGCCTCCGGCAAGATATGCCTTATGCTCTAAATCCCTTTGCAGATATATGCCTGCAAGGGGGTGGTCGCTTTCAAAATCATTTGGGTCAAGACCGATAAGCAGTGCGGAGTTAGCATTTTTACCGCTGCGTGAAAAATAGCTCATACCGTTGGTTACCAGCCTTTTCTCCTCAGAGGCGGCACTTACTACATAGCCGCCGGGACACATACAAAAGGTGTATATGCTTCTGCCGTTGGGTAAATGAGCCACCAGCTTGTAATCGGCAGGGGGCAGAAACTTGGCAAATCTGCCGTACTGTGCCATGTCTATTTCGTCCTGGGTATGCTCTATACGTACGCCCATGGCAAAGGGCTTTTGTTCCATTACAAGCCCCTTTTTGTACAGCATTTCAAAGGTATCCCTTGCAGAATGCCCAGGGGCAAGTATAAGCCTTGTACAGTCAAAATGCCTGTCACCCTTTGGGGTTTTACAGGTTATACCGCAAATATTATTATCCCTTGTATGAAGCTCCGTAAGTTGATGCTCAAAAAGCACCTGTCCCCCTAAGGTCTTGATTTCCTCCCTTATATTTTTTACCATAGTTATAAGGTTGTCAGTGCCTATATGTGGCTTGGCAAGATAGGCTATTTCCTTAGGTGCTCCTGCGTTTATAAATTCCTTAAATACTGTTTGTATAAGAGGGTCATTTTTGCCCGTATTAAGCTTTCCGTCTGAAAAGGTGCCTGCTCCGCCCTCGCCGAATTGTACATTTGAGGCAGTGTTAAGAATGCCCGTTTTCCAAAAAGCATCAATATCTCTTTTTCTATCTTCAACTGCCTTGCCACGCTCAATTACAATGGGTTTAAGACCTGTCTTTGCAAGGGTAAGAGCGGCAAGCATACCACCGGGACCGAAGCCCGCAACAATAGGTGAAAGCTCTGTCTTTGCCTTAGGATAGGTAAAGTGATATTCCTTAGCCCTTGATACATTTCTAAGATGCAAATATCTTTCCTCATGAGCAATTGAAAAGGTAACTGCATAGATGTAATGGACGTTGGATTTATCTCTTGCATCAATGGATTTTTTTGTAATTTGCAGATTTTTTATTTGTTCAGGTTTGACACGAAGTGCTTTTGCTGTTATTTTATACAGCTTATCCTCTGAAAAGTTATCGGCAACACTGTATTTTATATTATTTAGTGTAAGCATAGGCTACCTCCTATAGTTCTGCCGCACTTTTGCCTGCAAGTCTGCCTGATGACCATGCCCATTGCAGATTATAGCCGCCGCAGTCACCGAAAATATCATAAATCTCTCCTGCACAGTAAAGTCCTTTGCATAGCTTAGACTCCATTGTGTAGGGCGAAAATTCATTGGTGTATACGCCTCCTGCCGTTACCTGAGCGTTACTAAAGCCCTTTGTGCCTGTAATTTCAAAGCGTAAGTCCTTAATTAAGGCGGTTATTTTCCAAAGCTGAGCCTTATTCAGCTTAGCTACGGGATAGGAAAGCTTTTCAATACCTGCACGTCTTGCAATTATATTACCCAGCCTTTTGTTTAAAAGACCTGTAAAATAGTTTTCCATAGTAAGGTGAGAAAGGTTTTTTACCCTGTTTTCCAAAATATCATAAATATCCTTTTGGGGGTACTCGCTCATAAAGTCAATAGAGGCAGTTAAGCCCTTATACCTTGCCGCAAGAGCGGAAAGCTGAAAAACAGGAGGACCTGAAATACCGTAATCGGTAAACAAAATCTCTCCCTCCTCACAGCCTAAAACCTCCTCATTGGTAAGAATGGTGAGAGTACCCTCTATTTTAATGCCCTGCAGGCTTTTAACCTCATCAGTAGGTGTTTTAAGCTGTACAAGTGCGGGATATAGCTTTGTAATATGATGCCCTAAGCTCTCCAACAGCTTAAAGCCTGAGCCGTCAGAGCCGAGAGAGGGTGAGGCACAGCCTCCTGCCGATAATATGAGCCTGTCACAAAAATAGCTGTTATTATCCTTATCTGTAAGCTTAAAGCCCTTTTTTGTTTTGGCTATATCAGATATATGGGCGTGTACTATATTTATATTAAGCCTTGCAAGCTCATTTCTAAGGGCATCAAGCACAGCGGACGCCTGACCTGAAAAAGGGTAGAGCTTCCCCTTTTCCTCCTCCCTTGGGAATACTCCCAAGTTATTAAAAAAGTTAAGGGTATCTCCTACAGTATAGGTATTAAGAGCATTTGCTGTAAAATGCGGGTCTTTTCCGTAGTAGTTATCTACCCTTGCATTAAGGTTGCTGTAGTTACAGCGACCGTTGCCTGTAGCAAGGAGCTTTTTGCCCACCCTGTCCATACGTTCATATATTGTAATGTCAAGCCGGGGATTTGTGTATGCAGCCTCAATGGCTGCTGTCATACCTGCTGCACCGCCGCCTATTATACCTAAGTTTTTCATATTTCAGTCCTCATCAGTACCTACTACAATTACAATATCAAATTCGCCCGTAAATTGGCTGTCTTTTATAACCTCTGCATTGTTAAAGTATTGCAAAAGGTCATCGCCTAAGCCTGTAGTGTTTACATAAATTCTTGTTTCAGGGGTCTTTGTGTCGTTATAAGTGTCAATATCTGTTACATTATAGCCCTCACCGTTTAAAAGCTCCTGTACTTCCCCTGCCTTGCCGTTGGTATAGCTGCCGTTAAGCACCTGAATTTTTGCTGACTTAGAGTCCGTAGGAGCTGTACCGTTTTCAGCGGCAGTTTGCTCTGCAAGGATTTCCTCACTTGGTCTTTTAAATATTTCATATACAAGGCGGTTGGTTTCTTCCTCATCATAGCGGTATTTGTTTTGAGCCTTACCGGGGAGAGTATATGTATTTATGTTTTCTGTATCAAATTTATTTAATACAGAAATATATTTAACAGCATCTGTCACAGAGGCATTTGTTGTTACATAGTTAAAGAAGGTGGTTAAGTATGCCTTGGGATTTGACTTTATTGTATCGGAGCTAAGTGCCTTTTTAACAAGAGCCTTAAAGAAGTCCTGTTGTACGCTGATACGTCCTATATCACCGTTAGCATATCCGCCGCCGTAGTTATCCTTACGGAAGCGTACAAGTTGTTCAGCCTTGTCACCGTCAAGCATTTGCGTACCTGCCTCAAGATGAATGGATAAGTCCTGCCCGGGGTCATCATAGTCCATGTCCTGCGGCACATTAAACTCAACACCGCCTATAGAGTCCACAAAGTAACGGAATGCCTCAAAGTCCACCCTGGCATAATAGTCAATATTAATATCAAGCCAGCTCTCTATTTCCTCTGTAAGAACCTTAGGTCCTTTTTCAGAACCCATAAAGTGGTGTATGTGGTTTATCTGCATTTGCCTGTGGGAAGGCTGGGGATATTCCTCCTGCATCTTTTCATAGTTAAGGGCAGATACTGTTACAAGGGTATCACGTGGTATGGAAATTATATCTAATTTATTTACCTCTGAATTATAACAGCCTAACATAATTGTATCTGTACGAGTACCGTCTTCGTCAGTACACATAAGCAGAAAGTTGGTACGTTCAGGCACCTTAACACCTATAGCAGTTGTAATTGCTTCTATAGGCTTTTCCCCGGAAATAAGGGCATAGATAGACAAGGCGGCAATATAAACACAAAATACTGCAACTATTATTGTAAAAAACTTTTTAGCAGGTGAGCTTTTTTTTGCTTTTTTGCGGCTTGCCTCAGAATTGGTATTTGAATTATTGCGACGTCGTCTGCGAGGAGTGTAATCCTCTGTGTCGTAGTCGTTATACCTGTCCTTTTTACTCATATTAAACCTCCGCATATAATCAGAACTTTTGACAAAGCCAAAAGTTCTGATAAAAAATTATTCGTTTGTACCTACAACAACTACAATATCGTAGTCCTCTGTCATAGTATCATCAACAATAACCTCTGCCTGTGTAAAGTATTGGATAAGGTCACTGCCTAAACCGTCTTTACTAACATAAATACGGGTCTTTGCTGATTTGTCACCGTTAAAGTCACCTATTTCAGTTACGCTGTAGCCGTTTTCTTCAAGGGTGTCACGCACTTCTCCTGCCTTACCCTTTGTGTAGCCGCCGTTAAGCACCTTAATATCTGTTGACTTGGAGTCAGCTGTGCCCGTTATACCTTCAAGTGTAGTGGTTTCACTGTTTTCCTCGGCTAAAATTTCCTCAATAGGCTTTTCAAAAATATCGTATACAAGGCTTTCCACTTCTTCAGTATCAGGAGAGTAGCCCGATATGCCTGATACATAGTTGATATAACCGGGCAGTGTATAGGTTTCAAGCTTATTTGGGTCTATTTTGTTAAGTGCTGAGGCATATTTAATTGCATCAGATATGCCTGCATTAGTTTTTATATACTTAAAGAAGGTAGTAATGTATGCCTTAGGGTTGCCCTTTATGGTGTCTACATCAGTAACCTTTTTAACAAGAGCCTTCATAAAGTTCTGTTGCATTTCAATACGACCCAGGTCGCCGTTGGCATAACCGCCGCCGTAGTTATCCTTACGGAAACGTACAAGCTGTTCTGCCTTATCACCGTCAAGGAGCTGCATACCTGCCTTCAGGTGTATGGATAAATCCTGTGTAGGGTCGTCATAGTCCATATCCTGAGGTACATCAAACTCAATACCGCCTATGGAGTCAATAAGATAGTGGAAGGCGTCAAAGTCAACTCTTACATAGTATTGAATATTAGTACCTAAAAGTGAGTCAAGCTCCTCCATAAGCATTTCAGGACCTAAGTCCTCTCCTGCAAAGTGGTGAACAGCATTGATTTTCATAGTACGCTGTCCCGGCTCGGGGAATTCCTGCCTCATGGTTTCATAATTAGCGGCAGATACCGTAACTATAGTATCACGTGGTACTGAAATAAGGCTTATGCCTTGTGTTACTGAATTATAACAGCCTACCATAATAGTGTCTGTACGGGTACCGTCTTCGTCGGTACACATAATAACAAACTCTGTTCTGTCAGGCAGCTTGGCGGAAAACACCTCGGTTATTTTTTCCGTTACGGGCTTTTCGCTTTGTACTGACCAATCGTCATTAGGGTCAGCGTTAAGGTATGTATATATTGAAAAGCAACATATAGCAATTGCATACACGCTGACTATGGAAATTAAAATTGTTAAAAAGGTTCTTAAAGGAGTCTTTTTCTTTTTTTCCTTTTTAGGCTTGGCGGGCTTTTTATCCGAAGCAAGGGAAATTACTGCCTCTTGAATTTCGGGTATATCAGAGGTGTCCTCTGTTACCGTTTTTTTGCTTTTGCTGAGGATAAGCTTCGGTTTTTTTGTACCGTGCTTAACCTTAACATCTTCTTCTCTGCGTCTTGCCGCACGCCTTCTTCTGGAGTGGCTTATACCCTCTGAAAATACATCATCGGTATCGTAATCGTTATACTTATCCTGTTCATTATTCATTAGTTTACCTCCATTAGTTAGCCGGCTTAAATGAACTTTTTAAGGATACAATACGGTTAAATACCAAATGCTCCTTTGTACAATGCTTGCTGTCTGCAATAAAGTAGCCGTGTCTTATAAACTGAAATCTGTCCATAGGGTTAGTATCCTTAAGATATGGCTCTAAATAAGCCTTTGCAACCTTAAGTGAGTCAGGGTTTAGGGCATAGCCGTTATCTGAGCTTTCATCAGGGATAACAAGGCTTTCGTAAAGGTTTACATAAGCAGGTATGGCTGTAGCTGCATTTACCCAATGTATTGTACCCTTAACCTTACGTGCCGTAAAGTCAAGACCGCTTTTTGTCGCAGGGTCATAGGTACAGTGTACTGCAATAACATTGCCCTTTTCGTCCTTATCACAGCCTGTACAGGTTACAAAATAAGCACCCTTTAATCTTACCTCCATACCCGGAGTTAAGCGGAAGTACTTTTTAGGCGGTACCTCCTCAAAGTCACTGCGTTCAATGTAAAGCTCACGGGAGAAAGGCACCTCTCTTTTACCTAAAGCTTCATTTTCAGGGTGATTTTCAATAGTGAGCATTTCCGTTTTACCCTCAGGATAGTTGTCAATTATAAGCTTGATAGGGTCAAGGACAGCCATAACAACAGGAGTTTTAGGCTTTAAGTCCTCTCTTATACAGTATTCAAGCTGAGCGGTATCTACTACTGAGTTAGCCTTTGATACACCTATCATATCACAGAAGCTGCGGATAGACTCAGGAGTATAACCCCTTCTTCTGATACCTGAAAGGGTAATAAGCCGTGGGTCATCCCAGCCGTCAACCTGATTGGTTTCAACTAAATTTCTAAGGTAACGCTTACCCATAATGGTATTTGTTAAGTTAAGCTTTGCAAACTCAATCTGTCTTGGTACAACCTCAAAATCAAACTGGCTTATAACCCAGTCATAAAGTGGTCTGTGGTCCTCAAACTCCATGGTACAGATAGAGTGGGTAATGCCCTCAAAGGCGTCCTCGAGAGGGTGAGCATAGTCATACATAGGATATATGCACCACTTGTCACCTGTTGAGTGATGTGTCATATGGGCAATACGATAGATAACAGGGTCACGCATATTCATATTAGGTGAGGACATATCAATTTTAGCACGAAGGGTTTTTTCCCCGTCTGCAAATTCCCCGTTTTTCATACGGACAAAAAGGTCGAGGTTTTCCTCTACAGAGCGATTTCTCCAAGGACTTTCCGTACCGGGTGTAACAAGGTTACCCCTTGCCTCACGCATTTGCTCTGCACTCATATCACAGACAAATGCTTTGCCTTTTTTTATAAGCTCTATTGCACATTCGTACATTCTATCAAAATAGCTTGAGGCGAAGTAGAGTCTGTCCTCCCAGTCAAAGCCAAGCCATTTAATATCGTTTTTTATGGAGTTTACAAACTCGGTGCTTTCCTTAGCAGGGTTTGTATCATCAAAGCGGAGGTTGCATTTACCGCCGTACTGTGCCGCAAGACCGAAGTTAAGGCAGATGCTCTTAGCATGACCTATGTGTAAATATCCGTTAGGCTCAGGAGGGAAACGGGTTTTAAGTCTTTGGAGATTATCACCTAAGTCTTCTTTTATATAGCTATGTAGAAAATTACCTGTGCTTTCAATATTGCTTTCCATAATTAATTGCCTCCAAAATTATATTAAGGGTTATCTTTTCCATAGGATAACCTGAATTTAATATTTTATGCTCAAAAATTATAAAACATATTTTATTATATATTATATTGTAGAATTTTGCAAGCTATGTTATTATATATGTAAAAAAGTTTTAATAAAATCAGGAGAAATTATGCTTGGGTTTTGTATAGAAGAGGAAAATGTTAAAAAATTTATGGGAATACTGTTAAACGGAAATGCCTTTGACAGACTTCAGCTTCGTTCGGGAGAGGTAATGACAAGGGGCAGCTTTACCTTTGACGGCAGACTTAATAAGGAGTATGACGGCATTGAAACTCAACGTGCCTTTTGCCTTTGGAGTGAGGTTAAGCCAAACTTTTATGACCTTATAAAGGGTAAGCATTTACCAAAGCATATTAAGCTTGTATTTGCTCTTGATGATGAGCCTGTTGAAAAGCTGCATAAAAATGCCAAGGCAGCTTATATTAATATGGTTTATGAAAATAATAAAATTAACTTTACTACAGGCACTGCCCAAAAGGAATTTTCTCTTGATAAAAGCCTTGATGAGGCTTGGGAGGAAAAGGTTAAGCTTATGTTTGAAAGGTTGGGCATAGCAATAAATATTTTATATTGATTTTTTGCTGACTGTGTGATAAGATATATATGCTTGCTACTGTGGCTCAGTCGGTAGAGCAGCTCATTCGTAATGAGCGGGTCGCAGGTTCAAGTCCTGTCAGTAGCTTAAGGGTTGTCCTATGACAACCCCTTTTTATTTAGGATTTTAAACTGCAATCATTAAGTTGGTTTAAGGTACTTTGGGTAAGCTGAATAAATAAATTCATTCCGGGGCTTACCCACTTTTTGCTGTTATAGGCACATACAGCAGAAATTTGTGTGCCTGAAAGGTCGGTTATGATTTTCTCTAATTCTCCCTTGTCAAGCTCCTCTTGAACAGCAAACGTGGGTAAGTATGAAACCCCCACATTATTTTTTACCAGGTTTTTTATTGTGTGAATGCTCCATAATTCTATTGTATGGTCCAATAATATGGATTTACTTGCTAAATACTGCTCAAAAATACGGCGGAATATACACCTTTGTTCATTTATAATAAATGGTATGGGGATATTTTGATTTGGTGTTATAAAATCAGGATATGCTTTTTTTATTTCGGGAGAGGCAACTAATGTCATATTATAGCTTCCCAGGGGAAAGCAGGTCAAATTGTTGCCCAGACCGCCTACATCTTCATAAAATATACCTAAATCCAAAGTGCCGTTTAATAGCTCGTCACGAATATCAAAGCAATTCATAGACTGTAAAAACAGCTTTGTTTCGGGGGCTTGTTCGGTAAATTTTTTTAAAACGGCAGGCAGTAAATAACACATCAGAGATTCTCCTATGCCTATTTTTAATTCTCCTTTAAACTCAGCCAAATCATTTTTAAAACAATGCAATCGGTCAAGAGAGGCAAGTACCTCATTTACATATGGATACAGCTGTTCACCTGCTTTTGTCAGCTTCATGCATCGCCCCGCCTTTTCAAACAACTGTACGGACAATTCCCTTTCCAACTGACCTACCTGAAAGGTAATGGTTGATTGAGTATAGTTTAATTTTTCTGCGGCTTTTTTAAAACTGCCTTCTTCAATAATGGCTTTAAATGTCTGTAAATTTTTAAGCTCCATTTCCGATCTCGTTTATTCAATAAAATTTAAGTAAAACTTTAAAAACTTCAATTTGATTTAATTGTGCTGCAATGCTATTATAACAAAAAAGGCAGACTGTGGCAAGACAATAATAATGTCATAGCTTATAAATAAGGAGGAATGGAAAATGTATACCCTTGAGTCAGCACAATTAAAGGATATTGAGATATGCTGTAATATTATTAATGATGGTAAGGAATTTCAGAGAAAGCAGGGCTTTGTTCAGTGGACAGATGATTACCCAAGCCCCAATACTATTCAAACGGATATACAGGATAAAAAGGGTTATGTTATAAAGGCAGAGGACAAAATTGTCGGGTATATGTGTATTGATTTTGAGGGAGAACCTGCTTATGCCCATATAAAGGGTGAATGGAGAAGTAATCTGCCTTATGCTGTTATTCACCGTATGGCTTTCAGTAAGGATTTTATAGGCGTTGGCTTAACAGACGTTGCCTTTAAACTTATAGATGAACTGTGTATTAAGCATAATATAAGGAATATAAGAGCAGATACAGACTTTCTGAATGAACGTATGCAGCATATCCTAAAGAAAAACGGCTTTATTAATTGCGGAGAGATTATTTTTCAGGGTAGTGAAAAGCTGGCATATGATAAGTTGCTTTAAGGTTTAATAAACGAAAAAAGCAGGGTGTTGAATTAATACCCTGCTTTTTTATTATTTGTCTGTACAATTAGTAAAGTAATACTCCATTATCTCTCTTGTGCCGTTAATAGCTTTTGAACCATGTCCTGCGTTTTCGAGAATGTATGCTACGGCTATTTGAGGATTATCCGCAGGGGCAAAGGCTACAAACCAAGCATGGTCGTCGCCTCCTGCGTTTTCGGCAGTACCTGTTTTGCCTGCAACCTGTATTTTGCCGGAAACACCCAAGGCAGATGAAGAGGTGGTATAGGCAGAGCCTGAGGTGGTGTTGTCATTGCCGGGAATATCAAGTGCCGCCTCTCTTGCTGTACCGCTTATTACAACTTCCTTCATAAGCTCTGTAATCTGCGACGCTTTATCAGCTGACATTATCTCAGTCAGCTTTTCGGGAATGGTGCGGTTTTTGATTGCACCGTTTTGTCCTTGTGAATGGTCTACAATATAAGGCTTCATCATTATGCCGCCGTTTGCAACGGCAGAGGTCATCATTGCCATATGCAGTGGTGTTACAAGGGTTTTGCCCTGACCTATTGAGGTTTCCACTATTGCAGACAGGCTGGAGTCAAGCGGTAGCGAAAATGAGCTTTTAGAGTATTCCAAAGGAAAGTCCAAACTTCTGTTAAACATAAAGGTATATGCCTCGCTGTTTAGTTTTTCAATGCCGAGCATAGTGCCTATGGTTGAAAAATAGGTATTACAGGATTTGGCAAATGCCTTTGTCATATCCTCATTGCCGTGAGCTTTTTCATTATAACAGCGTATACGTGTTGAGCTGTCAAAACGCTTTACACCTTCGCAATTCATATTGTAGTTAATGTATTCGGGGTCCTCGCCTAAAGCGGCTGAGGCAGTAAGTATTTTAAATATTGAGCCGGGGGGATAAAGCCCCTGTGCAGCTCTGTTTAAAAGGGGTGAGTTACTGTCGGGCGAGTTAAGTCTTTCCCAATCCTCATTAATTGTGTTGGCATCGTAATTGGGATATGTTACCATAGCCAGTATTTTGCCTGAAGCAGGTTCCATAGCAACTACAGCACCTCTTGAATTACCCAGCTTTTCAGCTGCAAAACGCTGTAGGTCGGCATCAATTGTAAGCACTACATCGTCACCGCTTATTTCCGTACCTGCAAAGGCATCCTTAATACGCTGTATAAGCTCGGAGCTGACAGTTTCAAGCATAAAGTTATACTTAGCCTCAACACCTGTCTTACCCTTTGAGGTATAGCCTGTTATATTGGAAAAAATCGGTGAATCATTATAATATCTGTGGTATACGCCGTTTTCATCTTTCTGTGAGTAAGCCAGTACCTGACCGTTTTTATCCAGAATATCGCCCCTTTTTATATATTGAGAGGACCTGCTTAAGCGTGGGTTGTAGGAGTTTGTTATAAAGTCCTTGCTGTCCGAAACTGATATTTTGCAAAGATAGCCTATAAGCAAAACAAAAAGGAAGGTATATATCCAGAAAACTATTTTTATTGTTCTTTTCATCATATTGAACGCCCCCTTCTTCTCCTACGGCGAGAAGGCTCTGCCGTAGGCTTTGGAGTATATTCCCCGGGGGCTTTATCCTCCCTGTAAATAGTGTTACGCATATATACCCATTGTATAATAGATATAATTACAAAGCTTATTACAACTGAAGTACCGCCATAGCTTACAAAAGGCAGGGTTACACCCGTAAGAGGCACAAACTTAATATCTCCGCCTATAATAAGGAAGGTTTGAAAGGTTAAAAGCGAGGTAAGACCTGCACTTAAAAGGGTAAGGTAGCGACTGCGGCTGTAAAGTGCCGCACGTACACCCTCAAGAAATATCATTAAAAATACCAGTATAAGCCCTACTGCAAAGAGAGTACCAAACTCTTCACAAATAGCGGAAAAGATAAAGTCACGCTCAACTACGGGTATATAGGTTGCATAGCCTCTTGTAAAGCCACTGCCTAAAAGTCCGTAAGAGCCTATGGCAAAAAGGGATTGTGCAATCTGGTAGCCCCCTCCCTCAATATCCGCCCAAGGATTAAGCCATGCTTCTACCCTTGTTTGTACATGAGGGAAAAGAGTATAGCCTAAAAGGGCGGCAACTACGCCTAAAGCCAGACCGCAGATAAATAAAAAGCCGTTAGAGGTGGCAATATACAGTACAACCAGAAAGGTCATAGAAAATATAAGGGCAGAGCCCAGGTCCTTTTGCCCTACAAGGCAGAGTATAATTATACCGCTGACTACAGCGGGAGCAATTAAATCCCTTAAATCAGGCTTTTGTGCAAGAGCCGAAGCAAGGAAAAAAACAAATAAAAGCTTTACAACTTCTGAGGGCTGAAAGGAAATGGGACCTATCTTAATCCAGTTAGTAGAGCCATACAGGTTTGTACCGAAAATAAGGGTTGTCAGAAGCATTGCAATTGCAGCTATTGCATAAAGACTTTTAAAGCTGTCAAGCCTTGGCATAAAGCTGAGTACAGGCGGCAAAATCAAAAGCATTACATAACCGATAATGCACCATATAAATTGCTTTGTTGCCAGCTCACTGTCAAGCCTTAAAAGCATTACAATACCTATATCCGCTAAAAAGAAAATACCGTTATACAGGGTTAAGCTGCTGTTTTTGTACAGCTTGCCCAAAACAAGGTTGCCTAAGAGAACATAGGCAAGTGAGCCGATACCTATAAGTAAGGTAGAGCCGGGATTTTCTTTATCCGTGAAAAAAAGTATAACAAAGGCGGTAATGTGAAAAAGGACAATCATTACCCTTTGCATGGTTATAAAAAATAATCGGTTCAGGTTTGCACCCTCCTTAGAAAGGTTAATGCAAAAGCCACTGAACAAAAACAGCATCATATATATAAGGAAAAGATATTTTGATAGCAGTATAAAAATTTCAATCATATAATCACCTATAATACTCCTCTGAAAAAATGACCGCCTGTTACATTCTGACGTTTATCAGCCCTTTTAGTACCTGCTAAAAGGGACTTGTAAAGATTAATTGTTTCTATTATATCATGTGTCTTTTCTGTTGTAAAAATAAGTCTTACGCATTCACAGCCTAATGGGGAAATATCCTCCCATTTATCTCCTACATATATAGGTGCACTGTTAAGTATAAGGGCAGTACAGCTGTTACAATCTGTTATAACAGGGAAGTTTGCACCCGTTCTGTCCCTGAGTACACAGTCAGGATGGGTGTTTCTGAGTTTGCAATATTTTGTTGTATCCTTGTTTGCAAGATGAACGCCTACGGGACATTGCTGGGTTGTCATAAGGGGCAGTCTGCCGTAGACCACAATTTCTGTTCCCTTACCGCAAAGGGATTTCAGCTCCTTTAAATTAAGCTCGGGAGAAAGGCATACACGGCTGAAGCTATTACTTAAAAGGGCAACAGAAGCACTGTTAAAGGTGTTTAAGGTGTAGTCTGCAATAAGCTCCTTTTTAGTATGGATTTCAGAAATGTTTTTTATTAAATATCCGTCTAAAGGTGTGTTCTCAAGTCTGCTTATATATTCTGCCGTCTTGGAGTTATCCTTTTCGATAACAGGCATTGCAAAATATATTTTAGAGCTTTTGCCGTGTGCCTTTGCAATAATATTATCTGCATTTTTGAAGCTGTACTCATCTAAGGGATAATAAATATCAATGTCATTAATATTAAGTACGGCATTAAGCTGTTCGGGTGTGTATACCTGCACGCTAAGTCTTGTATATTCGGCTTTATTTGCTGAGGAAGGTGTGTAATCTGTCTGAACCTCTGCCCTTGAATAATACGCCTCTACAGCCTTTTCCAAAAACTGACAACATCTTCGCTTTAAATCCTTTAATGCTGATAAGGGTACGTAAAGCTCCTCACATTTTCCCTTTGTAAATTCAAGGATAAAGGGAGTGTTACCTGTTTTGGACAGCTGTAGGGTTAAGTCCTCATAGGTCATTTTACTGTTTTGAGGCTTTTCAGGTACAGCTCCCTCACAGTTAATTGTAATACCCTCTGCCGTAGTAAGGGTAAGGGAAAGAGGCAAGCCTGTCTGTGCTTTAAGCTCTGCCTTTACCTTGCGTCGCCTTGTATAGTCCTTATAGGTGTTTTTCAGGCTGTCGTTCAGAGCTTTATCAAAGGACCTGTATACCTTGTCGCCCTTTTCAACTTTACCGTTTATATTAAGGGTAATGCTTTCCCCTGCTTTAGCCTGCTTTGAAATGTTTGTGCCTGTATGTTCGCCTTTTGTCCATATTTCAATACCGTCACCGCAGTTTACGTTTTCGGTCAGCTTAATTGTACAGCTTTTACCCTTTACAGCAATTACCTTACCTATATAGATGCCTGTGCTTTTAGGTGATGAGCTTAGCATAGCCTTACCCGAATGAGAGTAGTAATAGCCTGTTGAAAGCTCCCCGCCTCGGTTGAAAATCTGGGTAACAGCCTTTATATCATCCTTTGCAACCCTTGCAGGATTATCTGCATACTTACGATACATAGAGGTGACAAGAGCAACATACTCGGGAGATTTCATACGTCCCTCTATTTTCCAAGAGGTTATGCCTGCATCTATAAGCTCACCTGTATGGTTTAACATACAATTATCCTTTGGAGAAAGAAGATAGCCCCTTGCTTGCGTTACTCCGTCTTTTAGGAGCCTGTATTCCATACGACAGGTCTGGGCACAGCTGCCTCTGTTGCCGCTGCGACCCCCTAACATACTGCTCATAAGACAACGACCCGAATAAGATACGCATAATGCACCGTGTACAAAGCACTCGGTTTCGCAAGGAAGGTTAGAGGTGATATGCTTAATTTCCTCCAAGGTCAGCTCTCTGCTTAACACAACACGCTCAAAACCCAAGCTGTTTAAGGCTTGGGCTTGAGATAGACTATGGGCTGTAAGCTGTGTACTTGCGTGAAGTGAAATATTGGGAAAATATTTTTTTGCAAGGCTGAAAAAGCCTAAATCCTGTACAATAAAGGCATCTGCACCGTATGAGTACATTCTTGAAGCAAATTCAAGAACCTCCTTTAATTCATTATCCTTATAAAGAGTGTTAAGGGTAATATGCACTTTAACTCCTCTTAAATGACATTGGCGGATAATTTCTTTTATTTCTTCATCGGAGGGGCTTTGAGCAAAGCGACGGGCATTAAATGCCCGACCTCCCATATATATAGCGTTACAACCGCTGTTTACGGCGGCTATAGCACTGTTAAGAGAGCCTGCCGGAGATAAAATTTCACTTATCATAAAATCACCTTTTATTTTAAGCTGTCAATAAAGAGCTTAAGCTCTTCTTTAGCCTGATTAAGCTCTTGCAAAAGCTGTTCGTTATCACCGTAAAGTCGGCGGTTTTCAGCCTTAACGGCGTTAAGGGCATTCTGCAGGTCTGACATTTCGCCTTGGGGAATGCTGTCCTGCAAGGCTCTGTAATTCTCATTTAATCTTATAAGCTTATTGTTAAGCTCTTCTTTTTCACCTTTAAGCTGTTCAATGGTGTTATTAAGCTCTTCAATATTGTCGTTAAGTGCATCCTTATCGTTGTGTGAGCTTTTTTCTACTGCCAGAAGCTGACTTGTAAGAGAGGATATTTTGCTGTTTGCCTCCTTAAGCTTTACAGCTAAATCATCTCTTTCCTTATTAACTGCGTTAAGCTTTTGGTTACGCTCTGCCGATTTCTGATTAAGCTCGTTTAAAGCATTATTCTTTTCTGAGAGCTTAACAGAAAGGGCATTAAGCTCCTGATTTTTAGCTGATATTTTTTTGTTAAGCTCACCTATTTCAATAGCTGTATCAGATGCCTTTGCATTAAGACCGGTTACTTCACCGTTAGCAGCGGCAAGCTTGTTGCGAAGCCTTAATATTTCGTCATCACGCTCTTTAATAGCTGTTTTAAATTTTTCAAACTGTATGCTACCGTTTTGCATAGCCGCTTTATATTTCATAATTTCGGCATCCTTATCGGTAATTGTTTTGTTAAGGTCCTCAATCTGACGGGTTTTTTCCACAAGCTGATTGCTTAAATCGGAAAGGTCGGAAAGAGCTATATCAGAAGCAGATGGCTTGCCGTCTTTGCTTTCCGATTTGCTTTTGTTACGCTCCTTAAACAAATCATCTGCAATGTTAAGTGCAAGTAAAATAGGATAGTTTTCTTTATATTCAATAACCGTAGAGTTATGCTTGCTGATTTCTACGAGCTTTTTGTTAATATAATGAGCAACTGATTGTATGTATTCTTCAGAATCGGTACCGGCTAACTTATACACCTTACCGGCTATTACAACTTCAACCTGTTTTTTTTCGTTAGATGGCTGCATACTTTTGCCTCCTTGTGTAAAAAAATATTTCAAAGCATTATTTAATCTATTATAACATAAAAGAATTTATATTAACAGTTTTTTATTAAATTTAAGACAAAAAAATTTGGGTTTTGTGTAGGTTTCAAAAAAAAGTCAAAAAAAATTATAAAAATTTAATATTTTCTCTTTCATTTTTCGTGATTTTGTTATAAAATAATAATAGGTTAATTTGATTTAAAAATAATTTATTATGTAAAATTAATAAACAAGGAGTGAGGTTAATGATTTCCAACCAGATTTTACAAAGTACTATAGACGGACTTAAAAATATCACAAGACGTGAATTAAGTGTTTGTGAGAGAGAGGGTAAAATTGTAGCTACTACCGAGGAGGAAATGGCTAATACTACCATTGAGAATATTAATATTTTTGTTGTCAGTCCTGCTGAAAACCAGCTTGTGCAAGGCTATCAGTATTTCAAGGTGTTTGATAATAATACTACAGAGTATATAGTGCTTATTAAAGGCGAGGATGAGGAAACCTACCGTATAGGTAAGATTACCGCTTTCCAGATACAAAATCTGCTTGTAGCCTATAAGGAGCGTTACGACAGAGATAACTTTATCAAAAATCTTCTCCTTGACAACCTGCTTTTGGTGGATATTTACTCACGTGCTAAAAAGCTCCATATTGAAAATAATGTAAGACGTATTGTTTACCTTATTGAAACTGAAATTGACAAGGACCTTAATGTAGTTGAGATTGTAAGAAGCATATTCCCTACAAAGCAGAAGGACTTTGTGACTGCTGTTGATGAAAAGAGCATTATTCTTGTTAAAGAGATTAAGGAAAAGGACGGCAGAGAAGAAATTGAAAATGTGGCTAAAACCATTTACGATACTCTTACTGCTGAGGCTATGAATAATGTCTATATTGCAATAGGTACCTCTGTTATGGATTTAAAGAATGTATCTGCGTCCTACAAGGAGGCTAAGATGGCTCTTGAGGTAGGTAAAATCTTTGAGGAAAATAAAAGCATAGTTAATTATGAACAGCTTGGTATCGGCAGACTTATCTATCAGTTACCTACACCTCTTTGCAAGATGTTTATAAATGAAGTTCTTCATGGTGTATCTATGGACCAGTTTGATGAAGAAACCCTTGTTACCGTTAATAAGTTCTTTGAAAACAACCTGAATGTGTCAGAAACATCACGTCAGCTCTACATACACAGGAATACTCTTGTTTACAGGCTTGACAAACTTCAGAAGATGACAGGGCTTGACCTTAGGAATTTTGATGATGCTATTATTTTTAAAATTATGCTTATGGTAAGTAAGTATATGGCACACAAGGACAGATATATGTATTAATAAAAACAATTTTTAAAGGCTGTAAGGCATTTTGCTTTACAGCCTTATTTTTTTGCTTTCTTGTTGCTTTAAAACAATAAAGCGGCAATAAAAAAGGGCTAATTTTGTTAAAAATTTTTTTCTTAAAGCCCTTGTAATTTCAAAAAAAATGCTGTATTATATGTCTATAGTGGTTGGAAAGGGTAAAAAGTGGAGCAAAAGGGTAATAAAAACCCATAAGGCGGTGAGGATATGTTCACAAGTGAATACACACATAGTATAGACGCAAAGGGGCGTATCGTTCTGCCTGCCAAATTTCGTGAGGAGCTTGGCAGCAGCTTTTATATTACCAAGGGTAATATAACTGATAAAAATTACCGCATACTCTGTGTTTATCCCGAAGAAAGCTGGGTTGAGCTTGCTAAGAAGCTTGCGGCAATTCCCGGGTCGGACAGGCTGGCTACTAAATACGCAAGAAGCATTTTGTCAGGTGCTATTCAGTGCGAGCCTGATAAAAACGGACGTATCCTTATACCTGAAAATTTACGCATCTATGCTGAGCTTGATAAAGAGGTAACCTCAATAGGTCAGTACAGTCACATTGAAATTTGGGACAAGGTTAAATGGTCAACCTATAACGATGATGAGTTTAACGAGGACGAGCTTATAACAAACCTTGCACAATACGGCTTGTAAACCGCTTAACTAAGAGAAAAGGCAAAGGATAAGGGAAAGAAAAATGGATTTTGAGCATATACCCGTACTGCTGAATGAATGTATAGAGGGGCTTAACATAAAGCCCGACGGAATTTATGTTGACTGTACCTTAGGCGGTGCAGGTCACTCAAGTCGGATTGTATCAAGGCTGTCTGATAAGGGATTGCTTATCGGTATTGACCAGGATACAGATGCCTTGGCGGCAGCTAAGGAAAGGCTTAAGGCATACTCTAATGTGGTATATATTCATAGCAATTTTTCTGCTATTGAAAGCATTGCGAAGGATTTATCCCTTTACGCAAGCGGTGTAGACGGATTTTTGTTAGATATTGGTGTATCCTCTTATCAGCTCGATGAGGCAGACAGAGGCTTTTCCTACAATTATGATGCTCCTCTTGATATGAGGATGAACAGGGAAAATCCACTGTCTGCACATAGAGTGGTAAACACCTATTCTGCTGATGAGCTTACAAGGGTTATCAGGGATTACGGTGAAGAAAGATGGGCAAAACGAATAGCTGACTTTATTATAAATGAAAGAAAAATTAAACCTATCGATACAACCTTTGAGCTTGTCAGCGTTATAAAAAAAGCTGTACCAAAGGGAGCAAGAGCTGACGGACCTCATCCTGCAAAGCGTACTTTTCAGGCTATAAGAATTGAGGTAAACGGTGAGCTTGAGATACTTGAAAGGTCCTTAAAGAGTATGGTGGAGCTTTTAAAGCCGGGGGGAAGGCTTTGTATAATTACCTTCCATTCCTTAGAGGACAGAATAGTAAAAAATACTTTCAGAGAGCTTGAAAATCCATGCACCTGTCCAAGAGATTTTCCGGTATGTGTGTGCGGTAAAAAGCCGTCAGTTAAAATTATTACACGTAAGCCTATTGAGGCAACTAAAGAAGAATTAGAAAATAACAGACGTTCCCACAGTGCTAAATTGCGTATTGTGGAAAAGATAATATAAATCCGTTACAGACCGTATTCATAACTTTTGGTGTTGTAACGTAACGGGTGTTTGTAAGGGAGTGAAACGGTCTATGCCTAGAGAAAGAAATTACGGAACAAATAAATATTCGTCAAGAGGTTATCTATATAACTATAATAATACATCTGAGGCGTATAAGCTGTATCCTGATTATCAGGAGGAAGGCTTAGGCAGAAGAAAAAAAGCCCGTAAGGCAAAACAGCTTGTAAAGTCTGCTGAAAGTATGCCTGTAGGTACGCTTAAGGTTATTACCTTTGCAATTGTTTTGTGTTCTCTCTCTGCCCTCTATGTTGCCGCAAGTGCAGGTAACGATACAAGAAGACGTGAAATTTCTTATATGCAGGAAACCTTAGAGGAAATTAATGAAAATAATCAGTATCTTGAAACACAATTAAATAAAAATATTGACTTAAATCGTATTGAGGATATTGCAAAAACAAGGTTGGGTATGAGCAAGCCAAAAAGCTATCAGATTAAATATATTGATGTACAGAAGGCAAGCTATACCGTACAGTATAATAATCAGGAGGATAAATCTACAGGGTTTTCGCAGATTATCAACAATTTTTTTAAGGATTGATATTAATGACAGATAATAAAAATAAAAAATATCCCCGGGATAAGGACGATAATGTTACTAATATCAGACAGAAAAAACGTCGGGCAGGGGATATTGAAAAAAGCGTAAATGTTAAAATTATAGTTTTAGTCAGTCTTATGGTTGGGGCTATATTGTTTTCGGGTTTTTTTAAAGTTATATCTATTAAAATAGAGCATGGTGATGAATACGAAATGGCAGCCGTCAATAACCTTATGGCTAAGGTTACTGAACGGGAAATAGCACCTAATCGCGGTGATATTTTAGACAGAAATCACCAAAGCCTGGCTGTAGGCAATACGGTGTACAACGTTATTCTCGATGTAAGAATTTTAAAGGAACAGCAGGATTATCTTCAGGAAGCTACCGTAGATGCAATGGTTTCCATACTGGGTATTGATGAAAATAAGGCAAGAGGATACCTTGAGGTAGATGAAAGCGGTAATCTGGTGTATGATACAAACTATCAGATTATCAAAAAAAAGGTAGATTATACAGCAGGCAGAAAAATATCCGAATTGGACTACGGTTGGCTTTATACGGAAACAGATACCAAGCGTACATATAATAATGATACATTGGCGGCACAGGTTATAGGCTTCATCAGGGGCGAGGATAAGATGGGGCTTGAAAACTCATATGACAGTGAGCTTACAGGTACTCCGGGCAGAGTTTTCCGTACCTATGAGGAGGACGGCAGTGTAATTACTCAGCAGGAGGAACCCGTAAAGGGCAATACCCTGATTACAACCATAGACCAGACTATGCAAAAATTTGCCGAAGAGGCTTGCAAGGAAGCATATAACAGCTATAAGCCCAATTATACCGCTACAATTATAATGCACCCGGGTACAGGCGAGGTATATGCTATGGCACAGTATCCAAGCTTTTACTCAAATGAGCCTGATAAGCTTACAGACACAGAAAGTGACCCTGAGCTTTTAAAAAAATGGGAGTCTATGAGCGAGGAAGAAAGGCAAAAGGAGAAGAACGAATACTGCTATAAGGCATGGACAAATTATTCAATTTCAAGAACCTTTGAGCCGGGTTCAATATATAAGCCGATAGTGGTTGCCATGGCTCTTGAAGAGGGACTTATAACCCCATCAAGCACCTTTTATTGCGGCGGAAGCAAAACGGTAGCAGGCTGGAGCAAGCCTATCCATTGTCATAAAAAAGAGGGACACGGTCAGCTTGACGTAGAGGGTGTTCTGGCTAAATCCTGTAATGTAGGTATGATGGAGATTATATCTAAAATGAAGCCTGAAACATACTATAAGTATAACAGAGATTTTGGCTTTCATCAAAAGACAGGTATAGACCTGCCCTATGAAAATTCTGCAAGTGCCGATGATCATATGTATAGCTTAGACGAGCTTAATACTGTTTCAATGGCAACAAGCTCCTTCGGTCAGGGTCTTAGCGTAACACCTATACAGGCACTTACAGCATACTGTGCTACTATAAACGGCGGTTATATTATGAAGCCTTATGTGGTATCTCAGGTTGTGGATGCCGACGGAAATGTAGTTAAGGAAAATTCACCTACCATAGTAAGAAGAGTTATTTCTCAGGAAACCTCCGATTATCTTCGCAAGGCTATGGAGTCGGTAGTAAATCAGGACGGTACAGCTAAAAAGGCTGTCATACAGGGCTATTCAATGGGCGGCAAAACCGGTACTGCAGAGCAGTATCCGAGAGGAAGCGATGATTATGTACTTTCCTTTATCTCCTATTTACCTGTAGACAATCCGGATGTAATTGTTATGACAATTATTGACAGACCTGAGGGTTATCATGACTTAAGCGGTATTTCTCCTGTACCTATGCTGAGAAACGTAATGGAGAAAATTATAGAATACAAGGCTATTCCGCCTAATAAAACAATAGATACCGAGGACAGTGAATTTAAAAGTTCAATGTCTGTATTAGGCGACTACACGGGCAAAAGCCTTAAGGAAACTATTGCAGAGCTTGTGAATATGGGCTTTGATTATGAGATTATAACCTCAGGCGGTGATACGGTTACCAAATACTATCCCGGTGAGGGTGAGCATATGGAAAAGGGCGGCAAGGTATTGATTAACGCTAAAAATGCAAATAATTCAGAGCTTGTTTCCGTGCCTGATGTAAGCGGACTTGAACAGGAGCAGGCTAAGGAATTACTTGAAAATGCAGGCTTTGTATGTGTTATTGATACTGCCTCAGAGGAAACCGAGGCCGAAACCTTTATATCTCCGAGAGAAGAAAGTACAACAGAAACTACTACAGAGGCTGTTGAGGAGGAAACGGAGGCTGAACCGCTTACCGTTTATGAGCAGAACCCAAGTGCCGGTAAAAGTATGGAAGCAGGCACAATTGTAAAAATAAAGGTAAGGTAATTAAAATTTTAAGCGGCAAGGCTTTTGGTTTTGTCGCTTTTATTTATGACTTATGAGGCTTTGTCCTTGACATAAAAAGTCTGTAAGAGTATTATAATAATAAATGTACTTATTTTGAGAAAGAGATTAACTATGGACAGAAGAAAAAATCCGATAGCTGTATTTGACTCCGGGGCAGGCGGTATAAGCGTTTTAAAAGAGCTTGTTAAAATAATGCCTGGTGAAAATTATATATATTTCGGTGACTCACTTAACGCACCCTACGGCACAAAGTCTACAAGGAAGGTAAGAGAGCTTACGATGGAGAATGTTGCAAAGCTTGTAGATATGGGAGCTAAGGAGGTTATAGTTGCTTGTAATACTGCAACAAGTGCCGCAGTAAGACCCTTAAGGGAGATGTACCCTCTTGTGTCTATGGTAGGCATAGAGCCTGCAATTAAGCCTGCGGCGGCAGAGGGCGGCAGAGTGCTTGTAATGGCAACAAACCTGACACTGCGTGAGGAAAAATTAAAAAGACTTACCGAGCTTTATCAGGATAGAGCTGATATAATTTTATTACCCTGTTCTCCTCTTGTAGAGTTTGTCGAAAGGGGTATAACAAACGGTGAAGAGCTTGACAGCTATTTAAAGGGCATACTCTCACCGTATATTAACAGCGTTAATTCCATTGTTTTGGGCTGTACCCATTTTCCTCTGGTAAAGGACGCTATACAAAAGGCGGCAGGGGATGTAAAGCTTTTTGACGGAGGCAGGGGTGTTGCAAAGCAGGCAAAGCGTCTGCTTGAAAGGGCTGATTTGCTTTCTGACGGTGAAAAAGGTACAATTAAGTTTATAAGCAGTCTTGAAGGTAAGGAAGAGCTTTATAAAAGGCTTTTTAACTTTTGAAATGACTTCAAAAAAGGTATTGGTTTATTTTACAACCAATACCTTTTTTACATTGCAGTTGTTTTAAATCCTTTAGCTGAAGAATACCGTAAATATACCCTCTTTTCCGTATTCGCCTGAAATACTGATATTGTAAAGTTCTCTTTCTTGTGCTATCTGCTGTAGCGGCTGAGAATTATCAAGAATGTAACCTCCTACGGTTTTGAAGGTTATCTCTCTCTGACCTCTGTTTAACTTATCGTTAAGCAGAATACGCAAATCCTCATCGCTTGATACGTTAAGGTTATTATAGCTGTAGTAATTATACCGCTGACCTGTACATTTGATATTTTCCTTATCAATAGTATGAGTTTTTGAAATTTCGCTGTCAGTTAAATTAAAGTGGGTATAGTATACTCTGCCTGCTTTGTCGGGTACAGGGTCATCAGAGGTTAAATCCACATTATAGTATTCATTGTTTAGCTTTACAATATTCCATTGGTGCTTCATACCGTCAACCGTACCGGTGGCAAGGTGACATTCAAGCCCTGACATACGGCAAAGTAACATAAAGGTGTTGGAGTATGCCTCACAAACCCCGTTGCCGTCAAGGAGCATACCTGTTATTGAATGGGTACGCAGGGTATTGTCATCCTCGTTCTCAACAGCGGCTACATTGTAGGAGTAATTCTTAATTATGTAGTCGTGGATAGCAAGCTCCTTTTCATAGTCTGTCATATCGTTGGTTATAATTTTATCCTTTATTGCATATGCCCGTGTAAGTGCCGCAAGCTCATCACCCGTAAGTACGGAAAGCAGATTGCTGTCTTCATAGGCTCTTAATATTCTGTAATTAGGTGAGTATGTAAAGCTGTAGGTTATTTTGGCTGTTCCGTCTGTCCTTGTTGTACCCTCTGCTTTAATTGACCTGTTATAGTCTGTAATTAGGGAAATGGAGTATTCATCTTCATTAAAATTATCAAAGCGTAAGGTGACAGATTCCGCAAGAGAGGAGGTTGCGTCGGTTATAGCAGCCTTCCATTGCTCAACTGTGCTTATGGTAGCAGGCAGCTCATAGCTTGTTTTTAAATTGCCGTTAGCTACATTAACAAAATCGGTACAAAGCTCCCCAAATGCCTTAAAGGCAGGGTTTGCCTGTACACCTGTAGACAATATACCCGTTGCACAAATAGCAAGCAGGGTTGTTTTGAAAAATTTATTCATATTCATTTCTCCTGTTTTAAAGAGGTAATATATTCAAGTTCTTTTTCGGTCAACGGTCTGTATTCACCTATAGGCAGGTCAGGGTCAAGTAATATTTTTCCGAAGGCTGTTCTTTTTAAATAGGTGACTTTTCCGCCTTTTGCCTGAAACATTCTTTTTATCTGATGAAATTTGCCTTCTGTTATAGTCAATTCAGCTTTGATTTTGTCGTATTCAAGGCTTAAGATATTAAGGCTTGCACTTTTGCATAAATAGCCGTCATCTAAGGTTATGCCCTTGCTGAATTCTATAGTAATATCAGAGGAAAAATGTCCCTGTGCCTCTACATAATAGATTTTATCAATATGCTTTTTAGGTGATAGACTGTTGTGGGCAAACTCTCCGTCATTAGTAAGTATTAAAAGCCCCTCCGTGTCCTTGTCCAGTCTGCCTACGGGAAACAGGCTCATATTACTGTAGGGTGCCTTTAAAAGGTCAATTACGGTTTTTTCCTTTTTGTCGTGGGTTGCACTGATTACATGGGGCGGCTTATTAAGCATAAGATATATATATTTACTGTAACCGACAGCCTTGCCGTCAATCTCAATCTTTGCAGAGGTATCAGCCTTAAATGAGGGGTCGGCTGTCTTTTTGCCGTCAACGGTAACTCTGCCGTTTTTAATAAGCTGTTTAACGGTGCTTCTTGTGCCTATGCCCGAATCGGATAAAATTTTATCAAGTCTTAATAAAGCCATTGTAATTCTCCCTAAAAGCTGTTGTTAAGTAATATGTTAGCTGTTTGTCTCTTAAATGTCAATTAAAATAAGTATAATTAAATAAAAATTAATAAAATTTTTTGTGTACAAATTTGATGGGTTTTGTTATAATTGTTACATAGAGCATAACTATGTAAAATGCTATATTTTTAGGAGGAAAATTAAAAATGGCAGTAATTAATGAAAATATCCGTATTGAAGGCAACGGTACAATAAGCTTTGGTAATTATGAGGTTGAAACAAAGCAAAAGGTTGATAATTTTGATGTAAACGGTGACCTTTACACTTTAAGAACTCATAATGCAGTTACCAGAATTGAAAAAAATTCAAAGCTCCTTATTGAAACCGTACCGGGTGCAGCAGTACATAATATGTCTGTAAGCCCTGAAATTACTACATTTTCGGTAGAGGGTAAGGGCGATACCCAGTTCACCTTAGAGCTTGAAAGCGATACGGAATATACCATTTATATAGATGATGTAAACCTTGGTAAGATAAAGACCAATATTTCAGGTAAAATTAACTTCAGTGCAGAGCTTAACAATAATCCAAAGGATGTTAAAATTGAAAAGCACTGATAATTAATAAAAATTATGGCAAAAATAAAAACAAAGTACATTTGTAATAAATGTGGTTATGAAACGGCAAAATGGCTGGGTAAATGCCCTGACTGCGGCAGCTTTTCCAGCTTTGAAGAAGTTGTAGAGGCTTTTGAAACTAAAAGAGGAGCAGCTCAAGGTTTCAGGGCGGTAAAACCTCAGGCACTTAATAATATTATACCATTGGAAAATCAGCGTACCTCAACAGGTATACCCGAGCTTGACAGAGTTTTAGGCGGCGGTATAGTACAAGGCTCTCTAACCCTTGTAGGCGGTGACCCGGGTATAGGTAAGTCCACCCTGCTTTTACAGGTGTGTGACGCCCTGTGCAGGCAGAATAAAAATGTGCTTTACGTGTCAGGGGAGGAGTCGCCTCAGCAGATAAAAATGCGTGCAGACAGGCTTAACATCACTACAGAGGGCCTTGCCGTTCTTTCGGAAACCTGCTTTAATATAGTAGAGGCAACTATAGCGGAGGAAAAACCGGATTTAGTTATTATAGACTCAATCCAGACTATGTTTATTGAGGATATACCCTCTGCTCCCGGTTCTGTAACGCAAGTGCGGGAGGCAACCTCACGTATTATGCACATAGGCAAGAGGGATAATATATCCGTTATTATAGTAGGTCATGTTACCAAAGAGGGTTCTCTTGCAGGTCCCCGTATGCTTGAGCATATGGTAGATACTGTGCTGTACTTTGAGGGAGAAAAGCGGGCAAGCTATCGTATTTTAAGGGCTGTTAAAAATCGCTTCGGCAGTACAAATGAGATAGGCGTTTTTGAAATGAGGGAAAACGGTCTTAACCAGATTGACAATCCCTCTGAATATATGCTTACGGGCAGGGCGGAAAATGTACCCGGTACAATAGTAACCTGCAGTATGGAGGGTACAAGACCTCTGCTTATTGAGGTACAGGCACTTTCAAGCTATACAGGCTTTTCCGTGCCTAGAAGAATGGCTACAGGTACTGACTATAACAGGGTAATTCTTCTTATTGCCGTGCTTGAAAAGCGAGCAGGTGTTCAGCTTTCAAGCTATGATGTATACGTAAACCTGACAGGCGGTATAAAAATAGCAGAGCCATCCCTTGATGCGGCTGTTATATTGGCAATTGCATCTGCACACACTAACAAGATTATAGACAGAAGTCTTATTGCCTTTGGCGAGGTTGGTCTTACAGGTGAAATAAGAGCTGTTGCTATGGCAGAAAAACGTGTCAGCGAGGCGGCTAAGCTAGGCTTTACTACCTGCATTGTGCCTTATGCCAACCTAAAGGAGGCATCTAAGGTTAAGGATATTAAAGTTAAAGGAGTAAGAACCGTTGAAGAGCTTTTAAATGCTGTTTTGTAGCGGGTTTTTATTTAATACTGGACAAGAGTTTTATTTTAGTGTACAATATATAGGAATATAGGGGCGTATGCCTTTTTATAATGATGTTTAGGAGGAAGTACAATGGCTACTTTATATGAGCAGTGGTTTGGCACTGCATACAATCGTGACGGAAGAATTAATAACAGACTTTGGAACGATTATCTCCCAAGGGAGCAGAAAATTTATGAGTATATCTTAACCGAAAAGGCAGAGGAAATTAAGGGAACCGTTAAGGAGCTTGCTGAAAAGTTCGATATGAACCCTGTTTATATCCTTGGCTTTATTGACGGTATTAATGATACACAGGACCCTCATATTGAGCTTGAAAATATGACAGAGGATACAGAGGTTTGTGTTAAGATTGATTTTGAAAAGCTTTACAAGAAAATGGTAGAGTACAAGGCTGACCACTTATACAGCCTGCCACAGTGGAGCAACGTATTTACAGAGGAACAGCTTAAGTCTTTCTATAAAGAGCAGAAGAAGTCAACCACTCTTGTTAAGGAGCATAAGGTTGGCAGAAACGACCCATGTCCTTGCGGCAGCGGCAAAAAATATAAGCATTGTTGCGGGGCGGCGAAATAATTTTGAAAACCATAATTGCTAAGGTTGATGAGGAAAATCCTCAATTAAACAATGATGTTATTATCAAGGCTGCCGAAATAATAAAAAACGGCGGTCTTGTGGCATTTCCTACAGAAACTGTCTATGGCTTAGGCGGAAACGCTCTTGACAGCCAAGCGGCAAATAAGATTTATCAGGCAAAGGGTCGTCCCTCTGACAACCCTCTTATTGCCCATATTTCAAGCTTAGAGCAGTTAAAGGGCTTAGTTAAAAGCATACCCCCTAAGGCACAAAGCCTTATAGATGCTTTCTGGCCCGGTCCTCTTACCCTTATTTTTGAAAAGACCGATAATGTACCTATGGAAACCACAGGCGGTCTTAATACGGTAGCAGTACGCTATCCGGAAAATAAGGTTGCAAAGGCATTTATCACTGCCTGCGGTGTACCTGTGGCGGCACCCAGTGCCAATCTTTCGGGTAAACCAAGCCCTACAAGGGCATCACATGTTGCCTTTGATATGGAAGGCAGAATTGATATGATAATTGACGGAGGCAGCTGTGAGTTTGGTCTGGAGTCTACTATTGTGGATGTTACAGGTGATATTCCCTGTCTTCTCCGTCCGGGAGCAATTACCCTTGGTATGCTTAAGGAAACAGTGGGTGAAGTGACAGTTGATAAGGCTGTTGTTTCCATGCTTAAGGAGGGAGAAACTCCTAAGGCTCCGGGTATGAAGTATACACACTATTCGCCTAAGGCAGATATTACCATTGTAAGAGGTGCTTTGCCTGAGGTGGAAAGATATATTATTACAATGGCTGACAAGGGCAAGGCAGAAGGTCACAAAGTAGGCATAATTGCTACTAAGCAGACAGAAAACGGCTATAGGGGACATGAGGTTTTAATTATAGGCGACAGAACAAAGCCTCAGACTATAGCGGCAAATCTTTTTAAGATGCTTAGAAAGTGTGACTTTTTAGGCTTTGATAAGGTTTATGTTGAATACTTTGACGAGGACGAGCTTGGGATGGCTATTATGAACAGGCTTAAGAAAGCGGCAGGGTATGATATAATCGAGGTTTGAAAAATGAAAAAGGTAATGTTTGTATGTACGGGAAACACCTGTCGCAGTCCTATGGCAGAGGTAATTGCCAAAAAACTTTGGCAGGATAAGGCAGAGGTTATTTCAAGAGGCTTTTGCAAGGGCGGAGAGCCTATGAGCGAAAATTCCGCCATGGCTTTAAAGGACTCAGGCTTTGAAGTGACAGGGCATTTTTCAGCCCCTGTTACAATGGAGGAGCTTTTGAAATGTGACTTAGTTCTTACTATGTCAAACAGCCATAAAGAGGCAATTTTAAATGCTTGCCCCGAAATCGGCAATAAGGTGTTTACCCTGGGTGAATATTCAGGTGAAGAGGGCGATATTCCGGATCCCTTTATGCAGGATATTCAGGTATACAAAGCTTGCTGTAATAAAATATATAATTGTATAAAAAATATTGACATTGATAAAATTTAAGCTTTAGGAGTGGATTTAATGATAGCTCTTGGTTGCGACCACGGCGGTCTTGATTTAAAAAATGAAATTATAAAATATCTTGACTTACAAGGCATTGAATATAAGGATTTCGGTACTTATACAAATGAGTCCGTAGACTATCCCAAGTATGCAAGGCTTGTAGCAAATGCAGTAGCTGAGGGTCAGTGTGAAAAGGGTATTCTGGTATGCGGTACGGGTATCGGCATATCAATAGCCGCTAACAAGGTTAAGGGTATACGCTGTGCTCTTTGCCACGATGTATTTTCTGCAAAAGCAACAAGAGAACATAATGACTCTAATGTACTTGCTATGGGCGGCAGGGTTATCGGTGTGGGTCTTGCTTTGGAAATAGTTAAAACATGGCTTGATACACCTTTTTCACAGGATGAAAGACATATAAGACGTATTAAAATGATTGAGGAGGAGTGACCTATGAGTAATTTTTATGTAATCGAACATCCTCTTGTTCAAAACAAGATGGCAATGCTAAGAAACAAGGATACAAACAGCAAGGAGTTTCGTGAGCTTGTAGGTGAGGTGTCTTCACTTATCTGCTATGAAGCAACAAAAAACCTTCCTTTAAGGGAGGTACAGGTGGAAACACCTTTAGGCACTGCCGATTGTAAGGTGCTTGAAAGAGAAATGGTGCTTGTACCTATTCTTCGTGCAGGTATAGGCATGGTAGACGCTATGATTAACCTTATACCTAACGCAAGGGTTGGACATATTGGTCTTTACAGGGATCCTAATACCTTCCAGCCTATTGAATACTTCTGTAAGCTGCCTAAGTGTGAGGGCGATATGGAGCTTTTTGTTCTTGAACCTATGCTTGCAACAGGAGGCTCAGCTTCAGCGGCTGTTCAGTTTATTAAGGAACGTGGCTATGAAAATATTAAGTATATCTGTCTTATTGCGGCACCTGAGGGTATAAGACGCTTACAGGCGGATCATCCTGATGTAGATATTTATGCGGCAGGACTTGACAGAGTGCTTAATGAAGAGGGCTACATCGTACCCGGTCTAGGTGATGTAGGCGACAGAATTTTCGGTACAAAATAATTGTGACATACCCTTTAAAAACAGAGTGGAGGTTACCTTATGGCACATAATTGGTTGCTGTATATGGCGGCTTTTTCCATAGCCTTTATAGTTGCTCTTCTTACAACTCCTTTGGCAAGAAGGCTTGCAATTAAATTTCATGCTGTGGATTTTCCCCGTGCAAGGGGTATGAATAAAGAGCCTGTGCCGCGTATGGGCGGTCTTGCCATTGTACTTGGCTTTATCTGTGCAGTTGTAGCACTTATGCCCTTTGTTGAGGAACTGCATTCAAAGCAGATGGCGGGCTTTTTGGTAGGTGCACTTATAATTGTTGCAGTAGGTATGCTGGATGATGTTTATGAGCTTGGACCTAAGTTTAAATTTTTTATGCAAATACTTGTGGGTATTATAGTAGTTTCTACAGGTACTAAGATTGACTTTATTATGTGGCCTCTCTGGCAATACATAAAGCCTTTTTCATCAATAATTACCGTTATATGGATTGTAGGTCTTATTAATGCGGTAAATCTTATTGACGGCTTGGACGGTCTTGCGGCAGGTGTTACAAGCATAGCATCTATCTGCCTTATGGTATTGTGTATAGTATCAGGCAGTGAGCTTGCCGTAGTACTTACGGCAACCCTTGCAGGCTCTTGCTTGGGATTTTTGCCGAGAAACTTCAGCCCTGCAGAGGTTTATATGGGGGATACAGGCTCAACCTTTTTGGGTTACGTGCTTGCAGTTTGCTCATGTATAGGCGTATTTAAAAGCTATGCTATTCTCTCTATAGTACTTTCGGTTCTTGCTATGGCTTTACCTATCTGTGATACTCTGTTTGCTATGATAAGACGTGCAATTAACCATAAGCCTATTATGATGGCAGACAGAGGTCATTTACACCACAGACTGGTGGATGCAGGCTATACAAATAAGCAGGCGGTAATTATACTTTACGGTCTTAGCTTAGTAAGTGCGGTTATAGCGGTGCTCATAGCTATACAGGATTTAAGTGCCACACTTATAGTATTTTTCTTTTTTATAATATTGTTGCTTATGTTATTTGTTTACAGAAAACGAACTTAAGGTTTACTTTACGAAAGGAGTTGTTATCCCATGCTGAAAAATATAAAGAAAGGGGTGGCACTCCTTTCTATGGTTTTTATGGCAGCAGGCTGTACAAATACACAGCAAAATCAGCCTTATGAGGACCTTTCTGAAGGTAAAGGCGTAACTGAGAAGGATGATGGTGTTATTACCGTTACCTTAGCAGAAATACATGTTGCAGACCATCCTATTACCAAAACCTTGGTTGGCTTTGCAAATGAGGTTGAAGAAAAAACTCAGGGCAGAATTAATGTTGATGTACGTCCGGCGGAACGCTACGGCACTGAAAACACGGTGGTATCTAAGGTATACGGAGGTGTTGTGGATATTGCAAGAGTAAGCAGTGTTACTCTCAGCAGATACAGCAGTAACATAACACCTATTACATTGCCTTATATTTTTGAAAGCAAGGAACATATGTGGCGGTTTATTGATTCGCCTTACGGTCAGGAGCTTTTTGACGGCATTGACGGCTGTGAGCCTCTTGCATGGATAGATGACGGTGTGCATAGCATATGCTCTGATACACCTATAAATACAGTGGAGGATTTGGCGAACAAACGCTTCAGAATATCAAATTCGCCCTCTGTACGTCTGTTATTACAGGAATATGGCGCATCTCCAATAACTATGGACTATTCTAAAATCTTTGAGAATATTGAAAAAGGTAATATAAACGGGGCTGAAACAGATATAGTATCCTATAAATACTATGCTAATAATGTAGTGGCAAAGTATTTTATTGACTGCAGGCTAAGCTATGCACCCTCTGTACTTATAGCAAGTAATACCCTTGAGGAAAAAGTGGGACAAGAGGATTATAAAATTATTCTTGAGTGTGCTGAAAATGCTTGGGAAAAGTCAAAACAGCTCCGGTCAGAAAGTGAAGAGGCTGTAAAAAAAGAGCTTGCAGACAGCGGTACTCAAATAATAACCCCTTCAGAGGAGGTTATTTCTCAGTTAAAGGCAACAGCAGAAAATATTTATTCTGAATATCCTGAATATAAAGATGTAATTGACAGCATTAAAAGCTGTAAATAATATATTGAAAGGCAAGTGGAGTTACTTTGAAAAAAATTATTTCATTAATGCTGGCAGGAGTTTTTGTTTTAACGGCAACAGCTCCCGCTTATGCACAGGGAGAGCTTACAAAAGGTGAGTATGCTCAGATTTTACTTGAAACGGCAAAGCCGTATAATCCTTCTCTAAAAATGGAGGATATTATAAAGGGTGACGGCAGCGGTCAGGAGGAGAATAAGCTTGTAACAAAGGCAGAGGCTCTTGTTATGCTTAAGCGAGCATATGGCAATTTGCCGACCTTAAGCGGTGATTTAAAGCGTACTGCACCTGAAAGCGGCACCTATACGGATTTGCCTTTTTGGTCAAAGACAGATATAGAGGCTCTTTCAAAGGCAGGTGTTTTAAGTGAGCCTGTAGGCGGAGCAATAGGTGCAACAGAATATATAGATAAAGACTATGCAGACACTATGTCAGGCAGAATGTACAGACTCTTTGGTTCCGACCCAAAGGATGATTTTTATACCACTGTAAACAGGAAGTTCTTAAACGACAGTGTTATTGAGGAGGGGTCGGCAGAGGCATCTGTATTTTATGATGTAAACGATGATATATCGGGAGATTTAATTGAAATTTTAGCGGAAATTGTAAAAAGCAATCATGTTAAAGGCTCAGCAGAACAAAAAATCAAGGATTTCTGTGCTACTGCTGCCGATAAGAAAACTCGTGAGGAGTTGGGTATTTCTCCTATTGAGCCTTATCTTGAAAAAATACGTGAAGCAAAAACTGATAAGGAGCTGTATCAGGTTGCATTGGATTTAGCTGAGGATACTACTCTGGATTTATTATTTGGCTTCAGTGTTACCTCCGAATTAGAGGATAAAACCAAGTACGTTCCTGTTTTTGACACATATGTACCTACCCTGCCATTAAGTAATTACTATGAGGGCAGTGAAATGATTGAGGACTTCAGAAAGTATATGATAAAAGCCTTTATTATGGGTGGTAACGATACGGAAACTGCCAAGGAAAAGGCTGATTTGGTTATTGATTTTGAAACGGAACTTGCAAAGTACTCTGCACCTAATGAGGAATTTGTAGAGATTGAAAATAACTTTAACTATTATACAATGAAGGATTTACAGGGTTACTTTAAATCCGTAGACGTTAAAGCTGTTGCAGATGTACATGGCTTTAATATTGACAAAAAAATAGTAATTGTTGACCCGGAACAAATGAAGTTTTACGCCTCCTACTTTGACGGAGAACATACAGAGCTTCTTAAAGCTCTGGCAGAAATTTCTATGATAGCCTATTATTCGGACCTTCTAACAGAAGATTTTACTATGCTTGATAACGAGCTTACAGAGGTTATATATGGCTTTAATCCGGAAAATACTATTTTGACTAATGCTTTCAACTCAACCTTTAGTCTTATGAGTGACTATCTGGGTGAGATTTATTATAAGAATAATTTTTCCGAGGAAGAAGAGGAGAAGGTCAGGGATATTGTTAATTCCATTAAGGATAGTTATTTGGAAAGACTTAAAGCAAACACCTGGCTTAGTGAGGAAACTAAGGAAGAGGCAATTAAAAAGCTTGAAACGCTGGAGGTTGTTATAGGTATACCCGATGACGGTACTGATTTTATTAAGGATATTGATATAAAGGGACCTTCAGAGGGAGGCACTTATATAGAAAATATAAATAATGTATTAAAGGCAAATGATAAGATTATTGCAGACCTTTTAAGCGGAGATTATACTATTAATGAAATCAGTTTTTCTGCTTATGAGGTAAATGCCATGTACAGACCCGATTACAATACTATTATTTTACCTGCAGGTATTTTAAGAGAGCCTATATACAGCAGTGAGGATTCCTATGAGGAAACTTACGGTAAAATAGGTTATATTATCGGTCATGAAATGAGCCATGCCTTTGATACAAACGGTGCTAAGTATGATGAAAACGGTAATTACAAAAACTGGTGGACTAAAGTAGACTATGCTAATTTCTCAAAGCTAAGCAAAAAGGTTGAGGAATATTATGACGGTGCAGAGGCGGCAACGGGTCTTACCGTAAACGGCAAGCTTACATTGGATGAAAATATTGCCGATATGGTAGGTGTCGAGGCGGCACTTGATGCACTTAAGACAAAGGTTGAAAAACCTGATTATGAAAAGTTTTTTGAAAGCTTTGCCTATATATCAAGATATACTACAACCAGAGATACGCTTAAATATGATTTGGAGGAGGATGTTCATTCTCCGTGTTATATAAGAGTAAATTACTCTGTTAAAAATACCGATGAATTTCAGGAAACATATAATGTTGAAGAACAAGACGATATGTATGTATCCCCTTCAGACAGAATTGAAATATGGTAAACCTTTTAACCGCCTGCATATACAGGCGGTTATTTTTCTGTACAAGTATATTTAGTTGTGGTATAATGTACACAAGTAAACTTGTGTACGAAAACAGTAAACTGTTTTCTTGTGGCTGTCGCCACAGATTATACTATTCGCAATTAAATTGCTCATACCAAGTCGCAGGAAATAACCGCTCTAAGGGTGTTTATTTCCTTTGCTCCTATGGCATAATGTACACAAGTAAACTTGTGTACGAAAACAGTAAACTGTTTTCCTGTGGCTGTCGCCGCAGATTATACTTTTTATGAGCCGGAAAAAAGCAATCCGGTTGCCTCGTATAGGCAATTTTTGCAATATTTAATTAAAAATAATATGGAGGTTAAAAATGGGTCTTTTTAACAAACGTAAAAAAAATGAAAAGGAAGCTGTAATTCAGCCTTCTCAGGAAGTAAAAAATGTTGATGCCGATAAGGAGATAAGCTCTGAAAAGGTGGATTTAACAAGCTCAGAGGCGGTAAATGCCAAGCTTAAGGAAATTTATCAAAAGGACAGCCTTTATATAGTCCTTAATATATATATAGCAGATTTAGAAAGAGGCTTAAGTGTTCCTCTTGTTTTAATGCCTAAGGATAAAGAAGACCATAAGGTTATGGTTGTATTTACAGATTATGAAAAGGCAAAAACCTTTGTTACCCAAAAGCGTCCTATGGTTATAGACGGTATTTTGCCTATAGCTGAGATTAAAAAGGACGATAAGATTAATAATATGGATATAATTTGTGCTAATGCTATGGCACAGGGAATAAATGCCATTGATTTTGATGTAGATGATGATAACGGCTTTGGCTGTAAGCTACAATATTTTATGCAGATAAATAATATGTCGGGTCAGGGACAGATTGTTTTTTCTAACGAAGAGATGGAAAAAATAAAAGCAAACGGAGGCAAATTTACTCCTCGTTTTAATGCAATGCACATTATGAACTTTGACAATCCCTACAGCCTTAGTAAGGAAAGGGCTGAGGAGGTTGTAAATGTCCTCCTTGAAGATGACGGAATTGAAAAGGCGGAGGAATGTACAATACATGAGCTTTGCTATGGAGCTAATAAGCTTATGTATAAGGCGGCAGAGGCTGAAAAGAACAAGGATACTCAGGAATGTGAAAGACTTAAGGGTCTTGTGGATGATTTAAACGAGGTTATCTTTAATAAGCTCTCTGAGTTAAAGCAGTGGTATACCCTTAAAAATAAGGAAACGGGAGAAATTTACACTAAAAACGGTGCTGCCTACATAATCTATACACCTCGTTACGGAAACAGAATGCCACAGGGGACAGTATTAGAGGCATTTCCTGCATCTGTAGCTGAGTTTGCATACCTTGTGGGTAACAGCCCTGTAAATATGGTGGTTGTAACTGACGGACCTAATATAATGCACCTTATTGACAGAGGCTTATTCGGCTTTTAACAGAATTTTTTGTTAAGGACAAACATATCTTAATACAGAGGTGATTTTGTGAAAAGTATTAAGGATATGTTAAAAATAGCTATTATGCCTTTAGGTAAAACTATGTACATATACGGCGGAGGCTGGAACGAAGCGGATACAGGTGCAGGCAGGGAGTGCCTGACCTATGGTATTTCTCCTAAGTGGGCTGAATTTGCCAACAACCAAGACAGTAACTACAGTTATAAGAATTATGACTATAAAAAGGACAAGTCTGTTATTCACTTAGGTCTGGATTGCTCGGGCTATGTGGGCTGGGTGCTGTTTAATACCTTAGCTGACGGCAGAGGCTATGTTTTTAAATCCACAGAGGTCGTAAAAAGCTTTTATTCTATGGGTCTTGGAAAAAGAACGGAACGTAACGGAGTTAAAGACTTTAAAGCAGGAGATATATTCAGCTCAGCCTGTGATTGTTGTGCACATGTATACATATGTGTAGGCAAATGCAGTGACGACAGCGTGGTATTGCTTCATTCAAGTCCCAACGGGGTTCAGCTGTCGGGTACATATTCACCCGAGGGTGACGATAATTCAAGGGCGATAATTCTCGCAAGGGAATATATGACAAGATACTATCCAAGATGGATGGCTCGTTATCCTGACATAACAAGAAATACAACCTATCTCACCCATTACGAACAACTTGAAAACACCTTTTTAAGCGATAAAGAGGGGCTTAGAGAAAAGTCAGCCGAAGAGGTTTTAGCTCTTGTATTCAGAGGTTGACGGAACAAGTTTGGCGAAACAGGACACAAAATAAGTAGATCGGGTTAAAAAATAAAAAAATATCCGAGAAATGTACAAAAAAAATATAAAATGCTTTTAAAATTTATAAAATTTTGTAATTTTGACAAAAAAAACAATAATTTCTAAAATTTTTATGTACTTTTTATCTAGTATATGGTAAAATGGGTACAGAAATTTAAAAAAATATTAAAATTAACAAGGGGGGACAGTATGCCTAAATATAAGTACACTGCAGTTGATGCAGAAGGAAAAAATGTTAAGGATACTATTTTCGCTACAAATATGGCAGAGTTTAATGCTGTATTAAAACAAAAAGGCGAATATGCTCTTTCCGTTAAAGAAATAGCGGAAAATGACACAGGTTCTCGTGCTAATCAAAACGCAATAAGCATGAAGGATTTGTCAATTATGTGTAAGCAGTTTGCAACAATGCTCAGTGCAGGTATTACTATCGTAAAGAGCCTTGATGTACTTTACCAGCAGCAGGAGAAGGAAAAATTAAAAAATGTCCTGCTTAAGGTGTATGAGCAGGTTCAGGTAGGTAAGAGCTTGTCAAAGGCACTGGCAAGTACTGACGGTGCTTTCCCTAACTTTATGGTAAGTATGATTGAAGCCGGTGAAATGTCCGGTGCTATTGACCAGATTATGGAAAGACTTTCAGCACACTACGAAAAACAGGTTAAATTGCACAATAAGGTATCATCAGCCATGATTTACCCAATTGTTTTGCTTGTTGTAGGTGTTACCGTAGTTTTAGGTTTGTTTATATTTGTTATGCCTAATCTTATGGGTATGTTTGGTGATCCTGAGGACTTACCTGCACTTACAAGAGGACTTATGGTGGCATCTAATTTCTGCCAGAATTATTGGTATATTATCATAGGCTTCTTTATTGTATGCTTCCTTGCTTTCGGTGTGTTTAAAAACACTAAGTTTGTAAAGATAATTTTTGACAGACTTTGCTTGTTTACACCTGTTATAGGTAAGCTTTATGCGGTTGTTATGTCGGCTAATTTCTGTCGTACAATGTGTACCGTATTCTCAAGCGGTATGTCTCTTATTACTTCCCTTGAGCTTACTACAAACGTTCTTAACAATACCGTTGTTAATGAAAGAATGACAACGGTATTGGATGAAATTCGTTCGGGCGGAAATCTGTCAGGTGCATTACACAGGACAGAATTATTCCCTCAGATGATGGTTACTATGATTAACGTTGGTGAGGAGTCAGGTGCTCTTGATGAAATTCTTGAAAAGACCGCTGACTTTTATGATGTTGAGGCAGATAACGCAATACAGAAAATGGTTTCATTACTTGAGCCTGTTATGATTCTTGCCTTAGGCGGCATGGTAGGCGTGGTAATCATCGGTATTATGATGCCTGTATTCGGTATGTATGAGAACGTTGCGTAATTAAAATTTAAGAAAGGTGTGACAACTTTATGGCAAAATTAAATATGGCTTCCGGTCAGGCTAATAAAAATTCAAGCAAGACTATTGCCATTGATATAGGAACAAAAAATATTAAAATTTTAAGAGGTACTTACAGCAAAAGCGGTGTAGTATCAGTATCAGATGTTATTATTGAGTCTACTCCCGAGGGCTGTATAGAAAACGGCTACATTAAAAGTCAGACAGACCTTAACCTGTTTTTACGTGCATTGATAGGCAAAAATAATATGAGTAAGTGCGATGCCAACATAGTTGTAAGATGTTCGGATATTGTTGCAAGAGAGCTTTCTGTGCCTGCCGTTAAAGGTGCTAAAATTAAAAAGCTTATTGAAAATGAAATTGTAACGGTGTTTGGCAATACGGCAGATTACTACACGGACCACGTTGTAACAGGTACAGAGGTGGTAGACTATAAAACTATGCACAAGCTTTCAGCTTATGCGGTGCCTAAGGAAGTAGTTACAAGCTATATGGATGTGGTAAATTCCTCAGATATAAAGCCGGCTAACTTTGATGTACATAGAAATGTGCTTACAAAGCTTATCAATAATACCGTATCTATTAATCAGGAGCCTATTGCAGGCAAAACAATCCTTCTTGTAGATATGGGTGCAGGCTATATGGACATTGACCTTATTATTGACGGTGTTGATGTTTACAAGCGTTCAGTATCTATTGCAGATGATGTTAAGGCAAGTGAGGATACAGGCAGCGGCAATTCTTCAATAGATGATGAAATTGACGCTATGTATAATAACGATGCTATATATGAGGGTTACGAAGGCTACGAGGGCTATGAAGGCTACGAGGGCTATGAATATGATAGCGGTGATGACTATATGTTTGGCTCATCCTCAAGAAATAAAATTTCACCTATACTTAGCAGAGCTAATGAGGAAATCTATAAGATTATGCAGTTTGCTCTTTCTAAATATAACGGTAAGGCAGTTACAAATATTTATTTGTACGGCGGAAACTCACGTATGGCAGGTCTTGACCAGTATCTTTCAACAGCACTTGAGGTTACTGTGGACAAGGTGTGCAGTATTTCAAATGTTGAAATAAGCAGCGATGTTAATCTGGCAGATGTGCTTATTGCAGCAGGTGCTTTGATAAGAAAGTGAGGTATGAGGTATGAATAACTATTTGAAAAAAGATATTAACCTCTTTGCTTGTGTCGGCAGGGAGAGGGGAATTGGTGCTGTTGACCTTGAAAGGTCTATTAAGAAATGCCTTCTGGTATTTGCTGTGATTTTTGGTGTTGTTCTTGTAGCGTGCTTAGGAACTAACCAAATAAAAAAGAGCAAGATAGAAAAGCTTAATAATGATATTCAGGCACTTCAGGCCGATCTTAAGGAGATAGAACAGTATAAGCTTGAAGCTGAGCAACTCCAGAAAGAAATTGATAACTTTAATTCAGCTATTGTTGAATTTGAATCTTCTCCAAGGCTTACCACTGATGATATAAAGAATGTTGCAAGAGCTATGCCTGCAGGTGTAACCTTGAAAAGCTTTAATTATAACGGTAATGCTATTAACCTTGAAGTTGTAGGTAACTCAGAGCTTGTTATTGCAGACTATGCAAATAGCCTTAGAAACTCTGTTACTGTTGATAAAACTTCAACAGAGGGCTGGAATAAGAAGAACTTTAAAGATGTAAAGTATACAGGTGTAAGTAAAAATGATGCATTGTATACAGGCAGCATTACAGTTATACTTAATGATATTGTTGTTGAAACAACAACAGAAGCTGCTACGGAAACAACAACAGCAGCGGCAGCGCAATAAGGGGGAAATAAAGTATGAATAAATTAGGAAGTAAAGAAATATTTTTGATTTTAATTATAGTAAATTTCCTCCTTTATTATTTAGCATATATGTGTGTTATTTCACCCCTCAGAACTAAGGGCGAGGAGTATCAGGCGGAAATTACTACATTAGAAACACGTTACAATGAAGAAAAGAGTATTGTTGACTCCAAGGATCAGTATATTGCAACTATTGAAACTTTAAAGTCTCAAAAGCAAACCCTCTTTACAAACAGTTTCCCTGATGCTGAAACTGAAAGTCTTCATGCATATATGGTAGAAAGAGCACAGGCAAGCAATATTGTAATTAACAGTATCAGCCTTTCTCAGGATATTTCAACCGTAATAAATGAACAAACCAAAGAGGAAACTCCTACAGGTCTTAGGACAAATACCATTAATGTAAACGTTGTCGGTTCATATGCTAATATTATCAATCTTATAACTGATATAGAAAGTGTTAAAAAGACCTCTTTACTTACAGGCTTAAGCCTTTCTGGAGATCCTACAAATATGTCAACGACAATAAACTATGAACTTTTAACTGTTGATAAGGGTGATGAAATTGATGACCCGATTTTCGACCATACTTTCAATCAGGGATTGACTAATGAAGCGTTGTTTAAAAATTAATATTATTTAGTGCGGGTTTACGGCTACCGGGATTATCCCGATAGCCTAAACTGCTAGTTAGATAACGGATATGTCAGTATTATAATAGGAGTGTTTTTTATGAATTATAAAAGTAATAAAAAGGGCTTACTAAGCTTTATAGGGGGGCTTATGAGCAATAATAAGGGCAGTACCCTGGTGCTTGTAGTGCTTGTAGGTGCATGTCTGTTTATTGTTACAGCTTCACTTTTAATGAGTGTTAACGTAGGTACGAATACTAACTCAGTCTATAACGACTCAGAGAAGGCATATTTAGCGGCTAAATCCGGTATTCAACTTTTAGAGGACACCGGTGGAGATTCCGATATTATTAACGAGGTGTATAGCTCCTGTGACGGAGATGCTTTTGTTATGGATTTTGATGATTTGGGTACTTGTACTGTCAATGTGACCTCAACATCAGATCCTGAAACGGTTGATAGTGCTACAGGTCAAAAAACGAAGTATGTTCTTGCGGAATGTACAGGAGAATACGAAGGTCAGCAATTTGTTATGACAAGAAAAATTCAGCTGAAAGGTATTCCTACAGGTGATGCCAGTACAAGCAATGATATTCCGACTTCGGCATATACTCAGTATTCTGACGAAAAGCCTTTCTTTGACGGTGCTATTGACGGTCAGGTAAATATACTTTCAGAAACCTTGATCGACCTTAAAAACGCTCATATTGAAAAGCCTATTGATACTATTAATTGCTTAGGCTCAATTAATCTTAAAAACTCGGGTATAGTTGCAAATACATTAGCGGCAGGTAAGGCCTTGTATTTTGACAAATGTACAGCTAAGGAAAATATATATGTTGGCAGTGAAAGCACAGATTCCGGCGACGATGTATTCTTTTACGGTACAGGTAGCAGTATAGTAGGTTCTATTTCCTGTGAGGGCGATGTTATAGTAAATGATTTCGGTGCAGCTACTATGGCTGATACCTTCCCTAAAGGTATTGGTTCAGGCAACTATGATATTGTAAACGACACGCTTATTTCAGAGAGCTTTGCTGCCATAAAGGCAGGACATGGTGCTGAAAGTAAGGTATATCTTGGCTATTCTGCAACCATAACGGAGGGAGAAGACGATATAAGCTACTCAGCTCCTACACCAAGCAGTAATGTTACTACCGTATATGGTGATGTGTTATGCGATGGTGATGTGTATTTATCAGGCTCTGTTCATGTTTACGGTGATATAGTTTGCAGCGGTAAAGTAACGGTAGCATCTCCCGGTTGGGGATTAAAAATTGACGGCAATATTTATGCAAACGAGATTGACTTCCAGGGTCAGCAATGGCCTGCTAATATGCCGGAAACCTTTACAGGTGGTGCAGATTTATATGCACAAACTTCAATAGTTTTTGCAAATTCAGCTTGTACACCTGAGGCTCTTTCTGAAAACGGTGTAAATATTCACCCTAATGACTCATCAACAGCCTTAGTATCAGAGCTTGGAAGGATTGTCGGTAATTTTGTAGGTGCGGCGGATTATTTTGATGCTGTGTTAGAGAAAAATGCAGGAGGAATAAGACCTACTACAAAATTTCCCGACAGCTTGAGTTCCCTACCTATAGTTCAGTTTGAGGAGCCTGCTTGTGATGATGAGTCTGTTGCAAAATATATAACAGGCAATAATTCAGCCGGCGGAAATGCACAGGTGCTTTATATAACAGGAAGCTGTTGTGTTGATTTACCATTAGCTCTGAATGGATACTATCCTATTAATTACTTGTATATAGATACATCAAAGTATAATACAGATATTGATATTTATCTTACTACCGATATTACCACAGCTGACGGTGGCTTTATTTTAGTAAATGACAACGGCGGACAAAATCTTATAAGAATTTTTATGGAAAGCGGAAGCAGTATTAACTTTACTAATTCAGATACAGACTTTTCAGGTATTCTTCCTGTTGCGGGAACTCTTGATGATTATGTTCCGTATAATTTTTCTGCTGAAAATGGTTTTACCGATTTCCCTAACAGTGCAATGGATTATCGAGTTGACCAAAGCAAGGTTCCAAATCTTTATATTTTTGCTAAGGAGCCTGCTGATAAAACCGACCCGGCGGCAACATCAAGCGTAGATATTAATATAGGTGTATCAGGCTATATACCGGGTTATACTCTTACACCGTATGCAGATATAATTTCTGCAAGTAATTCACACTGTTACGTTTCGGGTACGAAGGTAGGCTATAAAGCTGATGATGAAACAACAAAGGATTCAACAAATATTCCTTTCTTCTACGGTATGCTTATGTGTCATTCAGCAAAGCTTGAGGGTGGTACAATGACCTCTGTTAAGTATAATGATGAGCTTGATACCGACTCCAGAGTACTGGATAATTTTGCAAGGGCAACAGCCGGTGTATTCTATTATGATAAACCTGACGGTGAGGATACAGACGGTGACGGCATTCCTGACGGAGGTTCAACACCTTCCGGAGATTCGGGTGTTGGCGGCTTCAACTGGGAAATTGAAAAAATAATTTAATGCAGGGGGGATTATTGTATGAAAGTATATAATATAATAAGCCATAAAAAGGGAGAGTCTCTTGTAGAGCTTGTTATTGCTACAGCAGTATTTGTTGTTGTTGCCTCTGCTATTATGGGTGTTATGACTTCCTCAGGCAGAATTACTGAAAAAAATGCTCAAATGCGTGTAAACTATGAAAATGTTGTAGGAATTATGGATTGTTATCTAAATAATGCAGACCCTGCTTTAGGTACGGATTATGAAGTTAATATTGATTTTAATGCTACAGGTAACAATAAAACAGTAGAGTGTGTTAAAATTTATGAAGCTGATTTATCGGCGGACCTTCTTGCAGGTGCCGATACCGAAAATATGGTAAGTGTTGGCATTGTTAAGAAAAAATAATGCAGTGAGGTGAATTGATAATGAGGCTTTTATTAAAAAACAAAAAAGGCTTTACCTTGGTTGAGCTTCTTATAGCACTTATTTTAATAGGTGTCCTTATTACAGCTGTCTACCAGATATTCCAAACGACAGGTGCTTATAATAATGCTATTGATGCACAAAATGTACAACGCAGTATTACTGAAAATGTAATGTACAATTTAAGAGTTGAATTGGCAGATGCTGCTGAGGCAGAGGCGTTTGATCCTGGTGTAAATCCTGAAAAAATTGATTTTTCATTGCCTGATAATGATGAATATTATTATATTGTTCAAAACACTCAGGATGCAGATTCTGACGGACATTCTGACGGAGGCTATTTATTATATGGCTTTGACAGTGCGGGTAATAGAGTGACTACGCCGACTGTTTACGGCAATACAAGTACAGGTCAAACAAAGTATGCCGTTCAGGTTAATTTTACAACTAACCTGAATGGGCAGTCAGAGATTACCGTAAGTGCAAAAAGCGTGGACGCAGCACCAACAGATGGTGCTGCCTATGAGCTTTATTCAAAGGTGGAATTAAGGTCTGTTGCACAAAACGGTGTAACAATGCCTGCAATAAGGTATAAAAAGATTAAGTAATTAAATAGCTTAATACTGTACAAATTAGCAATAAATTAAGGAAGTGATATTATGGGTATGCCAAATCCGGCACAAAAAAATGTGCCAATAGGTAAGCTTTTGCTTATGAACGGTCTTATTACCGTAGACCAGCTTGAATATGCCCTTAAAATTCAGAAGCAAAAGGGTAAAAAGCTGGGTGATACGCTTATTGAGCTTGGCTATATTACAGAAAAGGACTTAATGAAGATACTTAGTGCCAGACTTAAGGTGCCTTTTGTTGAAATAGGTAAAATTACGGTAAAGCAGGAGGCTTGTAATTTGCTTAATAAGGACTACTGTCTTAAGCATACGGTTTTACCGATTGATTTAAACGAAAAGGGCGTTGTGGTTGCAACTACCGACCCTATGAACTTTTTCCTTGCAGATGACATCAGCCTTAAAACCAACAAAAAAGTAAGGTTTGTTATGGCAACTCAGGAGGATATTGAAAGCCATATCCCTGAATTTTACTCAAACGAAGAGGCAAATGAGGCACAGGAAAGTATTAACGAGGAGTTCCAGGACATCTCCGAAATGGAAGATATTGCGGGACTTGAGGAACAGCTTAAAAACGATATTGACAATGCACCTATTGTTAAGTTTGTTAACAACGTTATTGAAACAGGTGTACGCTCAGGTGCCAGTGATATTCATATTGAGCCGCAGAAAAATGTTGTACGTATCCGTATGAGAATTGACGGACAGCTTGTTCAAAAGATGGAAATTAATTCAGCGGCTATGTCAAACTTAACAACTCGTATTAAGATTATGTCAGGTATGGATATTGCCGAAAAGCGTATTCCTCAGGACGGTCGTATTGAAACCAAGGTTGACGGAAGAAGCATAGACCTGCGTGTATCTAATCTTCCTACCGTATACGGTGAAAAAATCGTTATCAGAATTTTGGGCGGTATTGGTACCGTCCTCTCAGTTGACCAGCTTGGTATGAGTGAAAAGAACCTTGAGTTCTTTAAGAGCATTATTAAAACACCTAACGGTATTATTCTTGTATGCGGTCCTACAGGTAGCGGTAAGTCTACAACTCTTTACTCAGTACTTGCTGAGGTAAATGACTCAACCATTAACACTATTACAGTTGAGGACCCTGTTGAGTACAAGCTTGACGGTATTACCCAGGTACAGGTTAATGCAAAGGCAGGTCTTACCTTTGCAGCAGGTCTTCGTTCTATCCTTCGTCAGGACCCTGATATTATCATGATCGGTGAGATTCGTGATAACGAAACTGCACAAATAGCTGTTAAGGCGGCTATTACAGGTCACGTTGTGCTTTCAACTATCCATACCAACTCTGCCGTAGGTGCGGTTGCCCGTCTTTGTGATATGGGTATTGAGTCATACATGGTTGCTGACTCAACTGTAGGTGTTATTGCACAGCGTCTTATTAAAAAGCTTTGTCCTCATTGTAAGCAAAAGTATGTTCCTGATGAAGAGGAAATGAAATTCTTAGGTCTGACAGAGCCTGTTGAGCTTTATAAAGCGGGGGGATGTAAGGCTTGCGGTAACACAGGCTATAAAGGTCGTATGGGTATCCATGAAATTTTTGTGCTTACTGCCCATATCAGATCTATGATTAATAAGGGAATTGCAGCTGACGAAATTGAGCAGGAGGCAATTAAAAACGGTATGGTTACCCTGCGTGAGGACTGTTTAGCTCATGTATTAAAGGGTGAAACATCTGTTGATGAGCTTATAAGAGCTACATATTCGGTATAATACGGAGGACTATTTTATATGATTGAAGTTATGAAAGACTTGCTTGCAATGGCAAGAGACAGTGGTGCCAGTGACCTTCATATTACTGTAGGTACCTGCCCTAAAATTCGTCTTAACGGTGAGCTTACCGATATTGATAAGTATCCTGTTATGACTCCTGAGGATACAAAGAGTATTCTATATTCCATTTTATCTGAATTTCAGGTTTCCTATCTGGAAAATATGGGTGAGCTTGACTTTGCTTACGAGGACGATTCGGGCACACGTTTCAGAGCTAACGTTTTTAAGCAAAAGGGTAATATCGGCGGTGTATTCAGAGTTTTGCCTTCAAGAATTCTTACCTTGGAGGAGTTGGATTTGCCACCTGTTATCAGAACCTTTGCTTCACTTAAAAAAGGTCTTGTGCTTGTAACAGGTCCTACAGGTAGCGGTAAGTCAACTACTCTTGCGGCTATTATTAACCAGGTAAACAGAATGCGTCGTGACCATATTATCACAATCGAGGACCCTATCGAGTACGTGCATCATCACAACAAGTGTATTGTAAACCAGCGTGAGGTTGGTACTGATACCCTTTCCTTTGAAAATGCACTCAGAGGCTCACTCCGTGAGGACCCTGACGTTATCCTTGTAGGTGAGATGCGTGATAACGAAACAATTTCTGTTGCTCTTACTGCGGCAGAAACAGGTCACTTGGTATTCTCAACCCTCCATACAATCGGTGCGGCTTCTACCATTAACCGTATTATTGACTCCTTCCCTCCTCATGCAAGACAGCAGGTTAGAACACAGCTTGCCATGGTTCTTGAGGGCGTTGTTACCCAGCGTCTTGTACTTAGAAAAGAGGGTAAGGGACGTCTTGCGGCACTTGAAATTTTGTGTATGAATGATGCTATCCGTCATATGATTCGTGAGGATAAAACTCACCAGATTTCTTCTACCATGCAAACAAGCTCTTCGGCAGGTATGCAAACTCTTGACTACCATCTTGCACAGCTTGTTAAGGCAGAAAAAATCAGTATGCAGACAGCAGTTGCTAACTGTCTTGAAATTGACAACTTTAAGCGTTATATGAACGCAAATAATGCGAATAATAATCTTTAATTATAGAAGGCAGTGACTTTAATCACTGCCTTTTCTGCATCTGTAAAGACTGTAAAGCAGTAGAGCAAACACAATAAGTGTACCGATACTGCCTAAGCTAAAGCCTACGTTTATAAAGTCGTGAAAGGTCTTACTTCCTATAGGAATAATTGCAAGTACAGCAAGTAAAATTCCGGTTAAACCTTCTCCCGCAATTAATCCTGAACAGTAAAGTATACCGTTATTAATACCCTCCTTGGGCGTATTAAGCTTGTCAAAAATCAACCTTATTAAGCCTCCTGTCATTATACCGCTGCTAAGAGAAAAAGGCAGATATAAGCCTATACAAAGAGGCAGAACGGGTATGCCGATTATTTCGGCGGTAAGGGCGATAAAGGCACCTACAATTACCAGTGTCCAGGGCAGAGAGCCGCCCATGACACCCTCTGTTACTATTTTCATAAGTGCAGCCTGTGGTGCAGGCAGTTCTGCGGAGCCGTAGCCCCAAGCCCTATTCATAAGATACAGTACAAGACCTATTACAAGGGAGGAGGCTACTACACCTATAAGCTCGCCTATCTGTTGCTTTTTAGGAGTGGCTCCTAAAATGTAGCCTGTTTTTAAATCCTGGGAGGTATCTCCTGCAACAGAAGCAATTATACATATAACAGAGCCTATAGCAATAGCTCCTGTCATACCCTTTTGTAAACTTGTACCTGTCATTTTAAGAATAAGTGCCGCTATTAAAAGGGTTGCTATGGTCATACCCGAAACAGGATTGTTTGAGCTGCCTACAAGACCTACCAGTCTTGAGGAAACTGCGGTGAAGAAAAAGCCGAAAAGCACTATAATTCCTGCACCTAAAAGGGTAACGGGTATTGCAGGTGAAAGCCAGATTACAAGCATTACAATTAATACTGTGGCAAGGATAATGCTATATGAAATATCAGTATCCCGTGGGTCCTGTTTAGCAGCTTCTTTATCAAATCCCTTTATTGTTTTTATGAAGGTAGAGCCGATAAGGGGAAGGGATTTTAACAAGCTTATTATGCCTCCTGCGGCAACAGCACCTGCACCTATATATCTGATATAGCTTGACCACAGCTCTGTTGATGTAAGAGTGCCTATATCAGCCTGTGCAGGAGCAATAACCGTATTTCCGCCGAAAAAAGAAATAAGAGGCATAATTACAAGCCAGGCTAAAACTCCCCCTGCAAACATATAGGCAGAAATTTTAAAGCCACAGATATAGCCTACGCCTGTAAGAGCAGGCAAGGCTGAAAGTCCTATTCCGCTACCCTTGTAAAAGGTAAGCTCCTTATGCAGCTCTGAGGGAAAAAGACCCATACCGTCAGAAAAAAAATTATATAAGGCAGATATACTCATACCCCTGAACACGGTACTTGCAGAGCTTCCTTTGCTTTCACCTGCAAGAAGCACCTCGGAGCAGGCTGTACCCTCAGGATAAGGCAGTGTATCCTTTTCCTTTATAATTAAGGCACGTCTTAAGGGTACCATAAACATTACACCCAGAATGCCTCCGCATAAGGTAATTAAAAATATCTCTGTAAGAGAGGGTGGAGAGGTGTTCCATTCCTCAGCCCACATAAACAGTACAGGTATTGTAAAAATAGCACCTGCCGCTACAGACTCACCTGCAGAGCCTATAGTCTGCACAATATTATTCTCCCTTACGGAGTTACGTTTTAAAATAAGTCTTATTATTCCCATAGATACAACTGCCGCAGGAATTGAGGCAGATACTGTCATACCCACTCTTAACCCTAAATAAGCATTAGCACCGCTGAATACACAGGCAAGTATAATACCTGTAATTATTGCCGTTGGTGTAAGCTCTTTATCAGGTGATTTTTTTGTGTGTTCCTTATTCATATCTAAGCTCCTTTCTTTTTGTTAGTATGTACAGGTTTTCGGTTAAAATGTAAGGCATATTGTTTTTTACAGGTGTATTATCAGCAAAAAAAATATTAATAATTCAACTATTATGTTGATATTATGTTGAATTTGAGGTAAAATATAATAAGTATGTACAATTTTAACAGTAATATTTCAGAGTGTACATAGTATGGAGGAGCATATGAAAAAAGTCGATTTAATTGTTCCTTGTTATAATGAAAGTCAGGTTGTCAATATGTTCTTTGACGAGGCAAAGAAGGTTATTGACCGTCTTAAGGATTATGAGTTTAATTTTATTTTTGTAGATGACGGCAGTAGCGACAACACACTTGATTTATTAAAGGAGCTTGCACAGAAAAATGATTGTGTAAAATATATATCCTTTTCACGTAATTTCGGTAAGGAGTCAGGTATGTATGCAGGACTTAAAAACAGCACAGGAGATTATGTTGTAATACTTGATGCTGACCTACAGCATCCGCCTGCACTTATACCTCAGATGCTTGAGGCTATGGAAGAGGGCTATGATTGCTGTGCAACCAACCGAGCAACACGTAAGGGCGACCCTGCATTGCGTACCATGTTTACAAGGTGCTTTTACAGGTTTGTAAATAAAATATCCGAGGTGGATATGCCTGACGGTGCAGGCGACTTCAGAATGATGAACCGTGCTATGGTAAATGCAGTTATTGCTATGAGCGAGGTGCAAAGATTTTCAAAGGGTATATTCAGCTGGGTAGGCTTTAAAACCAAGTGGATAGACTTTGAAAATGTGGAAAGAGCCGCAGGGGTTACAAAATGGAGCTTCTGGAAGCTTTTTGGTTATGCAATTGACGGTATAACGGCATTTTCTACCTTTCCCCTCAGAATTGCCTCATACTTAGGTACAATAATTTCCGCATCTTCCTTTATCTATCTTTTTTATATTATTATAAAAACCATTGTTATAGGCAAGGATGTACCTGGCTATGCCTCAACAATAACCCTTATACTTTTTATAGGCGGTATTATTATTCTTTCCTGCGGTATTTTAGGCGAATATGTGGCCAAGATTTATATGGAGGTTAAAAACAGACCTGTGTATATAATAAATAAAACAAATATAGATGACCCTAAACAGGACTACAGGTAAGAGGTGTGACTATGATTGAAACCCTGTTTAAAGCACTTGTCAACAGAGAAACTATAAGCTATCTGTTTTTCGGTGTGTTAACAACTGTTGTCAGCATAGCGTCCTATGAGCTTGTAAAAAGGCTGTTGGCAAGGAAAAAGGAGCCTACACCCCTTATTATTAATATTGCAACTATTGCAAGTTGGATACTTGCAGTTGCCTTTGCATTTATTACAAACAAGCTTTTTGTATTTCAATCGGACTCAATGGCGGCTGAGGTTCTTGTTAAGGAGATAATCGGCTTTGTAGGAGCAAGGCTTGTATCCTTGGGCTTTGAAGTGGTGTGGATGAATCTGACTACTGTTGTACTCAAGTGGAACGACAGCCTCTGCAAAATATTGGCACAGTTTGTAATTACGGTACTTAATTATATTTTCAGCAAACTATATATCTTTAAATAAGGAGAAGAAACAATGAAAAACCAAAAAGATAATTGGTTCACGGCTAACCGATTTGTAATTTTTACCTTTGTACTTGCGGCACTTATTATGCTGCTGACCTACATTATAAGAGGTGTATATCCCTTTGGTGACCAGATTGTACTTAAGGTTGACCTCTATCACCAGTATGCACCCTTCCATGAGGAATTACGCAGCAGAATTTTAAACGGTCAGAGCCTTTTCTACAGCTGGGAGGGGGGTCTTGGTAAGGAGTTTATTACACAAATTGCTTACTATACGGCAAGCCCTTTAAGTATCTTTATTCTGCTTTTTCCACAGGATGCCTTGCCTGAGGCATTGGCAATATTTATTTTATTAAAGATTGCCTTTGCAGGTTCGTTTTTTGCTTACTACCTTAAAAAGAGCTTAGGTAAAGATGATTTATCTATTGTTGCTTTTGGTGTTTTATATGCCTTTACTTCTTATATAACAGGCTACTATTGGAACGTCATGTGGCTTGATGCAGTGGCTCTGTTCCCTATTGTTGCTTTAGGTATAGAAAGACTTGTAAAGGAGAATACCCACCTTACCTATTGTATTTCTCTTGCAATTGTAATTATAGTAAACTTCTACATTGCTTTCCTTGTGTGTGTATTTGCAGTGCTTTACTTCCTTGTAATCCTTTTCTCAGAATATACCTGGAAAAAGGACAGGCAGATTATTATTGCAAGGACCGTAAAATTCGGCGTTATTTCCCTTATTGCCGGCGGTATATCAATGTTCCTTACAATACCTACCGCTATTGCACTTTCACATACCGATACAAGTGAAACAAACTTCCCTGCGTTTGAGTTTTATGAGAATGTATATCAGCTCTTAACAAACCACTTTGCAGGTGCAAGACCTGTTGTACTTGCACGTAACGAGGACTTACCTAACGTTTACAGCGGTGTCCTTACAATGATGCTTATTCCCTTTTACTTCTTTAATAAAAAATTTAAGAAAAAGGAAAAGGTGCTTTTTGGTGTATTAATGGCATTTATGCTTTTATGTAGCTGTGTTAAGCCTCTTGACTATATGATACACGGCTTCCACTTCCCATCAAACTTGCCTCACAGATATACCTTTATTTATAGCTTTGTAATTATTACTCTTGCTTACAGAGGTCTTATAAATATAAAGGGTGTAAGCTTTGATATAGTATATAAGGCGGCTATATTCTACGGCTTGATTATATTCTTTACTGAGTTTGTTTTAGTACCTAACTATTCAGAGATTGACTCTGTTCTTTCCGTAAGTGATATAGTTATTAACATTATCCTTATGGTAATTTACATTATTATTCTTTACTGCTATTTAAACGCAAGAACCAAGCAGGATATAAAAAATGTGCTTATAGCTATGCTTGTATTTGTAGTAGCAGAGGCGGCATTTTCAAGTCATCAGGGTCTTGACAGAACCACAAGCAGAGATGCTTATGTTAAATATATAGACTCTGCTAATGAAGCTGTTGAGTATCTTGATGAGAGAGAAAATAACGAGTTCTACAGAACGGAATTCAGACGCTTTACCACTATTAATGATGCGGCACTGTACCATTATAACGGTTTTTCACAGTTCTCATCACTGGCATCGGGCGGTATATCAAATATGATTGGTAACTTAGGTATTGCCGCAACGGGTAACTCCTACAGATACTATGACCCTACCTCTCTTGTTGATGCAATGTTTAACCTTAAATATGTTATGAACAAGGCAACAGACAGCGGTAACGGTGAGATTAAGAACGAACGGTATACCTTCCTTGAAAAGTTTGGTAACGGGGGTGAAAAGGGTAACGTTTGGGTTTATGAAAACCCAAGGGTATTGCCTCTGGGCTTTATGGTAGACAGTGATATAAATGACTGGCAGACAACCGACTCTCAGCCCTTTGATGTACAGAATGACTTTATTAAAAAGGCAGCAGGTGTTGATGAGGAAATGTTTACAAATATTCCTCTTACAAGCTTTGATTATACCTTTATGAATATTACCGATAAGGAAAATGATAATATTTATAAGTATGAGCTTACAGAACCTGCCAACCTGAATAATCACCCTACAGTAACGGTTAAGATTAAGTCTGATAAGGACCAATATCTTTTTCTCTATGTTGATGCAGGTAACGCAAAGAGAGTTAAGTACGTGACAAACAGTGCTAACGAGGACAGAGAGCTTTCAGCAGGTAAGAGCTTATTTGATATAGGTAACGTTTCAAAGGACGAGGAAATTACGGTAACCTTTGAGCTTACCAATAAGGGTGAGTTTGAAAAAACCTATCGTAAGAACGGTACTGTTAAGGTATATGCCGCAAGCTACAATGATGATGTATTCCAGAAGGCGTATGACAAGCTTAACTCAAATCCATATGAGCTTACGGAATTTACGGATACAAAGCTTACAGGTACGGTAAATGCATCTGAGGACGGAGTAATGTTTACGTCTATTCCTTATAATGCAGGCTGGAAGGCTACAGTTGACGGTGAGGAAACTGACCTTGTATCTATAGCAGAGGACGGTGTAATAGGTATTAATGTGCCTAAGGGACAGCATGAGGTAGTATTTACCTTTACCCCTCAGGGTTTCTATCCGGGCTGTGTTATCAGTATTATATCACTTATAGCGGCAGTAGTTGTCAGCTTAACGGTTTATAAAAAGAAAAAGCCTGTTGAAGAGGCTTGATTTATAAAAGGGATAGGCTGTGTCTTATCCCTTTTGTTATATACAAAGGAGGTATGTAAATGTTAAAGAAAAAATTTGTTGCTCTTATAACAGCAGCAATAATGGTAATGACAAGCATGAGCTTAATTAACGCAGAGCCTGTATATGAATATGGTGATGTTAATATGAATGGCTCAATAACTTCAGATGATGCGGCTTTAGCTCTTGCCTATAGCCTTGACTCACAGCAGACCGTTCTTAATGAACAGCAGATAAAGCTGGCTGATGTAGACGGAGAAGCGGGAATTACTGCAAGCGATGCAGCCTGTATACTCCAGAAGGTGCTTGGTGAAATTACTTTGCCTGTAGGGAAGGACGATGAAACTACAACAGTAGAAACAACAACAGCTGAAACTACAATTGAAAGCACAGAAACAACAACAGAAACAACAACGGTTGAAACAACAGAAATAACAACAGTTGAAACAACAACGGTTGAAACAACAGAAACTACTACGGAACAAACTACTGCGGAAGTTACATACGCTTATTATGATTTTGTTGCAGAGGACCTTACAAATGAACAAACAGGGTTAATAAACAACACTACAATAATCGGTGCGTACACTATTTTACCAAGCTATAAGGTGGGACAAACTACAGCGGAAACAGACAGCAGAACCTATAATCAGCATTTACAGTTAAACGGTACGGGTAATAATTACGCAGCCTGCGTTTACTTTGATGCACCTTGCAGCGGTAGACTTTACATAGTAGCACGCTCATCTAATGCAACTCAGGAGAGAAGCTTAGTTCTTGCAAATGACAGTGGAACGGTTCAGACTATTTCAATGCCCACAGCGGCAAATGCCCCTGTGGCAGAAACCGTTATGATACCTTCAAACGGAAGATATTATATCTATGGCGGTATGGGCAATATTAATATATATCGGCTTACCTTTACAGGTACAGGTGAAATTGTATCAGAAACTACAACAGAAAGTACAACACGTACCACAACCAGTGAAACCACTACAGAGTCAACAACCTTCAGCGGAGATACCTCTGACGGTGTTGTTGTAGATAACTTTGATGATTTAAAAACAGAGCTTGCTAAGACAAATAACAAAATCTATATTAAGGGTACAATAGAATGCAGTGCAAATATTAAGCTCAGCACCTCAAATGCCAATGTAGAAATTTACGGCTTGCCTAATGCTGACGGTACAGCGGCAACCTTGGATTTTGCTAAGCTGAGGGATAGCCGAACCTCGGCAGGCTCAGGAGGAACGGGCTTTACAATAAGCGGCAGTCACTATACCTTTAAAAACGTGATTATTCAAAATGCAGGTGACTGCGGTGTAAGAATTACAGGTAACAATAATACCTTTGAATACTGTATTTTCAGATACAACAATAACTCAGGTGTATCTATAACTAAGGGCGGTGCTTATAATACCTTCCGCTATGTGGACAGCTACCGTAACGGTGACTTAGTTCAGAAGAACGGTGCAGATGCAGACGGCTTCTCTGTAAAGCTTGCAGCAGGAACGGATAATAAATTTTACAACTGTCGTGCGTGGGAAAACAGTGATGACGGCTGGGACAGCTATGACAGAGTAAGTGAAGGCGGATATATAGGCGATGTTTACTATATGGAATGTATAACATAGAATAACGGTAACCCATATGTGTTTACAGGTGAGTATGACTATAGTCATGGCTATGCTCTTGATAAAAATCTCCTTTATGTACAGGCTGTTTTAGAGGAATATCCTGATTTTGAGGAGCAGTATAACAATAAAACCGTTACTGATTGGCCTCAGGTTACTGTAAGGCTTTTAGGCACAAGCAATACTTATGAAAATATCCACAGTACTAATTGGAGAGGTAATCCTAACGGCTTTAAGTTTGGTTCGGCAGAAACACCAAGCTCCTCTTACAGATATATAAGAAACTGTATTGCCTTCGGTCATGAAAATACACCTAACCAGACCCCTGCAAAGGGCTTTGACCAGAATAACGGCTATGCACAGTATGATATTATTAATGCTTTAAGCTTTGATAACGGTCAGAATTACTGGATGGACAGAATGAGTGCAAACTCTATGACAGGTGTATTCTATAGCTTTAACAGCGGACAGGCGGACGCACCCGGCGACCTTACTCTTACAACCCCTACTGCAGAAAAGGAGGCGGAATTAAGGGCGGAGGTTGAGTCTAAAACACAGTACATTTTAGATATGGTATATAGCAATAAAATCCCGGGTGAAGTAATTTATAACGTATTTGAGTAATACAAAAAGCCGAGTATCATTGGATGCTCGGCTTTTTTAGATTTGCAGCTGTGTTGCATTGCTTGTATACATTATTTGATAATTATAACTTAGAAATTCTAAAAATATGCTATAAAAATCTTGACATTTATAAATTTATCTGATAAAATGATATGCGTTGGTGATTGCAGATATGTTCACTGACAAAGGCATATTTAATTGTGCTGCTATAGCTCAGTAGGTAGAGCGCAGCATTGGTAGTGCTGAGGTCACCGGTTCAAATCCGGTTAGCAGCTTGAAAAAGCACCCTGTTAAACGGGTGTTTTTTTATTTCAGTGAGGTAATTATGGTTATTAAGGAATACAGAGTTGAATATTTAAAGGAAATGACAGAGCTTTTTTTACAATACTGTCCATACTGTTAATGCGAGGGATTATACTAAAGCACAGCTTAATGTATGGGCAACGGGTGCTGTGGATTTGGAAAAGTGGCATAAAAGCTTTTCTGAACATTATACTGTACTTGCCTTTAAGAACAACCTTGTTGCAGGCTTTGGTGATATAGATAAAAGCGGTTATCTTGACAGGCTTTATGTTCACAGGGACTATCAGTGGCAGGGCATAGGCGGTGCAATCTGTGACAGATTGGAGGAAAAAATAAAGGGTAAGATATATACTTATGCTTCAATTACAGCTAAGCCTTTTTTTGAGAAAAGAGGCTATATTACGGTAAAAGAAAATCAGGTTGAAAGACAGGGTGTTGTATTAATAAACTACCTTATGGAAAAACAGTAGTCACCTCTAAGTGGGATTATCATATTATAAAATAAGATAATCCGGCTTGGAGGTGCTTTTTTATGGTTGACAGAATTCCCTTATCATGTATACCCATAGGCACAAGAGGAGAGATTATAGAGGTTAAAAATATTAAAAATCGTGAAAGATTAATGGAGCTTGGCTTTACTGAAAATACAGAGATAATTCCTCTCCATAAGAGTATAGGAGGGGACCCCGGAGCGTATTTTGTGCGTGGGGCTGTTATGGCATTAAGAAATGAAGATGCAGATAATATTATTTGCATTAAGGAGGAGTCTTAATGGGTGAAACGGTTTGTCTTGTGGGCAATCCTAATACGGGCAAAAGCACTATTTTTAATCTGCTTACAGGTATGCGACAGCATACAGGCAATTGGTCGGGCAAAACAGTAGGTACGGCAAGAGGTACCTTCTTATACAAGGATAAAGCCTTTGATATAATTGATTTACCGGGTATATATTCCCTTAACCCTATATCAGAGGATGAAAGCTGTGCTGTTGATTTTTTGAAAAGCAACAGGGCGGACACGGTTGTAATTGTTCTTGATGCAACCTGTCTTGAAAGAAATTTAATACTTGCCTTACAGGTTATTGCAACGGTTAATAAGGCTATAGTTTGTGTTAATCTTTTAGATGAGGCAAGGCGAAAGAATATAGCTGTTAATTTAAAAAAGCTGGAATATGAGCTGGGAGTACAGGTGATAGGTACAAGTGCAGGCAGCGGAGAGGGTGTAGATAAGCTAAAGGAAGCTGTATATACAGGTGGCACACCTTGTTTCGGAAACACTTTAAAAGCTCCTGAAATGCAACAAAGAGCAAATCAAATTTACAATTTAACGGTAGACTATGGCTGTGATATACAAAACTCTGTTGACAGAAAAATTGACCGCCTTGTAATGAGCAAGCTTTGGGGTATACCTATTATGCTTGCCTTGCTTGGCTTAATTTTTTATATTACGGTTGTGGGTGCAAATATTCCTTCCGCATTTTTAAGCAGATGCTTTAATGAAGCAGAACTGTGGCTGTGGAGGGTATCGGAAGGTATGCCTTTATTCTGGAGAGGTCTTATTATTAAGGGTATGTTTAAAACCCTTGGCTGGGTTGTGTCGGTTATGTTACCTCCGATGGCTGTTTTTTTTCCTTTGTTTACTCTTTTAGAGGATATAGGTTATTTGCCCAGAATAGCCTTTGTAATGGATAGGTTTTTTAAAAGGGCAGGGGCTCAGGGGAAAATGGTGCTTACTATATGTATGGGCTTTGGCTGTAATGCAGTTGGAGTTACTTCGGCAAGGATTATAGAGTCCCCCAGGGAAAGGCTTATAGCAATACTTACAAACAGCTTTATCCCTTGTAACGGACGATTTCCCTCAATTATTCTGCTCTCTGCAATATTTACCGGTGCAGGAGTTGCCTCGGGCTTTAAGGCTACGGCAATAGTCCTTTTGTGTATTGTTTTCAGTGTAGCTCTAAGTCTTTTATTGTCCTTAATTCTATCTAAAACCATTTTAAAGGGTGTACCCTCCTCCTTTGTGCTGGAGCTGCCACCCTATAGAAAGCCCAAGGTTTTAAGCATACTTTACAGAAGCCTTACTGACAGAACAATGTTTGTACTGGGCAGAGCTGTAGCAGTAGCTGCACCGGCAGGGGCAATTATCTGGCTTATGCAGAATATAGCTATAGAAGGAAACAGTCTTATTTTTTATATTTCGGGCTTATTGGATGGAGTGGGACATTTTATGGGGCTGGACGGCGAAATTCTTACAGCCTTTATACTTGGCTTGCCTGCCAATGAAATTGTACTGCCTCTTATAATTATGTGCTATTCGGGAGGCGGAGAGCTTGCGGAAATAAGCAGTATAAGTCAGCTTACAGCCTATGGCTGGGATATAAAAACTACAATTTGCACCCTTGTGTTTATGCTGTGTCATTTTCCCTGCAGTACTACCCTACTTACAATTAAAAAGGAAACAGGCAGTTTAAAATGGACAGCTTTGGCGTTTTTAATTCCTCTTGTAACAGGTATATTATTGTGTGGTATGATTAATCTAGTATTATAAATTATCTATATTAAACAGATTTATTATATAAATTTATCCTCCTTGACTAAGGGTTAAGCAAAAATTATAATAATCTGTTGTATGTGTATGATAAAAAGGCATATTAAGTAATACGGAGGGTTTATGAAAAAACTTATGAGGATTATTGTTTTTTTCGTTTTTGTAATTATTGTTTTTGTTATTTGGGTAATTAAACGGCCTGTAGTATCAAAGGACTATTACAAAAAGACTGAAACGGCAGGAGAGCTTGAGGCAAAATATACTGCCATGGGATCTTATGATGTTTCATATATAAAGGCGAAAAGTGCTGATTACAAAAATTTTACTGTCTGGTATCCTACGGAAACGGAAAGCTCTCAGGATAAGTATCCCCTTGTAGTTATGGTAAACGGAACAGGTGTTCCCGCTGATAAATATACTGCTGTTTTTAAGCATCTTGCCTCATGGGGCTTTATCGTTGCAGGCAATCAAGATGAAAATTCAAGAACAGGCAAATCCTCCTCTGAAAGTCTTGAATATATGTTATCTCAGAATGAAAACAAAGAAAGCATTTTTTACAACAGGGTTGATGTTGATAATATTGGTATTGCAGGTCATTCTCAAGGTGGTGTAGGTGCAGTTAATGCAGTTACAGGCTATAAAAACGGTAGTAGGTATAAGGCAATGTGGGTTGCAAGCACAACCTCCTCCTTTTGGGGGCAGGAGTTAGCACTTGGTAAAGAATGGCAGTATGATATGTCAAAGGTAAGCATTCCTTGCTTTATGGTGGCAGGAACAGGACCGATAGATGCAGGAACAGCAAATAGCATAAACGAAACAGAGGGTCAGGGAATATGCCCTCTTTGGTCAATGAGGGAAAATTTTGATGCTGTAAATAACAATTCGGAAAAGCTTATGGCTCGTCGCAAGAACACTGACCATGGGCAGATGCTCTATTCTGCTGACGGATATATGACAGCGTGGTTTTGCTGTTTTCTTAAAAATGATACTGAGGCAGAAAAGGCTTTTTTCGGAGAAAATGCCGAAATTTTTAATAATAGTATATGGCAGGATGTTGATTTAAAATAGGTTGGTTATGCAATAAACCTTATATAGTTATACAGAAAAAGGGCGGTGCCTTTATAAGCATCACCCTTTTGTATATGAAAAACAGTAAGTATTTTAGCTGTTTTTATAATCAAAATAGTCAAAATCGGCAGGGATACGGCTGTTACTGCCTCCGCCGTTGGCATATATGCCTACAAGAGTACCCGTATGCCTCTTAGGGTCATCTGGGACGCCCTCATCACAAAGAAAAATACAGTTTTCTATAGTATAGGCAAGAGTCATATTATCCTTGTCTGTGCCGTAGTAAAAGCTACGATTTAATTTATCTACAACTACCCTAAGATATATCCTACCTTCGGGGATATTCTTTATTTGGGTAATTATTTCTTCGCCATGATTACGATTTACGGCAAGCTCTAAGCAACGTACATTATCCCTTACACAAAGGCTAAATCTTATATAGGTGGTAGTGGAGTAGTAGCAGGTAAGTCCTGCCTGCTCCCTATCTGCAGGTTTAAATTCGATGGCGGTTTCTGCTGTATAGCTTAGCTCCTCCTCACGTCTTACAAGGGTGTTTTTAGCCTCTATTTCAAAAAGCTCATGAGGAGAGGTATATATTCTTGCAAAGCCTTCTCTTTCGGTTAAGGAAAAATTGTTATAGTCGGGATTTCTTACAAACTCCCAGTTTACATTTAGTGTAGAGCTGTTAAAATCATCATAGGTAAAGCTGTCGTAGGTTTCTGTGGGTAAATCGGGAGAGTCTTGTTCAAGGCTTGGACCTTTACCGTTATTAACCGTAAACCAACCGTCCTCTGTCCATTGAACCGGGTCAAGGGCAGTTTCTCTGCCTACTGTGGTATAATTGCCGCTGTTTGGTCTGCCGCAAAGGTAGGTTATCCACCAATCGCCATTTTGGGTTTGTACGAGCTTACCGTGTCCGCAACGCTGTATAGGTGCTGTTGGGTCAAGCTGTCGCATTACAGGGTTATAGGGTGAAGGCTCGTACTTACCGTAAAGGCTTTTCGACCTTGCTACATTTATGCCGTGACCGTAGCCTGTACCGCCCTCTGCAACAATAGCATAGTACCAGCCGTCTTTTTTTAGTATATGAGGTCCTTCGGGACAACGCTCGCCTGTGCCTGACCATACCTGTACAGGCTCGCCGATAACCTGTGTACAGTCGTCACTTAAAGGCACAACAGTTATACCGGGTGCAATTATCATATAATGTTTACCGTCATCATCTGCAAAGTGAGATGGGTCTATATCGTCAACAGGCAGTACTACAGGCTTTGAATAAGGCCCCTCAGGTCTGTCGGCACTCATCATAAGCTGACAACGCATAGGTCCCTCTTTCTTGTCGTTTCTGTTAAAGCGTAGGGTTGCAAAAATATAGAACTTTCCGTTGCTGTAGGAAATATCGGGAGCCCAGATACCTCTTGAGTCCATAGCTTCAGATAAGTCAAGCCAATTGCTGTCGGTTATTGCATGACCAACTACTTGCCAATTAACTAAATCCTTTGAGTGAGAGATAGGTATTGCAGGAAAATACTGAAAGCTGGAGTTTACCATATAGTAATCCTCCCCAACTCTGATTACGGAGGGGTCGGGGAAAAAGCCTCGTTTTACGGGGTTGTTATATTTCATAAAATTCACCTCAATTTGAGTTTAGCATAAGTATAGCCATAAGGCAATAAGGCACAAAAGCACAAAAAAAGCACCCCTGCACATAAGGGCAGGGGTGTAAATATTAAAGAGATTGGTGGAAAGTACGAGAAATTACCTCGTCCTGCTGCTCCTTAGTAAGCTTAATAAAGTTTACTGCATAGCCTGATACACGTACTGTAAGCTGAGGATACTTTTCAGGGTGCTTCTGAGCATCTAAAAGAGTTTCTCTGTTAAATACGTTTACATTAAGGTGATGACCACCCTTTTCAGCATAGCCGTCAAGAAGTGATACAAGGTTATCAATTTGTTGTTCATTACTCATAATAAAACCTCCTAAATCAGTTGTCACTTATATCCGCATCCAGACCCTCAAAGAGAGTAGGTACGGAGCAAGCCATATCGCCTTTGGCACATTCAAGGGAGTTTGTAACCTTTACGGTTTTTTCAAGAGAGATATTGCCTTCATTATTAACTGTTACATTAATATGACCGCCACCCTCTGACATAAAGCTGTCTATCATATTTACAATATCATCAGCCTGTTTGTCCTTATCCATAAAATGTACCTCCTAAAAAATTATTTACTTAAATCAATATCAAGGTCGCCTACAAATACTGCATCGTCCTTGCCTAAAGCTCCCGGAATAATGGAGAAGGTATTTGAAATACCGTCCTGTGCATCTCTGAAAGGAAGCTTTGATACAGATGCAAGTGATGCAACTGCACCGTGTGTATCTCTTGAGTGCATTGGGTTAGCACCCGGAGCGAAAGGTACACCTGCTTTTCTGCCGTCAGGTGTAGAGCCTGTATTCTTACCATACATTACGTTTGAAGTAATGGTAAGGATAGAGGTAGTAGCTATACCGCCTCTGTAGGTGTGGTTAGCCTTTACATACTGTAAGAAGGTATGCACAAGGTTAGCGGCAAGCTTATCAACTCTGTCATCATTGTTGCCGTACTTAGGGAAGTCGCCCTCTACCTCATAATCTACAACAATGCCGTTTTCGTCACGGATAGTCTTAACCTTAGCGTACTTAATAGCTGAAAGTGAGTCGGCAACTACAGAAAGACCTGCAATACCTGTTGCAAACCAACGGGTAACCTCCTTGTCATGGAGAGCCATCTGAATTTTTTCGTAGCAGTATTTATCGTGCATATAGTGAATGATGTTAAGTGCGTTTACATATACACCTGCAAGCCACTTCATCATATCATTATATTTTTCCATAACCTCGTCAAAATCAAGGTATTCAGAGGTAATAGGACGGAACTTAGGACCTACCTGCTTTTTGCTTACCTCATCAACGCCGCCGTTAATTGCGTAGAGCAAGCACTTAGCAAGGTTAGCTCTTGCACCGAAGAACTGCATTTCCTTACCTACACGCATTGAGGATACACAGCAGGCGATAGCATAGTCATCACCATGTGTAACTCTCATAAGGTCATCATTCTCATACTGAATAGATGAGGTATTAATTGAAGTCTTAGCACAGAAACGCTTAAAGTTAACAGGTAATCTTGTAGACCAAAGCACTGTCATATTAGGCTCAGGTGCTGTGCCGATGTTTTCAAGAGTGTGAAGATAACGGAAGCTCATCTTTGTAACCATTGAACGACCGTCAATACCCATACCGCCGATTGACTCTGTTACCCAGGTAGGGTCACCTGAGAAAAGTGCGTTATATTCAGGGGTACGTGCAAACTTAACAAGACGGAGCTTCATAATGAAGTGGTCAACAAATTCCTGAATTTCCTCCTCTGTAAAGGTTCCGTTTGCAAGGTCACGCTCTGCGTAAATATCAATAAAGGTTGAGGTACGACCAAGGGACATAGCGGCACCGTTCTGCTCCTTAACAGCTGCAAGGTAGCCGAAATAGGTCCACTGAATAGCCTCCTGTACATTGCTTGCAGGCTGAGAAATATCAAAGCCGTAAATTGCACCTAATTTCTTTAAGTCCTCCAAAGCTCTTATCTGTTCTGAAAGCTCCTCTCTTTCTCTTATTACCTCGTCATACATAACGCTGGAGGTAGATGCTTTCTGGTCCTGCTTATCCTCAATAAGTCTGTCTACACCGTAAAGAGCTACACGTCTGTAGTCGCCGATAATACGACCTCTGCCGTAAGCATCAGGCAGACCTGTTATAATATGGTTAGAACGGCATGCACGAATTTCAGGTGTGTAAGCATCAAATACACCTGCGTTATGAGTCTTTCTGTGAACAGTAAAGTTCTCTACTACCTCAGGGTCAACAGTATAGCCGTTGTCTGAGCAAGCCTTCATTGCCATACGGATGCCGCCGTAAGGCTGAAGTGAACGCTTAAAGGGCTTATCTGTCTGGAAGCCTACGATTTTTTCCTTGTCCTTATTAAGGTAGCCTGCACCGTGAGAGGTAATAGTGGAGATAACCTTAGTATCCATATCAAGGACACCGCCTGCCTCACGCTCCTGCTTGCTTAAATCAAGTACCTGCTCCCAAAGCTCTGTAGTAGCCTTTGTAGGGCCTGCAAGGAATGACTCATCACCCTCGTAAGGTGTGTAGTTATGCTGGATGAAATCTCTTACATTAATTTCTTCTTCCCATAAACCACCTGTAAAGCCTTGCCATTGTGTTTTCATTTTTTACAATCCTCCATTTTAAAAGTAATTATAAACTTCTCTGCAAATTATTATATATTTTTTATTTCCAAAGGTCAAGGATAGCACACCACTAAATATATGGAAAATTTTCAAATATTTTACCTAAAAATTATAAAAAAATACCAGTAAATTATATAGAAGAAAAATATATTTGGCTATTTTTTTATAACACTATATTTAGGGGGTAAGGAGATAGTTAGCTTGTGCTAACTAATGTGTTGTTGCGGTATAGGGTGAAAGAGGCTTGTTAGCTGACATAAACAGTGAATTTATAAATAAATTTGGTTAGTTGCAGCTAACTAAACTTGCTTATGTGTTTAAACCATAAAAAAATAATGTTGTATATATTTAACAAAAATTAAGTTTATATATCAAATAAAAAATTTTATTACTAAAGGCTTTTATCATAAAAAAATAAATTACTTTAATCTATAATTAAAATGTGTTATAATTACTTTATCTAAATCGGGAGGAGATTATTATATGAAAAGAGTAAATATTATAGGTATGTCATGCCGTAACTGTGCTAACTCTGTAGAAGAGGTTTTAAGCAGATTAGAGGCTGTTGAAGATGTAAGAGTCAATCTTGAAGATGGGTATGCGGATATTATAGGTGCTGTGAGAGAGGACGATATAATAGAAGCTGTTACAAAATTGGGTTTTACTGTTGCAAGTATAGGCATACCTCATTAAATAGTATTTGACAGCTTGAGGCTTAATGACAACAAAAAGGGGCTGTTGCACTAAAGCAACAGCCCCTTTTTGTTTAGTTATTGTTTTGGTTGCCGATGTCAAGTATCTCGTTTACAATTTTTTCATCTATAGCGTTGACGGTTTCAAAGCTTGGCTTTGCAAGGTAGAAGCCCTGCATAAGGTCTACGCCGTAGCCGATAAGGGTTTTCATCTGGTTATAGGACTCTATACCCTCAGCAAGCACCATAATATTTCTCTGGTGAGCATAGGAAATAAGGTTTTTAACAAGAGTTTGTCTGTCCTTATCCTTTTCAATGCCCGTTATCATTTCAATATCCAGCTTGATAACATCAGGCTTTAAAGAAAGGAGTGTATTATCATTAGCATAGCCTGAACCGTAGTCGTCAAGAGCTAAAAGACAACCCCACCTTTCCACAAGGGCTTTCTTTTTGTGTATGATTGCAGGGTCAGTTTGCTCATTCTCAATAATTTCGAGTACAATATTGTCTAAGTATTCGTTGTAGCGGGTTTCAAGCTCGGCAATTTCCCTGTCTGTAAGCATCTGGCTTGGTATTGAGTTGATAAACATCTTTTTGTCGGAGAAAGAATCAACCTGTAAGCTAAAGTCCTCCAAAGCAGTAAACCAAGTCATTTTTTCGATTATATTAAGCTTATTCTTTTCCGTTGCAAACATAATTACATCGTGAGGTGTAATAGAGTTTGTCGAATCGGGACGCATAAGTGCTTCATAGCCGTAAATACTACCTGTTCTTGCGTTTACAATAGGCTGGAAAGCATAGCGGATAAGCCCGTCTGAAATAAGCATTTCAATATTTCGGCTACTGCGTATATTTCTTTCGGCCTCTTCAAAGGCACGCTTGTTAAAGTGCTTGTAGGTGTTTCTGGTTGTTCTTTTAACCTGACGCATAGCAAACTCTGCATATTGCTCAAGCAAGGCAGGAGAATCTGCATCAAAGGGATACCATGCAATACCTATGGATGCTTCAAGCTTAAGAGTACCCGGGTTTGTCTGTATCTCCAGAGAATAAATGCTTGAAATAAGCTCATCAATCTTAGCCTCCATAGCCTCTCTGTCATTGCCTAAAAGCAGGAATTTAAATTCATCACCGGCTGTTCTTGCAGCGAAGCTTGATATTCTGTCAGAATACTTTCTGAATACACCTGCAAGACTTGATATAAGCTTATCACCTACTGCATTTCCGTATCTTACGTTAATATCAGAGGTTTTGTCAATATTACAGTGGACAAGAACAGCAATAATAGATTTATCTGCTGAGAACTTATCACTTAAATTACGTCTGAAGGCTGACCTGTTAAGGAGATTTGTCATTGCATCATAGTCCTTAGCAATTACCCTTGCACGTTCATTTACTGTTTCTAATGTGGTATCTTGAATAACGCCTAAAATCTTTTCGTTATTCAGGGCTGTTTTAATGTGTATGTATTTAATACTGCCGTTTGGCAGCTTCATTTTGTATACACAGTTAATATCAGGGGATATTTCCTCGCAGAACATACCCATTTTGCTTTCAAACTCACTTTTCGGTACAAACAGCTTATCTCCTGTTTTTTGCAGATTAAGAAGACTAAACAGCATATCCGTACAGAAAACAACATCCGATTTTTTGTCATATTCAAAAGCACCGAATTGAAGACCTGCAAGGTCAATTATGGTAGAAACCTTTGCAGAGAAATCCGTTATATCTTCAGTTAAATGTTCTACTACCTTAGCAAGGTCGTTAATCTCCGAAATAGAGGATTGTGACGGTATAACAGGATTATCCGGTGTGATTAATTTAATTTCATTTAAAAACTTATGTATAGGAGATGCTATAAAATAACTTACTATGTAGGCAAATATGAGACCTAAAAGCATTGTAAGTGCAAAGGCAAATAATACATTAAAGCGTATGTCGTTTTCAAGGTCATTAAGATAGACACTGTCTACTACACCGCATAATGCCCATACATTGTGGTCGTAGTTGCTGTTTTTCCATATATTAAGTTCATTAATAGCACAATAAATGTCAGAGCTTTGCTCATGAGGAGTATTAAGTAAATACATTTTACCGTCAAGCACTTTCCCCTTAAAGGTAACGGAGCCGGAATAGTTGTTAAGCTCATTAAAGCTATCTCCCGATGAAACAATAGGCACATATTCCTTACTCTCATAGTTATCCTTGCGAAGAAGCACATAACTGCCCATACCCTTGCTGTTAAGCTCTAAGAAAGGAAGCTTTTCCTTAATGGTATTTAAGCTTATTTCAACGCCGTATACACCTATACACTTGCCCTTTGAATTTCTCAGAGGCAAGCTGAAGGCAATAGCTTTTTCACCGTCATAGTTTATCTCGTAAGGATTTGACCAGTACCCAAGCTGATTTGCGGGAATATCAGCATTTTGCTGTGCAATGCTGATTGGTTCTGTTAAAAAATCCAAGCCGCTATGGTCTTTCAGGTTAAGAGAGTTACTCCAATGTAAGTTTTTATCAAGGCCTGTTTTGGAAATCAGGCTTTCAGGAGAAATTTTAAGACTGAAAAGCTGACTTGAATATGCCTTGCTGGATTTGCGGATATATATGGCAGGCAGCCTGTCGGCAGTTAAATCCGTACCCATTACAACAAAGGAGCCTGTAATATTTTGCTTTGAGGCAACATTAAGTAAATCAGAATAAATGCTGTAAAATGCCTCATCATAATCAGAAGTGGTTTTAGCCGCTTCTTTTGCCATAACTTCGTTTATTGTATTGTAACTGTTTTCTGCTATCTCCGATACAGAATACATACTGCCTTCAAGGTTTTGTGCACGAATTGCGGAGGTTTCTGTTAGAGTATTATATACATTTGAAACTACTAAACCTAAGGTACCGCCGAAAAAAACAAAAATTGCATATATAACAAGCTCAAAGAGCAGAATATACGTCATTGATACAGTAAATTTCTGTCGGATGGAAATAACTTTGTTAAACATTATTTCCACCTACCTTCCCCTATTGTATATAAACATTAAACCAAAATTTTATTTCTTATATTATACACCTGTTTAAAATTAATTTCAATATAAAAATTTACATTTTATTCATTTTTTATTCACTTTTAATTTCATGCCGTATTATCCTTGTAAAGAGCTAATTTTAGCCTTAATCTGCTCCAGGGTAACGGTGTTTAGTGAGGATATGTTGCATTTGGAAGCCCTTGTTAAATAATCAATAGCCTTTTCCTTATCTCCCTCAGCTTCAGAAATAACTCCCATATAATATAAGCTGTCTACCATATTTTCTTTATAATAAAGTGCTTTTTCAAAATATTCCTTAGCCTTAGTCAAATCACCCCTGCTGTAGTAAATTTGCCCCATATTGTCTAAAGCAGGTGCATGCTCGGGGTTATCCTCTAAGGCACGTTTTGTATATTCCTCACCCTTTTCGGCATCACCCTTAAGGAAATAAAGATAGCCTAAGGTTGTAAGGGTGCTGGGGTTTACATAGTCAAAATCTGCTTCGATTTCCTTCATCTTGTCTATTGCCTTATCAAGCTCTCCCATAACCCAATAGCAGCTGCCTATTGCCAAAGGAATGTTTTTTGCATAGATTAATTTTGTGTTGTATTTTTCTGCTCTTTCCAAAAGAGGTAATGCCTCTTCTGCCTTGCCGTTATGCAAAAGGTCTAAGGCATAGTTATAAAGGGCAGGCACATTAATTGTATTAAGGCTTATTGCCTTTTTGTAGTATTTGTATGCTTTATCAAACTTTTTAACAAGGTAGTAGCTGTTGCCTACCATACCGTAGTAGTAGGAACGAAAAATAACTGCACTTAAAAAGAAATACACAAACAATGCAGGCAAAAGCCAAAGCTCTGATTGCTTAAGCCAAAATACAATAACAAGCCATGCTACCATTATATAGCCCAGGGTAAAGCCCTTATAGTAGGCAACAGGGTCAAATTTATTTTTCATTTAATTCACTCCGAATATATATTTTACACTTACATTTTATCACCTTTACATAGGTTTAGCAATAATTTATTTATTAAAAAGGCTTTCCGAAACATATTTTAAGCTATGTTCGGGAAAGCCGGGATTTTATTTGTTTTTTAGTGTCAGGCACATATTTATTCTGTCCCAGTCAATTACATTAAATAAGTCATCAAGGTAGTTGCTGCGAAGGTTATAGTGCTTAAGAAAGTAAGCATGTTCCCATACGTCAATATTAAGTACGGGTATAAGCATATTAAGGTCAGGAGTGTTTTGGTTAGCGGTTTTTAATATTTGCAATGTACCGTTATTAATTACAAGCCAGGCATAGCCTGAACCGAAAACAGACATAGCAGTTGCCTTAAGCTGATTTTTGAAATTATCCATACTGCCGAATTGCCGATTTATTTCCTTCAGTATAAAATTGTTCTCATTATACTGATGAGGTACCCCCAGGCAATTAAAGAAAAATCTATGATTAAATATGCCGCCTGCATTGTTTCTGACTGCAATACCTATATCAGCCGGTAAACGGTACCAATTGTCTATCATTTGCTTTAATGTCAGACCCTGAAGCATGGGATTTTTTTCAATAATAGCATTAAGCCTGTCAATATAGCCCTGCAGTAATCTGTTGTAGTGAATTTCCATGGTCTTTGTGTCAATATAAGGCTCAAGGCTGTTAAGCTCATAGGGAAGGGGTGTATTAATAAATGGATATGTGCTGTTCATAAAAACCTCGTTTTTTATTTATATTTATGCCCATAGGTGAGATTTTTATTACATAAATAATAATTGTACAAAGCTATTTTTCCCTGTTCAGGCTCAAAATTTATGAAAGCTTGTTTTTATACAGAAAATAATTGAATTTATAAAATAAATATTGTATTATGTAATAAGTGGAGTAGATATTTTATAAGGATATTTTTACACTAAAAATTCTAATGTCAATAAACCAAAAAGGAAAGGAGAATTTATATGGGACTTATTAAAGCAGGTACGGGAGCGGTTGGCGGTGTTCTTGCAGACCAATGGAAGGAATTTTTCTATTGCGAGAGTATGCCTAAAGACGTTCTGGCGATGAAAGGACAAAAACGTATATCAGGACGTTCATCTAATACAAAAGCAGAAGATAATATTATTTCTAACGGCAGTGTGATTGCTGTAGCAGACGGTCAGTGTATGATTATTGTTGAACAGGGCAAGGTTGTAGAGGTTTGTGCTGAGCCGGGTGAGTTTACATATGACACATCTACCGAGCCCAGTATTTTCACAGGCGGTTTAGGACAGGGCATTAAGGACACCTTTAAATTAATAGGTAAGCGTTTTACCTTTGGCGGAGATACAGGTAAGGACCAGCGTATATATTATTTTAATACCAAGGAATTGATTGATAATAAGTTTGGTACGCCTAACCCTGTGCCGTTTCGGGTGGTTGATAGCAAAATCGGTCTTGATGTGGATGTTTCTATCCGCTGTTCGGGTGTATACTCTTATCGTATTGCAGACCCTCTTTTGTTCTACACAAGGGTTTGCGGTAATATTACTCAAGCCTTCAGGCGTGAAGAGTTAGACAGTCAGTTAAAGACAGAGTTTATAAGTGCCTTACAGCCTGCCTTTGCAAAGCTTTCTGACTTAGAGCTACGTCCTAACCAGATTGTGGCACACAATACAGATATGGAAAATGCCATGAATGAAGCACTTTCCGAAAAATGGGGAGAGCTTCGTGGTCTTAAGGTAGTTAGTATTGCCTTAGGCAGTGTTACACTTCCTCCTGAGGATGCTGAAATGATTAAACAGCTTCAGCGTACGGCTGTGCTTCAAAACCCTACAATGGCAGGTGCTGCACTTGTAGGTGCTCAGGCTGATGCTATGAAGGCGGCAGCTGCAAATGAAAGCGGTGCAATGAATGGTTTTATCGGCATGGGAATGGCTATGAACGCCGGGGGTGGTGTAAACCCACAGAATTTATTTGCTATGGGTCAGGCACAGAATAAAGATAACTCGGATAGCTGGAAATGCTCCTGCGGTGCAACTGTTTCCGGTAATTTCTGCCCTGAATGCGGTTGCAAGAAGCCTGCACCTGTACAAAGCGGAGTCTGGAGATGTAAATGCGGTGCAACGGTCAGCGGTAAGTTCTGTTCAGAATGCGGTTCGCCAAAGCCTGCCGATACAGAGGGCTGGACCTGCTCCTGCGGTACAATAAACAAGGGTAAGTTTTGCCAGGAATGCGGAGCAAAAAAGCCTGATGGAGTGCCACAGTATCGTTGTGATAAATGTGGCTGGGAGGTTGAAAAGGGTGCAACACCTCCAAAGTTCTGCCCTGAGTGCGGAGACCCTTTTGACGACGGTGATATGGTATAATTTCGGCTTACAGATTAAGCACATTATATGATTGTTTCTGTAGGGGAAGTATAAAAGTGGCTTTTGGCTTTAATAACTAAGCCGCTTCTTACCTTTGACATTGTAATAAGGAGAAATATATATGGCAGATTTACAGGAATATAAGTGTCCCTGTTGCGGCGGAGCAATTACCTTTGACATCGGGATACAAAAAATGAAATGCCCCTACTGTGATACAGAGTTTGAAATGGAAGCTCTTGTGGGCTATGATAATCAGCTTAAAAATGAACAGGCGGATGACTTATTATGGGAAAGTCAGACAAGTGATAAATGGGAGGAGGGGGAAGCAGACGGACTTCTCTCTTACATTTGTAATTCCTGCGGAGGGGAAATTATAGCCGACGAAACTACAGGAGCAACCTCCTGCCCCTTCTGCGGAAATCCTGTAGTTATAAAGGGTCAGTTTTCAGGGGACTTAAAGCCGGATTTTGTAATTCCCTTTAAGCTGGATAAAAAAGCGGCAAGGGCGGCCTTAATCAAACATTATAAGGGTAAGCTGCTGTTGCCTAAGGTATTTAAGGACAGTAATCATATTGATGAAATAAAGGGAGTTTATGTACCCTTCTGGCTCTTTGATGCTGATGCCGATGCGGATATTCGTTATAAGGCAACTCGTATCCGCAGATGGTCTGACAGCAGATATGAATATACCGAAACAAGCTTTTACTCTGTTGAAAGAGGCGGAGAAATCAGCTATAACTGTGTTCCTGTGGACGGTTCTGCAAAGCTGGCAGATGACCTTATGGAGTCTATCGAGCCTTTTGATTTTTCAGAGGCTGTAAGCTTTCAGACAGCTTACCTGTCAGGCTATCTGGCAGACAGATATGATGTAAACGCACAGGAGAGCATTGAAAGGGCAAATGAGAGAATTAAAAAAAGCATAGAGGCAACCTTTGCTTCTACAGTTAAGGGGTATAATACCGTAACACCTGAATTCTCTAGCGTACGTCTAAGTAACGGAGTAACTAAATATGCTCTGTATCCTGTCTGGATTTTAAATACTACATGGAAGGATAAACAGTATATATTTGCAATGAACGGGCAAACAGGCAAATTAGTAGGTGATTTGCCTATTGATAAGATTAGGTTTGCTGTGTTGCTTATTAGCTTATTTGTCGGCTTAAGCCTTATAATTTATATATTAATGTACCTGATGTGGATGATATAAGGAGATGTGTGGAATGAAAAAGAGATTATTTGCAATACTGTTTACTTTAATTCTGTGCATGTCCGTATTATTTAATATATATTCAGCGGAAGCTGTTACACGAATGGTTGATGATGCAGATATTTTGTCGGCTTCGGAGGAGGAGGCTCTTTCTGAAAAGCTTGATGAAATAAGTCTTAGTCATGGTTTGGATGTAGTTATTGTAACTACATATAACACAGGCAATCTTTCGCCTACGGAATATGCTGATGATTATTTTGATTACAACGGCTATGCAGAGGACGGAATTTTACTGCTTATAAGTATGGAGGAGAGAGATTGGCGGTTATCTACTACAGGCTACGGCATTACCGTATTTACAGATGCAGGGCTTGATTATATATCAGAGGAAGTCCTTGCCTATCTTTCGGAGGGCGAATACGCTTTGGGCTTTAATGTTTTTGCTGATTTATGTGATGAATTTATAAGACAGGCGGAAGCAGGAACACCTTATGATATTAATAATTTACCTAAGGCTCCCTTTGATGTTAAGGATAATTTAAAAAATGCACTAATAGCGGGGGCTGTTTTAACAGGTATTATTATGTTATGCATAACAGGCGGTATGAAATCCGTACGCAGACAGCCCTTTGCATCAAGCTATGAGGTGCTGGGAAGCATGAAAATAAGCAGAAGAAGTGAAATGTTTTTATATAACCATGTAAGCAAAAGAGTAAAAGCCAACGAAAACGGCGGTTCAAGCACTCATCGTTCTTCTTCGGGAAGAAGTCACGGCGGACGTGGCGGTAAGTTTTGATTTAGTTAAAGTAAGAAACGCTGTAAGAATGACTTACAGCGTTTCTTTACGTCCACGAGAGGATTCGAACCTCCGACCTACCGCTTAGGAGGCGGTCGCTCTATCCGGCTGAGCTACGTGGACATATAAAATATTGCGGTTTAACTCAGGGCCAAACGCAAATAAAATTATATACTAAAAAAAGGCTAATGTCAACTTTTTTTAGCGGGGGTCTTGATATTTTGCCCTATAAATGATAGCATACAGCTAAAAGGAGTTGATTTTATGGATTACAGGGCTTATGCTCAGGATATGCTTAAGTTTATAAACAGCAGTCCTTGCGGTGTCTGGGCAGTAAATAACGGTATTGAAATGCTGAAAAACGCAGGCTTTTGCGAATATACGGGAGAGGCAGAAACAGGGAGTAAATATTATATTCAGCGTGGGGGTACTGCCTTAGCCGCCTTTATTAAGGGCGGTGAAAAGGGACAGTTAAGAATAGGTGCCGCTCATGCGGACTCTCCTGCGATTATGATAAAGCCTCAATGCGAGATAATAAATGAGGGGACTTATGTAAGGCTTAATGCTGAAATTTACGGCGGAGCGATTTTATCAACATGGCTTGACAGACCTTTGGGTATAGCAGGCAGGGTAATGTTAAAAAGCGGTAAGATTATGCCTGATGTTAAGCTTTATAAAAGTAACAGACCTCTTTGCATAATTCCCAACTGTGCACCTCACTTAAATAAGGAGATAAATAACGGCTTTGTATATAATAAGCAAAGGGATATGCTCCCCCTTATTTCACTTAATCCCCAAATAAAGCTAAAGGAAATAATTGCCGATGATTTAGGCATAGAGGCAGAAAGCATACTTGATTATGAGCTGTATTGCTATGATGTATCAGAGGGTATTGTTATGGGTGCCGATGAGGATATGTTAAGCGTAGGCAGGCTTGATGATTTAATGATGTGCTACAGCTTATTAAGGGCAATATGTGAGGCAGATACTGAAAATACCGCTCTTGTGCTTTTAACTGATAATGAAGAGGTAGGCAGTCTTAGCTTAGGCGGTGCAAGAGGCAATTTCCCTACAGAGGTAATTAAGGTTGTCGTAGGAAATAACTATTCAGATAAGCTAAAAAATGCCGTTGCCTTTTCTGCTGATTTAGCACATGCGGTAAACCCCTCTCATCCTGAATTACACGAGCCTCTGTCAAGACCTTACATAAACAGGGGTATGGTTTTAAAAAGGGCAGCTAACAAAGGCTATTCTACAGACGGCATAAGCGGTGCTGTTTTTAAGAATATCTGCGATATGGCAGGCTTAAGCTATCAGGAGTTTGTAAATCCATCGGACAGACCCGGCGGCACAACAATAGGACCGATGCTGAGTGCTGTGCTTGGCATCAGTGTTGCAGACATAGGTGCACCTATTATGTCCATGCACTCAATAAGAGAGCTTGGCGGCATAAGGGATGCAGGGGATAGTTATCTGCTTTTTAAGGCATTATTTGAAATATAAAAAAGGACCCTACGGGGTCCTTTTGTCATTGTATATATTGCAGATCTTCATGTTCCTCCGGAGCAGACTTAAAGGCTTTTCTAAAGCTGTTTGCAAAGTCAAGAGCATATGTAAGTATAAAAAGTATTGCTACCTGCTTTCCGTATGAAAGGTAATAGGTGTTTACTATAAGCTGTACAATAGGCTGAAAAATTATAAAGGTACCTATTGACATTGCACCCCAGCAAAGAGAGCTTTCCAAGCATATAACACCTCGATAATTAAAGGGCTTATTGCAATAGTTCCACCAGAAGCTGCCAAAAAGCCTTGTCATAATTTTGGCTGTTATAAGCTCTAAGACTGTTGCCATAACCATACCGCAGAAAAAGGTAGCTATATAATTACGGGATATTGGCTGTAAGAAAAAGTAGATAGATAATGCACCCATAGCATAAATCGGGCAATATGGTCCTTTGGCAAAGCCTCGGTTGGTAACTGATTTATTCTCATAGGTCATTACTACACATTCAAATAGCCATCCTAAAAAGCTGTAAAGAAGGAAACAATTCAAAAAGTAATAAATGTTCATATCAAATTGCCTTAAGAACACACAATCACCTGCCCCATTGCATATACTATCAAATTATATGATATATCAAATAGCTAAAAAAATCAATACCAATTTTTGTAAATTATATGAGAAAAGCTTCTTATGCAAAACTTAAGTATAAATTATCTGCTTATGTGTAAACTACAGCTATAAGCAATTTACAGGAGGTCAGAATAATGGAAGTATTAAAGGTTTCATCATCATCACAGCCAAAGTCTGTTGCAGGTGCTATTGCGGCTATTGTGCGTAACTCTAATCAGGTAGAAATACAAACCATAGGTGCAGGTGCAGTTAATCAGGCGGTAAAAAGTATAGCAATTGCAAGAGGCTATGTTGCACCAAACGGTATTGAGCTTGTGTGCAGTCCTGCCTTTTCTCAATTGGAGGTTGAAGGGGAGTTTAAAACAAGCATTAAGTTTGCAGTAATGGGCAGATAAATTAAAAGGAGATTAAGCCGTAAGGCAAATCTCCTTTTTTCAATTACTTCTTAAACGGATTTTTATATTTATTGCCTGTTGAAATAAAGCAAAGTGGCTTTATCTGCTTTAAAATACCGGTAAAAATAATACAAAGAGCAAGAGTATAAACAGTGCAAAGCACAAAGCCCCGAGCGGTGTTGAAGGTCATACCCTCCTGTCGCATAATGCCAAGGAAAAAGTTGCCCGACATATAAACACCCATAGATACGGAAGAAAGATAGTTTATTATTTTGCCTATTGTTTCGGGTAATCTTTTTACAGAGGCGGCAAGAAGATATAAAAGTGTGGATAGTGAAATTACAAAAATACTTGTATAGGATTTAAAAATTTCACTGTATTCTCCGCTTTTAAGGGTTGCATAGCAAGTGCCTGCTGCAATTAAGGCTGTCATTATCAGAATAAGAGGTAAGGCTCCCTTTAGTTTAAGGCTCAGATGATTTTCATGTATGAAACAGCCAACCACAAAATAGCCTAAAAATCCGTCAATATAATTAAGCTTGTTAAAAAGGTCAAAATTAAAATACATTTTAAAGCTTTCAGGCATAACCACATAGTAGGTTTTAAAGCTACAGGCTATTATCCAGAGGGCTAAAAGGTATTTAATAAGCTTTTTTGAAGCAATAATCTTACGTAAAAACGGGGCAACTATATAAAGAGGAATAAGGGCATACATAAACCATAAATGTACTGCAACAGGTCCTGAAATAATGCTTATAAGCTCCTCATACAGCTGTGATAAATCAAAGGTGTTTAAGTTTTTGTGTATATAATAAAAATCTCTTGCTATACAGGCAATGCTCCAGAATATAAGAGGGAAAACCAGACGCGGCAATCTGTTTTTGAAAAGATAGCCAAGGTTGTCCGTTTTGTTGCTTGAAAGCACCATAGCACCGCTAATCATAAAAAATAAAGGTACGGCACAGGTACAAAGTGAGGTAATTATATTAAGGATGTGCCAGGTTTTTGAAAAATAGTAATCCCTTAAACCATAGGAGGCACTGTGCAGTATAATTATACTAAGCATTGAAAGTACACGTATTACATCTATATAAGCGTAATGTTTTTTATCCATATTAAATACTCCGACTATAAAAAATTTTCTTTATTGTAACATAAAAATAAAAATAGATAAACCCAAAAATGAAAGAAAATTAACATTCTTTTACAAGTTGCAAAAACTATTGTAATTCTTATTAAAATGAGTTAAAATAAAAATTGATTAAAAATTTTACGGAGTGTTTATATGGCAGAGGCTAACAATAATAAAAAAATAAGTAGACCAAAGGGCGGAAAGCCTAATAAAAATAACTTGGGAAGACATCGCAAAAACGGCGTTGCCTTTCCTGTTGTATTATGCATAACAATAATAGCAGGTATCTTTATAGGTGTTAAAAGCTATAGCTTTGCTTATGAGGAGGTAGCAAAACGAAGTGTTGTTGCACAAAATGACGATGAAGGGCAATTTTCAGCCAACAATATAGCAGAGCAGGCACAAAATAACCTTGTGGGTTCTGATATTGACGGTGTTATTAAGGATATTGATTATGATGAGGGTAAAATTACCTTTTACTCCCTTAAATCAAATGAAACTATTATTTTAAATGCCGATGAAAATACTCAATATCCTTTTCCAAACACTATAAACAGCTATAAAATAGGTGACGTGGTTACTTTTGTATTTGATAAGGACAGAAATGTAACTGATATTAAGGTATGTGAGGCAGCATGGGAATTTTCCGATACAGGTCTTGAGGTTAATACAGACTCAAAGCTCCTTAAGTTTGGCGAGGCTGCTACAAAGTATACCGATAAAGCCTTCAAGTATACAGAGGGTATTACTACAGTACGCTACAAGGGCGTATATACAGAGCTTAGCAAGATTGATAAAATCGATTATGTAACTGTGCGTGGTTATGATAACGGCAGTGTCAACAAGGCATATTCCGTTACTATTGAAAAAAGCCATGGCTCTCTTGAACTGCATAACGGAGAGCTGATACAGGACGGTATAGTTAAGCTTAATGATAAAGAGGTACCCTTGGAAGATGCATTAAGTATGAAAATAACCGAGGGTAGACACAAGGTTGAGGTTACAGGCAGTAATTGTGAACCGTATTCTACCGAAATTATGGTTAAGCCGTCAGAGGTGGTTACTGTTGATTTATCGGTTGTGCAGATAAAAAGCGGTGTACTTGACATTACTGCAAATGTAAGTGACTATACAATAAATATCAATGATGTTGATTATAGTGACGGAGATCCTATTCTTCTTAACTACGGTGAATATAATTTTAAGATAACCAAGCCTGATTATGAGGAGTATACAGGAACTGTAGAAATTAAGGCGGATGTTAATCCACTTTCGGTTACCCTTAAAGAAAGGGAAAAGAAGGGAGTGCTTAATGTAACTACAAATCCAAGCGGTGCAAAGGTTTATGTTGACGGTACTTTCTTAGGTCAGTCCCCGCAAAATAAGGAATTGCTTTTAGGTAATCATAAGGTGGAAATAAAAATGGACGGCTATATTACCGAAAGCAGAAATATAACTATTGCAAACGAGGGTGACACCGTAAAATGTCAGGTTAATCTTACACCTGTTGTTTCGGCTTACGTAAATGAGGAAAGCGGACAATGACAAAAAAACGTAAAAATTTAATATTGCTTTTTGTTGATGTTGCGGTGTTTTTAAGCATATCCTATATATTTTGCTTTCCTTATAAAGTAGACGGCGGTTCAATGGAGCCTAACTATTATACAGGGGATAAGGTGTTTATTTCCCATATTTCTGCTTGGTCAGGCAATATTGAACGAGGAGATACCGTAGTTTGTCAGCTGGATGATATACAGGTTATAAAAAGAGTTATTGCTCTGCCCGGTGATAAGTTGGAAGTCAGGGACGGGCTTGTATATGTAAACTATAGTCTGCTTAATGAGCCCTATCTTGATAAGGATATATATACAGGAGGAGCTATATGCCTTACTCTTAATAATGATGAATATTTTGTTATGGGAGATAACCGTGGCGTCAGTTATGACAGCCGCAAGGTAGGAGCTATTAACGGTGATGATATAAAGGGTAAGGTAGTTTATAAGTTTTAAATAAGCTAAAGGGTGCAGATTAACATTGGTCTGCATTCTTTTTTATTGCAAATTTTTCGGTTTTATCAGCTATGGCTTAAGGGTTGGGTGAATAATTTTTGCATCTGTGCATAGGTTTATATAAAAAACCTATGAGGTGTTTTTGTGGGCTACGGATATATAGTAAATAATAACGGAATAGTCAGCATATATAACAGCATTAACGGCAGATTAATTAAAAGAGATATTCAAATGAATGCAAAGGGCAGGGCAGAATGTATTGCAGAAAATATAGGTGAGGATTTTTCCGTTACCTTAAGAAATAATCAGCCAATTATTATTGTAAGAAGCCAAAAGGGAGAAATTATTATGCTTTCGGAGGGAGAAAGCAGAGTGATACAAAAGAATATTACAGGCAATAGTGAGGTTTACGTAAATTTAATTATGAATGACAGGGCTGTAAGGCTTATCTATCTGAATGGATACAGTCTTATTACTAAGGGAATAAATAAGGAGGGTAACGAGGCAAGGGTACTTGATACTCTAAGGAATATTCCTTATAGGCTGATAGAGGCTGTAGAGGGCGGATATATTCTTTTATACAAGCGTATTAACAGCCAAAGGGAGTTGGGTTACAGAGAGATAACGGCTAACGGAGTGGGTGAATTTAAGGAGATATTTTCAACAGGCTTTGATATAGGGGACTTTTCTGCCTGCTGTGACGGCGAAAATCTGCATTTTGTGTTTGTATCAGCAAGCCGTTTTGCGGTAAGGGTAATGTATGTAAGGCGTGGCAAATCAGGCTTTACCGGACCTAAAAATCTTTGGGAGGGAAGTCGCTGCGGTACGGCTTGTATAGCAGCAGAGGGTGATAAGGTTTACGTATGGTGGGAAAGCGGAGGCAATCTTTTTCAAAGTGTTTCTCATAACAGCGGAGAGAGCTTTCGGCAGTGCGTGAGAGGCGAAAAACTTGAAAAATATAAAAAGGTATTATATTTAGAGAAAAACAGCTTTGGCATAACCGAGCTTATGCTCTCTGAAAATGAGGATATATACGGACCTGATGAGGTTAAAGACCTTATTTTTAAAAACAGCTTTAAATTAAATGAGCATAAAAGTAACGAAGCCGACCTTATTAACCGACTTAAGGAGGAGCTTAATAAAAAGCAGGAGGAAATTGAAAGGCTGTCAAATACCCTGTTAAGTAAAAATCAGGAGGCAAGCAAAATGGAGTATACGCTGAGGCAGAAATGTAAAGAGCTGGCAACAAGGCTTGAACAAATGCAGACACCGGATAATACAAAAAATGAATAAATATAAACTAAATTATAATAAAAGTTAAAATATTTCTTGCAAGAATTTACAATATATGGTAGAATAAAATTATGCATAAAATGTATGTTGGTTTTCAACTATTCTACTTAGAGGGTGAAGCCATGAATTATTGGGAAAATATTGGTGCTAACATTCGTACCTTAAGAAAAAACAGAGGGCTTACCATAGAGGACTTGGCATTTGTGCTTGATATAGCACCCGGGTTTCTTGGCTTAGTAGAGAGAGGAACAAGGGGAGTTTCTATATCAAACCTTAATAAGATTTGTCGTTTTTTTGATGTAACCTTAGATGAACTGATAAGAGGCAAGGTTGAGACCAAGCTATATGTGGCTGATGAAAACAGCCTTAAAACCAAGGTTATGGATTTAGCTTTTTCTATGTCTGAAGACGAGCTTAAGGTTGTTATAAGCAACATTAAAAAGGTAATGGCAATAAACCATAAATAAAATGCTTAAAGACTGCTTTATTGCAGTCTTTTTCTTATTAATTGACAAAAGCTATAAAATGGGTTAAAATATCAAGATAGGTAAAATATAAAATATTATAATGAGGATGAATAATTATGGATATTATGTTTAAAAGTACCAGAGGGGATAAAAGCTATCTTACGGCAAGTCAGGCTATAGTTAAGGGTATTGCAGACGACGGCGGACTTTATGTGCCTGAAAGTATACCTGCTGTTGACTTTGACCTTGCAGATATTACTAAATGGGATTATCGTGAGCTTGCTTACAGAGTTTTAAGGCTTGTACTTACCGACTACACTGAAGAGGAGCTTCGCTATTGCATTAACTCAGCTTATGATGATAAGTTTGATACAAAGCTTATTGCACCTTTGGCTGTTAATAAAAGCGGTAATTTCTTAGAGCTTTTTCACGGCAAGACTATTGCCTTTAAGGATATGGCACTTTCGATTTTGCCCTATCTTTTAAAGACTGCAGCTAAGAAAAACGGTGTTAAAGAGGAAATTGTAATCCTTACTGCTACAAGTGGTGATACAGGCAAGGCTGCACTTGAGGGCTTTGCTGATGTTGAGGGTACAAGAATAATTGTATTCTTTCCCGAGGAGGGTGTATCCGATGTGCAGAAGGCTCAGATGGTAACCCAGAAGGGAGCTAACACCTGCGTTGCAGGTATCAGAGGTAACTTTGATGATGCTCAGACAGCTGTTAAAAAAATATTTACGGACAATGCCTTAAAGGAAGAGCTTAAGGAGAGAGGCTTTGTATTCTCTTCTGCTAATTCTATTAATATAGGCAGACTTGCACCTCAGATTGTATATTATTTCTATGCTTATGCACAAATGGTAAATGCAGGCAAAATTAATATAGGTGATGAAATAAACTTTACGGTACCTACAGGTAACTTTGGTAATATTCTTGCAGGCTATTATGCAAAGAATATGGGCTTACCTGTTAAAACTCTTGTTTGTGCATCAAATGACAATAAGGTGCTTTATGACTTCTTTAAAAACGGTAGCTACGATATAAACAGAGATTTTATTGTAACCGTATCACCTTCTATGGATATTCTTATTTCAAGCAACTTAGAAAGACTTTTATACCACGCATCTGCTTCAGAGGAAAAGACAGCAGAGCTTATGAAGGGACTTTCTAACGGCGGTAAGTATGACTTTAAGGTGGATTGCGGCTTTGTCGGAGAGTATGCAACCGTTGAGGAAACCTTTGAGGGCATTAAGTCAGTCTTTGCTGAAAGTGACTATGTAATGGATACTCATACAGCAGTAGCTTACAGTGCTTACCGCAAGTACCTTGCTCAGACAGGTGACAGTACACCTAATGTTATTGTATCTACTGCAAGCCCATATAAGTTTGCTAAGGATGTTTTAAAGGCAATTGACAATAAGTTTGAGGGCGTAAATCCGTTTGCCGCATTAGATGAACTCAGCAGGGTAAGCAATACAAGCATACCTGAGCCTATTAAGGGCATTGATAAGAGAGAGGTGCTTCATAAGCATATAATTGACAGAGAGTCAATTAAGGACTTTGTTAAGGAGCAGCTTTAGTAAATGAGTAATTTTTGGGGACATTTATCAACTATAACAAGGCATAGACATAAGGTAATGCTCCATTGCTTTAAGGCAGGTATATTCCTGCAAGGACTGATGCATGATTTGTCAAAATACAGTCCGGAGGAATTTATACCCGGTGTGAGATATTACCAGGGCTATCGCAGTCCTAATGAAAGTGAAAGAGAGCTTGTGGGCTATTCAAGGGCTTGGATTCATCATAAGGGCAGAAATAAACACCACTTTGAATATTGGACAGATTACAGCCCTAAGGATAGAAAAATTTTACCTGTTAAAATGCCCCTTAAATATGTAGTAGAAATGTTTTGTGACAGAGTAGCCGCGAGTAAAATTTACGGCGGTGATAAGTATAATGACAGTTACGCACTTAATTATTTTTTAAGGGCAAAGGCATCAAGATTTATACACCCGGAAACCTCTGATTTAATTGAAAGGCTGCTGACAATGCTGGCTGAGGAAGGTGAGGACAAAACCTTTAGCTACATAAGAAAGTTACTTAAGGAAAAGGACTATTAAAATGAAATTACCAAAGGATAATGTAATGTTGCTTAGCCTTATTAACACAGCCTTAAGAGATAATTATTCCGATTTTGAGGACCTTATTAAAGGCGAGGATATTGACGGTGAGGCTGTTATAAGCAGGCTTTCCTGTATAGGCTACAGCTATAATAAAAGCATTAATCAATTTATTTAAAAAAGATATTTAATCTTGTTTTTTGGATAAAACTAATAGATAAAATAAGGGCAGAACGGAAGGTTTATCCGTTTCTGCCCTTACTTTATGTTTTAATTATATAAAAACGGCGGACATACAATCGGTTGCTATTTAGCTAATTAAAAACAGAAAAAATAAACTATAGGATGCTTTGCATATAAAAACCTCCGACTGATATTATTATATCAGCCTGGAGGTTTTGTTAGTTTATGAGAGTGTAAAAAACAGAGCCTCCTAAATAGGAGACCCTGTTAAGTT
>CATZZP010000002.1 GCA_958426775.1 uncultured Bacillota bacterium
GGAAAAGGCAAGGCAGTTTTTTAATCAGGTAAGCTCTGCCATGGATAAAAACCGACAGGACTATTATAATATGCTTAAAAACATTGACGGTATTTCTCAGGAGCGTATTGACTACCTTATGAAAAAGTACGATGGGGAGCATAGTGGAATAAAAGCAGATGTAAGGAAAACTAAAGTCGAAACACCTCAAAATAAGTCGGTAAGTATTATACTCTTATTTTTGGGTGCATTCTTTGGCTTTGCAAACCCTGTTATCGGTATAATAATCCTTGCTATAGCCAAAAAATTATACAAAAACAGCGTAGGGGAAGTACCAAAGGGCGTAAATCTGCTGATAAATATATTTATCGCAATTTTTATTTTTTATTGTATATTATGTGTAGGCTCCATATTGGCTTTTAGTATCCTATAAGAGAGGAAGCAACTTTTGAAATATTATAATATAAATAAAAATTTTAGACAAGATAAGGAGGAGCGGGTATATGAAATATTGTAAAAAATGCTTTAGAAATGTGCGTGAGGATGTTGATGTATGCCCATACTGCGGTCAGCCCGGCTTAGAGGAATACGGCAGTCACAAAAGCGGAGAGGACTTCTCCTGTTCCGCAACGCCTAAGCCTACTCCTGCAAAAACAGCCTTTGCACCTAAAAAAGAGGACGCCTATACAATTAAAGAGGACGACTTTGATGTACATAATGAAGAAAAAATCGATGCCTACGGCAATGTTATAAATGAGGATAAGTCCTGTGACAATGTGGAAAGAGATGCCTACGGCAGTCTTGCTCACAATGACGAAAATTGCCATAACGCACCGAACGCTCCCAAGCTTTCCCCTATGGACAGTGAAAGAGAGGAAAAGGCAAGGCAGTTTTTTAATCAGGTAAGCTCTGCCATGGATAAAAACCGAGAGGACTATTATAATATGCTTAAAAACATTGACGGTATCTCTCAGGAGCGTATTGACTACCTTATGAAAAAGTACGATGAGGAGCATAGTGACACAGAGATTACTTATACTGTGGAAAGAAAGGAAGTCAATACAAGAGGTACAGGAATTATAGACTTTGTGGTTGCTGTAATTTTAGGTATTTTCAATCCTCTTATAGGCTTGGTTATTTTGCTTTCAATAAGGCATAATTACAAGAAGGCAGGTAAAGAAATACCTAAAATAATAAAAATCGCAATAATATGCTTTATAGTTTATTTGGTCTTGTATATACTGTTCAACGTAATTAATTAGCTATATATATTAAGCCTGTATGCTATGATTTTAAGTTGCGGGAGGAAGGTCAATGTATAAATCAACCCTACGCAAGCATTATAAGCACCTGCGTAACAATCTTGATACAAAAACAAGGCAGACAGCCGAGGATATTATATTAAGCCGTATTATCCAATCAGATGAATTTAAAAGGGCTGAAAGCCTTTTTGCCTTTGCCTCTCACGGCAGCGAGGTTTCAACTGAAGGCATTATAAACAAAGCCTTTGAGCTTAATAAAAGGGTGGCATTTCCAAGGGTAATAAATAAGGAGGAAATGTGCTTTATATACGTAAGCTCACTTGAGGAGCTTAGGGCGGGAAGCTACGGTATTTGGGAGCCTGAATACAGTGAGGATAAAATTGCCCTTCCCGATGAAACTACCCTTATGCTTGTGCCTGCTCTTGCCTATGATGCTTATTTAAACCGTCTGGGCTATGGGGGAGGCTACTATGACAGGTATCTGGAAAAGCATACAAAGCCCTGTAAGGTAGGTATCGGCTTTCATATTCAGTATACCCAAAGCCATTTACCTCATAATCCACGGGACATACCTGTTGATATATTGATTACGGAGAAAATAATTAAAAAAGGAGCTGTAAAATGAAAACAATAAATGAAATCGGCGAGGCGGCTTTAACTGCAAAGCGTAGCCTTGCAAAGCTGACTACGGGAGAAAAAAATAATCTGCTTAATTTATCCGCTAAGGCATTAAGGGAAAATGCCCAAAGGGTAATTGAGGCTAACGGCAAGGATATTGAAAATGCCAAGGCTAACGGCATAAGTACGGCACTTATTGACAGACTTCGCCTTGATGAAAAGCGTATAAACGATATGGCTGACGGCTTAGAGCAGGTTGCTGAGCTTCCTGACCCTATAGGGGAGGTTTTAGATATGAAAACTCTTCCAAACGGTCTTATTGTAGGTAAAAGACGGGTGCCTATGGGGGTTATCGGCATTATTTACGAGGCAAGACCAAACGTTACCTCTGATGCCTTCGGTCTTTGCTTAAAGGCAGGCAGTGCGGTTATTTTAAGAGGCGGTAAGGAGGCTATTAACTCCAATATTGCCACTATTTCAATTTTCCGTAAGGTGATTGAGGACTTAGGCATAAATCCCGATATTGTTCAGCTTGTAGAGGATACCACAAGGGAAAGCTCAACTGCCATGATGAAAATGAACGGCTATATTGATTTACTTATCCCCAGAGGCGGAGCAGGGCTTATTCAGTCTGTTGTGCAAAACTCAACCGTACCTGTAATTGAAACAGGTGTGGGTAACTGCCACGTATTTGTGGATAAAACCGCTAAAATTCAAAATGCTGTGGATATTATAGTTAATGCAAAGGCACAGCGGCCAAGTGTATGTAATGCGGCGGAAACTCTCCTTGTACACAAGGATATAGCCCCTGAATTTTTGCCAAAGGCGGCTGAAGCTCTTAAAAATGCAGGGGTTGAGCTTAGGTGTGATGAAAAATCCGCTGAATTTGTTGCAGATTGCAAGCAGGCAACAGAGGAGGACTATAAGACAGAGTTCCTTGATTATATTCTTGCAGTTAAGGTGGTTGACAGTGTTGATGAGGCTATTGACCATATTGCAAGGTATTCCACAGGTCACTCCGAATGTATTGTAAGTGAGGATTATACTAACTGCCAGAGGTTTTTAAATGAGGTGGATTCAGCCGCTGTCTATGTAAATGCCTCAACAAGGTTTACAGACGGCAACGAGTTTGGCTTTGGTGCTGAAATAGGCATAAGCACCCAAAAGCTCCACGCAAGAGGACCTATGGGCTTAAAGGAGCTTACAAGCTCTAAATATATTATTTACGGTCAGGGTCAAATAAGAGGCTGAAATATAAAGGCATAGCAATTTGAACCGCCCCCTTGTCAGATTTTAGGTCTGACTTTTAGGAGGAATATCAAATTTGCTATGCCTTTTTTGTTTAAATATAAAATAGCTTATTTATAATTATAAAGCTTTGAGTCGGTTCTCGCCTGCCCTGTGGTGTTTACGCAAGCTGACTGTACCCGTCGGGATAAGGGGGATACCTGCTCCCGAGTATATAATTTAAGGTCAGGCATTATTCAGTCAAATTTACGCTCATATAAAAGTGCCGCTATAAGTACTACAAAGCATGAGCCTGCATTATGGACCAATGCCCCTGTCGTAGGTGTTAAGACGCCCAGCAGGGAAAGAATAATTGCCGTAAAGTTAATAAGCATAGAAAGGCTTATACTTAATTTAATAGTTGTAACCGTTGCTCTTGACAGCTTGATAAGGTAGGATATTTTGGAAATATCATCGCTTATCAGAGCAATATCCGCCGCATCAACTGCTATGTCACTGCCTATTTTAGCCATAGCTATACTGACATAGGCATTTTTAAGAGAGGGTGCATCATTTACACCGTCACCTATCATACAAACCTTGCTATTATCACTTTGCATGCTGTTGATTATAGTCAGCTTATCCTCAGGCAACAGACTGCTGTGGATATTTTCAATACCCGTTCTTTGGGCAAAGTATTCGGCTGCTCTTGGGTTATCTCCTGTCAGCAGGGCAACCCTGATGCTTTGATTTTTAAGGCTGTCAACTAATGCCTTAGCCTCAGGCCTTATTACATCGGACAGGGAAATAATACCCATAAGCTTATTATCCCTTGCTGTTAAAACAACTGCCTTGCCCTGTGTACTGAAGGTATTAAGGGTATCTTTAATGTTATGGGGGATTACAATATTGTTCTCCCTAATAAATTTTTCATTACCGCAAATTACGTCACAGTCTGATACCTGAGCCCTTACACCCTTTCCCGAAATCATTTTAAAGTCCTTTACATCAAGACTGCTTATGTTCATCTCTTTGGCATAGTCAACAATTGCCTTTGCCAGAGGGTGTTCGCTGTGTGCCTCTACAGAGGAAGTCAGGGTCAGTAAATCAGTCAGGGACACCCTCTCATCGGCAGGCACAACATCGCTTACGCTAAGCTTTCCGTAGGTGAGAGTACCTGTTTTATCAAAGGCAACGGTATCTATTTTATCCATTCTTTCAAGGGCATCTCCCGATTTTATTATTATACCCTTTTTGGTAGCCTGACCTATTGCCGCCATAATAGCGGTAGGCGTTGCAAGCACCAAGGCACAGGGGCAAAATACTACAAGTACGGTAACAGCAGTTGTAATATTTTTTGTAAAAATATAGGAAGCAAGAGCAATCAAAAGGGCAACGGGTACAAGGTAGCTTGCCCACCTGTCAGCTGTTCTTTGCATGGGTGCCTGTTTGCTTTCGGACTCTTTAATAAGCTTAATAAGCCTTTGTATAGAGCTGTCCTCCCCTACCTTTACAGCCATAATATCTATTGTGCCGTGGCAGTTAATTGTACCGCTGTAAACCAAATCCCCTACACCCTTGTCTACAGGCAGAAACTCCCCTGTCATAGCTGATTGGTCAAGAGAGGTGCTTCCCTTAATTATTTTGCCGTCAACAGGTACTATTTCACCGGGCAAAATACGCAGATAATCCCCTTTTACAATAGTTTCCGTAGGCACTGTTTCAACCTCTGAGTTAATAATTTTTCGTGCTTTAACGGGAGTAAGGCTTATTAAATTTTTTAAGCCCTTTTTGGCTCTGTTTGTAGTAGCCTCCTCCAAAATAGCACCTATTGCCATAATAAAGGCAACCTCGCCTGCCGCAAAAATATCGCCTATTGCTATTGCCGCTATCATGGCTATTGTAATTAAAAGTGCCGAGGATATTTTGCTGATACCCTTGTTATGCACAATTCGCCATATAGCCAGATATGCCATGGGTATACCGCTTATTATTACAGATAACCAGGCGGCGTCAAAGGGCAGAAGACTGTACTCCTCTCCTTTTAAGTGGGGTATAAGGTCAAGCAGTAAGAATAAACCTGATACAACGGTCATAGGCAAACCCGATAAAAAGTCGTTTAATTTTTTCAGCATAAAAATCTCCTTTCTTGACAAGGCGTAAAATATACAGTACACTTTGTATAATAACATACATTTTATATGCTTTTATTTTATAGCTGAAAATCTCCGTAAGCAAGAGATATTTTAAATAGGCTGTAGCTTATGGAACAGTTTGTAATATTTGTTCGGAAAGGGGATTAAAATGGACAGACGTCAGCAGAAAACCAGAAAGGCAATTTTTACTGCCTTTAGCAGTCTTTTAAGGGTTAAAAGCTATAATAAAATTACCGTGCAGGAAATTATTGATACGGCAAATGTGGGACGCACCACCTTTTATGCACACTTTGAAACAAAGGACCACTTGCTTAAAGCCCTTTGTGAGGAGCTTTTTGGACATATTATAGACAGTGCCGTGGACTGTACTCATACTCACGGGCTGTACTTTGAGGACAAGTCCCCCAATTCGGTTTTTTGTCATCTTTTACAGCACCTGCAGGAGAATGATAATAATATACTGGATTTGCTGTCCTGCCAAAGCAGTGAGCTTTTTCTGCGTTACTTTAAGGATAGCCTGAGGGTGCTTATTGAAAGGGAGTTTACAAGCTCAAGGCAGGATATACCTAAGGATTTTTTGGTAAACCATATTTGCGGCAGCTTTGTGGAAATGGTGCTTTGGTGGATAAAGGGGCGTATGAAACAAACTCCTAAGGAGCTTGATAAATATTTCAGGGCAGTAATTGAGCCTGTTTTGTAAAAATGCTTTATGAGATGGCTGATGTTTGTATATATAGGGTTTTACAAAAAAATCCGACTTGAAACCAAGCCGGATTTTTTATTGAAATTTATTCCTTATTATACTCCTTAGCAAGCCTGCTCATGGTCTGACAAAGTACCTTCATATCAACAGGCTTTGAAATATGACCGTTCATACCTGCGGCAGAGGTTGCCGCAACGTCCTCGGCAAAGGCATTTGCAGTAACTGCAATAATAGGTATATTAGCCGCATCGGGTCTTTGCAGACAGCGGATATTTTTGGCTGCCTCACAGCCGTCCATAACGGGCATCTGCATATCCATAAGGATAAGGTCAAATTCAAAGGGGGCGGAGTTTTTAAAAGTTTCATATGCCTCCATACCGTTCCAAGCCTGAGTAACCTCCATACCTGCCATTTTAAGCATTTCGCAGGTAATTTCCATATTCAGCTCGTTATCCTCTGCAAGAAGCACCTTTTTGCCCTCAAGGGATAAAGCCTCATTTGGGGTATTATCCTCTGTCTTTGTATTATTCTCGTTACTTTTGACTGTAAGGAAGGGTATTGTAAGTGTAAAGACCGTACCCTCGCCAAGCTCGCTTTCTACATTTATTTCACCGCTCATATGCATAACAAGGCTTTTTACAATGGACATACCCAAGCCCGTGCCGATAACCTTTTTGGAGTCAAAGCGGGTTTCACGCATATAGGGCTCAAAAAGAGAGGGCAAAAACTCCTTAGACATACCTATGCCCGTATCCTTAATTACGATACGGTATTTAGAGTATCTCTCGGACTCCATTTGCTTTACGCTGACGGATATTGTATCCCCTTCAGATGTATATTTAAAGGCGTTTGATAAAAGGTTATTTAAAATTTGGGTAATACGGAAGGAGTCACCGTAAACCCTTTTATCCTGAATATCAATATCAACAAGGAAGGTTTTGTTTTCATTTTCCGCATTGTGATTAAAGGCAGAACAGCAGTCGTATATACACTGCTCAAGGTCAATATCCTCGTTGGTTAAGGTAAGGTTGCCCTGCTCAATACGTGACATCTCCAGAATATCGTTTACCAGGTTAAGGAGAGTACGTGCAGAGTAGTTTATTTTATTTAAGTAGTCCTTAATGGTATCCGGGTTTGAAATATGCTTCAGGGCAAGGCTTGAAAAGCCTATAATTGCATTAAGGGGGGTACGCATATCATGGGACATATTGCTGAAAAATGCCTGCTTGGACTTTTCGTTTTTACGTGAGCTTTCAAGGGCATTTTCAAGGAGGTTACGCTCCTGAATTTCCCTCTGCTTATCCTGCTCTATTTCACGGAAGCACAGTATAACCTCATTAGGTGCAAGGATACTGTCAAAAAGCAGCCTTACATTTACCCATCTGTAATCCCCGTCAAACAGACGCTTAAAGTCACCTCCGAAGTCCTTTACGTTTTTGGCAACAAGGTTGCGTATACTCTCGCAGGAGAAGCTTGATGTAAAGTCCTCCTTGGCATTTGGGTCTATTACCATGCTTGTCGTCTGAAGAAAGTCGGAATAGTTGCCTGTGGGCTTAATATGGTTTTTAATAAAATCGGAGCCTTTTATCATTTCGTAGGTTTCCGTTTCAAAATTAATGCGGTAAAGGGCATAATAGGAGTTGCTTAAAACCTTTACGGTTTCGTTGCTTCGCTCTGCAAGCACGCCCAGCTTGCAGCTTCGTATACCTATAAAAATTATTGCCGCAACATAAATTAAAATTATAGCAAAATACAGCAGTGTAAAATACCATAGCTCCGACAGGATTGAATGGAAGGGCGTGGTTAAAATCCCTATCCAGCCGTTAGACATAACATAGTAGTATACACCCCTCTTTTCATTGTCCATATCAATTACATAGGAGTTGTAGGACTCAAGCTCTCCCGCTTTAATCCTGCCTATGACATCATACATATAATTTTGAATTTTTTCCTGACTGTGAATGTTATTGTATTTGGATTTTCTGAAAATTAAATTATCGTTGGTATCGCAAAGAAAAAATGAGGAATTATCGGGCAAGGTTTCAAGGGACTCCTCTGATAAAATCTTGTCGGGGAAAATATCAAAGGCGGCTACCGAATTTTCCGTCTTACATTTTTGAGCAACGGTAATTATAGGCTTATGAGTGATTGCATCGGAATATAAATCGGTAAATACAATATCGTTGGTCTGCATGGCAAGCTTGTACCATTCGGATTTTTCATAGGCATAGTCCTCATCACCCTCCCAGGTGTTTGCCGCCACAATTTTGCCCTTATAGAGAAGATAAGGGTCTACGGTATCTCCAAGCACTGTCTGTACACGCTGAAAGTACAGGTCTGCCGCCGTCCTTACGTTCTCAACGGGAGAGTCTGTATAATGGGTATCTACTATGGTTACTGCATAGTTAAGGAGGGTTTTGTATACGGTAAGCTCATTTTCCTTTTCCATAGCATAGTTTCGGGCAATAGAGGTACCCAGCTGCTGCATATTTTTAAGCATATTAACACGCAGATAGGCATAGTCTATTCCGCCTAATATAATTAAAAAAATCAAAAGGGCTATATGTAACCGCATTTCCTTTAATATGTATTTTAATTTTGTGCCGAAGGACAGCATAAAATCACCCCTTATCGGTTAAGCCAAAGTTTAATTCCCTCTGCTGCTTTGTTGTATGTGCGGCTTATTTCGGGCATAAGGTCACAAGCTCCCTGTAAATCACCGCCCCTTATAAGCTCCACCTGTTTTGAAAACAGGCTGTACAGGGGAGTAATTGATAAGTTGCCTGTCATACCTTTAAGCATATGTGAGGCTGAAAGCATATCCTCCGGATTTTTTTCCCTGACTGCCTCAGTAAGCTTTGTAATATTGGTATCCTCAATAAATTTTGTAAGAAAGCGTGAAACAAGGCTTTCATTTCCCATAAGTCTGTCAAGGAGGGATTTTACGTCTATACCTGCCTCTTCAAGATGATTATAGTTCATTATTCCTCCTCCTTCAGCTCACTGCAAAGCTTGAATATTTCAGGCTCTGCCTTAAAAAAGCATTCAAGCATTTCGGGGTTAAACACACCGCACTGACCTTTTTTAATCATTTCAACTGCCTTTTGGGATGAAAAGGCATCCTTGTAACAGCGTTTACTTGTAAGGGCGTCGTAAACGTCGGCAAGGGATACAACCTGTGCCCATTTTGATATTTCATCGCCCTTTAAGCCATCGGGATAGCCCCTGCCGTCCCATCTTTCGTGATGATGTCGGGCTATGTCCAGGGCATAGCGGTAAGCCTCGTTTTCTTTAAGCTGAGGTATATTTTCCAAAAGCTCGGCACCCTTTACGGTGTGAGTTTTCATAATTTCGTACTCCTCTTCGGTCAGCTTGCCGGGTTTATTTAAAATAGCGTCGGGTATGGCAATCTTGCCTACATCGTGCATAACCGAAGCAAGTGCTATGCTTTCAATATCCTCAGAGGAAAGCCCCTCACCAAAGGCGGTATTTTTCAGCAGATATTCCGTAATTACCTTAATTCTGCGAATATGCTGACCGCTTTCACCGTCACGAAACTCGATTGCTGTTGAAAGGGCTTCAAGCATACCCTGGTTTAAGGTGATGATTTGTTCAGCTCTTTCAAGGAGCTGGCTTTGCTGTTGTCTTACCTTGTCACTTAAGCTCTTTCTTGCCTCAAAAAGCTCTACCACAGACTGTACTCGCTTTAAAACCACAAAGGGCAGTACGGGCTTGTTTATAACGTCCATTACCCCAAGCTCGTAGGCGTCCTTAATAACTGCTTCGTCAGCATGGGCGGTAATTAAAAATACAGGCAGTCTGTCCGTAAGCCCTTGGGCTTTTAAAGCCTGTAATACCTCAATGCCGCTCATTTCGGGCATCATAACATCAAGAAATACGGCACAGTAGCCTTTGGGGTCTGCAAGTATTTTCTCACAGCCCAGCCTGCCGTTTTCCGCCTCGTCCATATTATAATAAGGAGAAAAGATATTTTTAAGTATTTCTCTGTTAATAAAGTCATCATCAACCACAAGTATGGTTTTGCTTTGCATAATTAAGCCCCTCCTTTGAGTGTGTGTTTGCGGGCTAAGCTTCTGCCTTAACAGGCTTGCTCCTGTCCAAGGTTAAAATAACTACGGTGCTTACAATAAGTACAAGGCCGACTATGTCGGTTGACTTCATTTGGGTACCGAGCCATAAAAAGGCAATCAGGGCTGACGAAAGAGGCTCTATACTTGCACAAAGACTGCCTGTAACAGAGCCTGCCAGCTGACAGCCCTTAATGTAAACACCGAAAGATACGATTGTACCTAAAACAGCCGTACCTAAAAAGGCAAGGGTTGCCTGAAAATCAGGGATATAGCTGAAGGTATATTCACTGTTGAATATAAAAAGGGGTATTGAGCCTATAAGGTTTCCCCAGCCTAAAACAGGCAAAACCCCCCATTTAGCAGAAATGGAAGGGGATTGAATGGAATATATGCCGTAGCAGACCCCCGCAAGAAGTCCCCAAAATAAGGCAGAGCCTGAAATAGAAAGGCTTTTTATATTGCCTCCCGTTGCCATAAAGAATACGCCCATCATGGCACAAAACAAGGCTGTAAGCTGAATAAAGCCCGGGGGTTTTTTGGTTGCCGTACAGGTGTAAACCATTACAAGGGCAGGGGCTATGTACTCCAACACCGTTGCCGTAGCAGAGTTAGAGTAGGATATTGCCATAAAATATGAATGCTGACAGCCCATTACGCTTACAAAACAGAATATAACCATAGGCAAAAGGCTTTCCTTGGAGAAAACCTTAAAAATATCAGCCTTATATTTAGGCAGAATACATATAAGTATCAGCATTCCCGATATAAAAAGCCTCCAGGCACTAAGCCACTGTGGGTTAGCACCCTTCTGCTCAAAAAGATACTGACCGCAGACACCTGAAAAGCCCCAAAATATGCCGCCTGTCAATGCCAGTATTATGCCCTTAAGCCGATTGCTCAACTGTTAAGCTCCTGGTCTGTAAGTGTGCGTGCGTCACCCCAGATACGCTCAAGATTATAAAATTCCCTGTCCTCTTTATTAAAAAGATGTACAACTATCTCGCCGAAATCAAGTAAAAGCCAGCTCTTGGTCTGCATACCCTCGGAGTGGTTAAGCCTGTAGCCTGCCTTGTAAAGTGCCTCCTCTACGGTATCTGCCATAGCCTTAAGCTGGTTAGGGTTGTTACCCCCTGCTATAATAAAATAGTCTGCCATAGGTGTAAGCTTGCCTGTTTCAAGCACCTTAATGTCTATTGCAAGCTTGTCGTCAAGAGCCTTGTAGGCAGCCTTTACTGCGTTTAAAATATCCTTTGTCATTAATATCCTCCTTATAAGTCGGCATAATATACAACCGCCTCTGTGCTGAGAGGGTGTATAAGCCTGCTTTTTTTTGTGTTGTAGTCTATAGTGTTGTTAAGGGCAAACTCCATTGCCTTATTTAAGTTGCTGTAGGCAAGAGCCTTCATTTCCTCTATGCCCTTAAAGGGCTTGCGTGACGGCTCGAAAAAGTCTGCCAGATAAATAATTTTTTCCAAATCGGACATTTCAGCCCTGCCTGTGGTGTGGTAGCGGATTGCGTTTAAAATATCCTCATCCTCAATGCCGTATTCATGCCTTGCAACCTCTGCTCCCAAAAAGCTGTGAATAAGGTCGGGCTGAGATTTAAGCACCTCATCAAGCTCTAAATTGTATTTTTCGCAAAGCTCCAGTGCCTCTTCGGTGGAGTAGTCCTTGGCACAGTCGTGAAGTATACCTGCAATATATGCCCTTTCAGGCTCAATATCGTAAAGCTCTGCAAGCTTTAGTGCCTCTTCGGCTACACCTCTTGTGTGCAAAAACCGCTTCGGACTAAGCTCATAGTGGAGCTGCTTTTTAATTGACTTTAAATCAAAGTCCTTTATATTAAGGTTAAGCTCGTCTGTGTAAAGACCTTCGTTGCGGATATAGCCCTTTACGGAGCTTGGTACAAGGTAGCTTATTGCTTTGCCTGCAAAAATCCTGTTGCGTATATCCGTTGAGGAAATTGCAAGGGCGGGTACCTCAAGGAGAGTAATTTCCGCACCATAGTCTTTTTCCAGCTCCTTTATGGTTTGCCTGAGGTGCTTTGACTTAATGCCGGGACGGGTAACTGCTATAAAGGAGCAGATTTCCATAAGCTCCTTTGGCTTATGCCAGGTAGGTAACTCCTCAATGGCATCGGCACCTGTTATAAAGTAAATCTTACAATCCTTGTCACAATGCCTTTTAACCTCTTTAACCGTTTCAATGGAGTAGCAGAGGGTCTGCTTGTCTGTTTCAAAGCGTGATACACAAAAGAACGGATTATCAGAGGTTGCAAGCACCGTCATTATATATCTTGTAAGGGGCGGTGTTATGCCTGTGCCTTGCTTGTGAGGCGGGGTGCCTGTGGGCATAAAAACAATCCTTTCAAGCTCCATTTCGTCCCTTGCCGCCTCTGCCGCAACAAGGTGTCCGTAGTGTATGGGGTCAAAGGTGCCGCCCATAATAGCTATTCTTTTCAGTCCCCTTAAATTTAAGCTGTTATCTGTCATAGTAAAATCTCCATAAAAAATCCTTTGCTTCTTCAGCATAATCTATATTAATTCTTTTTCCCGTTTTTATCTCACGGGGTACTATATCCCTTTCAATAAAAAGGGTATTCCCCGTTAAATCGGTCATATTATTGCTTTTGCCAATGCCTAAGGCAAGACAGAGCTTGCCGGGACCGTTTGCAAGGTTCTTACGCTGATATGAGCTAAGCTCACCGTAAGGCTTATTATACCTCATAAGTGAAAGAGCGTCCACATCCCCTACAGCCTCACCGCCGCGTATTAAAACCGCACATGGCTCATCCAGCTCAGTTACTGCGTTTAAACAGCTGTACATACCGTAGATAAGGTAAACATAAGCAATACCGCCGTGCATATACATAGCCCTTGTACGCTCTGTTTTTTTATTGCCGTAGGTGTGACAGCCCTTGTCGTTTACACCGCAGTATGCCTCGGTTTCGGTAATGCGTAACTCAAGCCGCTTATTGTCCCTTATGTGGACTATTCTGCAGCCTAAAAGCTCCCTTGCAACCGTCAGGGTATCCCTTTGGTAAAATGCCTTATCAAGCTTTGTCATATATATTTTGTAAATACTCGCAGTCGCTGTGGTAACGGCCTTCGTTGGAGTTTTCAATAAGCATGGTTATATGGGGCTTTCTCTCCTTAAGGTGCTTAAATAAAGGCTCATAATGGAAAAGTCCCTCGCCTACCTGCTCAAAGGCAACATCACCCTTTTCATCAAGCTTAAAGTCCTTGATGTGCATAACGCTTACCCTGTCGCCGTAGTACTTGAATACCTTGTCAATAACCTCCTCTTGATTTTGGTAGTTGTTTCTGTCAAGGAGGTTTACAGGGTCAAGAATAACCTCAACATTAGGTGAGTCAATATCCCGTAAAAAGCGGAACATCATCTCAGGTGAGTAAAGGGTATGGGTTGCAACACCCTCAACGCCTACTATTACACCCAGCTTTTCAGCCGCCGCCACAATTTCACGCATACTCTTTAAAAGGAGCTGATAAGCACCCTCTGTATAGGTAGCAGGCACAATTTTAAAGTCAGGGTCAAGGCGTCCTGTTTCAGTACCTACCATATCGGCACCTAACATACGTGCATACTTTAAATGCTCAATAAAGGTTGCAACAGCCTCCTGCCTTTTTGACTCAATGGGGTTTGTAGGGTTAATATAACAGCCTAAAACCGCAACGTGTATATCATTTTGTTTAAGCCTTTTTGAAATATAGTGTGCAAGACCGGGGTTATAGTTGCCCAGCGTAAAATCTATATCGGAAATGGATTTTTTAAAGGCAAGCTGTACCAAATCAATGTTATTTGCCTTAACCTTAGCTAAAAAATCATCAAAGCATTGCTTGCCGCCAAGGTCGTGTCCTCTCATACCAAAGCTCATAATATCACCTCATAATTATTTTTTGTATATTATAACACAGTTTGATACCTTTCTTCAAGGATAATAAAGCCTGTATTGATATTTTTTTACTGTTTTGAAACCAATAATTTTTGCTATTTTGTTATTGCGTACGGGTGTAAAATTTGTTATTATATAAATGTATGATTATGTTAAGTAAAAAACCTATTATAAATAAAAGCGAGGTCTTATTAATGGAAAAGCAGGAACTGTTGTATGAGGGCAAGGCAAAAAAGGTGTACGCTACAGAGGACAGCACCCTTTGTATTTTTGAGTACAAGGACGACGCTACAGCCTTTAACGGTCAGAAAAAAGGCTCCTTTGAGGGTAAGGGCGTAATTAACAACCGTATGGCAAACTTTATCTTCCGTTTGCTGGAAAAGGACGGGGTTAAAACCCACCTTGTTGAGGAAATAAACGACAGAGATACCCTTGTTAAAAGGGTGGATATTATCCCCCTTGAGGTTATTGTAAGAAATATTGCGGCAGGCTCATTTTCACAGCGTTACGGCGTTGAAGAGGGTACTCCCTTTACTGCACCTACACTTGAGTTCAGCTACAAGAATGATGAGCTTGGCGACCCACTTATAAATGACTATCAGGCAATTGCCTTAGGCATTACAAACAGAGATGAAATTAATCAGATAAGCGAAATTGCCTTTAAGGTAAACGAAAGCCTTAAAAAGATATTCTTAAATATCGGTATCAAGCTTGTTGACTTTAAGATTGAGCTTGGTAAAACAGCTGAGGGCGAAATTGTGCTTGCCGATGAAATCAGCCCCGATACCTGCAGACTCTGGGATGCAGAAACCAATAAAAAGCTTGATAAGGACCGCTTCAGACGTGACCTTGGTGAGTTCAGCGAGGTTTACCATGAGGTATGGGCAAGACTTACAGACTTTTATAAATAATATTGTCAGTTAAGGCAGAGCCTTAGCTTATTGCAAAAGGAGGACACTATGTCTAAAATACATGAGGAATGCGGTGTTTTCGGTATATGGGACCCTAAGGGCAACCCTGCCAATACTACCTACTACGGCCTTGTAGCACTTCAGCACCGAGGTCAGGAGGGCTGCGGTATAGCAGTAAACCGTGACAGAGAGATTTACTTCTATAAGGACCAGGGGCTTGCCAACGAGGTCTTTAATGAGGAAAGATTAGCAAAGCTCAAGGGCAGAATGGCAATAGGTCATGTACGCTACTCAACAGCAGGCGGCTCTGCAAGAGAAAATGTACAGCCCCTTGTATTAAGATATATTAAGGGTACACTTGCCATCAGCCATAACGGTAATATTACAAATACCGCAGAGATTAAAAAGGAGCTTGAGCATAACGGTGCTATCTTCCAGACAACTGCCGATACAGAGGTAATTGCTTACCTTATTGCAAGGGAGAGAATTAACAGCGGTTCCATTGAGGCGGCAGTTAAAAATGCAGTTAAAAAGCTTAAGGGTGCATTTTCACTCCTTGTAATGAGTCCTAACAAGCTTATTGCCGCAAGAGATCCCTGGGGTTTCAGACCTCTTTGTATGGGCAAGAGAGATGAGGCTGTTGTTTTTGCAAGCGAAACCTGTGCCTTTGATGCTATAGATGCAGAGTTTGTAAGAGATGTACGTCCCGGTGAAATTATTACCCTTGAGGACGGACAAATGCGTACAGATACAGAGCTTTGCGGAGGTCCCTCAAGCCTTTGTATCTTTGAGCATATATACTTTGCCCGTCCCGACAGCTTTGTTGAGGGCGAGGTTGTACACGAATGCCGTAAAAGAGCAGGTGCCTTCCTTGCACAGCAGGCTCCCGTTGATGCAGACATAGTTATAGGTGTGCCTGACAGCGGCCTTTCCGCCGCACAGGGCTATGCGGAGTACAGCGGTATCCCTGAGGATACAGGCTTTATTAAAAATAAGTATATTGCTCGTACCTTTATTAAGCCTACTCAGGATTCCCGTGAAACTGCCGTTAAAATGAAGCTTAACGTTTTAAAAAGCGTTGTAAAGGGCAAAAGAGTTATTATGGTTGACGACAGTATCGTAAGAGGTACTACAAGCGGCAGAATTGTAAATATGTTAAGAGAGGCGGGAGCTAAAGAGGTACATGTGAGAATAAGCTCACCTGCCTTTACATGGCCATGCTTTTTCGGTACGGATATACCAAACAGAAGCCAGCTTATAGCCAACAGCCATACCGTTGAGGAAACAGCTAAGCTTATTCACGCTGATTCCCTTGAATATTTAAGTCTTGAAAATCTGCATAAGATTGCACCTGCAAGTAATTTAGGCTTCTGTGATGCCTGCTTTACGGGTAAATATCCTGTAGATGTTACACACCTGCTTAAGGAGGATTAAAATGAAAAATATTTACGAAAGTCCGCTTAACTCACGTTATGCAAGTGACGAAATGAAGGAGATTTTCTCCCCTGACAGAAAGTTCAAAACCTGGAGAAGGCTCTGGATTACCCTTGCAGAGGTTGAAAAGGAGTTAGGTCTTGATATAACAGACGAACAGATTGAAGAGCTTAAGGCTCATAAGGACGATATTAACTATGAGGTAGCCGCTGAAAGAGAAAAGCAGGTAAGACATGATGTTATGGCTCATGTGTATGCCTACGGTCAGCAGTGTCCTAAGGCAAAGGGTATTATCCACTTAGGTGCTACAAGCTGTTATGTAGGCGATAACACTGATATTATCCTTATGATAGATGCTATGAAGCTTATAAGGGCAAAGGTGCTTTCCGTTATAAGCAAGCTTTCCGACTTTGCCTTAAAGTATAAGGATATGCCTACCTTGGGCTTTACCCATTTCCAGGCTGCACAGACTACAACGGTAGGTAAGCGTGCTTGCCTTTGGATTCAGGATTTAATGATGGACTTAGAGCAGATTGACTTTGTTTTAAGCACAACCAAGCTTTTAGGCTCAAAGGGTACTACAGGTACACAGGGCAGCTTTATGGAGCTTTTCGGCAACGACAGCGACAAGGTTCGCCGTCTTGACGAAATGATTGCGGAAAAGCTGGGATACAGCGGTGTGTTTGCAGTAAGCGGTCAGACCTATTCAAGAAAGCTTGACTCAATTTATGCAAACGTATTAAGCGGTATAGCCCAGAGCTGTACAAAGTTTGCCAATGATATAAGGCTTTTACAGCACCTTAAGGAAATTGAGGAGCCTTTTGAAAAGAACCAGATAGGTTCATCAGCTATGGCTTACAAGCGTAACCCTATGAGATGTGAAAGAATAACAGGTCTTGCAAGATATATTATGGTAGATGCCCTTAACCCTGCCTTTACTACAGCAGGTCAGTGGTTTGAGAGAACTCTTGATGACAGCTCAAATAAGCGTATCTCCATTCCTGAGGCTTTCCTTGCCTGCGATGCTATCTTAGGCATTTACAACAACGTAGCAGAGGGTCTTGTGGTTTATCCAAAGGTAATTGAAAAGCACCTTATGGAGGAACTGCCCTTTATGGCTACCGAGGTTATTATTATGGACGGCGTTAAAAACGGCGGCGACAGACAGGAGCTTCACGAGGCTATACGTGTACACTCCATGGAAGCGGCTAAAAACGTTAAGCAGAACGGCGGTAAGAATGACCTTATTGAGAGAATTGCAAATGACCCCGTTTTCGGTATGAGGTACGAGGATTTACAGAAAATACTTGCACCTAAAAACTTTGTAGGCAGAGCTCCCCAGCAGGTGGAGGAATATATAACAGGTCAGGTTATGCCTGTGGTTGAGGCAAACCGCAGTGAGCTTATAGCTCATACAGAGCTTAATGTATAAGCATCTATACAACTTATTTTAAATTTATGCGTAGGTGTTTTATGCCTACAGCAAGGAGGTTATTACTATGATTAAGGCTATTGTAGGTGCAAACTGGGGTGACGAGGGCAAGGGTAAAATTACCGATATGTGTGCAGACAGTGCAGATATAGTTGTTCGTTTCCAGGGTGGTGCAAACGCAGGTCATACAATCATAAATGAACACGGACGTTTTGCCCTTCATATTTTACCAAGCGGTATTTTTCATAAAAATATTATTAATGTGATAGGTAACGGCGTTGCCTTTGATATTGAGGCTCTTAAAAGCGAGATGTCCGATATAAATAATGCAGGCATTGAGTTTAAGCTTGCCATAAGCGACAGGGCTCAGGTCTTATTGGCTCATCATAAGGCACTTGATACCTATGAGGAGGAAAGGCTTGCCGATAAGAAATTCGGCTCTACCAAAAGCGGTATTGCTCCTTTTTATTCGGACAAGTATGCTAAGGTGGGCATACAGGTCTGGGAGCTTTATGAAGAGGATATGCTTAAAGAAAAGCTTAAAAATATGTATGATAAGGTGAACGTTCAGCTTAAGTACCTTTACAATAAGCCTGAAATCGACTATATGGAGGTTTTTGCCGAGCTTCAGAAGCAGGCAGAGTTTATTAAGCCTTTTGTTACGGATACCTCAAAGCTTTTAAGAGATGCAATTAAGGCAGGTAAAAACATTCTCCTTGAAGGTCAGTTAGGAACATTAAAGGATACGGACCATGGTATTTATCCTTACGTAACATCCTCCTCTACCCTTGCAGGCTATGCGGCTATAGGTGTAGGCATTCCTCCTTATGAAATTAAGGATATAATTGCAATTACAAAGGCATACTCCTCAGCAGTAGGCGAAGGTCCCTTTGTAAGCGAAATTCTTGACGAGCAGGAGGCAGATGAGCTTAGAACCCGCGGCGGTGATAAGGGCGAGTTCGGTGCTAAAACAGGCAGACCAAGACGTGTGGGCTACTTTGATGTAGTGGCTACTAAGTACGGCTGTGAATTACAGGGTGCAACAGAGGTTTGTATGACCTGTCTTGATGTTTTAGGCTATCTTGATGAAATTAAGGTTTGCGTGGGCTATGAAATTGACGGTAAGGTTTATACCGACTTTTTAACAACAGCTGACCTTTACAGAGCTAAGCCTGTTTGTGAAACTCTTCCCGGTTGGAAGTGTGACATAAGAGGTCTTAAGCACTACAGTGATTTGCCTAAGGAGGCAAGAGCCTACGTTGAGTATATCGAAAAGAAAATCGGTGTTAAAATCTCAATGGTAAGCAACGGTCCCGAAAGGCACGAAATACTTTTCAGATAAGATAAAGGGGGTGTCAGTAAGCACCCCCTGTTTTTAAAGGAGGGTATGTATGAAAAGCTTAGCAGTAATGTTCTGTCTTGTGGTTATGGCAACCTGTCTTGCCGCCTGTGGTAATAAGGAGCAGACCGAGGGAACTGCCTCCTCCCGGGAGGTAGTTGAAATACCCGAGCTTGACCTGGCTAATATGACAGACAGAAGTATTAAGGAAATTTATATTTCCGTCAGCAATATGGAAGACTGGGGCGAAAATCTTATGGGCAACCGTAAGGTTTTTAACAGAGGTACAGAAATAACCATAGATGCAGATACCTTTCAGCAAAATGAAATGTACGATATAAAGTGTGTGGACAACAGGGGCAATGAAATGCTTTTTACCGAGCTTAACCTCTATACCTTAAGCAGAATTATATTAACTGTTGATGAAAACGGTATTACCCATGCCGCTGTTGAGGAAAGAGAGGGATATCAGATAACGGGGGCTGAAGAGGAAACAACTCAGGAGGAAACCTCTGAGGAAGAAAGCGAAGAATAATTAAAAAATCCGTATCATTTCCGATACGGATTTTTTAATTTGCATATAATTACTCTCTGTTTTTCATATCAATTAAAAAAGCTGCAAGCTTATCACCCTCACCTGAGGTCATTTCCTTTTTATCCACAATTACCGTATTCTTTAAAGGACCGAATTTAATATAGTCCTCCTTTTCTGCAACGGTATAAAATCTGTGGGGATCAAGCTCAAAGCTATCGGTGTCCCGCTCAACCAAAACCCTGTCATTATATACCGTAAGCCTCAGGGTCTTGACCTTAGAGGTCTTATCCCATATAAAGCCTGCTGCTACAGGGATAAATGCCCATATTACCATAAGCACAAACAGGGCTATGGTTTTTGTACCGTCCTGAGCGGCAGCCCTGCCTGTGCTTAATATATAGTAGTTATAGCATACAACAAGTCCTGCCACAAGCAAAAAGCCGTAGTACATCCTGCCCATAAATGCACGTACCATATCAATACGTTTTTTCAGGTTAAAGGTGGTTTCTGCCGAAAATATAACTTCCATTATAATTTCTCCGTTTCAAAATAAATTTCACACAGCAGGCTGTCTTCCGAGGCAACGGTGCCGTAATAGCTGTTATCCTTACGATAAAGGGCAACATTGACTCTGTCCCCTGCAACACATTGTTTTTTGTAGGCAATCTTAAGGCGGGTAATTCTCCCTTCGTTATACTCCTTATCCCCCATCAAATCAGTTACCCATAACAGATAGCTTATATTGTTTGCATGGCGGTTGGTATCCGTATCACGCCTTGTTACGATTAAGGAGGTATTTCCCGCAAGCTCACCCTCAACAGGGCTTATTTTAAAGTCTGTTTCAAGGGGCAGCGGCATAAGCTCACCGTATTTTGAGGACATTTCACTATCCACCTTAATAGGTCTTAGCTTAACTCTGTCGGTATAAACCCAGCGTGAGGCGGCTCTTAATATCTCCTCACCCTCAGAGTTTGTGCCTATAAAGCCCCTGTGTGCCATTATGCCCTTAAATAGCGAGGGGTAGGTGGTAACGGTCAGCTTATCCGCCCATTTGACGGGCTTTAAAAAGGCTATATCCCAATCCAGAATAACCCAACCGCTTTTGGTCTGAAAAAACCAATCCATGGTAAGCCCCACTCTTTCAGAGTGGAGAATTGCCGCCTCCTGTAAATAAAGCATAAGCTTTGAGGCAGGTGCGGTATAGTCCCATTTTAAATTGTAGTAGTCTATGTCAAAGTCAACCTTAATCAAGGCGATACCTCCTAACGTACATATATACGCAGTGTTTTATTTTAAGTTTGTTTATAATTATACCACAGCCATTTTAAAATAGCAAACTCTTGACAAGGGAAAAAAATAAGCATAAAATAAAAATATACTAAAGCGAGAGGGTAAAAATTTATGCCAAAATCAAACAATTCCCATCAGCATATTGATGATACAGACTATAAAATAATTGAGCTTATGTGCAATAATGCACGTATTTCCGTTAAGGAGATTGCAGACACGGTGTTTTTATCACCTACTGCTATTTCCTCACGTATTGACAAGCTGGAGCGTGACGGCATTATTTCAGGCTATCATGCACACATCAGTCCTGCTGCCTTAGGCTACAACATTAAGGCTTTTATAAATTTAGAGGTTGAGCCTGAGCAAAAGCAGGAGTTTTATCCGTATATCGAAAATTGCTATAACGTAGTTGAATGCAGTTGTGTAACAGGGGATTTCTCCATGCTTATTGAGGTTGTGTTTAAGGATACTATGTCCCTTGACCGTTTTATAGGCGAGCTTCAAAGGTTCGGCAAGACAAAGACCCAGATTGCCTTTTCAACCAGTGTGGAGCATCGTGATGCCTTTTATAAGCTAAGGGAGGATACCTGAATTTGTACGGTTTTTCTTAAAGAAATTTTATATAATTTTTTTGCAAAAACACTTGTAATTTAATTGTAACAATAGTATAATAAGGTTAAGAGAAGTAGCTTAGGGCTTTTAGCTCTGCTGACAAAGCTAATTTATCATCTTTTCTTTTATCTTTTTCCTTTTTTTCTTGGTTATACCAAGTATACAGGGCTCTCGTACTGCGGGAGCCTTTTTCATTAATAAGTATGGTAAATAAAGGCGGTATTATATATGAGCGACAGGGCAGCAGAAATACTTAGAGAAATTTATACAGCCTACGATAAGGGAGAAAATTACACAATAAACACTCCTCCCTCATCTCAGATACATTCTTTTAATATGGCACTAAAGGAGCTTACTCCCTATATAAGCTTTATACGCAGGGATATGCTTAAAATTTCAATTACCCTTACTGACGAGGGGCTTGAATACTGTATGGAAAATTTTTAATTAAGGAGAAATAGCTATGATAATTTCAGGTTGGGAGGATTTTTTTAAAGCAGAAAGGGAAAAAGACTATTTTAAGCCTTTAATGGCTTTTGTTGACAGGGAATATAAGGAGGGAATATGCTATCCCCCAAAGGATAATATATTCAGAGCCTTTGAGCTGACTAAGCCTTGTGATATAAAGGCGGTAATTCTGGGGCAGGACCCTTACCATGAGCCAAATCAGGCACACGGTCTTTGTTTTTCGGTACTGCCCGAACAGCATAAGCTTCCTCCCTCACTTAAAAATATTTATAAGGAAATAGAGGCAGAGTTCGGCACTCTTAACCGTCAGAACGGCTTTTTGGAGGATTTGGCAAGAGAGGGCGTTCTTATGCTTAATACCGTTATGACCGTAAGAAAAGGCAGTGCCAACTCCCACAAGGGTATGGGCTGGGAAAGGTTTACCGATAATGCCGTAAGCTACGTAAATGCCTTAAATCAGCCTATCGTTTTTATGCTGTGGGGAACTCCCTCACAAAAAAAGGAGAGCCTTTTAAATAATAAGGCTCATCTTGTATTAAAGTCTGCACACCCCAGCCCTCTTTCGGCATACAGAGGTTTTTTCGGCTGTAATCACTTTAAATTATGTAATGAGTTTTTAGAGGAAAAGGGTATTTCTCCCATTAGTTGGGCGGGAAATAATTAAAGTAAAAACCCAAAATACAAAGGTAAAGTAATAATTCTTAGGGGCGGTTTTAGTTTGACAAGAAGCAATAAAAGCCTTGGGAGGTTTTCTCCTTATTTCCTAAGGGGCTATGGGATTATACTTGAAAACCTTAGGAGAAAGTGCTATAATACAATCAGTTAGCTAAGACTAACCGATGCTTTAATATCTGTATGTGAAAGCAGAGGTCTGCTTTGTGAAATGCTTTGTGTTATATGGAGCATATCCTGTTACCGTCAGCATTTAATTTCATAAATATAAAAGGAGATTATTATGGGAAACACAGCTATAGCATTTGTGCTTACCTTGATTGCGGGTTTAAGCACGGGAATTGGTACTCTTATTGCCTTTCTGGCAAAACGGACAAATAAAAAATTTCTCTCTGTAAGCCTTGGTTTTTCGGCAGGAGTTATGATTTATGTTTCCATGATAGAGATATTTGCTTCGGCACAGAACACCCTTATTATTGAGCTAGGGGAAAAGGGCGGAAGTTGGGCAACGGTTGGCGGTTTCTTCGGAGGCATAATAATTGCCGCCGTAATAGACAGGTTTATTCCGTCGGATAAAAATCCCCATGAGGTTAAGTGCGTGGAATGCGATGAGGTTGCTTTAAAAAAGCAGGGTAATCTTATGCGTACCGGGCTTTTGACAGCTGTTGCAATTTCGGTACATAACTTTCCCGAGGGGCTTGCAACCTTTGTTTCGGCATTGCAGGAGCCTAAGCTTGCAATTCCCATAGTTGCGGCTATTGCCATACATAATATTCCCGAGGGTATAGCGGTATCTGTGCCTGTTTATCAGGCTACAGGGTCAAGGAGGACGGCTTTTCGCTACTCCCTGCTGTCAGGTCTTGCCGAGCCTGCGGGGGCGGTGGTTGGCTGGCTGGTGCTGATGCCCTTTATGAACAATGTTGTTTACGGCGTTATTTTTGCTGCGGTTGCAGGCATAATGGTCTTTATATCCTTTGATGAGCTTTTACCTGCGGCAAGGGAGTATGGAGAGCATCATCTGTCAATTTACGGCTTGCTTGCGGGAATGGCAGTTATGGCTTTAAGTCTGTTGCTGTTTATGTAAGAGGGCGGGCTTTTGACCTGACTTAATGAGATATAACCGAGGGATAATCGTTCCCCTTGTATAAATTTGTTTAATAAAAAAACTGCCGTATTAATTTACGACAGTTTTTTTGTTTTCAGCATATAATTGAGCTATAATCAGAGTCCTGCTTAAGTCTTTCAAAAATAATCTCCATAGCCTGACTGTGCAGACGGTAGCATTGTCGCTCGCTTATATAAAAGGGAAGCCTTACAGGCATAAACTCCCAGTTAATTTTATTTATATAACGGCATTTCAGTATGGTCTGCATATCATAGGGCAGGTCTGCAATAATTTCGTCCAGCTTGGTTTTCAAGGCTATGCGGTTGTTTATACGGTTGCCCAGCTTGCGTGCGTGGCTTCTTAACTCCTCTATGGATATAATCTGACACTCGCCTATAGGCTGAGCAACACGTTCTATATCCTCACAGGTCTTTCTGAATTCTGCAATTTCAGCATTCTGAGTTCTTATGGTTCTGTCGCTTTCTCCCCAAGCCTGAAGTATACGCTTTAAATGCTTTTTTTCCTCAACTGTCATAAAATCCACCTCTTTATTAATTATTATTTGTGATTATATTAGCACATATGTTCGAATTTGTCAACAATAAATTATAGAAATACTATAACTTTATATAAAAAACTTGATTTTATATTAAAAAAATGATAGAATTAATTAACAAACCTTAGGAGGACTGACCTATGAGTAACAGAATTTCCGCATTGCGTAAAGAAAGGCATATAACCCAGCAAGCCCTTGCCGATTTTCTTGGTGTGTCAAAGGCGACCGTAGTACAGTACGAAAGCAGTAAAATTAAAACCATTAAAGAGGAATATCTTGTTGTAATGTCACAGCTTTTTCAGGCTTCACCTGCCTATATAATGGGTTGGAGCAATTTAAGAAATGACCTTAGTCAGGGGGAAGAAAGGCTTATTGAGGGTTACAGAGGGCTAAACACCTTAGGTAAGCATCAGCTTAGCTTAAGACTGTGGGAGCTGTCCCAAATACGGGACTATACAAATGCTATAGTTGTAGATGAAGAGGAATATCTTAAGCCTGTTGCCGCTCACGCTGACGGTGCAAGCGACAATATACTGCAAGAGGAGATTAAACGCATAAGCAAGCTTATAGGCGAATTTAAGGAGTGATGCCTATGAAATATGAAGAGCTTTTAACAGAAATTGAGGAAAATCACATAAAGCTATACACCTGTAAAATGCACGAAAAGGTAAGAGGTCTTTGTATAGGCAATAGCATTGTAATAAATAAGGACATAGAAAGCCCAAGGGAGCTTAACTGTATCCTTGCAGAAGAAATAGGACATTACAAAACAACCGTAGGCAATATTACAGGTAACAGTGTTAATGACCGCAGACAGGAAAAGCGTGCAAGAGTATATGCCTATGACAGGCTTGTGGGGCTTGAGGGGATTTTAAAGGCATGGCAGGCAGGCTGTGCAAATACAAATGAAACGGCAGAGTACCTTAATATAACAGAAGAGTTTTTAAGAGCGGCTCTGGAGTATTATGCTCATAAGTACGGAATATCGGTAAAATATAAAGACAAAATAATTGAGTTTTTACCTAACCTAAAGGTTAAAAAAAATCCCGACGTAGCAAATGATAATAATAGTTAATTAATAATTGTTATTTTCTTACGGATTTTTTGGTAAATTTTATCAGCAAAACAACAATATGCAGTGTCGGAGAAACTATGGGTGCTGCAGTCCTTGTAAAATATGACGAAAATGGTTAAAATCACTAAAATCAGTTGACACAAGGGCATTTAAGGTGGTATATTGTTTTTGAACAAAAAATAGGTTCACTATCAATGGGCAAAACTGTCGAAAGGCAGTGACGCAAAGCCAAATGGGTCTAAGGCTCTCAGGAGCTATGACAGCCGGTTGCCTGCTTTTGCAGTGATGGATGAATTCATCATACAGAAGATAAGGGGCATATTGAAGTGACCAAATACATCTAAAAGAAAGAGGTTTTGGTTATGAAAAAAACATTATTACTTATCGCTACAGTTATCGCAACTACTTGTGCAACTGCTAATACAATGGCAGCTGCGGGAGCAGTTACAGCCCCGGTTGCTGAGTCAACTGCAAGTGCCGTTACTCAGGTGAATGCTCCTGAGCTTAACAAGATTGTTAAGATAAACGGTGTTGAAATGACTCAAGCACAAGCAAGGCTTGTTATTCTTCAGAAGATTAAAAATCACAGACAAATGACTCCTGAAGAAATGACAGCTTATGTTAATAATTTAGCTAATAACGAAGCAAATATGAAGTAAAGCAAAAAAACACAAATTTTACTCTCGGTTTTCCCTTGGACAGCCGAGAGTTTTTTGTTGAAAAAGCCCCGAAAGCAAAGGCTGTCAGGGACGTAATAAAAAAATTAAAATCAGCAAATGTACTTGAGCCTTTTAGGCGGTGGGCTTTAAAAAGCCCTTTGGACAAGGCTAAAGGCTGTTTTAAGCCTTGGGTAAGGATATAGGTCCTTATCCGTTTTTTTTATGCTCCGATATAATATCAGCAAGAGTAATATTATCAACCACATCATTTACAGCCTTGCTGAGCTTTTTCCATACAGGCAGGGTTAAACACTCCCCAGCTCTTTGGCAGATGTTTTCTTCCCTATTCAAGCAGGCAACAGGAGCAAGAGAGCCTTCCGTAAGCCTTAAAATCATACCTACCGTATAGCTTTCGGGAGTCATGGAAAGCTTATAGCCTCCCTTAGAGCCTCTTACGCCCTTAACATAGTCAGCCTTAACAAGGATATTTATAATCTGTTCAAGATATTTCAAGGAAATATTTTGTCGCTCACCTATAGTTTTAAGGGGTATATAATCCCCGTTGTTATTAACAGCCAAATCAAGCATAAGTCTGAGAGCATAGCGACCCTTTGTAGAAATCATCATTTTAAAAGCCTCCTTTACCCTGTAAGTATATATTATATTACCTAGCAGGTCAATAGGTTTTATCTTTTCGTTGTAAGTTTTTCATAATTTTTAAAAAAATTAAATAAAAACACTTTCAAACTTGCTGTTTTAATGTTATAATATCCTAATGACGTATATATACATACTTGAGAGGTGCTAAAATTTAATGGAGCAGTTAGTTATACGTGGGCAACGTCGGCTTAAAGGCGAGGTGCTTATAAGCGGTGCCAAAAATGCTGTTGTAGCAATCATACCTGCGGCAATTATGTCCGGAGGTATTTCAATAATAGAAAATTTACCTTGTATCGAGGACGTTACAAGCCTTGTAAATACCCTTAACTCCCTTGGGGCTGTGTGCGAGTTTATAGATGAAAACACCCTGAGGATTGATGCCACAAACGTCAATACCTGTGTTGCCACGGGAGAGCATGTACGCAAAATAAGAGCCTCCTACTATTTAATGGGAGCCTTGCTGGGTAGATTTAAACAGGCTGTTGTTGCCATGCCAGGAGGCTGTAACTTCGGTTCAAGACCTATTAACCTGCATTTAAAGGGCTTCAGAGCTATGGGTGCAGAGGTTATAGAGGAGGATAACGGTGAGCTTATTCGCCTTAAGGCGGAAAGACTTCACGGTGCAAATATATTTCTTGATACTGCCTCAGTAGGTGCAACCATAAACCTTATGATAGCCGCTACAAGGGCAGAGGGTACAACCATAATTGAAAATGCGGCTAAGGAGCCGCATATTGTAGATACTGCAAACTTCCTTAATATGATGGGTGCAAAAATCAGAGGTGCAGGCACCGATGTTATACGTATCCAGGGCGTAAACGAGCTTAAGGGTGCCCAATATATGATTATCCCCGACCAGATTGAGGCAGGCACCTATATGATGGCTGCGGCTATCTGCGGCGGTGACGTTACCGTAAGAAACATTATACCTAAGCATATGGACTCCCTTTCAGCTAAATTAGAGGAAATGGGCTGTACTATTTTAGAGGGGGATGACTATATTGAAGTTATCTCTGACGGCAACCTGAAGGCGACTAATGTAAAGACAATGACCTATCCGGGTTTTCCGACGGATTTACAGCCGCAAATGTCCGTTCTCCTTGCAAAGGCAAGGGGTACAAGCACTCTTACCGAAAATGTGTGGGAAAACCGCTTTCAGTATGTAAACCAGCTTCGTCGCTTAGGCTGTGATATTACTATAGACGGCAGGATTGCCACCATAAACGGAGTTGACAGCTTTGTAGGCAATGAGGTAAACGCAACTGACCTGCGTGCAGGTGCGGCACTTGTTATAGCGGCACTTGCGGCTAAGGGTGAAACTCATATCGGCAACATTAAGTATATCGACAGGGGTTATGAAAAGATTGAGTATAAGCTCCGTTCAATCGGTGCTGATATTGAAAGAGTAAAGGTGGATAAATGAAACTGGAGTTTGCAAGTATAGCCAGCGGCAGCAGCGGCAATTGTATATATGTTGCTTCGGCACATACAAGACTGCTTATAGATGCAGGTCTAAGCGGTAAGCGTATTGAGGCAGGCTTAGGCGAGCTGGAGCTTACAGGCTATGATATTGACGGAATTTTGGTTACCCATGAGCATAACGACCATGTAGACGGCGTGGGGATTATGTCAAGGCGGTACGATATACCCATATACGCAACCGAGGGTACCTGGGAGCATATGCCCGATAAGGTAGGCAATATTAAGCACTCTAACAAAAATACCCTTTACAGCGGGGAAAGTCTTATTATAAACGACCTGGTTATAAAGCCCTTTGATATACCTCATGATGCTGCACAGCCTGTAGGCTACACTATTTCAGACGGTAAAAGCAAAATTACCATAGCCACCGATATAGGTCATATTACGGAGGAGGTCAGGGAAAATATAAGGGACAGCTCTGTTTTACTTATAGAAAGCAACCATGATGTAGAAATGGTAAAGACAGGTCCATATCCCTATCAGCTCAAGCAGAGGGTACTAAGCGATTTAGGTCATTTAAGCAATGTAAGCTGCGGTACTATCCTTAAGGAAATATACACAAGCAAGCTAAAGAATGTGTTTTTAGGTCACCTCAGTAATGAAAATAACACTCCTCTCCTTGCCTTTAATACGGTAAAGGATAGCCTTGAGAGGGAGGGTGCCGTTATCGGCGGTGATTTTAATATGTATGTTGCCCCACGTTACGGTGTAAAAAGGCGAATTAAAATATAAGCATAAGGCATATTTATCAATTTAAGATAGATATGCTTTTTTTATGTAGAAATTTAAGAGGTATTTTTGTATATATTTAATAAGGAATAATATGTAAATGCCGGTCAATAAAAGGATTTATTCAATTGTCTGACAATTTTAAAAGCTTTAAGCTGTAAAAATACCTTAAAATCTATGTAAAAATTGACTATATTAAATGGTTTTAAAGGCTGTTTATTGTAATAATTCATAAATCGGTAAAAATGAATTTGTTTTACTTGATTTTTGTAAAAAGTAGTGGTAATATTATAGATGATATAGTTAAATTATTATGATACAATGCGGTAGTTTGGATAAATTTTAAAACTAAACCGTAATTTTACGTATGTATATGAGAGGGAGTCAGCTCCCGTATGATATATTATTTTAAGGAGGCAAATTTATGAAGAACTCTATTGTAAGCAAAATGGTTCTCCCTCAGTGTGTAACTGATATTTTAAAGGCAGTGCCTGAGGTGATTGTACCTGAGAGCAGAGAACATCTTTTTGAGTTAGCTCTGGGCGGCAAGGGCAATAAGACCTTTGATGTAAGCTTTGATGTAAACGGTAAGTCTGTTCGTGAGGTTTATGTTACCAGCTGTAAAAACGGTATGGTTATTAATTATGACGATAAGGCTATGCGTCGTCGTGACCCTAACTCAATGGTAATTGCAGATAACCTGCCTACAGATAAGCCAAGGTTTGAGGAAAGATTCGGCAAGCCTTTTGACGGCGTTCGTGAGGAAACCTTTGAGTGGCTTAAAACAAGGGACTCCCTTATTGTACTGCCCTTCTATGCAGGTAATGAGGACCTTAAGCTGGGTTATCCCTCAATAGCCATTGTACCTAAAAATGCAGCCTGTTTTGCAGCTATGCTGGCTGACCTTCAGTGCTTTATCCCTGCGGAAAAGGTGCCTAACTTCTTTAAGCCCAGAGGCGTTATCTATGTAGCACCTCCTTTCCGTCATACTCATTTTGAGGGTAAGCAGGTTGTTGTTCACAATCGTATGTACAATATGCAGGAGGTATTCAGCTACAACCTTTATCCCGGTCCTTCAGCTAAGAAAGGTGTTTACAGTATCCTCCTTGACATCGGCGAGCAGGAAAAGTGGGTTACTCTCCACGCTTCAACAGTTAAAATTATTACTCCTTACGAGTTAGAGCTTACAATTATGCACGAGGGTGCATCGGGCGGCGGTAAGTCAGAGATGACAGAGCCTTTCCACAGAGAGGCAGACGGACGTCTTTTACTTGCAACCAATACCATTACAGGTGAAAAGACTCTTGTTAATATTACAGATACCTCAGAGCTTCATCCTGTTACGGACGATATGGCTCTTGCACATCCGTCACTTCAGAATGACAGCAAAAAGCTTGTTGTGGCTGATGCTGAGAACGGCTGGTTCTTACGTGTAAACCATATTGACCAGTATGGCACAGAGCCTGAAACGGAAAAGGCGGCAATCCATCCAAAGGAGCCTCTTATCTTTATTAATATGCAGGCTGTACCCGATTCAACCTGTCTTATCTGGGAGCATATAGAGGATGAGCCGGGTGTGCCTTGTCCTAACCCAAGACTTATTATGTCAAGAAGACTTAAAAATAACATTGTTTGCGGTGCTGCTGAGGTAGACGTAAGAAGCTTCGGTGTTCGTACTCCGCCTACAACTAAGGAAAACCCTAACTACGGTATTATAGGTCTTTTCCACGTGCTTCCTCCTGCTTTGGCATGGATTTGGAGATTGGTTGCACCACGTGGCTTTGCTAACCCATCAATTATCGATAACAGCGGTAATACCCTTAAAAGCGAGGGTGTTGGCTCTTACTGGCCGTTTGCTACAGGTAAAAAGGTTGACCAGGCTAATCTGCTTCTTAAGCAAATTCTTGATACACCTTCAACAAGATATATCCTTATACCTAATCAGTACATCGGTTGCTATAAGGTAGGCTTTGCAGGTCAGTGGGCTACAAGAGAGTACCTTTCAAGACGTGGCGGTGCTAAGTTCAGACGTGAAATGCTTGATGAGTCAAGATGCTCAATTTTAGGCTATGTTCTTAAATCAATGAAGATTGACGGCAATGAAGTACCTAAGGAGCTTCTTCAGGTTAATAAGCAGGCTGCTGTAGGTAACGAGGGCTACGATGTAGGTGCTAAAATTCTTACGGACTTCTTTAAGGAGCAGTTAAAGCAGTTTGATTCTCCTGAGCTTGACCCATTAGGTCACAAGATTATTCAGGCTTGCCTTAACGATGCAACTGTTCAGGAATATTACGACCTTATTCCTAAGCTTTAATAAAATTAGTTTTTTGTAAAACTGCGGTCGACAAAAATCTAAGCTTCGGCGGTGTGGATTTTCTAAATCTATGCCGCCTTTTTTATGCAAAAAAATATTTGGTATGATTTTTCAACCATACCAAATATTATAAAACCATTCTATTAACCTCTGCTGAAACAGAAATCTTTTTCTTCGGGTTAACCTATCCCCCGCCTTTAAATTAAATTTCTTTTCTCAAGTACAGCAATAAGCCTGCCGCCCATAGGCAGCATTTTCAAATCATCTCTTGTAAAGCCCTTTATAAGCACCATAACCACAAAGTACACAACAATAGCAACTACAATGGCAACAATAGTTGCAAGGGTATTATAATGAAGCAATCCGTAAATAAGTGCATAAGTGCCAAAGCACACAACACCCATTGCAAGGGCAGCTGCGGCAGGCTTAACAAGCATACCCTTATAGTCGGGCTTAACCCCTGTTGCCTTTACCAATGCTCTGAAGTTAAGGATACTGCAAACCATATAGCAGACTGTGGTGCTTATAACTGCACCTATAATATTAATCTGAGGTATGGCAATAAGCACATAGTTAAAGGGAATTTTAATTAAAGCTCCCCAAAGTGCATTAAAGGCAGGAGTTTTAACCTTGCCTATGCCCTGTAATACACCTGTTGAAATCTGGCTTAAGGCAAGAAATACTACGCTCAGTGAGCCTACGGTAATTAAGGCACCTCCCTCTGAATACTTAGGGAAAAGCATTTTAAGTATAGGTGAGCCTAAAACACCCAAGCCGCAGGCGGCAGGTATGGAAATTATCATAGTTATCCTGAGAGCTGTATCAACCTTAGTCTGAACCAGGTCTTTTTCGCCCCTTGTAATGCTTGCGGCTATGCTTGGTATAACCGCTGTAGCAATGGCTGTGGATATGGAAACGGGCATTGTGGTAAGTGTAACATATTTACCGTTAAGCTGTCCGTAAAGAGAGATAATGGTATTGTCGTCAAAGCCTGCCGCAGCAAGCCTTGAGTCTACCATAAACATATCCACGAAATTAGTCATGGAGAAAATAGCCGTGCCTGTTATAATGGGTACCGCTATTTTAATAAGATTTACGGTTATTTCTTTTGCACTTTGCAGTCTGTAATTGCCCTTATCCTCTTTAAAAAGCTCATTTCGGCTCTGTCTTGTGGAAATATAGAATACAACAAGGACTATAAGACCTGCCAAGGCACCTATGCCCGTACCTGCCGTACCGCCTGCCGCACCAAACTCTACACCGTACCTTATCCATGCCCAGGCAAGGTATACGCTGAAAATTGCATTAAATACCTGCTCAACTATCTGGGAAAGGGAGGTTGGAACGGTAGTCTGAAAGCCTTGAAAGTAGCCTCTGTAAACTGCCATTATGCCTACTATAAAAATTGTAGGGGAAAGGCTGTAAAGACAGTATACACTCTGGTACCATATATCCTTTGTATTTCCCACTGCAACACAGTACCTCTGAAAGGCGTAGGTACCTGCCGCCATAAGCAGGGCAAAGAACAGACTTAAGCCACCTGCCGCCAGCATAGATACCTTGAAAATTCTGCGTGCATTTGAATATTCCTCAAGGGCAAGCCTTTCGGCTACCATACGTGAGATAGCTACAGGCAAGCCGGCAGAGCTCATTATAAGAAAAAAGTTGTATATATTGTAGCCTGCGGCATAGATACCATTACCCTCATCACCTATCATATTGGTAAGGGGCAGACGGTATAAAAAGCCTATCAGTCTTACTATTATACCTGCTGCCGCCAGAATAGCCGCCATTTTTACAAATGAATTACCTTTTTTTGTACCCATAACTTCTCCTAATCATAAAATTTAAGGTGTGTTTACATACACACCTTAAAGAATTTTCAGCATCTTGCCGCCTTTCTTCTTGCCACAGGGTCAAGAAGCTTCTTTCTTAAACGAAGGCTTTCGGGAGTTACCTCCACAAGCTCGTCATCTGATATAAAATCTATACACTGCTCAAGGCTCATTACCGTATGAGGTGTAAGCTTCAAGGCGTCATCGGAGCCTGATGCACGGGTGTTTGTAAGCTGTTTCTTTTTACAAACATTAACCTCCATATCACCGCTGCGTGAGTTGCGGCCTACAATCATACCGCCGTAAACCTTAGTGCCTGCACCGATAAACAGCTCGCCTCTCTCCTGAGCGTTAAACAAACCGTAGGTAACTGCATCGCCTGTTTCAAAGGCAACAAGACTGCCTGACTGACGGCTCTGAATTTCGCCCTTATACTCCTCATAGCCGTTAAACACAGTGTTTATAATACCGTTACCTCTTGTATCTGTAAGAAATTCATTTCTGTAGCCGATAAGACCTCTTGCGGGAATATTAAACTCAAGCCTTGTGTAGCCTGTCTGTGAGGGCTGCATATTTACCATTTCGCCCTTTCTTGTACCCAGCTTTTCAATTACACTGCCCACATACTCCTCAGGCACGTCAATGGTAGCAAGCTCCATAGGCTCACATCTCTTGCCGTCAATCTCCTTATAAAGAACCTCGGGACGGGATACCTGGAACTCATAGCCCTCTCGACGCATTGTTTCAATAAGGATGGAAAGGTGTAATTCACCGCGTCCGCTTACCTTAAATGCCTCTGCAACGTCAGTATCCTCAACTCTTAAGCTTACGTCCGTGTTAAGCTCTCTCTGAAGTCTGTCACGTAAGTGACGGCTTGTAACAAACTTACCCTCCTGACCTGCAAAAGGACTGTCATTTACAGAGAAGGTCATGGAAAGGGTAGGCTCGCTTATTTTATTAACCTCAATGGGCTGTGGGTTGTTAGGGTTACAGATAGTATCGCCTATGTGAATTTCAGGCATACCGCTTACCGCAACAATGGCACCCATGGATGCCGCCTTAACCTCTATTCTCTCAAGACCCTCGTATTCGTAAAGCTTGGTTACCCTTGTTTTAATAAGCTTGTCGGGGTCATGTACGTTTACAATGGCAATTTCATCATTTACCTTAACAGAGCCGTTTTCAATCTTACCGATACCGATACGTCCTACATACTCGTTATAATCAATGGTTGTAACAAGCATCTGTAAATCTGCCTCAGGGTCGCCCTCGGGGGCAGGAATATGCTCAATTATAGTGTCGAAAAGAGGCTTCATATCCGTAGCATTAAGAGCCTCCTCAGGTGTAAGTGCCGCCTTGCCTAACTTGGCTGATGCGTATACAAAAGGACTGTCAAGCTGTTCATCAGTAGCGTCAAGCTCCATAAAAAGCTCTAAAATTTCATCAACAACCTCCTCAGGTCTTGCCTCGGGACGGTCAATCTTGTTTACGCAGACAACAACAGGCAAGCCTAAAGCAAGAGCATTTCTAAGGACAAACTTAGTCTGTGGCATAGCACCCTCATAGGCATCAACTACAAGCACAACACCGTTTACCATTTTAAGTACACGCTCAACCTCACCGCCGAAGTCAGCATGTCCCGGTGTGTCAACTATGTTAATTTTTACATCATCATAATATACGGAGGTGTTTTTTGAAAGTATGGTAATACCTCTTTCTCTTTCAATATCACCCGAGTCCATAACCCTCTCTCGTATAACCTGATTTGAACGGAAGGTACCGCTTTGCTTTAAAAGTTCGTCCACCAAAGTGGTTTTGCCGTGGTCAACGTGAGCAATAATGGCAATATTTCTGATGTCCTCTCTTTTAGTTATCATAATAATCTCACTCTCTTATATTTATTTATTGCCCAAAAGGGCATTTTACGCTAAATATCATTTTACCACACAGTATAGTTTAATATCAATAAAATATATTAACAATTTTCGCTGTAAAATGCCCCTTTATCTTGTCAAATAGCACAAAAACTTTATGACAAGCTTCGAAGTAAAATATAATAATTATGACGAATGTAACCTTTATAATTCAACACCAATATAATTAACATACGCCGTTGTTACTTATAGTCCGTTGCCTCATATTATGTTTGTTTATATAATGAAAATAATTAGGAGGTATGTTTTTGTGATAAAAATAGAATTTGGTAATAGAATTCGTGGTTTGCGAATAAAAGCAGGTCTCAGTCAAGAAAAATTCGCACTTAAAATAGGCATGGATAGGACATACTATGTCTCTGTAGAGGCAGGAAAAAGGAACATCTCTATTATAAATATCAAAAAAATTGCTGATGGATTCGGAATTACACTTCGCGAGCTTTTTGAAAACTTATAACTACGATGATAAAAATAAAGAGAGGGGTTATAAAATGGCAACAAAAACCGAATTATTTATTGAACTAGCAAATCCAAACTCAGAAGGAATAAGTCGATGGGTAGATACGTCTGAATTTGTAGGAAATTATGCTGATCTTAAATTTGGAAATGGAGCATCTTGGGCAAGAAAAGAATCAACTTTAGCAAAAAGATATATTATTGAGTTTGATAAAAGCATTACTCCAAGCAACGGAATTGATAGAATTCGCTTAAATGGATTTAATAACAATGATTACTCCCAGCATATTAGATCTGATATAAAAAAAATAATCAAATCTCAACGTTGTGTAATCTTGGGAACATCAAATCCGGAAGTAGATCATAAAAATGGAATGAAAAACGAGGGCAGAGTAATGAGAAACGAAAACCAAACTTTATCAGATTTTCAACCTCTAAGTAAAGCTGCCAACGATGCAAAACGTCAATTTTGTAAAGAATGCATAAAAACTAAAAAAAGGTTTGATGCAAAGAAATTAGGCTACCCCATATCATTTTACAAGGGAACAGAAAATCATAATATGGAGGAGGATTACTGCATAGGTTGCTATTGGTATGATCCTTTAGAGTTTAAAAAACATCTCAAGGGCAAGGAATAATGTTTATTATTTTAAATCAGATTCTTTGTCAATTTATAATGTAGTTGGCAAAGAATCTTTTTACATACTATGTAATTTATAAATAAAACCTGTTTTTTATTCATTTATTTTTTTAAATACAAAAATATATTCGTGCTTAAATATATAAAAATCACTTGCCAAAGCTCTATATCTCCAAATAGCCTTTTGATTAGCTTTTCCTTTAGTATCCTCAAAATTTTTAACCAATATAGCTTTCATTAAATAACCTCTTTGTAAAAATAAATTCATACAATGAAAACCTAATGGAATAATCTGAGATTTAGCGTATTTATCGCCTATTACTAATGCACAGTATCTATTTTTTTCAAGGTACTGACAAGTATTATCTATAATCCGCTCCATATTTTCTAAAAACTCATCTAAACTTTTAGAGTTAGATATGTCGTTGGGGTTTTGGGAAAATTTTATTATATCCCAGTAAGGTGGGTGCATTATAACAAATTGAATTTTTTTAATGCCGATTTCTGACAGAATTTTACTAATATTAATGTTCTTACTATCTCCAATATAAATTCTACTAGAGCAAAAATCATTCTTTTCAATTTTCAATCTCTCATAAGCATCTGTTGCAACAGACTCTTGAAGTTCTATACCTATGGAGTTGCGATTCAGCCTTTGTGCTTCAATTAAGGAAGTTCCGCTTCCCATAAAAGGATCTAAAATCCAGTCGCCTTTTTTTGTATATCTCCTAAATAGTTGATTTGGAATTTGAGGAATAAAATTACCATGATAACTACCGTTATGTACCCCGGAATTATCTCGTCTATCAATCAACCAAAGTGAATCCGTATAAATATCATCATATTCCTTCCACTTTGACATATCTAAATCATTGTACTTTGCCATAAAATCACCTATTTTTTATAAGACAATGCAAATATTCAACTGTAGATTTTGCCTTGTGATTTCTATTTTCTTCTTTATCTGCTTTAAATCTGCGATAGTCTGTTGTTATTACTTCATAGTTGCCATATTTAAACATAATATTCTTTATTGTATCCGAATCCATTAATCCTTCATTATTGTAGCTTAAAAATATATATTTAAAATTTGCATTTGCAATTAAATCCTCAAATACATTACTTACGGTTCTCTTAGAGCAAAACATGCTTTTTTGTTTGCTATAGTCACGAAGACCTGATTTGCCACTTAAAATAGGATTATCATACCTTGAAATTGTTTCTAGTACATGATAATTTGAGCAATACTGCCTTGCATTATATGGCGGATCAAGATATAAAACATCCCCTTTAATTCTTCTAATTAATTCATTAATATCTTCATTGTAAACTATTCCATCATCACAACCGTCAATAATAGGCAACAACTCCAATACAAAATTTTTATCCGCCGATTTTTTTATATGCTTTAAGAAAGCTCCATATACAGAAGCCGTATTTGCAAATTTATCAATAGAATTTATTAAACTTGCCAAAAAATAATAATATTGATTAGAGCTGATTAATTTATTTTTTAAAAGAAATTCAAGTTTCTGTCTAATAGCATCACACTTTCTGCCATTATAATCAGTAAAATAGTTACGACCGCTTCCCGATCCATTGCAATAATTTTTATAAATAAATCCATTAATTCCCTCAAGTTCATTTAACTCTTTCAAGAGCGAAGTATCTATTGGTGAATTGTTTTCGATATAATGCTTTGAAAGAATATAGCTATAGTGCTGAATATCATTAGAAATAACAGTACACCCATTTTCCTTAAATTTTGCTCCTACAACACCTGTTCCTGCAAATAAGTCTGCAAAAACAAAATTATCACCTTTTTTATATTCTGTAATATCATAAATCGAATCTTGCAAAAAATTCAATAAAGAAAGTTTAGAACCTATATAGTTCATATCTTAATCCTCTTACCTAATAAGCTATATTTTCACAATTTTATACGGCTAATTATAGCACAATAACCTTAAAAACTCAACTGTTTTATATTTTATTTATTCCTTAATCCATCCTTCTTTTTCATTCTTACAAGAAACACAACCGCCAAAACCGTTACAAGGGCAGAGGTAACAGATGTATTAAGCCAGATACCCTCAAGACCCAGGGGGTAGAGTAATACAAGGAGAATAAGAGGTAAAACAAAGGTATTTGCCACCGACAGCACTGTTGCAGGGGAAACCTTGTTTACGGCAATCATAAAGCTTTGTACTGTAAAGGGAAGCCACCTTGTTAAATATGTCAGGCTGTAAAGCCAAAGTGCGGAAACAGAGGCAGCAAGCAGGCCGCCCTGACTATCCTTTAAAAACATGGTAACTATTTCTTCAGGGAATATAACCATAACAGCCACGCCCAGAAAAGAAATAACCGCACTTGCCCCGAAGCAGCATTTAACAAGTCCTTTTACCCTTGCCTTATTTTCGGCACCCCAGTTATAGCCTATGGCAGGCTGCAGGGAGTCGCAGGCACCGTACAACAACTGCTGTACAATGTCGCCTATATACATTAATATGCCGTAAATGCTTACTGCCTGTGAGCCGCCCATATCAAGCAAAACAATATTCATAATAATAGAGGTGAGCTTTGCGGCAGTGTTGCTTAAAAAGTTAGGACCTCCGCTTATTACAAAGCGTTTAATAATATCAAGGGAAAATTTGGGCTTGCAAAAGCTGAGGACAAGCTTTTTTGCCGCAAAGGGGTATAACATAATAACAGCACATATAATCATACCCAGAGAAACGGCAATAGGTGAGCCCTCTATACCCATATTAAGACCTGCAAAGCAGAAAAACTCCAGCACAAGTATAAATATTGACATAAGAATATTAATAAACATACTGCTTTTTATTTTTCCGCAGATACGCAAAAAGTTATCCATGGCAAAAACAATATTTGTCAAAGGGGAAAAAATTGCATATATGCGTAAATACAGCATTGCCTGCCTTTTTAGCTCTCCCTCTGCACCCATGACACTGAAAAAAACAGGGGCAAGAGCATACAATATAATACCCGAAATAATGCCTACAGCAATTATGGTTATACAGGCACAGGTAAAATAATTTTTTGCCTTATCCTCCTGATTTTGACCTAAAGCTATGGAAATAGGTACAGAGGCACCAACACCGATTAAGTCTGCAAGGGAAAAATTAATAGCTATAAAGGGAAAGGCAAGGTTTACTGCGGCAAATGCCTCCTCACCTAGATAATTACCTACCAGTATACCGTCAAAAAGTCCCCAAAGAGAGGAAGCAATCATACCGATTGAGCCGGGTACCGCCACCATAAAAAACAGTTTTAAAATTTTGGTTTTTGTATATAGATTATAGCTGTCCATCTGACTTCTCCTTAATTTTGTTAAATTCCTCGGAAAAGGCTTTGCTGAAATGTTCTACAGCCTCTATAAACTTGGGAGAAAAGCTTTCAAGGGTGCTTGTCATAGCCGCCTCCTCTGCCTTATATAATTTGCTTAAAAGGTTGTTGGCATATTCTTTGCCCTTTTCGGTAAGAACAATATATTTTTCCTTAAAATGACGTTGGGGAACAAACTCAATATATCCCTCTGCAAGAACATTTTTAACAATGGTGTTAATTGTTGTACGGGGGATAAGCATTTCATTGCAGATTTCCTTTTGGGAATGAGGCTTGCCGTCATTTATGGTATAGAAAAAGGCTAAGGTATTTTCGTTAATTCCCAGCCACCTTGAAAAAAGGTAATAAACACCGTCAATCTGAGAGGTTGCCGTAATCATTCGTCTGACAATTTCATAATTATTATCCATTGATTTTCTTCCTTTAATCCGAAATCGTATTGATATTATAATCCGATTTCGGATTATTGTCAATACTTATTAAATAAAAAAGCAGTGCAAAAAAATCGGCTCTGTAATATTGGTGCAATTTTCAACAACACACAATATTACAGAACCGTAATTGCAAAAACAGAACCGTCCGACTTAACTAACGGTTCTGTTTTTGTGGTTTATATAGGAGGAAGATTATAAAACAAAATTTTATTTCTTACTTTCCGCTGCTGCCAAGCTTACCTGCTCCTCTTTGTGAGGGGTAGTTGTTAATTTCCTCGGGAGCAATCTCTTTTACTCCCAATTCATTGTGTACATTATGTACTATAGCCTGGAAAAGAGCCTTTTCATAAGGATAGATAATCATAGTATCCTCAATTAAGGACTTAATGCTTTCAGGCAGAGTGCTTAAATCACTTTTAAGTATAACAAGCGGTTTGTTATTACAATTAGTGGTTGCAAGAAACCACTCACCTCTGTAGCCTGAATCAATAACACCTGCACTGTACTTTATGCCCTTACTGCCGCTTGAACCACGCTCCTGTATCTGCATATAGTAGTCAACAGGGATAACGCTTGCTATGCCTGTAGGTACAAGGCGTGTCTGATGAGGAGGTATAACTAAATAGTCCTCATCAAAGCAGGGATAAATATCATAGCCTGCATTCCATTCGTCCTTTTGAGGAATTATAGCACCCTCTCTTAATTTAGCAAATAATATATTATCCATAAAAAACTCCTTACTCATAGTTATAAGGCACAACCTCGCCCTTTTTAAGGGTAGCCTGTACATCTATGACACGCTGGTTACTGCTGCCTCGCCAATGTAATTGAGGGTCCTTAAGCTCCTCAACAAAGCGACCGTCAATTACTACATCAACATATTCCATAACAGGCAGATTACTTACTGTCTCCCAAAGAAAGCCTGTATACAGCCAAATATTTTTTTTAGGGCATTTTTCCTTATATTTTTTGGCAAGGCGGGTAACCTCCTCCCTGTTTTCCGGGTGAAGAGGGTCACCTCCGCTGAAGGTTATACCTGATATATAGCCCTTACTGCCCTCTGAGAAAAGCTCTCTTTCAGCCGCCTCGTCAAATAAAACGCCTCCGTTTATATCCCAGGTAATAGGGTTATGACAATTTTCGCACTGATGGGTACAGCCTGCAACCCACAATACTGTCCTTAACCCCTCACCGTTTAACATATCATCATGTGTTATATTATGGTATCTCATGTTACTTCTTACCTTTTCATACTATTACATACTTTTTCTGTCGGCAATTTCTGCCATTTTTGCATCATTAAGACGGGTATCGCCGTTTACTCTTGAATAGGATAGATAGCCGTTCATTCTTTCTATCTTAGTTAAGTTTTTACTGCCGCACTTAGGGCAAACGTCCATATCAAGCTCTTCATGTCCGCAGTCATCGCAGTAGGATAAGGAAAGGTTTACACCCTCGTAAAAGCCCATATCCATAGCTCTGTAAACAAGGGTCTTAACAGCGTCCAGATTATAGGCGATAGGGTATTTAACATACTGTATTTTGCCGCCGTTCATTAAATTCCAGAAACGCTTTTCAAGGTCCTGCTTTTCAATAGGTGTAATTTCCTCGCTTACGTGGCAGTGGAAGCTGTTTGACACATACTCTCTGTCGGAAACATGCTCAATAATGCCGTATTTCTTTCTGAACTGCTTAACCTGTAAGCCGCAAAGGCTTTCGGCAGGTGTACCGTAAAGTGCGTAAAGAATACCGTCCTCTTTCTTGAATTGGTCAACCTTTTTATTAATATATTCCATAACCTCTATTGCAAACTGACCGTCCTCAACAAGGCTGTTCTGATTATAAAGCTCCTGCAATTCGTTAAGTGCCGTAATACCAAAGCTTATGGTACAGGACTTAAGCAAAGGCTTAATCTTGTCAGATGGTTTGAGATGACCGCCGTAGAAGCCTCCCTCGCAGTAGGCGACAGGGTTGGTTGACGCCTTCATTTCGCCAAGGTAGTCAATAGTCTTTTTGTGGATTTTTCTTATCATTTCAAGGTAGTAGTCAAGGACCTCATAGAAATCTCTGCTTTCTGCCCTTGCCTTAGCTAAAATCATAGGCAGATGAAGGCTGATAGCACCAAGGTTAAAGCGACCTACGGTAATTGCCTTGTCATTTTCATCGGCAGGTGCCATACCGCCTCTTTCAAACCAGAGTGAAAGGAAGGCACGACAGCCCATAGGACTTATTACAACACCGTATTTCTTATAAGCCTCAGCCACATAGCTGTCACCTGTAAGACTTAACCAGTCGGGGTACATAGTCTTGGCTGAACAGCTTAAGCCTGCCTCAAATACGTCATAAAGCTCACAGCCCTCTCCGTGAAGGTTCTTGTCAAACAAAAATACAATCTTAGGGAAAAGCACGGGCTTTTTGTTGCCTGCCTTGCCCTGACCATTTTCATGTACCTTAAGAGCAGTAATAGCTGCCATTTTACCAAATCTGTCCTTGGCAAGACCTAAGGTAATTGTAATAAAGGGATAGTCGCCTCTTGAAGAGCCTACGGAGTTAAGCTTATATTCAAGACCCTGGAAGCCCTGCTCAAACTCACGCTTAACCTTTGCAACAGCCTTGGAGTCAATAAATTCCTCGTCCTCAGCTGTAAGGCTGTCCTTGGTCTGTAACAGAATTTCCTTTATTTCATCATAGTATTTGTTATAGCTCTTTTCGGCATAAGGAGCCAAAATCTTATCAATTTCAGGCACGGTAAAGCCACCGTACTGCTGACTTGCCGTTGAAAGCACCACGTCGCCTATAACATCAAAGGCAACGGTCAGGGTCTTAGGCTCGTTATACCAGAGGTTACCCATTTCAAAGCCGCCTTTAAGCACGTTTGCCATATCAAAAAGACAGCAGTTCATGGTATCACGTCTTGCAGACATATCGTGGATATAGATATAACCGTCACGGCAAGCCTGCTTTTCCTCTGTTGTAAGGAAAAACTTCTGATAAAGCTCCTTATTTAAGTGGTTATATATAAGGCTGCGCTTTGTAGCAACCAAAGCAGAGTCGGTGTTGGAGTTTTCCTTATCGCCTATATACATAATGGACTGTGCCTTCTGATAAACATCATCAAGCATATGCACAAAATCCTTTTTATAGTTACGGTAGTCCTTGTAGCTTTTGGCAACCTTAGGCTCAATATCCTCTAAGGCACTTTCCACAAGGTTGTGCATAGTCTGGATAGGAATTTTCTTTAGATTGTTTTGCTCAATACGGCTTGTAATGCGGTCAATAACATTGTCGTACTCTTCCTTGGTAAAGGTGTACATAACTCGGTTAGCCGATTTTGTAATAGCCTTTATAATTTTAGAGGGATCGAAAGCCTCTAATGTACCGTCCTTTTTAATAATAAATACCTGCTCTAAATCCGCCATTTAAAATACCTCCCTCTTAAAATTTTGTGTTTAACGCTTTTTTTAGCGGTTTGTAAAGTTTAATAATTTACTATATTTCGTGTAAACAATATTTTACCACCACAATATATAGTATGTCAATAGGCTTTATATACAAAAATGTTATCAACACTTCAATGCCGCTTATTTGCTGATAAACCTTTGAAAAAAAATTTTTATTAACACGATATGTGGATATTTTTGTGGATAATTTACGGCAAATTTGCCAAATAAAAAAAGCCGTATGGCTACGGCTTTAATTAATAATTTCTATAGGTAAGTTTACTGTTATTTCCGTACCTACATCAAGCTGACTTTCAAGGCTTATATTGCCGTGATAGTAGTTTACAACGTGCTTTACAATGGCAAGCCCCAAGCCTGTGCCGGGGGTCTTTTTGCTTCTGCCCTTATCCACACGATAAAAGCGTTCAAATACTCTTGACTTGCTGTCTGCAGGTATGCCTATACCTGTGTCGGCAACAGTAAGGGTAAATATATCTCCTCCTGTGGCAGTTACTGTTACGGAACCGTTTGGCTTATTGTACTTTACCGCATTTACAATAAGGTTATTGGCAAGCTGATAAAGCTTTTTATAGTCAGCTTTTACCGTAATGCTTTCGCAGTTGGTATAAAGGGATACATTTTTTTCCTTAGCCATAGGGCTTACACTTGCAAATATATCCTGTATTAAAAGGGATATGCTTACAGGGCTTTCATTGTCTGCATTACCGCCCGTTTCAAGCCTTGAAATGGTAAGTATGTCGTTAATCAAGCCCGTCATATTGCCTGCCTCGTTTTTAATACGCTGCAAAAATTCCTCCTGCTGTTGAGGTGAATACTTAATGCCTGAGGTCAAAAGCTCGGCATAGCCGTTAATAGAGGTAATAGGCGTCTTAAGCTCGTGAGAGGCATTTGAGAAAAACTCCTGTCGCATACTTTCTGCGGCTCTGTCCTTGGTAACCTCCGGCATAAAGATAATTGCACCGTCCCCTGCATCCTTAAGGTCGGGGGTGCTGATTTTATTAATAAGTATATTGTATATACGTCCGTCGGGGGAGGTTATGTCAAAGCCTTGCTCAATGCCTGTTGCAAAGGCTTTTTCAACACCTTGGGAGATAAGGAGATTTTGGGTATAGTATAAAATGCTTTTACCTGTTTTCCTTGTTTTACAGCCCAATATATTCATAGCCGCCTTGTTTATTGTCATAACCCTCTGCTCGCCGTCCAGGAGAATAAGACCCTCCTGCATATTGTCAAGTATGTAGGCGGTTTTTCTTTTTTCAAAGTTTATATCCTCAATGGTTTTTTCTATCCTTACGGAAAGACCGTTTATTACATCTACAATAGCGTTTATTTCATCAAACTGACACTTGTTAAGCTTTTTAATATTGTAGCTTTTTGCATTTGCAAGAGCATTGCATATTTCTGTCAGAGGTTGGGTTATGCTGTTTGTTAAGCTCCTTGCCAGCAGGCTTGAAAGGAGAAAAATAAGGGAGCAGGTAAAGATAATGGCAGGCACAAGAGAGCCTGCAATATAAAACTTGCCTTTGTAGGGTTCGGAAAGTCTTAAAATATAGTTACCGTCCTTTGAGATTACAGCTCCGTAAATAAGCTCTGCATTCATAGTGGTAGAATATCGGATATTAGACCCCTGACCCATGGCAAGTGCCTCCTGAACCTCAGGACGGGATAAGTGGTTGTCCTTTTCAATTTCCTCTCCTGCGGAGGTATCGGCTATAACCTGACCGTCCTTACGTATTACGGTAATACGTGCAGAGGAGGTAAGTATATTATTAAGGGCAGAGGCTTGAGAGCGTATGTCCTTGGTGTAGTCAAGATTGTAGTCTATAAGGTGCAGGGACTCCAAAAGCTTATTTTCCGTTTGCTCAAGACTGACCCCGGCATAAATATAGCAAAAAGCAATACTTATTACGGTAAGGCATACAAGGGTTATTATAAGATAGCCACGTAAAATGGCAGCTTTCATGGGAAAACCTCCTTATTCCGCAGTAGCTCTGTATCCCATACCTCTTACGGTTTTAATATATTCGCAATAGGTACCGAGCTTCTGACGTAGGGTACGAATGTGAATATCAACCGTTCTTGTTTCACCTGTGTATTCATAGCCCCAGATTTTGTTTAAAAGCTCGTTTCGGGACACGACACGGTGAGAGTTTTCAACTAAAAACTTTAAAAGCTCAAACTCCTTAAGGGTAAGGGTAACGGAAGTATCTCCTGCACGTACCTCACCTGTGTTTGAGTTAATTGTAAGCTCACCCATTTTAAGTAAGGCAGAGCCTTGAGCTGTTGCACTCTGAGAACGGCGTAAAAGGGAGCGTATTCTTGCCATAAGCTCCAGAACACTGAAGGGCTTTGTTACATAGTCGTCCGCACCCATATCAAGACCTATGATTTTGTCAAGCTCACTGTCCTTGGCTGTCAGCATTATTATGGGAAGATTTGCGTTTTTAGGGTCGGAGCGTAATTGATTAACTGCCTGTGTACCGTCAATGCCGGGAAGCATAATGTCAAAAATAGCCAAATCGCAGGCGGTATTTTCCATAGCAGCAAGGGCATCCTCAGCGTTTTCGTAGGCGAAAACCGTGTAGCCGTAACCCTCAAGAGCTATTTTAATAAGCTCACGTATATTGTCATCATCCTCTGTAACAAAAATTTTGGTATTCAATGCAATATCTCCTTTTTTTATGTATTTACTACAGGGTAATTATAAAGGATTTTTTGTTATTCTTATACTCTGAAAGGGTATATTTTATGTTAAATTTTTGTAAAGTCAGCCCTGAAACAGGCTTAAATACATTATATCAGCTTGCTAGATTTTTGTAAAGAATGGGAAATAAGTAAAATTAAGACAATCTTAATAAAAAAAATAATGTAAAAAAATGCAAAAGGGAGTATAATTTGAAGTGCAAAATTATTTTATAAGGAGAGATATGTATTATGAAGAAAAAAGTTATTGCAGGCATAGCAACAGCTATAGTCCTGCTGGGAGCGGCAGGAGGCATAAGCGGACTTCTGAAAGGCGGAGCCGATACGGCTGTTCCCGTAACGGCGGCAGAGGCCGTGGCTCGGGAAATGGTGTCCAAGGTAGAGGTAACGGGTAATGTGGAGTTAAAGGAGCCTGTCAGGATTTATGCCTCAAACAACGGTAAAATTAAAAGGGTATTGGTATCGGAGGGTGACTATGTGGAGAAGGGTCAGGTACTGTTTACCTACGATGAGGACAATACGGACAGCGTTATAAATCAGCTGGACGATGCAAGGCTTAGCGTAAAGGCTTTGGAGGAGCAGCTCAGAGGGCTTTCTCTGCCTGCCACGGAAAGTGAAATTAAAGCGGCAGAGGCTGAAATAACTCAGTGCAAAAGCACCTTGGAGGATATTGAGTACAGCCTTACCATAGACAGAAATAATCTGGCTAAGGCAGAGAGTGATTTGGAGCGTGCCAATGAGGATTTTGAAAAAAATCAACAGCTTTACCAAGGCGGAGTTATAGCCTTAAATGAGCTGAATACCTACAGGGACAGCTTGACTGCCGCCAAAACACAGCTGGAAAACTGCCAAACACAGCTGGAAAAGGACAGCCTTGCCTACACCACCGCAAATGCAAGCCTTGAGGCGGCTGAAGTAAGACATAGGGAGCTTGTGGCAAAGCCCAACCTGGACAGCATTCAAAATGAAATTAATTCAATGGAAATTCAGCTGGACAGAGAAAGGCTTAAGGTAAGTCAGCTTGAGGAGGAATTGAGTAAATACAAAGAGGAAGAAACGGCTCCGTTTTCGGGCAGAGTTTCCGCAGTAAATCAGAATGACGGAGCAACGGTTTTAGAAGACACTGCCGTAATTGAAATGGTAAATGAAAACGACACAAGGGTTTACATAGATATACCGGAATGGGATATGCCTGAAATTAAAGAGGGCTTGACTGTTATTTTAACAGGCGACGGCTTTAGCGGTGAGGCTAAGGCAAAGATAAAGACAATTAAGTTTGAGGCAGAGGAAAAAATGATTGACAATGCCAATAAAAACGTAGTAGAGGCCGAGGTGGAGGTAGAGGACAAGGCACTGCTTCGCCCGGGCTATACCATAAATGCAAGCATAATTAAGGCTGTTGATGAAGAAGCGGTGGTAATTCCCGTTATGTCATATCTGACAGACGACAACGGCAAGGATTTTGTCTACATTATCAACCAAGAGAATATTCTTGAAAAACGGGAAATTACCCTGAAGGATTATGATGATATGCTTGTTTCCGTTGAGGGGGTTAAAGCAGGAGAAAGGCTTGTGGATACACCCGACCCCAATAATCCGCTTATTAAGGAGGGGGCTAAGGTAAAGTCGGCAGACTCTTCACAGGTAAAGGAGGATTTGCCATGATTTATGCGGAAAATGCGGAAAAGGTTTATAAAAACGGCAAGCTTGAGGTAAGGGCATTAAATAATGTAAGCCTGCATATTGAAAGAGGCGAGTTTACGGCAATTATGGGTGCCTCAGGCTCAGGCAAGTCTACAATGATGAATATTTTAGGCTGTCTTGACAGCTTGACAAAAGGTAAATATATACTGGACGGTGAAGATGTTTCCAAGCTTTCGGGCAAAAGGCTTGCCGCTGTGAGGAATAAAAAAATCGGCTTTGTTTTTCAGAGCTTTAACCTTTTGCCTAAGCTCAGTGCCTTACAAAATGTAGAGCTGCCCATGATGTATGCGGGCGTTAAGAAAAGAGAAAGGCGAGAGAGAGCTATGGCAGCTCTGAAAAGGGTTGGTCTGGAGGAACGCTGTCACCATAAGCCCAACGAAATGAGCGGCGGTCAAAGGCAAAGGGTAGCAATAGCCCGCAGTCTTGTAAACGAGCCTGCCGTTATACTGGCAGATGAGCCTACAGGTAACCTGGACAGCAAATCAAGCGTAGAAATTATGGGGATATTTCAAAAGCTTAACAATGAGGGAACAACCGTTGTTATGGTAACTCATGAGCCTGATATTGCACAGTACACAAAAAGGATAATTACCTTTCGTGACGGTGAAATTACAGCTGATGAGCCTGTTAAAAACAGACTTTTTGCAGAGGAGGGGATATTATGAGCTTTGGTGAGAGCATAGCCTCTGCCTTAGGCAATATACTGAGCAATAAAATGCGTACTCTGCTTACAATGCTGGGTATTATAATAGGCATATCCTCAGTAATTATGATAACCTCTGTAGGCGACGGCATTAAGGCAGGGCTTAACAATGAGTTTAACAAGCTTGGCTCAAATCTTATGGTTATCTATCTTAAATCATGGCAAAATCAGGTTGATACGGGAGATTACCTGACAACAAAGGATATTGAGCTTATTCAAAGCCACTCCAATATGTCCTTTGCGGCACCTGTTTGCTCCTCAAGTGCAAAGGTAAGTCTTAAAAACTCTTCGGATTTATACTGCAGTATAACAGGAACCACTGCAGACTATGTTAAAATGGGTAAAATAAATCTTGTTAAGGGCCGCTTTTTAAATGACTTTGACAACAGAAGCCACGCACAAAGCGGAGTTATAAATGAATGGCTTGCAGAAAGCATATTCGGCTATACCGATGTTACGGGCAAAACCTTTACGGCGGACTTTGACGGGGTTAAACGGGAGATTACCGTGGTGGGCGTGCTTGAAAGCCCGGAGGAAAACAGCGTAGTGCAGACCTACGGCAAGGGTGAAATTATTATGCCCTTTGAAACTCTTGCAGGCTATAACAATTGGAAGTATATTGACCAGATATATGCAGGTGTTAAGGACACCTCACAGCTTGACAAAACCGTAAAGGAAATAGACAGGCTGCTTTCCCTTGCTCACTCCAACAAGGATATGTACGGAGTTGAAACCTTTTTGAGCCAGGTTAGCATAATTAATAATGTACTTACGGGCTTTACCGTATTTATGGGCTTTGTGGCCGCAATCTCCCTTATTGTGGGCGGTATAGGCGTTATGAATATAATGCTTGTAACGGTAACCGAGCGTACAAGGGAGATAGGCATAAGAAAGTCCCTGGGTGCAACGGACGGCAACATACGTACACAATTTATAATTGAGGCAGTAATACTCTCCCTTATAGGAGGTGTTATAGGCGTGGTGCTGGGCTTTTTGGAGGGAACCCTAGCAGGAGCCGTAATAAGTTCTCTGGCTAAAATGGACTTTAGTGCAAGTCTTTCACTGCCTGCAGTTGCGGTTGCGGTTACAATCACTGTGGCAATAGGTATTGTCTTTGGAGTATACCCTGCGGACAAGGCGGCAAAGCTAAATCCTATAGAGGCTTTAAGATATGAGTAAAAGCGGTATTTTCGGGTTATGGTCAAAATTAACAAAAAAACCGATTTGTACGTACAGATTTTTTGGTTTTTTAAAAGTCGGAATGACCTCAAAGCCTTTGTTTAAGCTTATTTCAACTGATTTATGCAATATTGCCTCTTTTTTAAAAAAATTTTAATTTTTTGTATTGATTTTACTTTGGCTTGTGTTATAATATAGTTGAATGTCGTATAATTTTAACAAAAAAGCCGATAGGTTTTAAAGTTAAATGGGCAAATTTTACGACAAACACATTCAAAAAAGGAGGAATATTAATGAAAAAAGGTTCAAGACGAGTTCTGAGCCGCTTACTTGCAGGCGTTATGCTGATTTCATCAATGTTCAGCTCAACTGCATATGTAAGTGCAGCAGACGAAGCTGCTGTTGTTGCTTACGCAGATGAAACAACAACCGGCGGTTCGCTTGACGTAGTGACAAGCCCTGCGGCTTCAGGTAAGAGCTACGTAGCACAGTTTGCAGGCGCAGACACAGCAAATGGTACACCTATTGACGGCACAGCCTACGGTAGCGGTACTATTCTGCTTAAGGGTGCAGGCTATTTCCATGGCTCTGCTCACGGACTTGCACTTAAGAACGGCGATCAGATTGAGATCAATGTTGCAGGCAACGCTGATGTTATCTTCGGTCTCTGCCAGTATGGTTCAGGTACTGAATATGCGATAACAGACGCTGCAGGCAATAGCGTTGGTTCAATTGCCGCTAAGGGCACAACTGACGGTGAGGAGGTTAAGTTCAGCTATAAGGGTGACGCAACCGTACTTACTTTCACATTAAGCTGCGGTGGTGAGGCTTATCTCCACAGCATTAAGGTAAACAATGAAGCTTTACCAATCGGTGAGGCTAGTAACTTCGTACTCTTCCTTGATGACATCTCTTATGATACTGAGGGAGTAGATGAAGCCGGTGCACCAATAGTTGTTAAGACTGTTGACCAGCAGGAGCTTACAGGTAATGTAGCTCTTAACACAGGTGAGAGCATCGACCTTGCAGACAGCAAGCTTAAGCTTGTGGGTAACATGGACGGTACGGAGCTTAAGAAGTTCACACCTGAAAGAGAAGCAGCTCAGAATATTTCAAGAGGCGGCAGAGATGGCGTAAACGGTTACAAGGCAGGTCCTAGACATGCTCAGTGTAACGACCTTCCTGAAGTTCCTGATTTCGGTGACGGTACAGTAATTGTATTTACACCTGCTGCTACAGGTACATTCAATACATATTTTGACAGTACTTCTTTCCTGAGAGTATGGGATTTCGACCTTGCAACAGGCGAGCGTTACGGCTATGTTGATTCAGACGTAAGCATTGAGTCATATGCATTTAAGGCTATCCCGGGTCATACATACGTACTTTCTACAACAGGTAAGACAAACAATATGACATACGTAGGTTTCGAGTACATTATCGACAATCCTATCGATGTAACACTTACAACAAACAATGTTGATGCAGTAGAGTCAAGTCTTGCAAGCCTTGAAATCTCATTAACAGATGTTGCATTACCTGATGAAAAGCCGGTTGTAATCGGTGCAGGCAGCAACACAGTTACTCTTGCAGGCGGTCACACATACAAGCTTTCAACAAACGACGGTGGTGTTAAGGCTCTTGTAAACGGCAGCGAAACCTTTAAGGCAGAAGCTGATACTCCTGTTACAATTGATCTTTATGACATCCCTGATGTTCAGATTACAGGTACTATTACAGGTACACCTGCAGGTACGGTTACAAAGCTTTCTTTCACAAACCAGATTAACGGTCAGGTGATTGATGCAACCGTAAATGCAGATATGACCTATACAGTAACACTTAAGCCTGGCGATTACAACACTTCTGTTGAAACAACAAACGGCGGTGTTACATATGACCATGCAAAGGCAACTACAGGCGAGAACATAAACGAGGTTTACGTTGAGGTTCCTGTTGATGACGGCAGCAAGTCTTATGACTTACCTACAGAGATTGCAGCAGCAACATCTGACATTACTTTCGTAAGTGCAGATCCTGCAGCTCCTATCAGAGGCAACAACGCTACATCAATCAGAGCTTCTAAGGGCGACAGCCTTATTGTTCCCGTAAACGGCGTTCAGAAGGTTACAGTAGCAGGCTGGTATGCCGGTTCTTGGGATATTAACGGTCAGAATGCCGTTACTACAGATTCAAGCGTAGGTGCATCAAGCCCAACGACTACAAGCTATATTACTGACGGTACAGAAACATCTGTAACTGTTAATGTTTTAGGCGACGGTGCTAACTACCTTTACTGGATAAAGGTTGAAAATACTATTCCTTTCACTAAGGAAATCAACGTACCACAGGATTATCCTACACTTAACGAGGCTAACGAGGCTATTGCTAACATGGTAGGCAGACCTGAGGGTGAGGAAGGTAGAGTAACTATCAACCTTAATGTTGACCTTGAGGAGCAGGTTGTATTTGACGCTCCTTACATTACCTTAAACGGTAACGGTCATGAAATTTCATGGTACTACGGTGTTGGTACTAATTACTACTCAATTGATAAGTCAACGGGTCTTTACAGCGAAAGACTTTTCAGAGATAAGTACAGCTATGCAGAAGGCGACGGTCATCTCTGGGGCGGTGTTGTTATCGTAAGAGGTGACAACTTCACAGCTGTAAACACTACATTTAAGAACAACTACAACTATAAGTTAACAGAAAAGGCATTTGCAGATATTCACTCAACAGTTGGTTCTATACCTGCTAAGCCTACAATTGACACAGACGTAACAGCTTATGCTCACAAGGAAAGATCAAATGCTTTCTATGTAGAGGCTAAGAACATTGAGCTTTACAAGTGTAACATTCTTGCATCACAGGATACCTTCGGTAGAAACAGCTCAACTAACAACGGCTACAGCGTATACCTTAAGGATTGTGTAATCGGTGGTAACACTGACTACATCTGTGGTGAATTCACAGCAGTATTTGATAACTGTGAACTTCAGTGGAAGACATTTAAGGATGATGCTACAAACAACGGTAAGGTTGGTTACATTGTAGCTCCTAAGACAAGTCCTTATATCTTCAGAAACTGTACAATTACCTGTGACGGCAATGCACCTGCAAGCCAGGTTAAGGGTCTTTACGGTAGAACATGGGGCTCAGGCTCTAACTGTACATTTATCAACACAGAAACTAACGGCATGATCAACGAAACCGGTTGGGGCGAAATGTCTACAGGTGACGGTGTATCAGCTATATTCTGTGAGTACGGCAACACAAATAAGGGCGAGGCGTTTGCTACAACAGGCGGTGCTGTTGAGCCTAAGGCTTTAACAGATGAAGAGGCTGCAGCTCTTATTGATTATGATACTACAATTGCAACTCTCGGCTGGACACCTGAGTACTATGAGTACATTGAAAGATTTGACGGTATCTGGGGCGATGCAGACGACAACGGCGTTCTTACAGCTAAGGATGCTTCTACAGTTCTTGTTTGTGCACTTTCAGGCTCTGATATGGGTCTTGACCTCAGAGGCTGTGATGTAAACGGTGACGGTATTCTTACAGCTGATGATGCTTCTATGATTCTTCAGAAGGTTCTTGACGGTAGCTTCGCATTCCCTGCTGAGCCTACTACAGAAGGTACAACAGAAGCACTTCCTATTGACCCGGCAGCTAACTATGTTCCATCTGAAAGCAAGGAAAACGTATTGGCATTAGATGTTGCTTACAACGGTACTAACGCTATGGTTACTGCAATGCAGAGAATGAACTATAAAGAAGATGCAGGCTCTGTAGGTACTTTCGGCGATGTAACTTATCCAGGTTATGCAGCTTCTACAAGTGTAAACACTGCTATGACAATTGACGGTGCTGCAAAGACAGGTTACCGTGTTGCATACAAGATTGAAGCTAAGGTAGACACTCCTCTTGCTATTGATGCTAAGATAAACGTTGGCAAGGGTGTATATGTAGTTATATCCGACGAAGATCTTAAGGAAAACGGTGTATATACTTCAGTTGCAAGCTATGCAAATGAAGGTACAGAAGATTTATTCTACACATTAAACCTTGAATTAAAGGCAGGTCAGGTTGCTTACGTAGTTGGTAGCGGTACAAACTTACCAATCTATGCTCTTAAGTTTGCTGATCCAAGCCCTAACTATGTTCCATCCGAAAGTAAGGAAAATGTATTGGCATTAGACGTTGCTTACAACGGTACTAACGCATTAGTTACTGCAATGCAGAGAATGAACTATAAAGAAGATGCAGGCTCTGTAGGTACTTTCGGTGATGTAACATATCCGGGTTATGCAGCGTCTACAAGTGTAAACACTGCTATGACAATTGACGGTGCTACAAAGACAGGTTATCGTATTGCATACAAGATTGAGGCTAGAGTAGACACTCCTCTTGCAATTGATGCAAAGATAAACGTTGGTAAGGGTGTATATGTAATTATATCCGACGAAGACCTTAAGGAAAACGGTACATATACTTCAGTTGCAAGCTTTGCAAATGAAGGTACAGAGGATTTATTCTACACATTAAACCTTGAATTAAAGGCAGGTCAGGTTGCTTACGTAGTTGGCAGCGGTACAAACTTACCAATTTACGCACTTAACTTCACCAAGGCTTCTTCATCTGAAGAAACAACAGAAACCACAACAGGTGCTCCTGTTGACATATATGTTGTAGGTGATTCAACAGGCTGCCACTATGCAGAAACAGCAGATACTAACTACTACTACAAAAGAGTTGGCTTTGGCGACAAGCTTGCTGACTATTTAGTACCTAACGCAACAGTTACAAACCTTGCTTTATCAGGTCGTTCTTCAAAGAGCTTCACAACAGAGGCTAATTATGAAACTTTGAAGAGCAGCCTTAAGGCAGGCGACATCTTACTTATCGCTTTCGGTCACAATGACGAAAAGAGCGATGATGCGGCAAGATATACAACACCGGGCGGTGTATGGGATGCTGCAACTGGCACATACACAGAGGGCAGCTTCAAGGCTTCTCTCTATGAAAACTATGTAAAGCTTGCTAAGGAAGCAGGTGCTACACCTATCCTTTGCTCACCTATCGTAAGAAGAACCGACAGCGGTACATGGTCAGCTAACCAGCTTCATCAGGCTAACGGCGGCGACTATGCAGCTGATGTAAAGGCTCTTGCAGAAGAACAGGGCGTTGATTTTATCGACTTAACAAACATTACAAAAGCTAAGTATGATGAAATGACTCCTGCTAACACAGTAAATATGCACGCTTGGACAAATTCTAAGGCAACAAGCGTTGATAACACTCACTTAAACAACTACGGTGCTAAGATGGTTGCTTACCTTATTGCAACCAATGCAAGCACAGGCTTAGCTTCTTATGTAGCAGCTAACCCTGTTGAGCCTACTGTAGCTGATGCAATCGTTAACCCTGACTATGTTGAGTCAAGTGCAGACGATTTAACAGGCGATGAGTTAAACAGTATTCTCTGGACAACAACTTCACCTTGGTACGGCACAGTATTCGGTGACATCGGCGGTCAGGGCAAGTTAAACGGCTATGCAGCAGACGGTATCACACTTGACCCTGCAACTCTTGCAGATAATAACGGTGACGGTACTCCTAACTTCTTAGTACAGGAGAACACAGACGGCTCTGTAAGAATTAAGGCAGGTACACCTAACGCTGACGATACTCCTTTTGAGAGCTTCGGTAAGATTGCAGGTACATCTGATGGTTTAGCTATGTACTATCAGCCTGTTGATGTTGGTGTAAACTTCTCAATCAGTGCTAAGGCACATGTAAAGAATGTTGCAAGAAACAATAACCAGACTGCATTCGGTGCAATCGTTGCAGATAAGGTTCTTGTTGACGAAAACAATAAGATTACTATTGACAACTATGTTGCAGCTTCTCCATTAAAGATGACTGCTACAGTTGGTACAAATGATGCTACAACAGGCGAGCTCATTACAGCTTGGGCAGGCTATGCAAGAATTGCAGGTACTTTAACAAGCGGTGAGGCTCAGCTTTCCAGCCAGGATGAGCTTCCTAAGGGCGGCGACGTAATCGACGTTAAGATTACTAAGGTTGGCAACGTTTACACAGTTGAGTACGGCGGCAAGACTTCTACATTCACTGTTGATATGACAGGTACTGTATATGTAGGTCTTTTCGCAGCAAGATGTGCAGACGTTACATTTACTGACATCGTTTACAACAACGAGGTTGCAGAGTAATAAAATAACACTATAGGGTGTTAAAGGGGCATTGCTTAGGCAGTGCCTCTTTTTTGTTGTAAAAAAGCACGTAAATTTGTGTTGTATTATAATTACGGCGGTAGCCTGTAATGTGCTTATAAAACAGTGTTTTGCACTTATGTGAAAAAGAAATATTTAACCATTTTTCTGTTAATAAATTTATGCAAAATAACTAAAAATTGGATTTTCCTAATTAATTTGTTAGTAGGTTATTGCAAAAAAAAATGAATTGGTATATAATAGTACCAAATCCTAGGGGTAGCTTTGTATTTTTTGCAGAGCTGTTGTTGCAAACTATACAAAGACTATAATGGGATAATAAATCTAACCTATAAAGGAGGAAGAAAATTGAAGAAATCAACAAAAAAGTTAATTAGCGTATTACTGGCCGCATCAATGCTTTTTTCAAGTGTTTATGTAAGTCCTGTAATTGCAGCGGAAACTGTTGATTCTGCTGTAAGTGCTTATGCAACAGGCACTATATTTGACGCTACGACATTAACTGCAGCGGCAGATAAGGAAGCTCTTACACAGGCAGAGTGTACGGGGGTGACTGTAACAGGCTCAGTTTTAAAGAGACTTTCATCAAAAGGCGTCAGCTCAGTTGAGCTTGGTAAAAACAACACCGGCAGCCTTAGCTTTGAGCTTGAGGCAGGTCAGACAGTAACAGCTCTTATTTCAAGTACAGGCACCGCAAATACCTCAGAATTAGCTTATGCCGACTCAACAGGCAACAATGTAGCTACACAGCAGGTTACAGGTTCAGCAAACGGTATGGCGGAGTTTAGCTACACAGCTACAACAGCCGGTACATATTCAATTTTATCTACAGTAAACGACTTTAACAGAGGTGCCAGAGTTTACTCTATCGTAGTTACAGGTGATGGTTTTGAAGAACCTACAACAGTTGCGGAGACTACAACAGAGGCTCCTACAGAAACTACAACAGAGGCTCCTACAGAAACTACTACAGCAGCAGCACCAATTGAAATTAAGGTCAGCGGTTATGTAAAGGATATTGAGCCTACAGAAGGCGTACAGGTTATTCCAAGCAGTGAAATCGGTAAAACCGTTCAGGTTAATATCGATGCATCAGCAGGTAACTTCAACAACTACACATTCTTTGTTAAGTATAATCCAAGCGTAATTAAGGCAGTCAGTGCAGCTACAGCTACAGACACCTCTACATATGCTAAGGATTCCGACGGTAATGTTATTTACAGCACATCAGCTATAGACAGTAGTATTAACTATGTTCCAAGTGCAGATGAATATGATTATAAAGATGTAAATGCTGACGGCGTTAAGACAGCTGCAGAGCTTGGTAAGGTTAAGTTTGCCAATTATATTACAGGTACAGCTACAGCAGGTACTATCTTATCTGTAAACTTTGAGGTTATCGGCTTAGGTGACAGCGACATCGAGGTTGTACTTGTAGAGAATGGTTTATTCCCTGAGCCTAATTCAGGCGTTACCCTTAACGTATCTACCGAAACAGGTAAGGTCAGCGTTCAGAAAGTCGGAACAACAGAAACAACTACAGCAGAAACAACTACAGAAACAACTACTGTAGAAACTACAACAGAAACAACTACAGCAAGTACACTGGGTATCGAGTTATTACCTGACGGTCAGGTTGTTGTAGCAGGTATCGGCGATACGGTTGACTTCAATATTATAGCAGATAATCTTGAAAATGCACCATTTAACAGCTATACCTTCTTCCTTAAATATGACCCAACAGTTATCGAACTTGTTTCTTCAGATAACTTATTAGCAACAGGTCATACAAATAACAATATGAGCATTAAGCCTAATGCAGAAACTAACCCTGACTATGCAGGTATTGCAGGTGCAGACGGTACAACAAGTGCAGCAGCTTTAGGTTACGTTAAGTTTGCTGATTACATTGACAACAACGGTACAGCAACAACTCCAAATGTATTAAAGTTCACATTTGAAGTTAAGGGCTTTGGTGATGCTAAGGTTGAGCTTATTCCTGTAGACGATGGTTTTGAAGAGGCTGTTGGTGCTGATGATTTCAATGTAAATATCAAGCAGCCGGGCATTACTATCGTTAAGGAAGGCGATACCACAACAGAAACAACTACTGAAACCACAACAGAAACCACAACAGAAACCACAACAGAAACAACCACACAGGTTGTTCCTGAAGATACACTGGGCATCGAAATCGCTCCTGACGGCGAGGTTGTTGTAGCAGGTATCGGTGATGAAGTACATTTTAATATTTCTGCAGAGAACTATGATAAGGTACCATACAACAACTACACCTTCTATCTTAAGTATGACCCAACAGTCCTTGAGATGGTATCTGTAGATAACTTATTAGGTACAGGCCGTACAAACCACAATATGAGCCTTAAGCCTGATGCGGCAACCAACCCTGACTATGCAGGTATTGCAGGTGCAGACGGTACAACAAGTGCAGCAGCTTTAGGTTATGTTAAGTTTGCAGATTATATTGACAACAACGGCACAGCTCAGCAGCTCATTATTATGAACGTTGGCTTCGTAGTAAAGGGTCTTGGCGATGCTAAGATTGAATTTGTTCCTGTAGACGGTGGTTTTGAGGGCGTTATCGGCGGTCCTGATATTAAGGTTCAGTTCATACAGCCTAATGTAACTATCGTTACAGACAGCAAGTATGATACAAGTATTGTCGGTGATGTTACTTGTGACGGTATTTGGGATGCATCTGATGCAGCTGCAGTAATGCAGGATACTCTTGATGCTACATACGTAATGCCTTGTGAAGAGAAGTATCCGGACAACTATATGTATATTGCAGATGTTGACGGCGACGGCAGACTTACAGGTAATGACGCAGCAAGCATTATCCAGTACACACTTGATACAACATACAAATTCCCAATCATTTCTATGATTGAAGCAGGTACATATCCACCTACAATCGGTTGATTAAATCTGTTACTAACGGACACTCTTCGGAGTGTCCGTTTTTTTGCTGAAAAAACTATATCTTTAAGGTGTGATGGATAAATATATCTTAACTTAAAATTGCTTTGGAAATATACTGAATTTAATGTTAAGGTTTATTATTCGTTGCAAATTTCTATATTATGGTATATAATTAGCTTATCCATAGGTAAATGCGTTTCGGGGGAGGAGGATTAATATCTTCCTTTATTAAATACTGGCTTATGGCATTATTTTTTTATTTAAGGAGGAATTAAATTGAAAGCAACAAAAAGATTTTTAGGCTCGTTTTTAGCCGCAGTTATGACGTTTACAAGTGTCTTTGCTACACCTGCTACAGCTGAGGAAAGCAAGGTATCGGCTTATGCTTCCGAAACCTTTATTGATATAGCGGATGTATATAATGAAACCAGATATTTGTCAAACGGCTATGACTTAGGCGGCGGTATAAGCATCTATATTGCGTCTACCGTGGCAGATTTAGCATTAAAAGCAGGCTGGGCTAATACCTTTACGGACGGTCAGGCGGTAACCCATAGGTTTGTATTAACAGAGGGTAATTCTAAAATATTGGATTTACGCCCTGTAGGAACAACCATAAGTGTGTCAAACATTGACAGAGCAATTAAGATTGATGCACCTTCAGCAGGTAAGGTAACCTTTTATGCTGATGTAAATGAACGTGGATATACAAGCGGTAAAGCCTATTTGGTAAATTCAAGCGGTGAGATTGTATCCCATATTACCATTACATCTTTTCAATCCTATATTCCGCAGGAGGTAACTATTCCTGAGGCGGGTACATATTACTATGTAGTACCTAACAGAATTTGTGAGATGAATATTGCTGCTGTTAGGGTTAGTATGGAAAGCAGCGGTAGTATAGATAATCCAACTACACAAACAACAACGGAAACAACAACAGAGTCTACGACCAAGGAAACAACAACGGAGACAACAACAGAGTCTACGACCAAGGAAACAACAACGGAAACAACAACAGAGTCTACGACCAAGGAAACAACAACAGAAACAACCACAAGGACTGCAATTAACGTATATATGTCACCTGACAGCAGTATTACAGCTGATGTAGGAGATAAGGTTATCTTTGATATTTCGACTTTATATGCTTATAATGCCCCTTACAACAGCTATAATTTCTATATTAAGTATGATCCACAGGTTTTAGAGTTAAGCTCTGTTGATAACAAGCTTACCTCAAGAGTAAACAATAATATGAGCGATAAGCCCGACGGCTCAAGCAACAGTGATTATGCTCATATTCCCGAGGCAGACGGTACAAGGACGGCTGCACAGCTTGGCTACGTATTTTTTACAGACTACATTGACGGTAACGGCTCACGTAATTGGGACAGCGTAATTACTACCTTGGAGTTTACGGTGAAGTCAACAGGTAATACAGATCTTGCCTTTGTATCATCAGGTGACGGCTTTAACGCTGCTTACGGTCAGGCTCTTATAAAGGCAGAGTTTATACAGCCTAATGTAAGCATCTTATCAAAGGATACCCCATACGATTTAAGCCTTATAGGTGATGTTAATATGGATAAGAGCTGGACATCAACCGATGCGGCTAATGTAATGCAGAAGTCTCTTGACAGCACCTATGTACCGATTTGTGAGTCGGAATATCCGAATAATTATATGTATATTGCCGACGTTGACGGCGATAAGATACTTACAAGCAAGGATGCAGCTTATATAATTCAGTATTCTTTAGATTCAAGTATTGAATTTCCTATTATTGAAATGCTGAAAAACGGCACTTATTAATACAATAGCTTAAAAATAAGGCTCTAACACAAAAGGACACCGAGATATAACAAAGGTGTCCTTTAATTTTGTTGCAATTTTTTCCAAAATGGTATATAATATTATTTGTTTGCGGTTATAATATTGATGAGGTAAAAGCCGTGTATCTCTGATTTATTTTTACCTAAGGATATTGTTTTTGTTTAGGAGGGAGTTAAATTGAAGATAGTAAAAAGATATTTGAGCGTATTGCTGACTGCGACCATGACGCTGACCTGCTTTTGTACAGGCTCTGTTTACGGAGAGGAAAGCGAAATTTCAGCTTATAATACAGAAACCTTTATTGATATAGCGGATATATATAATGAAACCAGATATTTGTCAAACGGCTATGACTTAGGGGGCGGTGTAAGCATCTATATTGCATCTACCGTAGCAGATTTGGCATTAAAAGCAGGCTGGGCTAATACCTTTACGGACGGTCAGGCGGTAACCCATAGGTTTGTATTAACAGAGGGTAATTCTAAAATATTGGATTTACGCCCTGTAGGAACAACCATAAGTGTGTCAAACATTGACAGAGCAATTAAGATTGATGCACCTTCAGCAGGTAAGGTAACCTTTTATGCTGATGTAAATGAACGTGGATATACAAGCGGTAAAGCCTATTTGGTAAATTCAAGCGGTGAAATTGTATCCCATATTGCCATTACATCTTTTCAATCCTATATTCCACAAGAGGTAACTATTCCTGAGGCAGGTACATATTACTATGTAGTACCTAACAGAATTTGCGAAATGAATATTGCCGCTGTTAGGGTTAGTATGGAAGGAAGCTCAGGTACAGAACTTATAAACGGTGATGTGAACCTTGATAACGTTGTTGATGATAAAGACGGAGCTATGGTTTTAAAGCACATAGCAGGCAGTAGCCTGATTACAGATGAAGATGGGTTAAAAAATGCCGATGCGGACGGTAACGGAGTTATTAACCTAAATGATGTAAATTGGGTTTTGAAAAATAAAACAAATTAACTTTAATGAAAGGTGTGAATATATATTCACATCTTTTTTGTATTGTATTGACAATCAATAGGGTAAAAAGTATAATTACAAGTATAAGTTAATACGATTTTGTTCTGTAAAGCCTAAGGGGAGGCATTGCGGATGCAACAGTGCTGTTTACAGTAAAAGTAAAGTAAAACGTCAATAGGGAGGACAAATATGAAACACAAACTTATTTTAAGTATGCTTTTAGGCTCGCTTGTAATTACAGGAGGCTCAGCCTTAACCTATGCCCAAGCCTACAGCAATCAGGGCTATAGCCTTACATCGGCTGACAGTGCCGATACACCCTTAACAGCCTTTGCAACATCTGTTACATATGAGTGTAACGGTGCAACACTTACCTTTAGCACCTCATAGGGCAGAATTACCGATGCATCGGTGCCTGAAACAGTCACTCAAATTGTTATACCTGATACTATAGAAGGGGTTACCGTTAATGGAATAGACAGCTATGCTTTTGCAGAATGTACTTCATTGGAGAGTTTAACCCTGCCTCAAACCATAACTATTATAAATAGATATGCCTTCAGGAATTGTACCGGCTTAAAAAGCATAAATATACCTGCCTCCGTAACATCTATGGGCAATTATGTATTTGCAGGCTGTGAGGGCTTAATTACAGCAGGTCCTACAGGTAGTGGCTGTAATATAGAATTTGGTTGGGCAGAGATTATTCCTGCTAATGCTTTTGAAGATGCCGTATACTTAACGAGCATAACCATGCCAGATAGCATAACCGCTATAAATTTGGAAGCATTTAGGAATTGCAGTGCTTTGAAAAAAATAAATATACCCGGTACTGTAACCTCTGTAAACGGCACTGCTTTTTCGGGTTGTAGCAGTTTAAAAACAGCAGGCCCTATAGGAAGTGGCTGTGACTATGAATTTGGTTGGACAGAGAGTATCCCTAATTCGGCATTTAGAGGTTGCGTTGGCTTAACGAGTGTAACCCTGCCTGAGGGACTAACCTCAATAAGTAACTATGCCTTTTACAACTGCACTGCTTTAAGCCGAATAAATATGCCTGAGAGCATAACCACTATAGGCACTTATGCTTTCGGTGGCTGCACCGGCTTAACAAGTATAATTATGCCTGAGGGATTAACCTCCATAGGTAGCTATGCCTTTTATAATTCCGGTGCCTTAGCAAAGGTTGGTATTCCTACCAGTGTAAGCTCCATAGGTAATTACGCTTTCAGAAACTGCAACAGCTTATCAAGTCTTGTTATAAGAGGCAATTTAACTACCATCGGTGAACATGCTTTTTATGGTTGCAGCAGCTTAACTACGGCAGGTCCTATAGGCAGTGGCTGCGACTATGAATTTGGTTGGAGTGAAAAAATCCCACGCTATGCTTTTGACGGCTGTACGGGCTTAACGAGTGTAAATATACCTAAGGGAGTAACTGCCATAGGCAATTATGCTTTCAACGATTGTGACGGCTTAACAAGTGTAAATATGCCTGAGGGAGTAACTACCATAGGCACTTATGCTTTCAGCGATTGCACCGTCTTAACAAGCATAAGTATACCTGAGGGAGCAACCACTATAGGCCCCTATGCTTTCGGCGGTTGCAGTAACCTGACAAAGGTGGTTATCCCCGGCAGTGTAACATCTATTAGTAGTGTTAGCTTCAAATCTTGTGATAAATTAATTACAGCAGGTCCTATAGGCAGTGGTTGTAACTATGAATTTGGTTGGACAGATAAAATTCCCAGCTATGCTTTTTCAAATTGCAGCAGCTTAACTAAGATAACAACAGCCTTAGGCAACTCTGCCTTTTACGGATGCAGCGGTTTGACAAAAATAATTGTACCCGGCAGTGTAACCACCATAGACAGTAATACCTTTTTAGGCTGCAGTGGCTTAACTACGGCAGGCTTTACAGGCAGTGGCTGTGATTACGAATTTGGCTGGACAGAGAGTATACCGGAGTATGCCTTTAAAGGCTGTAGCGGTTTAACAAGGGTAACCTTACCTGTAACAATTACCACCATAGGTAAATATGGCTTTTATGAATGTAAAAGTTTGGAAAGTATAAATATACCGGCAGACGTAACCCTTATAGGCGAATTTGCCTTTAACGGTTGCAGCAGTCTTAAAACCATGAGCCTACCTAAGGGCATAACTAAAATAAACAGATATACCTACACATATTGCAGTAGTATGACAAGTATAAGCATCCCTGAGGGAGTAACTGATATAGGAACCCACGCTTTTGACGGCTGTAGCAGTTTAACGGAGGTAGTGATACCTGAAAGCGTGACTGAAATGGGAGATAGTGCCTTCAGAAATTGTGCTGGCTTAACAAAGGTAGTTATACCTAAGGGCTTAACCCCCTCAGGAGGCGATATATTTTCAGGCTGTACCGGCTTAACTGCGGCAGGTCCTATAGGCAGTGGCTTAAATATTGAGTTTGGCTGGTGTAATGAGCTTCCCCAATATGCCTTTTATGATTGCGACGGTTTGGAAACTATAACCATACCTTACGAAATAAAATCTATAAATACCAAAGCATTTAGTTATGCAGACGGTATAAAAACTGTATACTGCTATGAGGGCAGTGTAGCAGATAATACTGCCTTGTATACAGAGGGGGCAAGCCTTGTTTATATTACAGATACTGTAAAGATAAGTAATAATGAGGGCATATATTCCTTTATAGGCTCACGGGGTGGTCTTACTAATGACTCAACCTATGCAGGCGCATATTTCGCACAAGTAGGCAGTTCTTTAAGTGACGGCATAAACTCTGTTGATTTTTATGAAGATAACTATGCACATTTAAGCGATACAGATACAGGTGCCGATACCGCCTTAGTTCTTCCTATAGAGGAGGAGGGCAATATAATTACTATTAAGGGAAGCTTTAAGCTTTCTGATACCTGTGATAATCTTGCCTTTGGAAAAATATACGGCAAAAGCACAGAGGGTGCAACAGGTGAAATTGCAGGTATAGCAATAAGCAACGGCACTTACAAACTTAGTGCAGGAGGCAACCTTATAAATACAGGTGTTCCGGTAAGTGCAAATGAGGATGTAAACTACAGCCTTGTAATAGATACGGTGCTTAATAAGGCAAAGCTTACCATAGGGGAAAAAACGTGACAGGCAATATTGACTGTAGTCAGGTAAGTCAGGCAAGCTTTTTAACTACAGGGGAAACGAGTTTTTGTGTAGGCGAAACAGCTACATACTCCATATTATCAGGGGACGGCAACGATAACGGTGTTATTGACAGGGCTGATGCAACCTTAATTTTAAAATACAGCTCAGGTCTTGGTCTTACAGAGTACATTGATATGGCTTTAGCAGACTATAATCAGGACGGTGCTGTAGACATAAAGATAGTATTGCCTTATTAAAGGATTTAGGCTGATAATAACAGCTATGCGGTGTGGATAAGTTCACACCGCTTTTTATTTAAAGGTGAAAAAATAAATACTTTAAGGTAATTTTGTATATTTTTTGAGTCTTTATTGTGAATAAAAGCCTGCAATTGTGGATAAATCCCCGCAATTTATACAGCCCTGCGGATAATTACCCCATAATATTAACATTTTCAAGGTCAATTTCGGGCTGAAGCGCCATATTTATCCCTCCTGATATAATACTTGCAAGGTTATCCACAACAGAGTCAATTTCCTTTGGAGTTACAAACATATTCTCGGTGTAGGGGTCAAGGCAGGCGGAAATAAGGGAATATCTGTCCTCCTCCCGTATACTTTCCAGTGTACGGTAGAAATCCTTACTTTCCTTACTTGCCTCAAGCATACTGTTAAGGATTGAGCTAAGGCTGTCATTTACAAGGGTTGCCGCATCAACTACGGTAGGCACACCTATAGCAATAACAGGCACCCCCATGGTTTCCTTATTAATTGCTCCTCTTACATTGCCCACACCTGCTCCCGGGGTAACGCCCGTATCTGCCATTTGTATAGTGGCATTTATACGGCTTGCCTTTCTGGCGGCAAGGGCGTCTATGGCGATTATAAGAGAGGGCTTTGTCCGTTCTGTAATGCCTTTTATAATCTCCCATGTTTCAATGCCCGTCAGTCCCATAACACCGGGGGTAACGGCAGATACAGCTCTTACATTGCCCTTTATTTCCTCAGGCAGGGTATCTGCAATATGCCTTGTAACAACTATACCGCTTATTACCTTTGGTCCTAAGGAGTCGGGGGTAACATATCGGTTGCCTAAGCCTACAATTAAAACCGTATCCTGTTTTTTTAGCTTAATAAGCTCTGAAAGACTGTCGGCAAAAAGCTTTTTAATATCCTGATGAATTTCAGGTGTATTCTCCCTCATATAGGAGCTTTCAAGGGTAATATAAGTGCCTATGGGCTTGCCTGTTGCCTTTTCTCCCTCTCTGTTTGTTACCTTAACAAGAGTAAGGCTTACATTATCTCTTTCGTCAACGCTCATTTCAATACCCCTTTGCTCTCTTACCTCACTTGTAAGTGCCTCTGCCGCCTCTAATGCCAAATCCGTATAGGGTGAAAGCTTGTTCATTTTATCTCCTCCTTTTATTAGTCTAGTATTACCTAAAATCAAAAATTAATTACGTTTTTAAATTGACATTGTACCATAGGAGCAAAGGAAATAGGCACCTGAAGGGCGGTTATTTACTGCGAATAGGTAGTATAATCTGTAGCGACAGCTACAGGGAAACAGTTTGCTGTACCATAAAAAGTGTATTCTTTGTAATGGAATAAAAAAGATAAAAATTTTCACAAATTATTAAGAAAAAATTAAAAAAATATTTGACATTTAATTATCTATGACGTATAATATAAACACACTAGGGCGTTAGGATTGGGTAATTATCTTAACGCCTTTGCTTTTTTAATTTAAAAGGAGGGGTTTCCCAATGAAGAAAAAATTACTTTCATTATCTTTAGTATCGGTTATGGCATTTTCAGCCCTTACAGGCTGCGGCGGTGATAGCGATACAGCTTCATCAGATGAAAAGGTTGTTAAAATCGGTGTGTTTGAGCCTATTACAGGCAGTATGGCAGCAGGCGGTGCTATCCAGATTGAGGGTATTGAGCTTGGTCAGGCTAAGCGTCCTACCGTTACAATCGGCGGTGAGGAATATAAGGTTGAGCTTGTTAAGGCTGACAATAAGTCTGATAAGGTAGAGGCGGCTAATGCGGTTACTAAGCTTATTGAGCAGGACGAGGTTTCAATTATCTTAGGCTCATATTCATCAACACCTTCTTTAGGTGCTTATGATGTTATCAGAAACGGTGATGTTGCGGCAGTTGGTCTTAGCTGTACAAACCCTGCTGTTACAGAGGGCAATGACAACTACTTCCGTATCTGCTTTATTGACCCATATCAGGGTAAGGTAATGGCTAACTATGCTTATAACACCTTAGGTGCCAGAACGGCGGCTGTTACTACAGAGCAGGGCAACGATTATTCCGTAGGTCTTGCACAGTACTTTAAGGAGGCTTTTGAGGCTTTAGGCGGTACTGTTTATGAGGCGGCTTACCAGACAGGCGACCAGGACTTTAATGCTCAGATTACTTCATTAAAGGCTAATAACCCTGATGTATTCTTTGTACCGGGTAACTTTACAGAGGCGGCTATGTTCATTAAGCAGGCAAGACAGGCAGGCGTAGAGGCTGTTATGCTGGGCGGCGATACATATGAGGTACAGGAATTTATTGACGTAGCAGGTGCAGAGGGTGAGGGCGTACAGTTCTCAGCACTTTTCGACCCTGAGTCAGATATTTCTCCTCTTACAAAGGACTTTGTTGAGGAATATAAGGCGGCTAATGACGGTAAGAGTCCTGCAAGCGAAACAGCTCTCGGATTTGACGGCTACAACATAGCTTGCGACGCTATTGAAGCGGCAGGCTCAACCGACCCTGTAGCTATCAGAGATGCTCTTGCGGAAATTCAGTTTATGGGTGTAACAGGCGAGGTTATTTTTGATGAAAACGGTGACCCTGCCAAGGAAGCAGTTATAAAGGAAGTTAAGGACGGTGCATTTACCTTTAAGGCAACAGCAGGTGCCGAGTAATTTTTAACTAAGGAGAGTCAGCTCTCTGTAATAAATACGGAAGAGTTTTTTACACGGTTACTTAACAACTTTTTTCTTGCAAAAGCCATGCAGGTGGGGAAAATTAACCCCGGGGAAATGTCACGGTAAAAACTCTTTAATAAAAAAAAGCTTTCTTTGCAGAGGTACACAGAAAGGCTTTATCAAAAAAAAGAAGGTACAAGGGAGGGGCATTTTATGCTCTCCCTTTGTGCCGTTTTCGGAATATGTCTATATTCCAAAGCAGACGGCAGGCTGTTTTGAAATATAAACATATATATTATTTTGAAAGGATTGTGATTGTATGAGTTGGTTTGTACTGCCCACAGCAGACGTGCTTGCACAGCAGTTATGCAACGGACTTTTGCTTGGTAGCCTTTTTGCCCTGGTGGCAGTTGGCTATACTATGGTTTACGGCATATTAAGGCTTATTAACTTTGCACACTGCGATATTTTTATGATGGCAATGTACATAGCCTTTTTTGCCGTAGCAGATGATTTTAAAATGTGGATAGTAAGCTTTATTTTTGTAATAATAGCTACGGCATTTTTAGGTGTTTTGCTTGAAAAGTCGGCTTATGCCCCTTTAAGAAAACAGAATGCACCTAAGCTTTCCATGTTGATTTCCGCAATAGGTGCGTCTTACCTGTTGGAGAATTTGGCAACTGTTATCTTTACGGGTAAGCCCAAGACCTTCCCTCAAATTCCCTTTTTTGTAGATATGATGCAGATAGGTCCCGTAAGGCTTCAAAGGCTTGCCGTTATTGTACCTATTGTTACTGTTGTGCTTATGGTGGCACTGCTTTTGCTTATTAACAAGACTAAAAGCGGTATGGCTATGCGTGCGGTATCCAAGGATTTGGAAACGGCTAAGCTTATGGGTATTAATGTAAACGGCACTATATCCTTTACCTTTGCCGTAGGCTCTGCTATTGCGGCTGTAGGTGCTATACTATGGGGCCTTAAATATCCTCAGATTTCGCCTCTTGTGGGCGTTATGCCGGGTCTTAAATGCTTTATTGCGGCTGTTATAGGCGGTATAGGCAACGTTAAGGGTGCGGTTATAGGCGGTGTACTCCTTGGCTTTATTGAGGTTATGGCAGTTACCTTTTGTCCGTCAATTTCTGCTTATAAGGATATTTTCTCCTTTGTGTTGCTTATAGGCATACTTCTTTTCAGACCTAACGGTATTATCGGTGAAAAGATTGCCGAAAAGGTTTAAGGAGGTTGACAGTATGACAAAGAGCAAAAACTATAAACGTAATTTAATACTTAATATCCTTGCAGTTGCCGCCCTTATCGGCTTTCTTATCTGGGCACAGGAGGGCAAGGATTTCGGTACATATAACAGGCGTATTTTTATGACCTGCTGTGTTTATGCAATCTGTGCCTTATCTATGAATATGGTAAACGGCTTTACGGGACTTTTCTCTCTGGGTCAGCCGGGCTTTATGGCTATAGGTGCCTATGTGGTGGCTATACTTACCGTATCTACCGAGGATAAAATTGCAATTTATAAAATTGAGCCTATTTCTGATTTTATGGCTAATTTACAGGCACCCTTTTTCCTTGCCTTGATTATAGGCGGTCTGGTGGCGGCCTTATTTGCCTTTTTAATAGGCTTCCCCGTGCTTAGGCTCAAGGGCGACTACCTTGCTATTGCAACCCTTGGCTTCTCGGAGATTATACGTATTTTTATTACCAATTTACAGGGTGTTACAAACGGTCCTACAGGTATTAACCGTATACCTAACGACTATATGAATATGTATGTGCTTTGCGGTATACTTGCAATTATTGTTATCTTTATGATAGCCTTTATGAAAACAAGCTACGGTCGTGCCATGCTTGCTATACGTGAGGACGAGGTTGCGGCAGAGGCTATGGGCATCAACCTTTTTAAGAATAAAATGCTTGCTTTTGTATTAAGCGGTTTTTTTGCAGGTATAGGCGGCGGTCTTTTAGCCTCACTTGTAGGTGCTATAGGTCCTGACCAGTTTAAGTTTACCGTTGCTTACGATATTCTCCTTATGGTTGTCCTTGGCGGTCAAGGCTCGGTAAGCGGTACTGTTGTAGGTGCCTTTATTGTAAGAATAGCCCTTGAAAAGCTTCGTTTCCTTGATGAGCCTATTGACTTTGGCTTTTTTGAATATCCCGGCATCGGCGGTATGCGTATGGTAGTATTCTCTGCTATGCTTATGCTGGTTATTATCCTTTGGAGAAGAGGTATCTTCGGCAATAAGGAGTTCAGCTGGGACGGTCTTTTTGCCCTTTTCGGCAAAATAGGCAGTTTTTTCAAAAAGCTTTTGGGCAAGAAAAAGGGGGTGGCTGAATAATGGCACTTCTTAAAACTAATGACGCTACTATTCGTTTTGGCGGACTTGTAGCCGTAAACCTGCTTAACATTGAGGTAAATAAGGGCGAGATTGTGGCGATTATCGGTCCTAACGGTGCAGGTAAAACCACAGCCTTTAACCTTATAACAGGTGTTTATGAGCCTACAGAGGGCGAAATATTTTTTAACGATAAAAAGATAAACGGCAAACGTCCCGACGAAATTGCTAAGCTGGGTATTGCAAGAACCTTCCAGAATATCCGTCTTTTTAAGGACCTGACCGTTCTTGAAAATGTGCTTATTGCAACCCACCTTAATATAAAAACCGACCTTTTGTCAGCAGTGCTTAAGCTGCCTCATGCACGTAGGGAGGAAAAGGCTATGATTGACTTTGCCTTATCTCTCCTTGAGGAAACAGGTCTTTTAGCATATAAGGACGACATTGCTTCAAGTCTGCCCTACGGTCTGCAAAGACGTCTTGAAATTGCCCGTGCTTTAGCTACAAAGCCTACTCTTTTATTACTTGATGAGCCTGCCGCAGGTATGAACCCTAAGGAAAGTGAGGACTTAACTGCCTTTATTAAGGAAATCAGGGATAAGTTTGACCTTACTATCCTGCTTATTGAGCATCATATGCAGTTGGTTATGGATATATCGGACAGAATTTACGTTCTGGAATACGGCATAACTATTGCTAAGGGCGTTCCTGCCGAAATACAAAGCAATCCTGTAGTTATTAAGGCTTATCTGGGAGAGGAGGAGTAAGTGTGCTTGAAATTAAAAATTTAAAGGTTAAGTACGGCGGTATTGTGGCACTTAACGGTATTAATATGAAGATACCCGAGGGTAAAATCGTTACCCTTGTCGGTGCAAACGGTGCAGGTAAATCCACTACACTCCGTTCCATTACCAAGCTTGTAACCCCTGCTGAGGGCAGTATTACCTATGAGGGTAAGGAGCTTACCCATATGTCAACTCAGGATATAGTTAAGCTGGGTATTACCCTTGTACCTGAGGGCAGACACGTTTTTGCCGATATGACGGTGGAGGAAAATTTAAGGATAGGTGCATACTTACGCAAGGATAAGCAGAACTTTAAAAAGGAGATTGAGTTTATCCACGAAATGTTCCCTATTTTAAAGAAAAGGTCAAGCCAGTTAAGCGGTACTCTTTCAGGGGGGGAACAGCAAATGCTTGCTGTAGGCCGTGCCTTAATGAGCAAGCCTAAGGTGCTTATGATGGATGAGCCCAGCTTAGGTCTTGCACCCCTTGTAATTAAGGATATATTCGAGATTATTAAAAAGGTAAATAAGGAGCAGGGTATGACTATTCTCCTTATTGAGCAGAACGCTAATGCAGCCCTTAAAATTGCCGACTACGGCTATGTTATGGAAACAGGTACTATCGGTCTGGAGGGGACAGGAGAGGAGCTTCTTGCTAACGAAAGAGTTAAGGAGCTTTACTTAGGTAAAAGCAAATAAAAAATTAACGGCAGTATTTTTGAAATATTGCCGTTTTTTGTGTAAAAAATAACCGCCTATCTTAGTGATTGGCGGTTTTGTAATTTATTTTGCTTTTTTAGCTGCCTTTTTCTCAGCCTTAGCCTTAGCTTTTTTCTCTTTTTCAATAGCCTTCATTTGCTCGGGGGATTTCATACCTACCACGCTTACAATGTAAAGACCTGCAATTTCAATCTTAACTGTTTTCTTAAGGGGCAGTGCATTGTATACGTTTTTATCGCATATCATAGTAATAATCTGAGGACCTATTTTAACCTGTGCAAAGTACATCTTCATAAGCCTTGCACGCTTTGGCATATTCTCCGTTACTGCCTTAGGCAGATTTACATTTGTAATCTTGTCGTGCTTTTTATCTATGATATAAGCAGACTGGGTCATTTTCTGCTGATTGATAATGGTTTGCTGTTGGTCCATTTTCTTATATGCCCAACGGTTTAATAAATAAAGCAGACCTGCAATGGCTGCCACAATAATTATAGTTAAAAGTAATATATCGGATAAGCTCATAGTAATCCTCCTTCGTTATAAATCCTTATCTATTGTATACCAAAAAAGGGGGATTAGTCAACTGTAAATTACATTTCAAGCAAGCTTTCGGCTATGGCACTGCTTATAATATCCGCTAAGGTCATTACACTGAAAAGCCTTACCGTGGAAAGAGTATTCAGGGTGTTTCCGTGGCAGGAGCCTACTATACCCGTAATTGACAGGTTGCCTATGGCATTAAGCTTGCGGTTTACCCCTGCTCCCGGTACAATACTGCCCTCTGAAAGGGTAACAGAGCCTATATGTGTGCCTAAGCAGGCATCAACTGCAATTATATAGGGGTTTGGGTATTTTTCACTTATTTCTTTTGCAATATCACGCAGGTTAAGGGCATGCACAGGCTTTTCCAGTGTGCCGTATACACTTATGTTTTTAAGCTGACTGCTTAGCTTACTGCCTGTAATGGGTCCCAAGCAATCTCCCGTAAGGCGGTCAGAGCCTATACAAAGGATAACAGGAGTTAAATCCCTGGGTACACGTGCTTTAATTAAGCCTGTCAGAGATTTTACAGGGTATCTGTCATAGGGATTTATATAGTAAACAAGCTTTGAGGACTGCATAGTTAACTCCTTTCAAAAAAATCTACTTATATAATATGTAAATTTAGAAAATATTATGTACTTAACAAAAAAAATTTGTATTACGATTTTGGTTATATGCCGACAAGCTTTTACAGCATTTGCATTTTAAGGGTGCTAATATAGCCTTGGAAATATTTACAATACATATGAAGAAAGGGTGTTAATTATGAATGATGAAAGGGTTGCTCTGCCTGCAAACGTAAAACAGATAGGAAGTATTTGCGGAGAGGGCAAAATTTATATGGAGGACTATGCATGTACATATTTACAGCAGTATGCCTCAAGTGAGCCTAACAGAGAAAAGGCGGCAATTTTAATAGGCAAGACCTGTCTTTCCGAGGAGGGAGAGGAGGTACTTTTTATAAGCGGTGTTATACAGGGCAAGTATGCCGTAAGACGCGGCGGAATAACGGAGCTTACGGAAAAAACCTGGCAGTATGCGGAGAAGCAAAAAAAGCTCTACTTTGAAGGACTTGATGTGGTGGGTTGGGCATATATTCAGCCGGGCTTTGAGGATTATTTAAGTGACGGCATTATAGAGTATCAGCGTGAAAATGCTTCTAAGGGGCTTAATGTGCTGTATCTCAGCGACCCTAATGAGAAAATGGGAAGCTTTTTTAAATGGGATAATGTAAGCCAGACCTTTTCCACCGTAAGAGGTTATCTTGTATACTATGAAAAAAATGAGGGTATGCACGAGTATATGCTGGAAAATAAAATTAAGCAGGTGGTTAAGAAGGATACTACCGCAAAGGAGGATAAGGCAGAGGAAACCACTGACGAAAAGCTTGCAAGGACAGTAAGAGGAGAAAGCACTAAAAACAAGGTTATGGCAGAGCAGAAAAGGCTGTCAAATCTTTTAGGCAGTGTAAGCTTTGTTATGCTCCTTGTGTGCTTTGTAATGGGTGCAGGGCTTATAAGAAGTGATGAAAGAATAAATACTCTGGAGCATAAGCTAAGCCTTATGGAAAATGATATTCAAGGGGTGCAAAGTGTTTTCGCCTCACAGACCCAAACAACAACCCTTGCCGTCGAAACCACAACTCAGCCCACAACAAGTACAACAACAACTGCAGTACAGGCAGAAAAAAATGAGTATACCTATTATACCGTAGAGTCGGGAGATACTATACTTAAAATTTGTAAAAATCACTATGGTGACGGCAGTAAAATTGATGAGGTTATGGAGCTGAACGATATTGATGACCCTTCAAGACTTTATGTTGGTATGGAGCTTAAGCTCCCGAAGGAGTAAATATGAGGGACGAGAGAGAATTGGCTATTGCTCATGAGGTTAAAAATCCTCTTGCACTTATACGGGATAATATGGATTTAATAAATCCCCTGTTAAAGGATAAGGAAGAGGAAAAATATATAAAGCTTATCTATAAGGAGCTTGACAGAATAAACGCTGTCCTTGACAGCTATTTACAGCCGGGCAGGGACTTAAGCGTAATATTTTTAGAGGACTTGATTTGCGATGTAATAGACGAATATCATATAACCGAGGACAAGCGGGTAGAGTTTATAATTGAGGCAACGGGAGAGGATTTATGTGTGTTGGCAAGCTATAGTAAGCTGTGCATATTATTTTTTAATTTATTTAAAAACGCAGTGGAGGCTGTAGAGGATAAGGGCAGTATAATAGCTCGTATTGACAGAGAGGGTAATATGGCAAGGGTTACTATTGAGGATAACGGCAGGGGTATTGACGACAGCCTCAGGGCAGTTATAGGCAAGCCCTTTGTAACAAGCAAAAGCGGAGGTATGGGCTTAGGTCTTACCATATGCAGAAAGATTATTGATGAGTATAACGGTAAGCTAAGCCTTGAAAATTCGGATGGGGGAGGCTGCAGAGTAGGAGTTAAATTAAAGCTATATAAAATGAAATGATACATAAAAAGACGGTGTCACAACGGCACCGTCTTAATTTATCGGTTGATTTAAATATTACCATCTCTTGGTTTTGTTTTTAATTTCTTCCTTAATATCGGCAATAAACTTATCAAGGCTCATACTGCCTAAATCCTCTGCCTTACATCTTACGGAAACGGTATTTTCCTCTGCTTCCTTTTCACCTACAATTACAATGTAAGGTACTCTTTCGTTTCTTGCCTCTCTTATCTTGTAGCCAATCTTTTCGGCTCTTTCGTCCATTTCAGCAAGAATACCGTTTGCTTTAAGCTCATTGTAAACCTTGTCGGCATATTCCTGATACTTTTCGGAAATAGGAAGCACCTTAACCTGTACGGGGGCAAGCCAGGTTGGGAAGTGACCTGCATACTTCTCAATAAGCAGAGCAAGTGTTCTTTCATAACAGCCCATAGAGGTTCTGTGGATAATGTAAGGTCTTTTCTTCTGACCGTCCTTGTCAATATAGTACATATCAAAGTTTTCGGCAAGCATCTGGTCAATCTGGATTGTAATAAGGGTATCCTCCTTGCCGAATACGTTTTTAATCTGAATATCAAGCTTTGGACCGTAGAAGGCTGCCTCGTCAATACCAATAGCATATTTTACACCCAGGTGGTCTAAAATTCTCTCCATAGCACCCTGTGCCTCGTCCCACTGCTCGGTTGTACCGATGTATTTTTCCTTATTATTAGGGTCCCACTGGGAGAAGCGGTAACTTACATCATCAATAAGCCCAAGGGTTGTAAGCATATCGTTTGCAAGCTGTAAGCAGTTTTTAAATTCCTCCTCCAACTGGTCGGGACGGAGGATAAGGTGTCCCTCTGAAATTGTGAACTGACGTACACGGATAAGACCGTGCATTTCACCGCTTGACTCATTTCTGAAAAGGGTTGAGGTTTCGCCCATTCTTACAGGTAAATCTCTGTAGGAGTGCTGTTCTGCCTTATATACATAGTACTGGAACGGACAGGTCATAGGACGCAGAGCAAATACCTCGCTGTCAGTTTCCTCATCGCCCATTACAAACATACCGTCCTTATAGTGGTCCCAGTGACCGCTTATCTTGTATAAATCGCTCTTTGCCATAAGAGGTGTTTTGGTGCGTACATAGCCCCTTCTTTCCTCCTCGTCCTCAACAAAACGCTGAAGTGTCTGGATAATCTTTGCACCCTTTGGCATCATTAAAGGTAAGCCCTGACCTATAACGTCTGTGGTTGTAAATATACCAAGCTCACGTCCCAGTTTGTTGTGGTCACGCTTCCTTGCCTCTTCTCTTGCCGCAAGGTATTCCTCTAAATCGGAATTTTTTGTAAAGGCTGTAGCATAAATACGTGCAAGCATTTTGTTCTTCTCGTTACCTCTCCAATAAGCACCTGAAGAGCCTGCCTCGTTGGTAATCTTAAATGCCTTTACGGTTTTTGTGTTCATAAGGTGAGGACCTGCACAAAGGTCTGTAAATTCTCCCTGTTTGTAGAAGGATATAACTGCGTCCTCAGGTAAATCCTCAATAAGCTCAACCTTGTAAGGCTCCTCCATATCCTGCATAAGCTTAATTGCCTCGTTACGTGGCAGCTCAAAGCGTTCAATAGGAAGTGCCTCCTTAACAATGTTTTTCATTTCCTTTTCAATCTTGGCAAATTCCTCCTGTGAAAAAGGCTCTCTGTCAAAATCGTAGTAAAAGCCCTCATCTGTTGCAGGACCTATAGCAAGCTTTGCTTGAGGATAAAGTCTTTTAACTGCCTGTGCAAGTATATGTGAGCAGGTGTGTCTGTATGCCTTTCTGCCCTCATCACTGTCAAAGGTGCAAATTTCAAGGCTGCAGTCCTCTGTTACCTGAAATCTTAAATCCTCTACGTTGCCGTTTACAATACCGCAGCAGGCGTTTCTTGCAAGACCCTCGCTGAGGTCCTTTGCAATATCAAGTATTGAAATACCGCTCTCGTACTGCTTTAATGTACCGTCTTTAAGTGTTACATTAATCATTTTTTTTACTCCTTTCGTTTTTTTGTTTTTTTGAAAAAGTGTTTTCCTGTGTTTTCCCAAGAAACCCTTGATAAACCCTACTATGCAGATAAAGAAAATAAAAAAGGGCATATACTTATCCCAAAGGGACGAGCATATACCCGTGGTTCCACCCAATTTGTGCCGTAAAAGCACCGCTTAAAAGCCTGTAACGGGGCAAACCGGGCTGTATTAAAGCCACTCCGAGGTGGTATTCGGCAAATCGGCACAAGGGCTTTTCAGCTACCGCCCCTCTCTTTGTGTGCTTGTGAAGTGCTTACTGTCCTCATCAGCATTTTAAGCTATCAACTTAATTATAGCACCCTAATTTTTGTTGTCAACAGGAAATTTTAATATTATCCGATTTGTTTTTTGAGAAAAGAAAGGGGAGGTATTTATTAATAATGTTTAAGTAAAAACTCTGCTAAATATAAGAAAAATTCCTTGACTTTGGCTATAGAGGGTGATATAATTACAAATTGTGTGGGCGAATGTGCCCAACGCAATGGCAGAATATTAAAATAGGAGGTGCAAGTTAATGCCAACATTTAATCAGTTAGTAAGAAACGGCAGACAAAACAAGGTTACAAAGTCTACTGCTCCTGCACTTCAGAAGGGTCTTAACACCCTTAAGAAGAAGCAGACAAATCAGAGTTCACCACAGAAGCGTGGTGTTTGTACATCTGTTAAGACTGCTACACCTAAGAAGCCTAACTCAGCTATGAGAAAGATTGCCAGAGTTCGTCTTTCAAACGGCATTGAGGTAACAGCCTATATTCCGGGTGAAGGTCACAACCTTCAGGAGCATAGCGTTGTTCTCCTCAGAGGCGGTAGAGTAAAGGACGTACCCGGTGTACGTTACCACATTATCAGAGGTACTCTTGATACAGCAGGTGTTGCTGACAGAAAGCAGGCACGTAGTAAGTACGGTGCTAAGCGTGCTAAGAAGAAATAAGAGTATTTCATAATTTAATTGCTTGTATTATTTGATAATCTGTTATTGCGTAATTGTTCGTTTAACGGGTTCGGTAGTACAGGCATGAATACGGCTTGTTAAGCCGACAGTACCTATGAATTAATAAGATTATGATTAAGGAGGGAAGAATCGTGCCAAGAAAAGGTCATGTTTCAAAGAGAGATGTTTTACCGGATCCAATTTATAAGAGTAAGACTGTAACAAAGCTCATCAATTCCATTATGCTTGATGGTAAGAAGGGTGTAGCTCAGAAGATTGTATACTCTGCTTTTGCTCAGGTTGAGGAAAAGACAGGTAAGCCTGCACTTGAGGCATTTGAAGAGGCTATGAACAATATTATGCCTGTGCTTGAGGTTAAGGCTCGTCGTGTAGGTGGTGCTACTTATCAGGTACCTATTGAAATTAAGCCTGACAGAAGACAGGCTTTAGGTCTTAGATGGCTTACTATCTACAGCAGAAAGAGAAGCGAAAAGACTATGGACGTTCGCTTAGCTAATGAGATTATGGACGCTATTAACAACGCCGGCGGTGCTGTTAAGAAGAAGGACGAAACTCATAAGATGGCTGAGGCTAACAAGGCGTTCTCACACTATAAGTGGTAATATTTGGGCTTTGCCCATTAAAAAAAATTTATTAAAATAGCAGAGATTTTAAAGCTCGTTACTTGATTTTTACTCGATACAAGGCTTTGTTTGCAAAACCGCTCGGGAAAATCATTCCCCTAAGGGGAAACGTAATAATTTTTAAAATCCTTTAACGAAAACCTTTTCTTTATGAGGGCATAAAGAAAAGCTTTACTAAAAGAAATGAGGAGGAATAAATTGTGTCAGAAAGAGCGTGTCCGCTTGAATTAACCAGAAACATCGGTATTATGGCTCACATCGATGCAGGTAAGACAACTCTTACAGAGCGTATCTTATACTACACAGGTAAGACATACAAGATTGGTGACACCCACGAGGGTACAGCACAGATGGACTGGATGGAGCAGGAGCAGGAGAGAGGTATTACAATTACTTCTGCGGCTACAACAACTCAGTGGCAGTTAAAGCATGGTTTACCTGATGCAGGTCCAATGCACCGTATCAACATTATTGATACACCGGGTCACGTTGACTTTACTGTTGAGGTTGAGCGTTCACTTCGTGTACTTGACGGCTCTGTAGCAGTTTTTGATGCTAAGGGCGGCGTTGAACCACAGTCAGAAACAGTTTGGAGACAGGCTGAAAGATACCATGTACCAAGAATGTGCTTCGTTAATAAGATGGATATTATGGGTGCTGATTTCTACAACTGCTTAGACCAGTTCAGAAACAGACTTGGTGCAAACCCTATCGCTGTTCAGCTCCCTATCGGTGCTGAGGACGATTTTGTAGGTCTTATCGACCTTATGGAGATGAAGGCTTACATCTATAATGATAAGAACGGTACAGATATTTCTATAGAGGATATTCCTGCAGATATGGCTGATAAGGCTCAGGAATACAGAGAAATGATGGTTGAGGCTATTGCCGAAACCGATGAAGAGCTTATGGACAAGTTTTTTGAAAACGGCGACCTTGAAATCGGTGAGATGAAGGCTGCTTTAAGAAAGGCTTGTATCGCTTGTGAGGCTGTACCTGTATTCTGTGGTTCAGCTTACAGAAACAAGGGTGTACAGAAGCTTCTTGACGGCGTACTTGAGTATATGCCTGCACCTACAGACATCCCTGCTATTAAGGGTTACCTTCCCGGTGATGAGGAAACCGTTATTGAAAAGCACTCATCTGATGATGAGCCGTTTGCAGCTCTTGCATTCAAGATTATGAATGACCCATTCGTAGGTAAGCTTGCTTTCTTCAGAGTTTACTCAGGTGTGCTTGAATCAGGTTCATACGTATACAACTCCGTAAAGGGCAAGAGAGAGCGTATCGGACGTATTCTTCAGATGCACGCTAACGACCGTAAGGAAATTGATAAGGTATATGCAGGTGATATTGCTGCTGCTGTAGGTCTTAAGCTTACAACAACAGGTGATACTCTTTGCGATGAGAATAATGAGGTTATCCTTGAGTCTATGAACTTCCCTGAGCCTGTTATCTCAGTTGCTATTGAGCCTAAGACTAAGGCTGGCAGAGATAAGATGGGCGTTGCTCTTGCAAAGCTTGCAGAGGAGGACCCAACCTTTAAGACATATACTAACCAGGAAACAGGTGACACAATTATCGCAGGTATGGGTGAGCTTCACCTTGAGATTATTGTTGACCGTCTTTTAAGAGAGTTTAAGGTTGAGGCTAACGTTGGTGCTCCTCAGGTTGCTTACCGTGAGGCATTCCGCAACAATGTTGAGGTTGAAAGCAAGTATGCTCGTCAGTCAGGCGGTAAGGGTCAGTATGGTCACTGTAAGGTTCGCTTTGAGGTAATTGAGGCTAACGAGGAGAAGAACTACGAGTTCGTAAACGAGGTTGTCGGCGGTGCTATTCCTAAGGAATATATCCCTGCTATTGATGCAGGTATCCAGGAGGCTATGCAGTCAGGTATTATCGCAGGCTACCCTGTAGTGGGCATCCGTGCTGTTGTTTACGACGGCAGCTACCATGAGGTTGACTCCTCTGAAATGGCGTTTAAGATTGCAGGCTCTATGGCATTTAAGGACGCTATGAGAAAGTCTGACCCATCTCTTCTTGAGCCTATTATGAAGGTTGATATTACTATTCCTGAGGAATACCTTGGTAATGTTATGGGTGATATTAACAAGAGAAGAGGTCGTCTTGAGGGTCAGGAGCCACTTCCCGGCGGTGCGGTTATTGTACACGGCTTTGTGCCTCTTGCAGAAATGTTCGGTTATTCTACAGACCTTCGTTCAAATACACAGGGTCGCGGTACCTACACAATGGAGCTTAATCACTACGAGGCAGTTCCTAAGAACATTCAGGAAAAGGTTGCTGCAGGCAGAGCTTCAAACTGATTTTAAATCTATCCTTCGGGGGTTAACCTCCCCCGGAGGCGAAATATATAAAAATTTGCATCTATTTATTCTTACAAATTATAAAATAGTACTTGCAAATTTTATAGGAATTATATATAATAAAGTTAGTGCCCTGTATGGGTATTCTACGAAAATGCTTAGTTCCAAAAATTAAAAATTATTTTTCATTAAGGAGGAAATTTTAAATGGCAAAAGCAAAATTTGAGAGAACAAAACCTCATGTTAATATTGGTACTATCGGTCACGTTGACCATGGTAAAACAACTTTAACAGCTGCTATCACAAAGACTTTACATGACAGATACCAGCTTGGTGAAGAGGTTGCTTTTGATAAGATTGATAAGGCACCTGAGGAGAGAGAAAGAGGTATCACTATCTCTACAACACACGTTGAGTACGAGACACCTAACCGTCACTACGCTCACGTTGACTGCCCAGGTCATGCCGACTATGTAAAGAACATGATTACAGGTGCTGCTCAGATGGACGGTGCTATCCTTGTAGTTGCTGCAACTGACGGTCCTATGGCTCAGACAAGAGAGCATATCCTTCTTTCACGTCAGGTAGGCGTTCCTAAGATTGTTGTTTTCCTTAACAAGTGTGATATGGTTGACGACGAGGAGCTTCTTGACCTTGTAGAGATGGAGGTTAGTGAGCTTCTTGACGAGTACGGCTTCGAGGGTTCACCAATCGTTAGAGGTTCTGCTTTCCAGGCACTTCAGGATACATCAGGCGAGTGGGGCGACGCTATCGTTAAGCTTTTCGAGGTTATCGATGAGTATATCCCAACTCCTGAGCATGATATGGACAAGCCTTTCCTTATGCCTGTTGAGGACGTATTCTCAATCACAGGTCGTGGTACAGTTGCTACAGGTCGTGTTGAGAGAGGTATCCTTCACGTTTCTGATGAAATCGAAATCGTTGGTCTTACTGACGAGGCTCGTAAGGTAGTTGTTACAGGTATCGAGATGTTCCGTAAGCTTCTTGATGAGGCTGAGCCTGGTGATAACATCGGTGTACTTCTTCGTGGTGTTCAGAGAACAGAAATCGAAAGAGGTCAGGTTATTGCTAAGCCTGGTTCAATCACTCCTCACACAAAGTTCACAGCTCAGGTTTACGTTCTTACAGCTGATGAGGGGGGTCGTCATAAGCCTTTCTTCAACAACTATCGTCCACAGTTCTACTTCAGAACAACTGACGTAACAGGTGTTATCACTCTTCCTGAGGGTACAGAGATGTGTATGCCTGGTGATAACGTAGAAATGACAATTGAGCTTATCAGCCCAATCGCTATGGAGCAGGGTCTTCGTTTCGCTATCCGTGAGGGTGGTAGAACAGTAGGTTCAGGTTCTGTTGTTTCAATCATCGAGTAATATATATTATAAAATGATTTTTAAGCCACGGCTCTTCAGGGAGCCGTGGCTTTTTTGGCGGTTCTTTGTCAAGAGCAAGAGTTGGGGTAATTTTTTTGAAACGCGGGTTTTAGCACTTGCGTTTTTTTATGTTAGTGCAATAAAAATTCTATTCCTGAAATTTTTAAAGTTTCTAAAAACATAAGCATTTCTTTTTAAAACAATATTAGGAAAGACAAAATGAAATTAAAGAAATATTTAAGGGGTTTTATGATGGGCATTAATGGGTGAAATAACATTGTATAATATAAGCATACCGTTATAAAAAAAGACAGATTGAAATGAGGTTTACTCATAAAATAACAAACATTTGGAATACATCTATTGTATCTTATGAGGACATATTGTATAATATAAAAAATCATGGTGGTAATAATATAAAGGTTCCTGCACAAGGAACATCTTTTAATTCTTTTGCTGCAGAAACTGTTTTTCATGCCTATTCCACTAAGGCGGGGAGCGATATATGTGTGGTAAATAATCTTTTTTACCCTTGTAATGCAAAAATTTTTGAATTAATATACTATAAAGCAGTCTATGGAAGTGCAGTTAAAGCGGATATGGGTGTAAAAGAAGAAAATGAAAGCGGTGTGATAGATTCCATGTACTATGATTATGATGGCTCTTATGTAAAAGAACAACGTGAAATATGGTGTGATTTTTAATGAAAAAAGTAATAAAGAAAATAATTTTAATACTTCTTAGTTTACTTAGCCTGACAGGCATATGGTTATACTTTGCTTTTCAATCAGTCAGCCTTGAAGAAAAGAAACGTTGGCAAAGAGAACAGGAAGAAATGACAAAGGGTGATGTTGAAATTTACTCTCAATGGGATGACCGATTTGGTTGGATAGGAAGCACAATTTATACTGATTATGAAACTACATTAGGAGGGCGGGAAATAAGCAGAGAAAGCGGCAAGCATAAAAAAGAGATATGGCTTAATTATGAAAAAATCGCTTCAAAATTTCCCGATAGTGATGTACCTTATAAAGAGCCAAGGTTTATTGAACTTACTAAGGATGAGTTTTTGGAAAGTGAATATGCCTTTATAACTGACTGTATGTATGAGTTTCACTATTTTGTTGGCGGTCCGACCTTTGATGAATTTATAGATTTGTTCTGGAAAGAAGAGGATAAGGTTTACCTTTACACAATAGATAATAAATATTTGATTTATCTTGGTTACAGAAAGGAGGGAATAAAAGAGGATTTTTATTATGTAGTAGACGTATATGACTTGGAAACAAAAGAACCTTACATATATCCTATAAGCGTAACGGCAAATCAACCTAAGGATACAGATGTATCGCAGAAACTAATTATGCCACGATATAGATTCAAAACAAACGGCACCCTTTTATGTACCTATAAATTTTACAATAAGCTGTATTGTCATAGGTTAAATTAAGAAACACCATCCCTTTGTTTATAGAGGATATTCTTATATACTTATTTATAACGGTACATAAGGGATGTGTACACAAATTTATTTTTGATATTACAATAAGGATATTTACATAGGAATAAATTTTTAGTTGGTTATAATCTTGCGTATATTTTTTGGTTCTTTGTCAATCTGTGGTTGACAAAAATCTAAGCTTCGGCGGTATAGATTTTTTTAATCTATGCCGCTTTTCAAAAGATACTTTTTGTGGAGCAAGGGTAGATAAAGTAGGGCTTTTGAACTCTTTGCCCTAAAATCTTTTGGTTTTACGGTAGTGGAAAAAACTAATCATAGAATAGAAGGGCATAGCATACCTTGAAATACAGGTGCTGTGTCTTTTTTTGTCTGAATATTATTTCTTTGCATTAACCATTTGGTTTATACTTATAAACCTACCGATACTTCCCTTTAACCTGTATATGCCTTAAAATGTAATTACAGAAGTTTATTATAATTACGGAAAGGAAGGATGAATATGAAAAAGAACTTTTTTACGGGCTTTGTTTCGGGTGCAGTAATATTTTCGGCAGTGGGAACCCTTGCCGCAAATGCAATAGCAACCCCTAATGTCTACCCTGTAAGCCTTAACGGTGAAAATGTGGATATTCAGGGTTACAATGTTGACAACTATACATATTTCAAGCTAAGAGATATTGCTGATGCAGTAGGCGGCTTTAAGGTTGACTTTAAAGATGACACCGTTGTTCTTACCTCACAGGAAAATGCTCTCAGCATAAAAGAGGAGGGAATGTTCTCATCAGGGGGAACGGTAACGGAGCCTGTGGCAGGAGAATATGACGAAACAACTAATTGGCTTGATTCAACACGTGCAGGCAATACAGCCCATGTAGACCATGCAAACGTGCTTTATCAGATGCCTGAGGAGGAAACAGGCTTGCCTATGGTATTCTTACACGGCTACGGACAGTCACGTATGGGCTGGATGACAACACCTGACGGACGTGAGGGCTGGTCAACATCCTTCCTCAGAAAGGGTCACAGCGTATTTTTAGTAGACCAGCCACGCAGAGGTGAGGCAGGCTCAACTACAGCCATGACAAATGATAACATTGATACATGGTCGGCTGACTCAAAGGAATATATGCCGGGAGATCAGGCATGGTACACCCACTTCCGCATAGGCAGGGTTGCCCCTGAAAAATACGAGGGTTCACAATTCCCTGACGGCGAAGAGGCACAAAACCAGTTTTTCCGTCAGATGACACCTAACACAGGCAGCTTTGACCAGGCAGTTAATGCAGCGGCTATGGATGAGGTTATAAGCGATGTTAAGGAAAAGACAGGTCAAAAGAGCATATATGTAACTCACTCTCAGGGCAGTAGAGTGGGCTGGGACGTAAATCCCGAAAATGTGGCGGCTATTATTGCAATTGAACCGGGCGGAACACCTGAAATAGGCTCAGAGCAGTACAACAGGCTTTTAGAGGCGAAGGTGCCTATGGTTATTTACTTTGGTGATTATATTGACAACGGTCCTGAGGATATTCAATCCACAGCCTTCTGGAAGAACGTAAGGGATACTGCAGTTGAATTTGCCGAAAGCTATAATAAGGACGGCGGTAACTGTACAGTTATAAATCTGCCTGATATTGGCATTACGGGCAACTCCCATTTTATGTTCCAGGAGAAAAACAACGAGGAAATTGCAGCACATATTGAAAACTGGATTAAAGAAAATGTAAGGTAAGGTGACTTAAATGAAAAAAATAACATTATTTCTGACAACATTAATATTGACTTTATCTCTTGTAATGGGCTGTTCGGCAGCTGAAAATACAACTTCAGCCCAAGAGGAGAGTGCAGACTTTACGCTTAGTATGGAAATCGGTAATCCCCTTATGATGGTAAACGGAGAGGAAAAGCCCGTTAATGAGGAGGGTGTTGCTCCTGTTATCGTAAACGGAAGAACCCTTTTGCCTGTTCGTGCAGTGGTTGAGGAAATGGGCGGTACCGTTCAATGGGACAGCAGTACACAGACAGTAACCCTTAATTACGGTGAGGATGAAATAAAGCTTGTAATAAACAGCTTAAAAGCAACCTTAAACGGTACTGAACAGACTCTTGATACAGCCCCTGCAATTATAGAGGGCAGAACAATGCTCCCTATAAGATTTATTGCAGAGAGCTTTAATTTTAATGTAACATGGACAGAGGCAACACAGACAGTTACAATAGAAAAATCCGTAACTACAGAGGAAGAGCCTACAGAGGAAAAAGCTATAGAGGAGGAGCCTGCAGAGGGTAAAGCTTTGGTTGTATACTATTCTGCAACAGGTAACACAAAGGAGGTTGCAGGCTATATTGCTTCAGAGCTTAATGCAGATACCTTTGAGCTGAAGCCTGTAGAACCCTATACAAATGAGGACTTAAACTGGAATGATGAAAACAGCCGTGTTGTATTTGAGCATAATAATGAGGCAGAGCGTAATGTAGAGCTTGAAAGCACAACAGTTGAAGGCTGGGAGGAATATGACACTGTATTTATAGGCTACCCTGTATGGTGGGGTATTGCCGCATGGCCTGTTGACGGCTTTGTTAAGGCAAATGATTTTACGGGTAAGACAGTTATTCCGTTTTGTACCTCAGCAAGCTCAGGCCTTGGAGAAAGCGGAGAACTGCTTGCGGAAATGGCAGGCACAGGAAACTGGCAGGAGGGTATACGCTTCAGGTCAGGAGTAGATGAGAGCGAGGTTGTTGATTGGGTAAACAGCCTGAACAGCTAAGGAGAGATTTATATGAAGTATGTCAATCTGGGTAATAGTGACATAAAAATTTCTGCTATGGGCTTAGGCTGTATGGGTATGACCCATGCCTACGGTCTGCCCTCAGACGAGGGAGAAATGACAGGTCTTATACATTCTGCCCTTGATATGGGTATTACATTTTTTGATACTGCCCAATGCTATACAGCCACAGGCTTAAAGGGCAAGGTTATATACAATGAGGAATTGGTGGGCAGGGCTTTAAAGCCATACCGTAACAAGGCTGTAATTGCTACCAAATTCGGCGTAAGGCATAATAAAGACCGTTCCCTTGTTACAGACAGCAGTCCCCATACAATACACAAAAGCCTTGATGACTCATTAAAACGCCTCGGCACGGATTATATTGATTTATACTATCAGCACAGAATTGACCCTGATATACCACCCGAAGAGGTTGCGGGGGTTATGAAAGATTTAATTCAAGAGGGCAAAATTCGTGAATGGGGCATATCCGAGGCAGATGAGGATTATATAAGACGTGCATATGCCGTCTGCCCTCCCGTAGCCGTACAAAACAGATACTCTATGATGTACCGTTATTATGAGGATTTACTGCCTGTTCTTGATGAGCTTAAAATAACCCTTGTCGCACATTCCCCCTTAGCTAACGGCTTTCTGTCAGGCAGATACAATAAAGACTACGTATTTGACAGGAAAAACGATTATCGCAGCGATATGCCCCAGTTTAAAAAAGAGGGCATAGAGCAGAACAAGGAGCTTTTGGAGATGCTCAATAAAATGTCTGCCGCTAAAAATGCAACACCTGCACAGATTTCTTTGGCATGGCTTATGTCAAAGGATATAGTGCCTATTCCGGGTACACGCAGGCTTGACAGATTAAAGGAGAACATAGGCTCGGTAAATATAACCCTGACAAAAACCGAAGCTATTGATATAGATATTGCCCTTACAAATATGGAAATGTCAGAGGTGTTCGGCGGTCATAAAAGGCAGGTTAAATCTTAACCGAAAATTCATAAAATTTTACGGATACAGAGCTTGAATTTTAATCCTTACAGGTTTATAATTACAATGTAAGTTAATTATTTAACAATTAAGGGGGAATGTTTTTATGGCGAACAGATTTGTATTAAACGAAACATCTTATCACGGCAAGGGTGCAATCCTTTCTATTGCAGATGAGGCTAAGGGCAGAGGCTTTAAAAAGGCTTTTATCTGTTCTGACCCTGACTTAATTAAGTTTGGTGTTACAAAAAAGGTAACCGATGTACTTGAGGGTGCTTCACTTGCTTATGAGATTTATTCCGACATAAAGCCTAACCCTACTGTGGAGAACGTGCAGACAGGTGTTGAGGCATATAAGAAAAGCGGAGCTGATTACATAATCGCTATAGGCGGCGGCTCTTCAATGGATACTGCAAAGGCAATAGGCATTATTATAACTAACCCTGATTTTGCCGATGTTGTAAGCCTTGAGGGTGTTGCACCTACCAAAAATAAATCAGTGCCTTTATTTGCAGTACCTACTACAGCAGGCACTGCGGCAGAGGTTACCATTAACTACGTTATTACTGATGTTGCGAATAACAGAAAAATGGTTTGTGTTGACCCAAAGGATATTCCTGTTGTTGCCTTTGTTGACCCTGATATGATGAGTACTATGCCTAAGGGACTTACGGCGGCTACGGGTATGGACGCACTTACCCATGCTATTGAGGGCTATATTACAGCAGGTGCATGGGAGCTTTCCGATATGTTCCACATTAAGGCTATTGAGATTATAGCAAAGAACTTAAGAGGAGCTGTTGACAATACCCCTGAGGGCAGAGAGGGTATGGCTCTGGGTCAGTATGTTGCAGGTATGGGCTTTTCAAATGTAGGTCTTGGTATTGTTCATTCAATGGCTCATCCTTTAGGTGCTTTATATGATACACCTCACGGTGTTGCCAATGCTATTATTCTGCCGACTGTAATGGAGTATAATGCAGAGGCTACGGGTGAAAAGTACAGAGATATTGCAAAGGCTATGGGTGTTCAGGGTACTGAAACCATGAGCCAAGAGGAATACAGAAAGGCGGCTGTAGAGGCAGTAAGACAGCTTTCAAAGGACGTTGGTATCCCTGGGGACCTTAAGGATATTGTTAAGGCAGAGGATATTCCTTTCCTTGCTCAGTCAGCTTATGATGATGCTTGCCGTCCCGGTAACCCTAAGGAAACCTCAGTCGAGGATATAGCAGAGCTTTATAGGTCACTTATTTAATTATCAGGAGCAGAGCTTTTAACTAAGGTTAAGAGCTTCTGCTCTTTTTTTGTCCTGTTTTTTGTACATAGGTTTTAAAGCTGTTGAAATAATTTGCAGGGTGTGAGATAATTAAAATACTAAAAATCGGGGAGGTGAAATTATGCCCTTTAATATTGTAAGAGGGGATATTACAAAAATGCAGACAGATGCCGTTGTAAATGCGGCAAACACTCACCTTGCCATGGGCGGCGGTGTTTGCGGTGCAATATTTAAGGCAGCGGGAGCCTATGAGCTGCAGACAGCCTGCAAAGGTCTTGCTCCCGTAAATACGGGAGAGGCGGTAATTACCCATGGCTTTAAGCTTCCTGCAAGGTATATTATCCATGGAGTAGGTCCTATATACAGTGCAGATAAAGCAAAGGAGTGTAAAAGGCTTTTATACTCTGTTTATATTAATTGCCTTAACCTTGCTTTGGAAAATAAGTGTAAAAGCATAGCCTTTCCTCTTATTTCAAGCGGAATTTACGGCTATCCCAAGGCAGAGGCAATAGAGGTTGCAATATCAGCCTTTAAGGATTTTCTTGAAAATAACGAGATGGATATTTATCTTGCCCTATTTGACGAAGACACCTTTCGAATAAGCAAAGAGCTTTTAGATAACTTGAGTGCAATGTAATAATAGGCTTAAAAAGGGCATAGCATCAGCTGTGCCTTTTTGGGTATTGCAAATTTTATTAAAATATTATACAATTAAAATCAGGATATTTTAAGGAGGAGTTTAATGCTTCATATATATTGCGGTGACGGAAAGGGCAAAACAACTGCCGCCGTGGGCTTGGCTTTACGCTGTGCAGGTGCTGATAAAAAGGTGCTTTTTTGCCAGTTTATGAAGGACGGCACTTCATCGGAGCTTAAGTATCTTGAAATGTTGCCCCGTATAACAGTACGCAGGGGCTATATTATGCCTAAGTTTTCCTTTCAGATGAATGAGGAGGAGAGGCAAAAGGCAAAAGAGGGCTTTAACCGTGAGCTTGAAAAAATTAAGGAGCTTGCTTTAAACTATGATTTGCTTGTTCTTGATGAAATAATATCCTGTATAAATGTAGGCTTCCTTTCCCTGGAGTCGGTTACGGAGCTTCTTAACAGCTTTAAGGGAGAAATTGCTTTAACGGGCAGAGAGCCTGCACAGCCTTTAATTGATATGGCAGACTATGTATCGGAGGTAAAAAAAATCAAGCACCCCTTTGATAAAAATGTGCCTGCCCGTAAAGGCATAGAATTTTAAACTTTAATATAAAACCTATGAGAATTAGATAATACCACAAATAAGGGAAGACGGTGAGAATCCGTCGCAACAGTCATTACTGTATTTAGGCAAAAGCCTATAAGTCAGGTCGCTTAGGTATTATCGTCTGAAGTCTTTGGACAAGGGAGGACGGAGGGCATAATTAATTCTCTTTTTTGTGGTACCCTTGTTTTTAACAAGGGCTTTTTTATTTAGGAGGTATTATGAGAGGAAAGGTTTACGGTGTAGGTGTAGGACCGGGAGATAAGGAGCTTATAACCCTTAAAGCAGTCAGAATATTAAAGGAAAGTGATATAGTTGCCCTGCCTGTTACGGCAGGGGGTGATAAGGTTGCTTATGATATTGTTAAGGATTATATAAAGGATAAGCCGACCCTGCAATGCCCTATGCCTATGAATAAAAGCTTTGATGAGCTTAATAAAAACTATGAGGCTGTGGCAGATAATATTGAAAAGGAGCTTAGGGCAGGTAAAATTGTTGCTTTTATAACCTTAGGCGACCCTACGGTTTATTCAACCTATATGCAGGTAAATACCATACTCAAGGAGCGTGGCTGTGAAACGGAGCTTATACCCGGAGTACCCTCTTTTTGTGCAGCGGCGGCAAGGCTTAATATGTCCCTTTGCGAAAGAGGTGAGCCTCTTATTATACTGCCTGCCTCCTACAAGGAGGTTGAGGAGGGCTTAAGGCTAAAGGGTACAAAGGTTTTAATGAAAGCAAACCGAGCTATACTGCAGGTAAGAGATATACTTAAAAAACAGGGTAAAATTAACAAATCGGTTATGGTTGAGTGCTGCGGTATGGAAAATGAAAAAATTTATACTGATTTAAACAGCCTTCAGGAAAAAACAGATTATTTTTCCGTTGTAATTGTTAAGGATTGAGGTGGTTATATGATAGATTTTGTGGGTGCAGGTCCCGGTGCTAAGGACTTAATAACTCTGAGGGGTAAGGAGCTTTTGGAAAAAGCAGATGTTATTATTTATGCAGGCTCCCTTGTAAACCCTGAGCTTTTGGAATTTGCAAAAAAGGATTGCGAGCTTTACAACAGTGCAAAAATGACCTTAGAACAGGTTATTGAGGTTATGATAAGGGCAGAAAATGAAAACAAAAGGACTGTCAGACTGCATACAGGGGACCCCTCAATTTACGGTGCAATAAGGGAGCAGATGGATATGCTTGATAAGCATAATATAGAGTACAGGGTTTGTCCCGGGGTCAGCTCTCTTTGCGGTGCGGCGGCGGCACTTAAGGCGGAGTATACCCTCCCTGATGTAAGCCAAAGCGTTATCATTACCCGTATGGCAGGCAGAACTCCCGTACCCCCTGAGGAGGAAATCTCTCTTATGGCGTCACATCAGGCAACTATGGTTATCTTTCTTTCAACAGGTATGCTTGAGGAGCTGAGCCGCAGGCTTATAGCAGGCGGTTACAGTGAGGATACCAAGGCGGCTGTTGTATATAAGGCAACCTGGGCAGACGAAAAGGTGGTAAGAACCACTGTAGGCAATTTAGCTAAGGCGGCAAGGGAGCATAATATTACCAAAACAGCTCTTATTACCGTAGGTGAGTTTTTAGGCGATGAGTATGAAAGGTCTAAGCTTTACGACCCTCATTTTACTCATAAATTCAGAAAGGGAGATAGCCTTGATTAGTATTATTTCCTTTACAAATAACGGAGAAATATTAAATAAAAAAATAAGTGAGCTTTTAAGGTTAAGGGGTGAAAGGGTCAGATCCGCCCACAAAACAGATAATTTGGGGGAATGGACCAAAACCGCCTTTGAAAATTCAAAAGCTATTATTTTTATAGGTGCTGTAGGTATGGCGGTAAGGGCTGCTGCACCCTATGTAAAAAGCAAGGCAACAGACCCTGCCCTTATCTGCTGTGATGAATTGGGGAGGTTTGCAATCCCCGTATTATCAGGGCATATAGGTGGAGCAAATGAGCTTTCCCAAATAATAGCAGAGGGCATAGGTGCTTTAAGTGTAATAACCACCGCAACGGATATAAACGGTGTATGGGCAGTTGATGTGTGGGCGGTTAAAAAGGGCTATGCCATTGAAAATATTGAAAATATAAAATACATTTCCTCTGCTCTTTTAAGGGGTGAAAAAATCGGACTTAAAGGTGATGGGGAATTTATTTGTGATATACCAAAGGATATTATAACAACAGAGCCTTGCGACCGAGGTATTGTGGTTTCCCCTGTGTTGGATAAGCCCTTTAAGCACACCTTGAATATAGTGCCTAAATGTATATATATAGGTGTGGGCAGTAAAAAAAATGCCGATGAAAATGCCCTTACAGAGCTTTTTAAGGAGCAAAGGATAAGCAAAAATGCGGTTTTGGAGGTTGCCACAATAGATATTAAAAAAGAGGAAAGGTCTGTTTTAAGGCTTTGTGAGTATATAGGCTGCAGCTTAAGTACTTATGGTGCAGATGAACTGCAAAGGGTTGAGGGAGAGTTTACCTCCTCGGACTTTGTTAAGGAAACAGTAGGTGTTGATAATGTTTGTGAGCGTAGTGCTATGGTTAAGGGCAATAAACTGCTTGTTAAAAAGCTTTGCGGAAAGGGTGTAACCATGGCAATAGCACAGAAAAGAGGATAATATGGGAAAGATTTATGTAGTAGGCTTAGGTCCCGGTGAAGAGGGGCAGATTACTCCCCGTGCTTTGCAGGCAATAAGGGAAAGTCAGGTAATAACAGGCTATACATATTATGTTGAGCTTATAAGGTATTTAATAGGTGATAAGGAGGTATTTTCAACCCCTATGACAAGGGAGGTTGAAAGATGTGAAAAAGCCTTGCAGTATGCCCTTGAGGGCAAAACCGTAGCTATGGTATCAAGCGGTGATGCAGGGGTATACGGTATGGCAGGGATAATATATGAGGTTTGTGCTGATTATCCTCAGGTGGAAATTCAGGTTATTTCAGGCATAACTGCCTGCTGCAGCGGTGGTGCTGTAATGGGTGCTCCTCTTACTCACGACTTTGCGGTAATAAGCTTAAGCGACCTGCTTACACCCTGGGAGAAAATAGAAAAGCGACTTCTCCTTGCCTCGGAGGCGGATTTTGTAATCTGTCTTTATAATCCCTCAAGCAAAAAGAGAGCTGATTATTTACATAGGGCTTGTGATTTAATAATGCAATACAAAGCCCCCGAAACACCCTGCGGTTATGTACGGAATATAGGCAGAGAGGGTCAGGAGCATAAAATTCTCACCCTTGCAGAGCTAAGGGACACAAGGGTTGATATGTTTACAACAGTAATTATAGGCAACAGTCAGACTAAGGTAATAAATAATGCCCTTGTAACTCCAAGGGGCTATAAAAGGTGATTTAATGAGGGCTGCGGTTTTTTCAGGCACAAGTGACGGTAAGGCACTTTGCAGTTATCTTTTTGATAATAATATTGATGTGACTGCCTATGTGGCTACAGACTACGGTAAAGAGGTATGGAGCAGAGAGGATATACCTATTTGCACAGGCAGACTTGATTATAAGGAAATGACAGAAAGCTTAAAGGGCTATGACCTTGTAATTGACTCTACTCACCCTTACGCAAGCCTTGTAACGGACAATTTAATAAAAGCCTGCAATACCCTGAATATACCCTACCTGCGTATGGAAAGAGGCGAGGAGAGGGCAGAGGGAGCTATATATGTAAAGGATATAAAAGGGGCAGTTGAGTATTTAATGAAAAGCAATAAAACTGTGTTTTTATCCACAGGCAGTAAGGAAATAGAGGCATTTATCCCCATAAAAAACAGAGTTACGGCAAGGGTGCTGGACAATGCTGAGGTCAGGGAAAAATGCAGTAGCTTAGGCTTTAAAAGCCTTATTTATAAAAAAGGTCCCTTTACTTTAGAGGATAATTTAAAGGATTTTAAGGATTGTGAGGTTTTGGTTACAAAAAGCTCGGGAAAAGAGGGTGGCTTTTCAGAAAAGCTGAATGCCGCAAGAGCTTTGAATATGGAAATCCTTATTATTGAAAGACCTGAAAACAGTAAGGGCTACTCCTTGGAGGAGATTAAGGAAATGGTTTTAAAAAGGAGGTTTTAGTTTGTCAGAGATAGTACGACCCTCTGAAATAGAAAGGGAAAGCTTCAGAATTATCGGTGAGGGGCTAAAGGGCAGAGCCTTTGACAAAGACCATGAGGACATTATAAAAAGGGCAATACACACCTCCGCAGACTTTGACTATGCCGATAATCTGGTCTTTTCGGAAAATGCGGTTGAAATAATGGTGTCAGCCCTTAAAAGAGGTGCCTGTATTGTAACCGATACAAAAATGGCATACTCAGGCATAAACAAGAAAATTTTAAATGACTTAGGGGGCGAGGCTTTTTGCTTTATTTCCGATGAGGACGTGGCAAAAGAAGCTGAGGCAAGGGAAATTACCCGTTCCATGGCGGCGGTTGAAAAAGCGGCAAAGCTTAACAGAGAGCTTATTTTTGCCGTAGGCAATGCACCCACTGCCCTGATTAAAATAAATGAGCTTTACAGGCTGGGCAGATTAAAGCCTGTGGGTGTAATAGGTGTACCTGTAGGCTTTGTAAATGTAGTTGAGTCAAAGGAGCTTATTATAGGGTCGGATATACCCCATATTGTTGCAAGGGGCAACAAGGGCGGGAGTAATATTGCGGCGGCTGTATGTAATGCTCTTTTATATAAGATAAAAAGGTAAAATGGAAATAGATAAAATAGTAAGCAAAAACAAAAAAAGGCTTGCCTTAGTAACGGTTATACTTCTTCTCGGTACGGCTTTGGCAATAGTTCTGAATATAAATCTGGGTACAATAGCAATATCTCCCAAGGATATATTAAGCATTATTTCAAATAAGGTCTTCGGCACTGAAGCTACGGTTAAGGCGAATATTACTGCCATTGTCTGGGATATACGTATGCCTCGGATTATAACATCGTTTTTTGTGGGTGCAGGACTTGCTACGGCAGGGGTTATCTTTCAAGGTATATTGCAAAATCCCCTTGCCGACCCCTATACCATAGGCATATCCACAGGTGCAAGCCTCGGTGCAAGCCTTGCTATAGTGGCTAATCTCCTTTACGGCATAGTCTTTCCCGTAACTGTGGCAGGACTGATAGGTGCGGTTTTAACTATGTTAGCCGTTATCCTTATATCCCGTAGGGGTAACAGCCTTGACAGCAGTAACATTATTATAAGCGGTATTATTGTAAGCTCAATTTTAAATGCAGGTGTCAGCTTTATTAAAATGCTGGCAGGTGAGGACGTGGGAGCTATTGTGTTTTGGATTATGGGTAATTTTTCGGCAGTAGGCTGGGATAGTGTTGCCCTTGTTACCCCCATTGTTATTCTCGGCATCATAATATCAAGCCTTATGGCCAAGAGCCTTGATATTATGTCCTTAGGTGATGAAAATGCAATCTCCTTAGGTGTAAACACCAAAAGGCTGAGGCTTATTTACCTTATTATAGGCTCACTTATTACGGCGGTCTGTGTTTCCGTAAGCGGTGTAATAGGCTTTGTTGGCTTGATTGTACCTCACCTTTTAAGGCTGTGGCTTACGGCTGAAAATAAGGTGCTTATGCCTATGTCGGCTCTTTTGGGCGGCTTGCTTTTAATGACGGCAGACGGTGTTACAAGGGTTATTTCCTCGGGCGAAATTCCCGTAGGTGTACTTACCACCTTAATAGGCGGTCCCTTCTTTATTTATGTGTTTACAAGAAAGGCGGTTAAAAATGAGTGAGCTTTTAAGATGCGAGGGCTTGTCCTTCGGCTATGACAACAAGCCTTTTTTGGAGAATATAGGCTTTAGCGTAAATCAGGGTGAAATGGTGTCCCTTATAGGGAAAAACGGCAGTGGTAAATCAACTCTGTTTAAGCTGCTTAACGGTATTTATAAGCAATGGTCGGGCAGTGTTTTTTATAAGGGCAGGGCTATTGACAGCCTTAGCTACAGCCAAAGGGCAAGGGAGCTGGCTGTTATATATCAAAATACGGACTGCAGTTTTCCCTTCAGCTGTTTTCAGGTGGTTGCCATGGGGCTTTATCCTCACAGGCAAAGCCTTAAAGGGGATAATATTGCCTTTATAAAAGGGATTATGGAAAAAACCGATACCCTTGATTTTGCACATAAGCCTATAACACATTTAAGCGGAGGTCAAAAGCAAAGGGTAATTATAGCAAGAGCATTGGCACAAAGACCTAAGCTCCTTTTTATGGATGAGGCTATGAGCGGACTTGATATTTCCGCAAGGCTTGACATAACGGAGCTTTTGTACGGGGAATGCAAAAGGCAGGGGCTGACGGTTATAACCATACAGCACGATTTAAACAGTGCCTTTGAGAAAAGCGATAAAATAATTGCTTTAAGAGAGGGTAAGCTCTATGGAGCAGGGAAACCCAAAGACTTGCTTTCCAAGGAGCTTTTTGCAGATGTTTTTGATGTAGAGGCGGAAATTGAGGATAATCATTTCCGTATTAAAGGAAGGATTAATTAAGCTGTTAAGGGCCCAATAGCTTTTTTAATAAAAATATAAAAAATGAGGTGTTAAAATGAAAGGAAAATTTTTAAGGTTAATCAGCTTAGCTGTTGTTATGGGAGCAACAGCACTTATGGGAGGCTGTGGTACACAAACACAGACTTCAGGCGATGTTGAGGCTACAACAGAAACGGTTGCAGTGGGTGAGGAAAAGTCCTCATATAATCTTGATGAAAATAAAAAGGCAATCCTTGTGGTAAGCTTCGGTACAAGCTATAATGAAACAAGAGAGGCAACAATAGGAGCAATTGAGCAGAAAATTGCAGAGGCTTATCCTGACTGTACCATGAAGAGAGCTTTTACAAGCCAGACCATAATAGATAAGCTTAAAGAGCGTGACGGTGAGGAAATAAACAATGTAACCCAAGCCGTTGAGGAGCTTTTAAATGAGGGCTACGGTACAGTAGCAGTTCAGCCTACCCACGTTATGAACGGTGAGGAATATGAGGAAATGAAGGCTCTTATTGCACCCTATGAGAATGAGTTTATCAATATCTCCTACGGTACTCCCCTTTTAACCTCCTCGGAGGACTATGAAAAGCTTGTAAATGCAATTGCAGCAGACATTCCTCAGATTGCAGACAAGTCAACGGCGGTAGTGCTTATGGGTCATGGTACAGAGCATTATGCCAACTCTGCTTATGCGGCACTGGATTACCGCTTTAAGGCTATGGGCTATGAGAATGTATTTGTAGGCACGGTAGAGGCATACCCTGACTTTGAAAAGGTAAAGGCTGATGTTGCAAAGACCGGCGTAGATAAGGTTGTGCTTGCACCCCTTATGATAGTTGCAGGGGACCATGCAACAAATGATATGGCAGGAGATGAAGAGGACAGCTGGAAAACTCAATTTAAGAAAGAGGGATATGAGGTTGAGTGCCTGTTAAAGGGCTTAGGCGAGTATACACTTGTACAGGATATGTTTGTTGAACATTGCGGAGAGGCTATAAACGGAAATGAAGATTAAAGGCTTAATTTTACTGATTATAATAGGTCTTTTATGCGGCTGCGGTGGGGGAACTTCCTCCACTGCACCTGTTAAAGACTCCAAAATTTCCTTTACAGATGACGAGGGCTTAGAGATTAACCTTGAAAAGCCAGCCGAAAGGATAATATCCCTTTATTCGGCACATACGGAAAATATATACAGCCTTGGAGGGGAGAACAGACTTATAGGCGGCTACAAAACATGTACCTATCCCCCTGAGGCGGCTTTTCTGCCTATGTATGACTACAACGGCGACCCTGAGGCGGTAATAGGTGCAGAGCCTGATGTGGTTATTATACGTCCCTTTATAAGGACTAAGGCTCCCGACTTTGTAAAGGCATTAGAAAATGCAGGGATTACTGTTGTTTCCCTTTATCCCGACTCCTTTGAGGACTTTGACGAGTATATAAATAAACTTGCTCTCATTACAGGCACAGAGGATAAGGCAGAGGTGATTTTAAAGGACTTTCATAACCAATTAGAGGAAATTTCAAGGCTTACCTCAACCGTAGATGATAAGCAGACCGTATTTTTTGAGTCAACGGAAAATAATGTAAGAACCGTTGCCCATAACTCCATGCCTGCCATAGCAATTGAGCTTGCAGGGGGTATTAACCTTGCAGAGGGGCTGTCTGCCTCATCTGAGGGTGGTACAATTGCGGAGTTTGGTGCAGAAAGGGTGCTTTTAAATGGGGATAATATAGATGTATATATTTCCCAGAGAGGCTCTATGAACAGCGGAGGCAATGCAAAGTCTATAAGTGAGAGGGACGGCTTTGACACCATAAAGGCTATTAAAGAGGACAGGTTTTACACCATAAATGAAAAAATTATTTCTTCGCCTACCTTCAGGTTTGTCAAGGGTGTAAGAGAGGTTGCAAGGTTTTTATATCCCGATGTAGTTGACGATTACTCCTATTTAAGAAATGATGAGCCTGCTACAAGGTCAACCTTTGCACAGGCTGTTTGTAAGGTGCATCATTTGCCTATAGAGATACCTACCTCTTCTTCATATTACAAAAATGAGCAAAAGGGTCATTACTTTGGCTTATTTGAGGATGTAAAATGGCAGAGCAAGGACTTTGACTATATTGAAACTGCCGTTTTATGCGGATATGTGGACTGGTTTAAGGAAGGGGATAAGGAGTATTTCTATCCTGACAACAGGGTTACAAGAGATGAGCTTGCACAGACTCTTTTTGTTATGTCGGACCTTAAAAATAAAGAGGAGAATACCCCTATTTCCGATTTAGGGGAGAGTGACCACCCTAAAATTGTACAGATTTTGGTTGACAACGGCATACTTACCCTTAATGAGGGTAAATTTGAGCCTGAAAGACAGGTAACAAACAATGAAATTATTAATGCCTTAGAGCTTATAAGGTAAGGTGATAAAATGCTTAAAAGGGGCTATACCACAGGCACCTGCAGTGCAATAGCCGCCAAGGCGGCGGCAAGAATGATATTTGAAAAAAGCCTTGTTTATAAGGAAAAAATAACCGTACCTGAGGGTACTGTAGTTGAGTGTGATATTTTAGACCCACAGCTAAAGGGCAATACTGCAAGCTGTGCCGTAAAAAAGTATGCAGGAGATGACCCTGATATAACAGACGGAATGTTAATTTATGCAGAGCTTACCCTAAATAAAGGGGGCATAAATATTGAGGGCGGTAAAGGTATAGGCAGGGTTACAAAAAAAGGACTGGAGCAGGAGATAGGACAGGCGGCAATAAATAAGGTGCCTCGCCGTATGATATATAATGCCGTAGAGGAGATTTTTGACCTTTACGGCTATGACAAGGGGGCTGATATTATAATTTCAGCTCCCGAGGGTGAGGAAAAAGCCAAAAAAACCTTTAACCCACGCTTAGGCATTGAGGGAGGTATATCAATTTTAGGCACAAGCGGTATAGTTGAGCCTATGAGCGAAAAAGCTCTGACAGATACAATAAAGGTAGAGATAAATGTAAAAAAGGCTAATGAGGCTGCAAATGTGCTTTTATTATCCCCGGGTAATTACGGTGTGGACTTTTTAAGGGAAAGCTACGGTATTGATTTAAACAGGGCAGTTAAATACTCCAACTTTTTAGGTGAAGCTTTGGATTTTGCCATAGAGGCAGGCTATAAAAAAATACTTATAGCAGGGCATATAGGCAAGCTTGTTAAGGTGGCAGGGGGTATTATGAATACCCACAGCAGAAATGCCGATTGCAGAATGGAAATTATAGCCTCAAATACCGCCCTTGTTACAGAGGATATAGCCCTTGTAAAAAGGCTTATGACCTGTCTTACAACTGATGAGGCAGTTGAGCTTTTAAGGGAAAAGGGACTTTGTGACAGCCTTATGAACATTCTTGTTGAAAAAATGGCATTTTACATTAAAAACCGTATAAATGACAAGGCGGAGGCAGGTATTCTCACCTTTTCCAATGTATACGGTCTTTTAGGCAAAACAGAAAACGCTGATGAAATTATAAAACAGGTGATTTTATGATAATTTATCTTATAGGTATAGGTATGGGCAGTCTTGAGGGAATTACCTGTGAGGCTGTGGAAAAAATAAATAACTGCGACCTTATTATAGGTGCCGAAAGAATGGTTAAGGGCTTTAATAAGCCAAAATTTATTTCCTACAAGGCAGAGGAGATAGCAGACTTTTTAAGGGATAAAGCCTATAAAGAGGTATGTATTCTGCTTTCGGGGGATATTGGCTTTTACAGCGGTGCAAGGGGACTTTACAAGGCACTTGCAGACTATGAGCTAAGGTGTATTGCAGGTATATCCACCGTTTCATATTTTGCCTCAAAGCTAAAAATGCCCTGGCAGGATATTAAGCTTACAAGCTTACATGGTGTGGAAAATAATATTGTAGGCTATATACGGGACAATAAAAGGGTTTTTGCTCTGCTAAACGGTGAAAAATCCATAAACGAGCTTTGTGCCAAGCTTTGCCGTTACGGCTTTGGAGCTTGCAGAATTTACATCGGCGAAAGGCTTTCTTATCCCGATGAAAAAATAAGCATTTTAAGGGCAGAAGATGTTAAGGCTATGACCTTTGAGTCCTTAAGTGCAGTTATAATTGAAAATGAAAAGCCCCTTGACAGGTCGCTTTTTTCCGTTGCTGACGAGGACTTTATAAGAGGCTCTGTGCCTATGACTAAGGGTGAGGTGCGTACTGTCAGTATAAGCAAGCTGCAGCTAAATAAGGCATCTGTTGTGTACGATATTGGTGCAGGCACAGGCTCTGTGGCTGTTGAATGCGGAATTAAGGCAGTTGACGGCAGGGTTTATGCGGTTGAAAAAAATCCCGATGCAATATCTCTTTTAGAGCAGAATAAGCTGAAATTTGCCGTTGATAATATGGAGATAATTGAGGGTACGGCACCCCGTGCAATTGAGGCTTTACCTGTGCCTACCCATGTTTTTATAGGCGGCAGCAGCGGTAATTTAAGGGAAATCATAAACAAGTGTCTTGAAAAAAATCCCAAGGTAAGGATAGTTATAAATGCCGTTTCTCTCAATACGGTTGCAGAGGCAAGTGCTTTATCAGAGGAGTTTTCGGTTTTTGAGGCGGTACAGCTCAGTCTTTCACGCAGTGAAAAAATCGGCTCTTATCATCTTATGAAGGGTCTTAACCCTGTGTATATCTTTACACTTCAAAACAAAGGAGAGTAGGCATATGTCAGCTATAATGATAGGAGGTGCAGGCAGCGGCAGCGGTAAAACTACCGTAACCTGCGGTATTTTAAAGGCACTTTTAAACAGGGGCATAGGTGCTTGCAGCTGTAAGTGCGGTCCTGATTATATTGACCCTATGTTCCATGAAAGGGTACTGGGCATTAAATCAAAAAATCTTGATAAGTTTTTTTGTGATGATAATTTACTTAAATATCTTTTTAACAAACAGGAAGAGAACAGTGAAATTACGGTGGTTGAGGGAGTTATGGGCTATTATGACGGTTTAAGCCTTACAAGCACTGAAGCAAGCAGTTATGATATTGCCCGTACTCTTAATATGCCTGCTGTACTTGTAATAAATGCAAGGGGTATGGCTATGTCTGCCATAGCTCTTATACAGGGAATGATTGATTTTAAAAAGGACAGCAATATTAAGGCTGTTATATTAAATAATGTAAGTGAGGCTGTCTATCAGGGCTTAAAGCCCGTAATCGAAAGGGAGCTTAATATAAAGGCATTAGGCTATATGCCCTATAATAAGGACTACAGCCTTGAAAGCAGACATTTAGGCTTAATTACACCTATGGAGCTTAAGGATATTGAGGATAAAATTGCTCTCCTTGGTATACAGGCTGAAAAAACCATAGATATTGAGGGACTTATTAACCTTGCAAAAACCGCAAAAAAGGTTGAATATAAGCCTGTTGAGCCGATTAAAAAGGGCAAAAAGGTAAAAATTGCAGTTGCTTATGATAACGCCTTTTGCTTTTATTACAAGGACAATCTTGAGCTTTTGGAGGAAATGAATTTGCAGGTAGAGTTTTTCAGTCCTCTTAAGGATAAGGAATTGCCAAAGGATACAAGGGGTCTTATTTTAGGGGGAGGCTATCCCGAGTTGTACCTTAAAGAGCTAAGTGAAAATAAGCCTATGTTAAGCAGTATATACAATGCCCTTGAGTGCGGACTGCCTACCCTTGCAGAGTGCGGAGGCTTTATGTATTTACATGAGCTTATAGATGGCTTTAAAGGTGTGGGCATAATAAAGGGAGCGGTTACAAGGCAAAAGGGACTTGTAAGGTTTGGCTATGCGGAGCTTGTTGCAAATGAGGATACGCCCTATTTAAGTAAGGGTAAAAAAATTAAGGCACACGAGTTTCATTATTGGGACAGTACCCAAAACGGCAACAGCTTTAAGGCGGTAAAGCCCAACGGCAGACAATGGCAGTGCATTAATTGTTATAAAAACTTAGTCTGCGGTTTTCCCCATTTATTTTATTATTCTGATTTGGACTTTATTTATAATTTTGCAGAAAGGTGCAGACAATGGTGTATTCATTAACAGCCTGTGCAATAGGCTTTATACTGGATTTGATTTTAGGTGACCCCTCATGGCTTTATCACCCTGTAAGGCTTATAGGCAAGCTTATCGAAATAAGCGAGAGGGTTACAAGAAAAAGCTTTCCCAAAACCAAGGTCGGAGAGCTTAGGGCAGGGCTTGTTACAGTCATTGTTGTGTGTACTTTTACAACCCTGATAACCTTTCTGATAATAGATACGGCTTATAAATTTAATATTTTTTCGGGTATATTTATTGAAAGTATGGCTTGTTACTTTTTTCTTGCAACAAAATCCCTTAGGGTTGAAAGCATGAGGGTGTACAAGGAACTTGAAAAGGGAGATTTACAGGGTGCAAGGGTGGCTGTAGGTCGTATTGTAGGCAGAGATACGGAAAATTTAAGTGCAGAGGGAGTAACAAAGGCGGCGGTTGAAACCGTAGCTGAAAATCTTTCGGACGGAGTTATTGGACCTCTTTTCTATATGCTTATAGGGGGCGGTACAATGGGTGCCTTTTACAAGGCGGTAAATACCCTTGATTCCATGATTGGCTATAAAAATGACAAATATCTTTATTTCGGCAGATTTGGTGCAAGGCTTGACGATATAGTAAATTTTATACCCTCAAGGCTGTCGGCACTTATGATGATATTAGCAACCTTGCTTTTAGGCAAGGACACAAAAAATGCCATTAAAATTTTTAAACAGGACAGATTTAACCATGCAAGCATAAATTCCGCACAGACCGAGTCGGTATGTGCAGGGGCGTTAAGGATACAGCTTGCGGGAGATGCTTATTATTTCGGTAAGCTCTGTAAAAAGCCCTATATAGGTGACGCCCTTGAAAATGTAAGGGCGGAAAATATAAAAGAGGCAAACAGCCTTATGTATCTTTCCGCTGTTCTTGCTTTGATTTTTTTAGGCGGTATTAAGCTGATTATAATAAGCCTTTTATAAGGAGTGATTAAATTGAAAAATATCCATGGCGGTGATATATACGGCTATAATAATATAATAGATTTTTCCTCTAACATAAATCCTTTAGGGGTAAGTGAAAGGGTAAAAAGGGCGGTAAGGGAGGGTATTTCCCATATTGATAAATACCCTGATACGGAATGTACTCTTTTAAGGGAGAAAATAGCGGAAAAAGAGGGTGTTTCTCCCTGTAATATTGTCTGCGGCAACGGTGCAGTTGAGATTATATTTAACATTACCCTTGCAGTAAAGCCAAAGAGGGTGCTTTTAATTGCTCCCTCCTTTGCAGAGTATGAAAGGGCAGTCGACTCTGTAGGTGCAGAAAAAATATTTTATACCTTAGGTGAGGATTTTCGGGTTAAAGAGGATATATTAAGCCTTTCAGATAATATTGATATGTGCTTTATCTGCTCGCCTAACAACCCTACAGGCTTAAGTGTAAAAGAGGATATACTTAATAAAACTATAAAAAAGGCAGAGGAAAATAATTTTATCCTTGTTCTTGACAGTTGTTTTTTGGACTTTAGGGAGAATAACCCTAATTTTAAAAGCAATAGGCTGTTTACCATTAAATCCTTGACTAAAATGTACGCTATCCCCGGTTTAAGGCTTGGCTACGGCATAGGTGACAGTAAGCTGATTGAAAAAATTTATAACATACGTTACCCCTGGTCTGTATCTGCCCTTGCACAAAGGGCAGGCATTGAGGCACTTTCTGACATTGAATTGCCTGAAAAAACAAGGGACTGTATTTTAAGGGAAAGGGATTATCTTTTTAATGGCTTAGACAGGCTTAATATTAAATACATAAAATCAGAGGTTAATTTTATACTCTTTTACAGTGTTAAGGGCTTAAAGGAAGCCTTAATTAAAAAGGGCATACTTATAAGGGATTGCTCAAATTACAGAGGTCTTTCCCCCGGGTGGTATCGCATAGCGGTAAAAAGCAGAGAGGAAAACAAGCGTTTATTAAAGGCACTTACTGAGGTTTTGGGAGGTTAGTATGGCAAGGTCAATTATGGTAGCAGGCACAATGTCAAATGTAGGCAAAAGCCTTATTACGGCAGGTTTATGCCGAATATTTAAACAGGACGGTTATAAGACAGCTCCCTTTAAATCCCAGAATATGGCACTTAACTCCTTTATTACCCAAGATGGGCTTGAAATGGGCAGAGCCCAGGTTATGCAGGCAGAGGCGGCAGGTATCAAGCCTGATGTAAGAATGAACCCTATCCTTTTAAAGCCTACTAACGATACAGGCTCACAGGTTATAGTTATGGGTAAGGTAAGGGGTACAATGTCGGCTACGGACTATTACAAAAACAAAAAACAGCTTGTGCCTGAAATTATGTCTGCCTATAACTCCCTTGCAAAGGAAAATGATATTATAGTTTTGGAGGGGGCAGGAAGTCCTGCGGAAATTAACTTGAAGGACAATGATATTGTTAATATGGGTATGGCAAAGATGGCTAAAGCACCTGTTTTGCTTGTGGGGGATATTGACAGGGGCGGTGTTTTTGCTCAGCTTATAGGCACTCTTGAGCTGCTTGAAAAAGAAGAAAGAGCCTACATAAGGGGTCTTATTATTAACAAATTCAGAGGAGATAAGGCTATACTTGCTTCGGGTATTAAAATGCTTGAGGAAAGGGCAAAAAATAAGGTTCTGGGTGTTATGCCCTATGTTCATTGCCATATTGATGATGAGGACAGCTTAAGTGAAAGATTTAATAAAAAATCCACCGTAGGTCTTGTGGATATAGCTGTTGTAAGGCTGCCCCGTATATCCAACTTTACGGATTTTAATGCCTTTGAATGTGTGGACTGCGTAAGCCTCAGGTATGTAACCCACCCTGATGAAATAGGGGATTGTGATATTATAATTATCCCGGGTACAAAAAACACCATTGAGGATTTAATATGGCTCAGGGAAAGGGGTTTTGAGGCTAAAATCAAGCAACACTCTGCAAAAGGTAAGGCGGTTTTCGGTATTTGCGGAGGTTATCAGATGTTAGGCAGAGAAATATATGACCCCTTGGGTACGGAGCATAAGGGCAGTATAAGAGGTATGGAGCTTTTGCCCGTTACAACTGAGTTTAAGTCGGATAAAACCCGTACACAGGTAAGGGGGCGGTTTATAAATACTCAGGGGATTTTTAAGGCTTTAGAGGGACAAGCCTTTCAGGGCTATGAGATACATATGGGTGAAAGCACCTTGGAAAGCGGTTTTGAGCCTATGACAGATTTAGGCGAGGAAAGATTGGACGGAGTTAATGTGGGCAATGTATACGGCACCTATGTACACGGCATATTTGACTGTGAAAATGTGGTTAAGACAATTGTTTCCGCCGTTCTTAAAAGTAAGTGCATAGATGATAATAAGGTTTTTGCCTTTAATATGGCTGACTATAAGGAAAGGCAGTATGATATGCTGGCTAAAGTCTTAAGGGAAAGCCTTGATATGGAAAAAATATACGAAATTTTACAAAGAGGTGTTATATGATAGCTCTGGTTATCGGCGGCAGCAGCAGCGGTAAAAGTCAGTTTGCGGAAGATATGTGCAAAGGAAAATCCCCCTTGACCTATATAGCTACCATGAAGCCCTGCGGCAGTGAGGCGGAGGAGAGAATAAAAAGGCACAGAAAAATGAGAAAGGATAAAGGCTTTACAACTCTTGAGTGCTGCAGTAATTTACATACCCTTAATTTAAGGGGTACGGTGCTTTTGGAGTGTATGTCCAATCTCCTTGCAAATGAAATTTTTGATGAGGGTCTATCCCCTAACAAGGCAACAGATAAAATAATGTCAGGGGTTAATAAGCTTTTTTCAAACTGCGAAAATACGGTTATAGTCACAAACGATATTTTCAGCTATTCGGAGAGCTATAGTCCTCAGCTTGAGGAATACATTTCGGCTCTGGGTCGTATTAACAGGGAAATAGCCCAAAAAGCAGATATTGTTGTTGAGGTGGTTGCAGGTATACCTATATACCACAAGGGAGGTAGCTATGATAATTAAGGCTTTGATTATTGCTTTTGCCATGTACAGTAAAATACCTATGCCTAAGGTTGACTGGGATAACAGGTCCATGAGATACGCCCTTTGCTTTTTTCCTCTTATAGGGGTGATAATTGGCGGTGTTGTCTGCTTTGCGGGCAAAGCCTTAAATGGCAGGAGCAGTCTGCTCTATGGCTCTGTAATGACGGTAATACCTCTTTTAATAACGGGAGGTATACACTTTGACGGCTTTTTGGACACCGTTGACAGCCTTTCCTCATACGGCGACAGGCAAAAGCGGCTTGAAATTTTAAAGGACCCTCATATCGGAGCCTTTGCCCTTATAGGGGGATTAATATATATGTCTTTAAGCATAGGGCTGTGGAGTGAGGTTAAAACAGAGGACTTAATATTTATAAGCTGTGGCTATGTGCTTTCAAGAGCTTTAAGTGCTTTAAGTGTGGTTATCCTGCCTAAGGCTAAAAATGAGGGCTTGGTGTCAGCCTTTAAGGACAGTGCAGGCAGAGGCGGGGTTATTTTTACCTCGGTATTATATATTGTTGCAGCAGCCTTTATTATGTGCCGTGTCGGCTTACATACCGCTCTTTGGGTAGCTGTGGCGGCAGTTATTGTATTTATTTACCATATTTATAACTGTAAAAACAACTTCGGCGGTATAACAGGCGATTTGGCAGGGTATTTTTTACAGCTTTGCGAGCTTGTAATTTTAGCAGTTGCAATTGTTTAAGGAGATAAAGAATGATACTTATTATAGGCGGTGCCTATCAGGGCAAAAGGGATTTTTTATATAATACCTTTAACACAGAGGGCAAGGAGATACTTTTTAATTTTCACGAGCTGATAAGAGGATATACCCAAGAGGAAATCAAGGCTTTTTTAGCTGAGGCTCTGGAAAAATATGACTTTGTAATTTGTAATGAAACAGGCTCATCTATCGTTCCTCTTGAAAGGGCGGACAGGGAGTACAGAGAGAATGCAGGCAGAGCCTTATGCTATCTTGCTCAAAATGCAAAAGAGGTATGGAGAGTTTATTGCGGTATAGGTACAAGAATAAAATAGAGGTGTTTTTATGATACTAAAAGAAGTGTTGAATTCTATAGAGCCTATTGACAGGGTTACCCTTGAAAAATCAAAGGCTCAATGGCTGAGGATAGCAAAGCCTCTTTTCAGCCTCGGCAAGCTGGAGGATATAATAAGCCGTATTTCCGCAATCAAGGGAGAGGTTTTTTATTCCTTAGATAAAAAGGCAGTTATTGTTATGTGTGCAGATAACGGAGTTGTGGCAGAGGGGGTTACCCAGACAGGTCAGGCTATGACAGCTGTTGTGACGGAAAACCTCAGCAAGGGAGCAACAAGTGTCTGCCTTATGGCAAAGGTTGCAGGGGCAGAGGTTTTTCCCGTGGATATAGGTGTTGCCGCTGATGTTAAGGGAGTAACCAAAAAAGAGGATAAGCTTATGTACGGCACAGACAATATTACAAAGGGTCCTGCCATGACAAGGGAAGTTGCAGTAAAGGCTGTTGAGCTTGGTATAAGCAAGGTGTACAACCTTAAAAGCAAGGGTTATGATATAATAGCAACAGGCGAAATGGGTATAGGCAATACTACCACAAGCAGTGCTGTTGCCTCTGTTCTTCTTGGTTGCAGGGCTGAGGAAATAACAGGTCGGGGTGCAGGTCTTTCAAGCGAGGGCCTGGAGCGTAAAATAAAGGCAGTAAAAAGGGCAATAGAGGTTAATCAGCCTGATAAAAATGACCCTATTGATGTAATTTCTAAGGTTGGCGGTCTTGATATAGCAGGGCTTGCGGGAGTTTATTTAGGGGGTGCCATGTATAAGATACCTGTAGTGACGGACGGCTTTATTTCGGCGGCAGCTGCCTTAGTTGCAGTAAGGCTTTGCCCTGATGTTTTACAGTATATTATCCCCTCTCATATTTCGGGAGAGGGCGGTGTCAGGCTTATTATGTCAGAGCTTAAGCTGTCCCCCGTAATTGACGGTAATATGTGCCTTGGGGAGGGTACGGGAGCTGTTGCTCTTTTTCCCCTTTTGGATATGGCATACAATGTATACGGTAAAATGCTGACCTTTGATAACTGGAACGGTAACGACACCTACACTATTTTAAAATAAGGATTAAAAATGAGAATAATTTTTATACGACACGGTGCAACTAAGGGAAACTTGGAAAAACGCTATATAGGCATAACAGATGAGGAGCTTTCGGCAGAGGGGATTAATAAGCTTAAAAAAACAATCTATCCCCATGGGGATAAAATTATTGTAAGTGCCATGAAAAGATGTATACAAACAGCACATATTATTTATCCTGACAGGGAGTATATAATAAATGAGGACCTAAGGGAATGTAATTTTGGTATATTTGAAAATAAAAGCTATGAGGACTTAAAGGATAATAAGCTTTATAAGGACTGGCTTAATTCCGGGGGAAAAACAGGCTTTCCCGAGGGTGAAAGCAGGCAGGAGTTTTCCGCACGGTGCTGCTCTGCTTTTATTTGTGCAGTAAACACCTACAGTCATTGTGAAAGTCTTGTGTTTGTTGTCCATGGGGGTACAATTATGGCTATACTTGAAAAATATCATATATCAAAAAAGGATTTTTACAGTTGGCAGATAAAAAACGGTGAGTTTTCGGAGCTTAAGTTTGAAAACGGAGCCTTAAGCTTTTGATATAATGTAAAATAATCTTAACAAACAGGAAAACATTTATTATCCTATAATTAACGGATTTCGCGGTTGACACAAATTATATTTTAAGCTTATAATAAACATAATAAGGACAATGCTCTGTTTGATAAAAATATTCCCGACTGTATTTAAGGTATGCTTTTTGCTTTGTACATTAATGTATTAAATCCTACGGGGCGGCAGTCAGGGGTATGTGAGCAGAGGGCAGATGCCCCTTATCTGCCCTATAGAGAATTTGGGCTAAATAACATACATTGTTTTATTAAGGAGCTTTTAGTATGAATTTATTGGATAATGTAAAAAATCAGCTGGACAGAGGTATTAAAGTTTTTAATACTACTGCTCCCGGCTCTGAAAATATTGCTTTTAAAGAGGAAGTCTTTGAGGAAATAAACGGAAACAACCATAAAATAATTATCAAGGATACTCCCGAGCCTGTTATTATTCCTTTTTTGGCTGAAAGGGGAAACGGTACGGCGGTTATTGTTATCCCTGGGGGTGCTTTTAGAAGGCAGGTTGTAAATCTTGAGGGCATTGATGTGGCAAAATGGCTTAATTCCCTTGGAATTTCAGCCTTTGTTCTTTTGCACAGACTGCCTGCAAACGACTTTCCGAACCGTGAGGACGTTACCCTTATTGACGGTCAGAGGGCTGTACGCTTTGTAAGAGCTAATGCCGAAAATGGAATATCAACAAGGATAAAATCGGTGTTATGGGCTTTTCGGCAGGAGGTCACCTTGCCTCTCTCCTTTCAACCTGCTTTGATAAAAGGGTATATGAGCCTGCGGACGAAATTGACAGGGAGTCTGCAAGACCTGACTTTGCTGTCCTTGCGTACCCTGCTATATCCCTTGAGGCAGGGAAAAAGGCTACAGAGCTTAAAAATGTATCCATGGATTATATGGAGGCTTTGTTTACAAAATACAGCACAGACAAGCTTGTAACAGGGGAAACTGCTCCTGCCTTTATATTTGAAACGGATAATGATAAAACCACACCTGCAGAGCATAGCGTAAATTATTACCTTGCTTGCAGAAATCAGGGTGTACCTGCAGAGCTGCACATATTTAAGACGGGCGGTCACGGCTTCGGGCTTTCCTGTGAGGGAAATCAGGAGGCTGAGTGGAAAAGGCTCTTTATAAACTGGGCAAAAAATACACAGATATTATAAAAAGCTATACTGTCTATTCATATTATTAAAGCCTAATGCAAAATTTTTTGTAGGAAAATAAAAAGCTTTGTGTTATAATATTAAATAGATATATATTTTGCGTAACAATACTTTGGTTGATATTAACCATTAATTCTGGGTATACGGAGGTACTTATGGAACATTACAATCCTATTTTACAAGGGGCAAACAGTCCTAAAAAGTTTTTTACAATAGGCGAAATTATGCTTAGATTAACTCCGCCTGACTATGCTAAAATACGTATGGCAAGCAGCTTTGAGGCAAGCTACGGCGGCAGTGAGGCAAATATTGCCTTAGCCCTTGCCAACCTTGGGGTAGACAGTACCTTTTTTACTGTTGTGCCTAATAACTCCTTAGGCAAAAGTGCTATCAGGCTTTTAAGAAGCAACGATGTACATTGTTCGCCTGTTATCCTGAGTACTCCTGAGGAAACTCCTACACACCGTTTAGGCAGCTATTATCTTGAAACAGGCTACGGTATACGAGCAAGTAAGGTTATTTATGACCGTAAGCATTCTGCAATTACTGAGTATGACTTTAGCAAGGTTGATTTATACAGCCTTTTAGAGGGCTTTGACTGGCTTCATTTAAGCGGTATTACCCCTGCCTTGGGTGAAAACTGTGCAAGGCTTACCCTTGATGCCCTTAAGGTAGCTAAGGAAAAGGGTATGACTGTGAGCTTTGACGGTAACTTCCGCAGTGCCTTATGGACATGGGAAGAGGCAAGGGATTTCTGTACCAAATGTCTGCCTTATGTTGATGTACTTTTAGGTATTGAGCCTTATCACCTCTGGAAAGATGAGGATGACCACTCAAAGGGCGACTGTAAGGATAATATCCCTCTTCAGCCAAGCTATGAACAGCAGGACGAAATCTTTAAGGCATTTATTGCCAAGTATCCTAATATTAAGTGTATTGCCCGTCATGTACGCTATGCTCACAGCGGTAGCGAAAACAGCCTTAAGGCTTTTATGTGGTATGAGGGACATACTTTTGAAAGCAAAATGTATACCTTTAATATTCTTGACCGTGTGGGCGGTGGCGATGCCTTTGCAAGCGGTTTGATTTATGCCATGATACACAACTATAAGGAGATGGATATGATTAACTTTGCAGTAGCAAGCAGTGTGCTTAAGCATACTATCCACGGTGATGCAAACATTACCGACGATGCTAAGAGTATCCGAAACCTTATGAATATGAACTACGATATAAGAAGATAAAATAATATTTACAGCTTAAAATCACCTTGAGCTTTACGGCTTAAGGTGATTTTTTTCGGTTTGACAGTTATAATATAGTGTGATATTATGTATTTAGCAGTTTATGGGCTTTTTTAGCACATTATTTAACGGAGGTCTTACAGATGAAAGGCATAATTTTAGCAGGCGGTTCAGGCACAAGGCTCTATCCCTTGACAAAGGTTACTTCAAAACAGCTTTTGCCTATTTACGATAAGCCTATGATTTACTATCCTATGTCGGTTTTAATGAATGCAGGCATAAGGGATATTTTAATTATTTCCACGCCCCAGGACACCCCCAGATTTATGGATTTATTAGGGGACGGGCATCAGTTTGGGGTAAACCTTACTTATGCGGTACAGCCATCTCCTGACGGTCTTGCCCAGGCATTTATTATCGGCTCGGGCTTTATAGGCACCGATACTGTTGCTATGGTTTTAGGAGATAATATTTTTGCAGGTCATGGCTTGAACAAGCGTTTAAGAGCCGCTGTTGAAAATGCGGAAAACGGCAAGGGTGCAACAGTTTTCGGCTATTATGTTGACGACCCTGAAAGATTTGGTATAGTGGAGTTTGACAGTGAGGGCAAGGCTGTTTCTATTGAAGAAAAGCCAAAGGAGCCTAAAAGCAACTACTGTGTTACGGGTCTTTATTTCTATGATAACAGAGTTGTGGAGTATGCCAAAAACCTTAAGCCTTCGGCAAGAGGCGAGCTTGAAATTACCGACCTTAACCGTATCTACCTTGAAATGGGTCAGCTTAATGTGGAGCTTTTAGGACAGGGCTTTACATGGCTTGATACAGGCACACACGAGAGCCTTGTTGACGCTACAAACTTTGTTAAGACCATTGAAACCCATCAGCACAGAAAGATTGCCTGCCTTGAGGAGATTGCCTACCTTAACGGCTGGATTACAAAGGAGGACGTGCTGAAGGTATACGAGGTGTTAAAGAAAAATCAGTACGGACAGTATCTTAAGGACGTTCTTGACGGCAAATATATTGACGTGCTTCGTTAATTACATTATGAAAGGATTATTTTTGTTATGAATATTATTGTTACGGGCGGTGCCGGCTTTATCGGCTCAAACTTTGTATTTCATATGCTTGATAAATATCCTGATTACAGGATTATCTGTCTTGATAAGCTTACCTATGCAGGCAATTTATCAACCCTTGCCTCTGTTATGGACAAGCCTAACTTCCGCTTTGTCAAGGCTGACATCTGTGACAGAGAGGCTGTTTTTAACCTTTTTGAGGAGGAAAAGCCTGATATAGTTGTAAACTTTGCGGCGGAAAGCCATGTAGACCGTTCCATTGAGGACCCTGGTATCTTTTTGCAGACTAATATTATGGGTACTGCCGTGCTTATGGATGCTTGCCGTAAATACGGTATTACACGTTATCATCAGGTTTCTACAGATGAGGTTTACGGTGATTTGCCTTTGGACAGACCTGATTTATTCTTTACTGAGGAAACACCTATCCATACAAGCTCACCCTATAGCTCTTCAAAGGCAGGGGCGGATTTGCTTGTGCTTGCTTACCACAGAACCTACGGTCTGCCTGTTACCATAAGCCGTTGTTCAAACAACTACGGACCGTATCACTTCCCTGAAAAGCTTATACCTCTTATGGTTATTAATGCTTTACATGATAAGCCCCTGCCTGTATACGGCGAGGGCATTAACGTGCGTGACTGGCTTTATGTAGAAGACCATTGCAAGGCAATTGACCTTATTATACACAAGGGCAAGGTTGGTGAGGTCTACAATATCGGCGGACATAACGAAATGCGTAATATAGATATTGTTAAGATTATCTGTAAGGAGCTTAATAAGCCTGAAAGTCTTATTATCTACGTTACAGACAGAAAGGGTCACGATATGCGTTATGCCATTGACCCAACCAAAATATACAATGAGCTTGGCTGGCTGCCTGAAACAAAGTTTGCAGACGGTATAAAGAAAACTATAAAGTGGTATCTTGATAATAAAGACTGGTGGCAGGAAATCATCAGCGGTGAGTATCAGAACTACTATCAGAAAATGTATGACAACAGATAAGGAGTATTGCTATGAAGGCTTTAGTAACAGGTGTTAAGGGTCAGCTTGGCTATGATGTTGTAAATGAGCTTAAAAAGCGAGGGCATACTGCTGTAGGTGTGGATATTGAGGAAATGGATATAACCGACAGCAGCAGTGTTAATAAGGTTATTACAGAGGCAAAGCCTGATGCTGTAATACACTGTGCCGCATGGACAGCTGTTGATGCCGCCGAGGAGGAGGAAAATATCCCAAAGGTTAAGGCGGTTAATGTACAGGGAACGGAAAATATTGCCAAGGTGTGCAAGGCTCTTGATTGCAAAATGATATACATCAGCACCGACTATGTTTTTGACGGACAGGGTACGGAGCCTTGGCAGCCCGACTGCAAGGACTACAAGCCCCTTAACGTATACGGCGAAACAAAGCTTGCAGGTGAGCTTACGGTAAGCTCTCTCCTTGATAAGTATTTTATTGTGCGTATTGCATGGGTTTTCGGCTTAAACGGCAAAAACTTTATTAAGACCATGCTTAACGTAGGTAAAAAATATGACACCGTAAGGGTGGTAAATGACCAGATAGGCACACCTACCTACACCTATGATTTGGCAAGACTCCTTGTGGATATGGCAGAGGGTGATAAATACGGCTATTATCATGCTACAAATGAGGGTGGCTATATCAGCTGGTATGATTTTACCCGTGAAATTTTTAAGCAGGCAGGCTATGATACAAAGGTTGTACCCGTAACTACGGCAGAATACGGTCTTTCTAAGGCGGCACGACCCTTTAACAGCAGATTGGATAAATCTAAGCTAAAGGAAATGGGCTTTGAGCCTTTGCCTGACTGGAAGGATGCCCTAAGCAGATATTTAAAGGAGATAGATTATGGCACAGATAAAGGTTGAAAAGAATGTAGGAGGCATAGAGGGTCTTTGCATAATTGAGCCTGCCGTACACGGCGATAACAGAGGCTATTTTATGGAAACCTACAATCAGCGTGATATGGAGGAAAACGGCTTGAATATGGCCTTTGTACAGGATAATCAGTCCTGCTCAACAAAGGGCGTATTAAGAGGCTTGCATTTTCAAAAGGAATATCCCCAGGGTAAGCTTGTAAGAGTAATTAAGGGCAGTGTTTTTGATGTTGCCGTTGACTTAAGAAGCACCTCATCAACCTATGGCAAGTGGTATGGTGTAGAGCTTACGGAGGAAAACAAAAAACAGTTTTATATTCCCGAGGGCTTTGCCCATGGCTTTTTGGTGCTTAGTGATGTGGCAGAATTCTGCTATAAGTGTACGGACTTTTATCACCCGGGTGATGAGGGGGGTATGGCATGGAATGACCCTGAAATCGGTATTGACTGGCAGTCCCTCGGTGTAACAGGGGAGTACAGGGGCAGTGCAAGTGCAGAGGGCTATACCTTACCCGACGGCACACCTCTTAACTTAAGTGAAAAGGATCAGAAGTGGCTTGGTTTAACGGAAACCTTTAAATTTTAAAAAATTTTTTCCTGCATTTTGCATAAAAAATCCTTTTTTGTCATTATTGCTTTTAAGCAAAATGATTAAGGGACTTATTGATGTGTAAAAAAAGCACAATTCTTAGTATTTTTTTTGTGGGAAATGATAGTTTGTTTTTGTTTGACAAGCTTTTTATTCAGTGATACTATATTAATAGTTATGTTGGTTTATTATGCCGATAAAGGTAAGGCAAGCTTAAAGCTTGTTTTTAAAACAGGCTGTATTGGCTTTAGGGTTTTAATAAAAGAGGATTGGTAGATATGGAAGCAAAGATGAATGAAATTTATTTTCGAGGCGATTTAAAGGTAAAGGACTTAGAGTTTACGGTTGAAAAAAGGAAGGGTTATTTTTTTGCAAAGCGTATATTTGATATTGTATCCTCAGGCTGTGCATTAGTAGTACTTTCACCTGTTTTTCTGCTGACAGCTGCCGCAATTAAGCTTGAGGATTCTAAGGGACCTGTTGTATTCAGCCAGATAAGGGTCGGCAAGGACGGAGAGCCTTTCAAAATGTACAAATTCAGAAGTATGTATGTTGATGCTGAGGAAAGGCTTAAAGAGCTTCAGGATCAAAATGAGGCAGACGGTCCTGTGTTTAAGATTAAGAATGACCCCCGTATTACCAAGGTAGGCAGATTTATCAGAAAGTACAGTATTGACGAGCTTATGCAACTTGTAAACGTATTTAAGGGAGATATGTCTGTTATAGGTCCAAGACCTGCCTTACCTAAGGAGGTAGAGGAGTACGATGCCTTTGCAAAAAAAAGGCTTACCGTTAAGCCCGGCTTAAGCTGTTACTGGCAGGTAAGCGGCAGAAGCAATATAGGCTTTGATGAATGGATGCATTTAGATGTAAAGTATATAGAAGAAATGAGTATGCTGACAGATATTAAAATTGTTTTAAAAACAATACCTGCAGTATTAAAGGGCGACGGAGCCTGCTAAAAAATTTTATGGAGTAAATTATGAAAACAGCTTTGGTTATTATGGCGGCGGGCATTGGCTCACGCTTCGGAGGCGGTATTAAACAGCTTGAGCCTGTAGGCAGACATGGTGAAATAATAATGGATTATTCCATTCATGATGCTATAGAAGCAGGCTTTAACAAGATAGTTTTTATTATAAGACACGATATAGAGGATGCCTTTAAGGAGGCAATCGGTAACAGAATTGAAAGTATATGTAAAAAGCTTAATGTGGAAATTGCTTATGCTTTTCAGGAAATGTCAGATATTCCTCAGGGCTACAATGTGCCTGAGGGCAGAGTAAAGCCATGGGGTACGGGTCAGGCAGTATTATCCTGTAAGGGTATAGTAAATGAGCCTTTTGCAGTTATAAATGCAGACGATTACTATGGTAAAGAGGCATTTAAAAAGCTTAATGAGTTTTTACAGGGTTATAGTGAGGATAAGGCAAACAGCTACTGTATGGCAGGCTTTGTGCTTAAAAATACCTTAAGCGAAAACGGCGGTGTTACAAGAGGTGTTTGTGAGCTTGATGAAAATGCTTACCTTGTAGCAGTTAAGGAAACCTCAAACATTGTTAAAACTCAGAACGGAGCAGAAGCAGAGGGCATTGCAATCAATCCTGACTCCTATGTATCAATGAATATGTGGGGACTTACCCCTGAATTTATAGATAGCCTTGAGGTTGGCTTTAAGGAATTTTTAGACGAAATTAAGGGCAACGAGCTTAAGGCAGAATATCTTTTACCTATTTACATAGATAAGCTCCTTAAAGCAGACAGGATATCCGTAAAGGTTCTTGATACTAAGGACAGGTGGTTCGGCGTAACCTATAAGGCGGATAAGGATATAGTGGTAAAATCCTTTGAACAGCTTATTTCAAGCGGTGTTTATGAGGATAACCTCTTTCAGGATTTATTAAAGTAAGAAAATTAAAGGTTTAAGGTTGAATTTTCCTTAAACCTTTTTTGTTTAATATATAGAATTTGAGTTTTATAAAAGAGGGTTTTGTAAAAACTGACAAACACAAAAGAACCGCTGTAAGTATAGTGCCTTACAGCGGTTCTTTATTAACTTAAGGTGTTTTTACAGCCCTTTTTAAATTAATAATTAGCTCTATTTAGCTATTATAAATATTAAAGTAAGACAGGTTTATAATTTATGCCTGCTCTTTTTCCACTGGGAAAAGGAAGTTACTGCTAAGTGATTTCTGAAGTATGTTTGATGCATCTGTTGCAGAGATAGCACCGTCACCGTCAACGTCAATCAAGGCAATGGTTTCCTCATTTAAAATAGGTGATAAGGAATGCTGCATTGTCATAGAAGCATCATCAGCAGTAATCTGCATATCGCCGTTAGCATCGCCCCAGATACCGTTATAGCCTATTGTAAGTATAAGGTTTTCATTATCAGGTACAGTGTAGTAGCCGTCTTCAGCCACCTTCTCAGCGTTTACGAGAACGTGCTTTTCATTAGCCTGATCATCAGCTATTGTGATTTTAAGTATGTCGCCGCCTACTACATAGTCCCCTGTTTTAAGTTCAACACTGTTCCTGGTTACGGTTACACCGTCAGGAATGGTAATCTTACCCTTTACAACAACAGTATCAATACCATCTACAAACTCAGCATATTCAATGTCATAATTGTATTTACCGATATATCCGCTTGCAATGCTGGTATCGGAAAATTTATCCATATTGTTTGCTGGGTCATTAAATGCAAGGAAATATGTTACGTTATTAGAGTTTTTATCGCAAAGTACCTTTGCATTGTAGGTATTAATAAACGGTGTATCGGAAATAGCAAGCTTGGCAGTTTGAGGTATAATAATACGCTCAATACCGGTACAACCCTTAAATGCGTTTAAGCCTACTGTTATATTATGTGGCAGGGTTATTGATTTAATAGATGAGCAGTTTTCAAAGGCAAGCTCACCTATATTTTCGGTAAGTACGCCAAAGGTAACCTTTTCAAGGGATTTACAGCCTGTAAATGCCTGTTTACCTATGGTTTTGCAGTTGTACGGAGCGTTAAACTCAACCAAAGCAGAGCAGTTTCTGAAGAGGTTTGCAGGAACGTCGGAAAGCATACCTACATTCTTGCTCTTTTCTGTTTCACTTGTGCTTGCTGTGCGTACAGGTGTTGTATTTACCGTTACGTTTTTAAGTGCAGTACAGCCTGAGAATTGCTGTGAGGAGGCTGTTTCATTTACGGTAATAACATGTTCATTTGACACAGTGAGAGTATTAAAATTAATTGTACTCACATTGTCATAGGAGCTGATTACAGGTACGCTAACCTGGGTTGTAGTGTTATCAGGGTTAGTAACAGTAATTGTATCATACCTTGTTGCAGTAACCTGTGGTGCATCAAAGCTTAATTTTTCCAGACCGGTACAGCCTAAGAAAACGGAATTGTCCATATATCTTACTGTTGCAGGTATATTAACGTTGATTAATTTTCTACAGTTTGAAAAAGCACTTGAAAATACATATTCGGCATTACCCATATCAAGGTCGAATATGGTAGAGCCGGCAAGGGCTGAAACGCCTATTGCAGTTACAGGTCCTAAATCCAGACTTATAAGGTTATTCTTCATAGAGCAGGTGGAGCCTGCAAGAGGTTGGTTAATCCATGAATTTTCAAGCCAAAGCTGTTCATCTGTAATGCCTTGCTTTGTAAAGAAGTCATCAGGTATGGTTAAGGATTCAAACCCGCCTCTGTAGCCCGTAATTACATTGCCCTCAAGAATAAGAAACTCCTCATCTAAAATATCGGTCATTGTAGTATCGGTGCTGTAGCTTAAGCCGTTACGATAAGCAAAGCCGTAAGGGTGACTGCCTTCGGGAGCTATAATGGTCAAATTAGGACAATTTACAAAGGCATTGTCGTCTATAATAACCACACTGCGTGTAAGCTCATAATCGCCTAAAGCAGTACAGCCGTTAAATGCGTTAGCGTCAATACGTGCAAGGAAACGTGGGCTTGGCGGGCTTACAAGTGCAGGACAGTTGCCAAAAGCATAGGAAGATATTGAACCTGCATTATCACCTACGGTAACCTTAGTAAGGGAAGTACAGTTTTGGAAGGTACCTGTGCTGATACCTAAAAGTAACACAGATAAATCAGCAGTTTCAAGGGAGGTACAATCCTTAAATATATATGTACCGAATTTGCAGTTGCTTATGCCTATTACATTATAACCGCCAATTGAAAAATCAACCTTTTTAAGGTTTTTACAGTTTGTAAAGCAGTAATCGCCGATAGTACCAACACCCTCTAATGCTGTAACGGAGGTTAAGTTCTCACAGTTTGAGAAAGTGTATTGACCTATTTCGCCCCAACCCTGAAGCTCCAGGTTTGTAAGTGAATTACATTCAGTAAAAGCATATGAGCCTATTCTGCTGATTACCTTACCCTCGTTAAAGTTATGGGTAAGTGTAGAAAGCTTAGGACAAGCCTTAAAGGCTAAGTCATATATATTAGCCTGGCCGTTAAGGATAACCTCGGTTAAGCTACTGCACTTTGTAAATGCCTCTCTGCCTATTATAATACTATTGTTTGCAATAACAGAGGTAAGATTGTCACAGCCCGTAAATGCAGCTGAACCCATATTGATAGGGGAGTTAGTTATAAGTGACTTAAGATTAAGGTTGTTTTGTACGGCATTTGCAGCTATAGACAAGGTTCTTGTAGAGGTTGGTAAATTTAAAACGCCCGGTGTACCTGTATTACCCTCTGCATCTGTTATTATAATAGGGTTAACAGGAGGACAGTACTCTATAGATGTAATATTATTTACCTTGCCCTTACAGAGAATACCGTCCATATCGGTAAATATCAAGTTGTTTTCATCAACAAAAACGTTCTTCATAGCTGTACAGCCGTTGAAGGACTCAGCATTAAGTGTAGATTTGAGGGATGGACCTACATTGACTGTTTCAAGAGAGGTACAGCCTGTAAAGGTGCCAATACCTAAGGTAGTAATATTTTTGTTAATAGTAATTTCTTTAAGACCTGTACAGCCTTCATAAGTGTTTTTACCAAAAACCATGGAAAGCTCGTTAGCTGTAACATTACCTGAGTATACACTAAACTCTTCATTTATTATTTTTGCACCTGTAACATTGTACATACCCTCAGTTGAAAATTCAACTGTATTAAGAGAGGTACAGCCCTTGAAAAGCTGATCGCCTGCTTTCTGAAAGCCTGAAATATAAGCACTTTCCAAAGCGGTACAGCCCTGGAATACATTTGAACCTAAGGTAGTAGCAACCGTATATTTGGTTTTGTCGTAAATATTGTTACCGTCAATAGTTTCGTAGTAAAGGGTGTTGCCGTTTTCATCTGTAGCATAAGCGTAAGCAGGATTACCGTACTTGTCATATACCGGGTTACCTGCTCCGTCAGTAAGGGCAACATAGGTATAGTTGCCGTTTTCATCGGTTATAGGCTCAGGCATTTGTACAGTGGCATAAATCTTACCGTTAATATTTACATTTTTAAGGTTAGTACAGTTAAGGAATGCCTTATCTCCAATTTCTCTTATAGTTTCGGGCAGAGAAACAGAGGTAACCTTAGCCGCCTCAAAGGCACTTGCCGCAACTGCACGTACTTTACGGATAACATTGGTACCGTCGGGAAGTTTAATTTCTACCTCAGAGGGAATAACTACCAGACATTCAACGTCCTTTGAGATATTTGTAATCTGACAGCAAACCTCATCATTAAACACATAGTCGTGCTTTAAGGTAAGGGTGTAGCTTACACCGTTTACATCTGTCTGAGGCAGCTCTGTATAGCTGGTATCTACAGCATAAGCAGATATGGTATCGGAGCTGTCGGCAGAAGAAAAAGCATATAAGGCAGCAGCTGAAGTTTCATTGTCAGATGGTATTGCCTCGTTTATAGTATCTATAGTATCTGTACCTTCTTCAGGCTCAGTTGAAAAATCAATAGCCTGTGAAGAAACTTCATTATCATTTGCAGCAATCCCCGAAATATTGTAGCTTGCAGATGATGAAAGATCTGTTGTATCCTGACTGTAGGCATAAATATTACAATTACCTAATATAACAGAAGATACAAGAATTGAACATAATAATCGTTTTTTCATTATAAAACCCTCCCATTATTAATGTTTTATAGTTTAAATATACCATTATACCTACAATAAGTCAATTATTCAAGTTGCACATATTTGTGTATATTTATAAAACTATGAGATACCGTGATTTTTTCTTGTAAGACAAAAGTTTTTGGAGTATATTTAAAAAATTACGTTATCGGTGGGTTTTAAATAAACAGGTTGGAAGCAAATGACTTGTAGGTGTTTAATGATATAATATATATGATATATACCTATGAGGATTTTTTTATGCCGTCTCTTTATCAAGGTTGCTTTATTTAACGTAAAAAATGATTTTTGTTATATATTCATTCTCATAACGTGATGTAATATAGTCGTTAATGCAGAATTCATAGGAGTCTGAAATAATATCTGAATTATTTTCCTTACAATAGCTTAAAAGTCTTTCATAGCTCTCTCCCATAGACATATAGTCCCCCAGGTGATAAAGACTGACACACTTGCCCTCGGGCATTTTAATAATTTTTTTTGTCTTATCTGTTTTTTCAATAGGCAGGAAGGCATGGGAGGCTTTTTCAAACTCACCCTTTAAAATGCGGTCGTAAGGTACAATTACACCGCATTGTAAAAATATAGGTAAATTCTCCTTAAAGCCTTCTGCAAAGCATTTTTTAGTGGCTATGCTCACTTCTCTCGGGCTGTAAGGAAACTCCACCTCCTCGCAGTAGAGGTACTGTTCCTGTACAAATTCTGTTTTAATAGGATTTTCTCCCGACTTAAGGCCCATGGATTGCTCTAACAGGGTGCATTTATGGACTACTCTGCTTTTAATTAAAGCAAGCTCCTGCAGCTGTCGGTCTATTTCCGTCAACTGTCCTTTGAGAGCAGTAAGACTGGTTTCAAGAGTGTAGCTTTCCATATGCTCCTTAATTTCGCTTAGGGAAAAGCCTATTTTCTTCATTATCAGGATTGTATCCAGATAGTCAATCTGATTGGCACTGTAATAGCGGTAGCCGTTGTCAGGGTCAATATAGGCAGGACGAAAAAGCCCGATTTTGTCATAAAAAATCAAGGTCTGCTTGGAAATATTCTGATATTTTGAAACCTCTCCTATGGAAAATAAATTTTTCATAAAATCCCCCTTGACATTATAGTTACTATATCCTTTATTATAACAAATGAAAGAATAATTTACAAGAAAATATAGATTATACATTTTATCTGAGGAAAGGAGTTTAAAATGCTGAGAAAGAACGTTTTAAACAAAATTGCTGAGGATTTAACCTGTAAAAAGCTCCTTTTAATTTTTGCAGGAGCTATGATTTGCTCCTTTGGTATTTACAATATTCACCGACAGACCAATATTACAGAGGGCGGTGTAATAGGGCTTTTGCTTTTAATAGAGCATTGGCTGGGTATTTCACCGGGGATAATTGCACCTGTATTAGATGCACTGTGTTATATTCTTGCCCTTAAGTTTTTAGGAGGCAGATTTTTAAGGGTTTCCGTAATATCTACCATAAGCGTCACCCTTTTTTATAATCTGTGGGAGCTTTTTCCGCCCCTGTTGCCTGACTTATCAGCCTATCCCCTTGTAGCGGCAGTTGCAGGCGGTGTGTTTGTAGGAGTGGGTATAGGGCTTATTATAAGACAGGGAGGCTCAGGGGGCGGTGATGATGCACTTGCACTTATTATCTCGCGTATTACCAAATGCCGACTTGCAGGAGCCTATCTTATAACGGATATTACGGTGCTTTTGCTTTCTCTTAGTTATATACCCTTTGCAAGAATAGTATTTTCCCTTATTACGGTAAGTATTTCTTCTTATCTGGTTGACCGTATACAGGGGGTAAAAAGAGTTAATACAGCTTAATCCAAACAAAATGAGGTGCAGGCTTTTGCCTGCACCTCATTGGTTTTATCAGAAATCAATTGTATTAGCCGTTGTTCTCTTAACCTTATCGGCAGCTAAGTTTGAAACAGTAACCATAGTATTTTCGCCTTCAAAAGCAGTAACTATTATCTGTGGTGTTTCATATGTTTTTTTCATTTTTAATAGCCCTCCTTTCGATTATTCGGCATAGGTTAATGCCTCAGATGCATTGCTTACAACATCAAAGGTGTTGTATTTTACGTAAGGCTTAAGTGTAAGGCTTACAGCAGTATCCACATTAGTTGCAAAGTTTACGGTGTAGTAGTTTGCATTGTCCTCTGAGTAAACAACGCTGTCGGACATAATGCCCTTAAGACTGCCGTCTGCATTGTAAACTGCAAAGCCTGCCTTCTGAACATACTCGTCTGATACAAGAGCTGAGTTAAGTTTACCTACTATTCTGTAAACTACAGTACCGTCATCTTCTATTTCCTTTGTAGCAGACTGGAACAGGTTTGCTGCTGTTTCGTTTAACGTCTTTAATGTTGTGTTATATACACCTGTGTCCTCAGTCTGTCTTGCAAGCCAGAAGAGAGTGTTTGTATTAACAGAGCTGCTGATACCTGTAGGTGAGAAGCCATAGTAATTATCTGCTAAGGCTGCGTCAAATCTGGTCTTAGCTGAGCTGTCAATATTGTAGCCGTTGATAATAACTGCACTCTGTGAGCCGTCCCATGAACGTGCAAAGTAGATGGGGTTAGCAGAAGTGCCGTCCATAGCAGCTATTGTTAAATTGTTTGCTACATAGTAGCCGTCGTTGCTGCCATAGTTTCTTGGGCATAAAAGTCTTGCCTTGCTTGTGGTAAACTTTGTGCCGAGTACACCTAATTCAGGGTTCATTGTACAATCGTTAAGGATAACGGTACCTGAACCGCAGATTGTATCCTGGAAGCCTGTAATTAAACAGTTGTTAAGGGTTAAAGCAGTAGGGTTTTTAGAACCTGTGTAGATAGTATCTCTTGTTGCAAGGATTGAACAGTTGTTAAAGGTTGCACTTGCTGAAGAAGCCTTATCCTTTGAGTTAATACCTAAAGCGGTAGCGTTAGAACTACTGCTGGTATTAGGAATCATACCTGTTTCCTCTGCATTGTTCATAATTGTAATGTTGTTTGCAACAAAGCCGTTAGCGTTTACAAGGAGGGTGTCGCCGTGGAAGCCCTTTGCACCTGCTGCCTGCTCGTTGTCGTTATCCCAGATGATAACCTTTGTCTTGTCACCGCTTGCACTTTCAATAGTGATATTGTCAGTATCTACGGTAACACCTGTAAGCTCGTGATAGCTGCCGTCGGCAATAACAATCTTATCGCCTGCTACAGCAGCGTCAACAGCTGACTGAACTGTCTTATACACATTATAGCCTGTTGTAGGAGTATAGCCTACATATAAGTTGGCTGTGTCTGAGCCTGCAGGAACAGCACTGCCGTTAAGAGTAGCTGTTACTTCGTAAGCTGTTACATCGGATGTAATTGTAACAGGACTGCCTGTTACCGTGTAGCCAAGCACCTCAATCTGAGCCTCGCCTACCATAATAACATCGCCGGTAAAGTCTGCAACACCATTTGCTATGGTTGTATCAAATTGGTTCTTTGAGGAGTCGGTCAAAATAACAATATCGCCGTCCTCAGCACCCGCAGCTGTAATTTGAACACCAGTGTTGCCGTAAACAAGCTCGGGAATTTCACTTTTTTCTATAGTATTAACACTAATGTAAGGAAGATAAATCTGTCCGCTTGCTGTTAAGGTAATAGTAGCCTGTTCTGTGCCTGTGTAGTAAATAGTCTTTACGTTTGCAGGGTCTGATGCGTACTTGCCGCCCTTTGTATTAAAGGTGGTATTTACAATACCGTCGGCATCGGCATATTCAGCAGCTGCATCTGTTGAGCTGAGGCTGAATACTCCGCCGTAGTCATTCATACCAAGGTTGATTACAGCAGGAGCAACTACATCCTTAAGCTCGATAGTAAAGTTATTACCTACAACGCCATAGCCTGAGTTATGAGTTTTAACAGTACCGATTTTTACATCATAGTCCTCAGCAGCTGTAGTTGAAGCAACACCCTTTGTAATATAGAAGGTATTGTTGCCGTCAGCTGATGTAATAATGTTACCGTTCATAAAGTCAAGGGAGATATTAGTAACCTCAACCTCTGTCAGGGCAACACTTGGAGTTGTGTTGCTTGCATCAGCCGTAAATGTACCCTTGTAGGTCTTTTCGCCGTCTGTGTAAACTACATTACAAACAGTACCCTCAGAAAGAGGAATGCCCTCTGTTACGCTATACTCAGTACCGTTTACTGTAACAGTACCCTCTGTAAGAGCTGCACCGTTAACAATGTACTGTGGCATATACTCTGCAGATTTTTCAACAGTTACTCTGTAAATATATGATTTTGCACCATAAACATTAATGTTATATATACCTGCTGTAGGTGCCATATATTCTGTTATACTGCCGCTGCCCTCAAGGGCAGCATTGTCATAGCCTATAGAGGTATCAGCGGTATTGTAAATTTCAAGACCGTATTCACCTGAGTATGAAGCTGTACTTGATACAACAGTGATAACATCACCGGCATTTACATCTATCTGAAGCATTCTGCCTGTATCACCCTTTGCTCTTGTACCGTTTGTGTTAAAGTAACCTGTATAGGTTGTACCTAAAATATCTACTGACTTGCTCCAGTAAATTCTAGCCTTTCCGTCAGAGGATACAAAGGTAAGGTCGCCTACGGTATAGGTGCCTCCGGCAGCTTGATTTGAGCCGTTTGGTATTCCCCATTCTGTATAGGTTGCCTCTGAAATAAGAGAGCCTTCGGCAAAGCCAAAGTCGTATATGCCATAGTTACCTGCGGCAAATACATTGCTTACATTCATTACTAATACACAGGAGCATATCATAACAAATGCAAGTATTGAGCTTAAAGCTCTTTTGAGTTTGTTGTTCATTGTGTTTTCTCCTTCCTTTTTGAAAACTATGCCTTAGTTTAAGGCTATAATTTTTTTAATATGGTCCCCTATCGGAGATGTGCGTACAACTAAGCCCCATAATTAAGCCCTTCGGCTTTTTTCGAGGACTTCCATTGTACATTATGTATTTAGTATATATCCATTTTTTGTAAATGTCAATTAAATTAAGATATACAATCGTTTATATGTAAAAATTGTACAATTGAAGATTGCATGCATAGGTAATAACTTACAAATGCAAAAACTCCCTCCGTTACGGGAGGGAGTAAAATCATCAACTATTATAATATGTTATTAAACTATTTCGCCCTTTGCAATTACAATAGGGTTATCAGGCTCACCTATAACTGACTTGCCGTCGCTGACCACAACCTCTTTATCAATAATTGCATATTTAACGGTACAGCCCTTGCCTATGTAGCTTGACTCCATAATAACGGAGTTTTCAACAGCAGAGCCTTCCCCTACAAACACCTTGCGGAAAAGGATTGAGTTCTTAACGGAGCCGTCTATAATTGTACCGCTTGCTACAAGGGTGTTTTTAACGTCTGCCGTTACGTTATACTTTGCAGGCGGCTCGTCCTTTGGCTTTGTGTCAATATATGGCTGTGTAGTAAGTAAGGAGCGTACCTCAGGCTTAAGAAAGTCCATATTAGCCTTCATATAAGCGTTAATACTGTTAAGAGTTGTCCAGTAGCCCTCATACTTGTAGCCGTAAACATTAAGCTCCTTGCGGTTGCGTATAATAACGTCCTTTACAAGGTCATATCTGCCGTTTGGTATAGTGTCCTCTAAAAGCTTTATTAAAAGGCTTCTGCTGATAATATATATACCAAGGGAGGCAATAGAGCTTTTTGGCTCAACGGGCTTTTCCTCAAAGTGGGTAAGCTTGCCGTTTTCATCAAGCTCCATAACACCGAAGTCACGTATATCCTTATCGGTGCCTGCTAAGTCCTTGCATACAATAGTAATATCAGCACCCTTTTCAAGGTGGGCATTAAGCACATCATGGAAGTCCATTTTATAAATTGCATCACCTGAGGCAATGATTACATAAGGCTCGTTACTTCTTTTAAGAAAGCTTATGTTCTGATAAATTGAATCTGCCGTGCCTCTGAACCAAAAGCTGTTGTCATTTGAAAGGAAGGGGGTAAATATAAACAAGCCGCCTTGCTTTCTGCCCAAATCCCACCATTTAGCCGATGATAAATGGTCATGTAAGGAGCGTGAATTATACTGAGTGATAACTGCTACCTTTTTGATATTGGAGTTTGACATATTGCTAAGGGAAAAGTCTATTGCCCTGAAGGAGCTTGCTACGGGCATAGCGGAGATTGCACGCAGGGTACAAAGGCTTTTAAGCCTTTCACTGTTACCGCCTGCCATAATTATACCGATTGCTCTCATAAGCTCGCCTCCTTTTTAATAATAACGGCTTTGCCGCTTTCAAGCTTGTTGTCAACATAGTCCGATGTAGCGGTTTTGCCGTAAATTACACAGTTTTTGCCTATTGTAAGGTCGCTTGGCACATAGGTGTTACTGCCTATAACGGTAATGCCTGTGTTATAAATCTTAGGCTTTTCTTCATTAGGGATATTTTCCCCGATGCCCATGGTTACGTTTTGACCTATTTCGGTGTCCTGGTCAATAATACAGCGGTCAATTACACAGCCTTTGCGAATAACGCAGTTTTCCATAATAATTGAGTCGCGTACAACAGCACCCTCTTCAATAATAACGCTTGTGCCTATAACAGAATGGGTTACCTCGCCTAAGATGCTACAGCCCTCGGAGATAATGCTGGTATGTATTTTAGCATTTGCACCTGTGTACTGGGGAAGCTGTGATTCATTGTTGGTATATATCTTCCAGAAGTCCTGATAAAGGTTAAACTTAGGCAGGGTTTCAATAAGCTCCATATTAGCTGCCCAGTAGGACTCTATTGTACCAACGTCCTTCCAGTAGTCCTTAAAGCGGTAAGCATAAAGGGTAGCACCCTCGTTTAAGAGCATAGGTATAATATGCTTGCCAAAGTCGCTGTCTGCATGGATTTTGTTGTCCTCAATTAAGGCAGAGCGAAGCTTTTGCCATGTAAATATGTAGATACCCATACTTGCTAAATTGCTTTTTGGATTTTCGGGCTTTTCCTCAAATTCATAAATTTTATCGTTTTCGTCCGCATTCATAATACCGAAGCGGCTTGCCTCCTCCATGGATACCTCCAGAACGGCAATGGTTACATCGCAGTTATTCTTTTTATGGAAGTCAAGCATAGCTGAGTAGTCCATTTTATAGATATGGTCGCCTGAAAGAATAAGCACATATTCAGGGTCATAAGCATCTATATAAGGTATGTTCTGATAGATGGCATTTGCCGTGCCTGAATACCACTCACCCTGCTCTCCGCCCTTTACGTGTGGGGCAAGGATAGATGCACCGCCGTTTTTGCGGTCTAAATCCCATGGGATACCTATACCTATATGCTGATTAAGGGTTAAGGGTTGATATTGTGTAAGTACGCCTACGGTATCTACACCGGAGTTGACGCAGTTACTCATAGGAAAGTCGATAATACGATACTTGCCGCCAAAGGCAACAGCAGGTTTTGCCTTGTCACTGGTTAATATGCCTAAGCGACTACCCTGTCCACCTGCAAGCAGCATAGCTAACATTTCTTTTTTACGCATTTCAATCCCTCCGTTCAATGCATTTATATTTACCTTTATAATACCATATTTCATTGGTAGATTACAACAAAAAAAAGAAAAAAATAGTAAAAAAATTATTAAAACAATATAACAAAATTATACAAAATTTCCTTTTTATGTTAAATTTAACCATCAATTAAGGACGGTCAACTATATGTAGGTAAATCTGCTTGAATTTTACGGCAGATAGGGTATAATAATAAATAAAAGCATAATTTTCAGGAAGGTCGTTAGGTATGAAAAATTTATCCCAATATAAAAAAATTCACTTTATCGGTATAGGCGGTATAAGTATGTCATCTTTGGCAGAAATTCTTTTAAACAGAGGCTATGAGATAAGCGGCTCTGACAGCTGTCAGTCTGCCGTAACAGATAAGCTTAGCTCAATAGGCATTAAGGTAGCTATAGGACAGAGGGAAGAAAATATTGCAAAGGACTGTGACCTTGCTGTATATACTGCCGCTGTGTCAGAGGATAATCCGGAGCTTGCAGAGGCAAGAAAAAGAGGTATTGATACAATTGACAGAGCTGAATTAGTGGGTATGATGATGCTTTCCTATAAATATCCCGTATCTGTTGCAGGTACTCACGGTAAAACAACAACCTCCTCAATGGTATCGGAAATTTTTATTGAGGCAGGTGTGGACCCTACCGTATCCATAGGCGGTATGATGCCCTCTATAGGCGGTAATTATCGTGTAGGCGGCAGGGATTATTTCGTTCTTGAAACCTGCGAATATAAGGACAGCTTTTTAAAGTTTAATCCTCACAGTGCCATAATACTTAATATTGACAGGGACCATACCGATTACTTTAAGACCATGGACCAAATGTATCAATCATTTAATTCCTTTATTAAAAGGATACCTGATGATGGCTTTCTTGTAATTAACAAGGATATTACAAACAAGGTAACAGAGGGCTTTAACGGCAGGGTAATTACCTACGGCAAGGACAGCAAGGCAGATTGGTATGCCGAGGATATAAGCTATAACGATTTGGGTTACGGCAGCTACAACGCTGTGTATAAGGGTGAAAAAATTGCACGGGTGGAGCTTTCCGTACCAGGTGAGCATAATGTGTATAACTCACTAAGCGCCGTTGCACTTTGCAGGGAATACGGATTGCCTCTCGATGCAATCTTAAAGGGTATAAAAAAATACTGCGGTACAGACAGACGCTTTCAGTACAAGGGCAGCTTTAACAATGTAAGAGTAATTGACGATTATGCACATCACCCTACGGAGATTAAGGCAACCATAGGCAGTGCAAGGAAGAATGAAATAAATAAATTATGGATTTGCTTCCAGCCTCATACCTATACAAGAACATATGATTTATTGGAGGAATTTGCCTCTGCACTTTCGGGAGCAGATGTAGTGGTGCTTGTGGATATTTATGCCTCGAGAGAAAAGGATACGGGCTTGGTATCCTCCGCAGATTTACAAAAAAGGATAGAAGCTCTCGGCACAAAGGCGTACTATATAGGGGATATGGCAGAAGCGAAAAAATTTTTGGCGGAAAATTGCTCTCCACAGGATATGTTGATAACTATGGGTGCAGGAGATGTGTTTAAAGTGGGGGAAGCCTTGGTAAAATAAGAGTTATCCACATTATCCACAGTTAGAACGTATTTTTTGTGGATAGCTCACCTGTGAATATGTGGACAATTTGTGGAAAGTGTGGATTTTTGGGCTGTTACGGTTGTGGACAGGGAAGTTATCCACAGAATATTAAGAAAATATGAACCCTGTTTCGTGAAAATTTTTTCGGGACAGGGTTCTTTTTTTGTATTTTAACGGGGGAATAAGGCATAAAAGAGTAATTTTAAGTACAAATAGAAGATAAAAATTTAATATCTCAAAATAGTTTAAGGAGCAAAGAAATTTGTCTTTTTTTCGGATATTTTCACATTTCTTTAAAGGGAATGCTTGAAAATTTCTTCCTATTAATATATAATGGTATACGGAGCAGTTTTTTTATGCTTCGGTAAAAGCTTTAGTACATTTTTGTGTAAATGTTATTTTTGTTAGGAGAATTTTAATGAACAAATACAAGACAGGTATAGATATAGGCTCTACCACCATTAAGCTTGTTGTGCTTGACGGAAATGATAATATTTGTTTCAGCGACTATCGCAGACATCTTTCCAATATTCAGGAAACTCTGCTCGGTCTTATTGACGATGCCTACAAGGCATTGGGCGATGTTACTTTCAGTGCTAAAATAACAGGCTCAGGCGGTCTGTCTATTTCGGAGTGGATAGGTATACCCTTTATTCAGGAGGTTGTGGCTGTTGCAGGTGCTATTGAAAAAAATGCACCTCGTACTGACGTTGCCATTGAAATAGGCGGAGAGGACGCTAAAATCATCTACTTTAAGGGTGGTATTGAACAGCGAATGAACGGTATCTGTGCAGGCGGTACAGGCTCATTTATTGACCAGATGGCAAGCCTTTTGCAGACAGATGCTTCGGGACTTAATGAATATGCCAAAACCTATAATGTAATTTATCCTATAGCGGCACGCTGCGGTGTGTTTGCCAAAACCGATATTCAGCCTCTTATTAACGAGGGTGCGGCTAAAAGTGATTTGGCAGTGTCTATTTTCCAGGCAGTGGTAAACCAGACTATAAGCGGGCTTGCCTGTGGTAAGCCTATCAAAGGCAATGTGTGCTTTTTAGGGGGACCTCTTCATTTTTTAACAGAGCTGAAGGCTCGGTTTATTGATGTGCTTAATTTAACCGAGGAGGAGGTTATTGATGTTGATAACTCTCATCTTTTTGCGGCTATGGGCTCTGCTCTTGCCTCTGATGTAAAGGATGAGTTTACCTTCCCTCAGCTTATAAATAACTTAAAAAGTGAAAAGCACCTTACAATGGAAATAAACCGACTTGAGCCTCTCTTTTCTTCACAGGAGGAGTATGACAGCTTTAAAGCAAGGCATGATAAGGCTAAGGTTAAAAAGGCTGACCTTAAGGACTATAAGGGGGATTTGTTCCTTGGTATTGATGCAGGCTCAACAACCTCAAAGCTTGCACTTATAGGTCGGGACGGTACTCTCCTTTACTCTTTCTATGCAGGCAATGAGGGCAGTCCTCTTAAAATGGTAATGAAGGCTCTTAAGCAGATTTATAAGCTTATCCCCGAGGGCTGTGAAATTAAAAAGGCCTGTGTAACAGGCTATGGTGAGGGTCTTATCAAGGAGGCTCTTATGGTGGACTTAGGCGAGATTGAAACGGTTGCCCATTATAAGGCGGCGGCTTTCTTTGAGCCTGAGGTGGACTCTATTCTTGATATAGGCGGACAGGATATGAAGTTTATGCGTGTTAAGGACGGAGTTATTGATGATGTGCTTTTAAATGAGGCATGCTCATCAGGCTGCGGTTCGTTTATCGAAACCTTTGCAAAAAGCCTTAGCTTTTCCGTAGTGGACTTTGCCAAGGTGGCACTTTTTGCTGAAAATCCCATTGACCTTGGCTCACGCTGTACTGTTTTTATGAACTCACGTGTTAAGCAGGCACAGAAGGAGGGTGCCGAGGTTGCGGATATTTCCGCAGGCCTTGCCTACTCAGTTATTAAAAATGCCCTTTTAAAGGTTATTAAAATTACCGACCCTAAGGAAATGGGTAAGCATATAGTTGTACAGGGGGGTACCTTCTATAATGAGGCTGTACTGCGTGCTTTTGAAATTATTTCAGGCAGAGAGGCTGTTCGCCCCGATATAAGCGGTATTATGGGTGCCTTCGGTGCGGCGGTTATTGCAAGGGAAAAATATACAGAGGGTGAAAAATCCACTCTCCTTAATGCAACAGAGCTTGACGAGCTTGAAATTACCTCAACCCTTACACGCTGTAAGGGCTGTGCAAACAGCTGTTTGCTTACAATAAATAAATTCAGCGGCGGCAGACGCTTTATTTCGGGTAACCGCTGTGAAAGAGGCCTTGGCAAGGAAATAAACGACAGCTGTGTGCCTAACCTTTTTGATTACAAGTATAAAAGGCTTTTCAGCTATAACCCTATTGACCCTGACAAGGCACCCAGAGGTGTTGTGGGTATACCCCGTGTTTTAAATATGTATGAGGATTATCCTCTGTGGTTTACTTTCTTTACGGAGCTTGGCTATAGTGTAAAGCTCAGCCCTAAGAGCAGCCGTGCCGTATACGAAATGGGTATTGACTCTATCCCAAGTGAGTCAGCCTGCTATCCTGCAAAGCTTGCTCACGGACATATTGAGTCCCTTATAAATGACGGAGTTAAGTTTATTTTCTACCCCTGTGTTGCCTATGAATACAAGGAGATAGACTCGGCAGATAACCACTATAACTGCCCTATTGTAACAAGCTATCCCGAAAATATCAAAAACAATGTTGAAGAAATAAGGGATAAAAATATTGATTTCCGCAATCCGTTTTTCAGCTTTAAAAGCGAAGAGGTGCTTGCTAAGCGACTTTGCGAGGAATTTCCGGAAATTCCCCCAAGCGAGGTAAAGCGAGCGGTTAAAAGTGCATGGGCAGAGTGGCAGAGCTTCAGGGAGGACGTACGCAAAAAGGGTGAGGAAACCCTTAATTATATAGAAGAAACAGGTATGACCGCAGTTGTTCTTGCAGGCAGACCCTATCACCTTGACCCTGAAATAAACCACGGTATCCCCGAGCTTATAACGGGCTACGGTGTAGCAGTTCTTACAGAGGACAGCGTGTCACACTTAGGCAAGGTGGAAAGACCCCTTAATGTGCGTGACCAATGGGCGTACCACAGCAGACTTTACGGTGCGGCATCCTTTGTACGCAATACGGATAATGTGGAGCTTATTCAGTTAAACAGCTTTGGCTGCGGACTTGATGCGGTAACAACGGACCAGGTACATGATATACTTTCCGCCACAGGCAAGATTTACACTCTTATTAAGATTGATGAGGTAAGTAACTTAGGTGCAGTGCGTATACGTATTCGCTCCCTGCTTGCCGCCCTTGAGGAAAGACGTGAACGCAGCTTTAAGCCTCATAAGGCAATACCTATTGAGCCACGCAAGGTCTTTACCAAGGAAATGAAGAAAAACCATACCATACTTATGCCACAGATGTCACCTATCCATTTTGATTTGGCTAAGGAGGCATTTATTGAAAGCGGCTTTAAGGTAGAGGTTATGCCTGCCATGGACAGGGATTGTATAGATATAGGTCTTAAGTATGTAAATAACGATGCCTGCTATCCTGCACTTATAGTTGTAGGTCAAATTTTAAAGGCACTTCAGTCAGGCAAATATGATAAGGATAATACCTCGGTGCTTATAAGCCAGACAGGCGGCGGCTGCCGTGCTACCAACTATATCGGCTTTATAAGACGTGCCTTGAAAAAGGCAGGGTTTGAGAATATCCCCGTTATTTCCGTAAGTGCAAACGGTTTGGAGAAAAACCCCGGCTTTAAGTACAGCATAAAGTTTATAAAGGGGCTTTTACAGGCAGTACTTTACGGCGATTTGCTTATGAGGGTAGTCTACCGTATGAGGCCTTATGAAACAGAAAAGGGCAGTACAGACGCACTTTACCATAAGTGGAATGAGGTATGTAAGGAAGCGGTGAGAAAAGCCTCCTTCGCCGAGTTTAAAAGGAACGTTAAGGCTATTGTAGAGGACTTTGACAATCTCTCTATTGACGAAAGTCTTATAAAGCCAAGGGTAGGTGTTGTAGGTGAAATTTTGGTTAAGTTCCACCCAACTGCAAACAATGATATTGTTACTCTTTTGGAAAATGAGGGTGCAGAGGCGGTGGTTCCGGACCTGGTTAATTTCTTCACATATTCTCTTTACAACAATACCTTTAAGGAAAAATATTTGGGTGCAAAGCATACCAATACGGTAATTGCAGATATGGCAATTAAGTTTATAGAAAGCTACAGGCGGCCTATGAGCGAGGCTCTTGAGGCAAGCGTACATTTTGAACGCCCCGCAAATATCAGAGAGCTTGGAGAAATGGCAAAGGATATTGTAAGCTTGGGCAATCAGACAGGTGAGGGCTGGTTTTTAACAGCTGAGCTTGTAGAGCTTATCCATTCGGGCGTAAACAACAATATCTGTACACAGCCTTTTGCCTGCCTGCCGAACCACGTTACGGGCAAGGGTATAATCAAGGAGCTTAAAAGGCAAAACAGCTTAAGCAATATTGTAGCTGTTGACTATGACCCAGGAGCAAGCGAGGTAAATCAGCTTAACCGTATTAAGCTTATGCTTAGTACCGCACAGAAAAACCTAAGCCTTTATGAGGGCAAGGCACATAATTCAAAGGCGGCTCAAGGTCAAGGCGTTGAGGTGCAATAATTTTTATTTATGAAAGGCGACTGTTTCGGATAACAGCCGCCTTTTTTGCACAAAATATTAAATTGTAAATAATTTATAAAAAATTGTTAAAATTTTGTTAATCTTACATATATACAAATTATGGAAGCGATGATATAATGATATTACTATATGGTATATAACAAAAATACTATAAAAAGAGAGAAAAATATCATCTTTAAAGGGGGCATAAGTTATGTTAAGTATGATTAAAACCTTAAAAAACGAAAAAAGCGGTTACATTATGATTTATGTAGTGCTTATTATGGGTTTTATCACCGTACTTTTTGCAGGTACGGCAATGGCACTTAATAACCGTAATGCCGTAACAAAAACAACAGTTAATAATCAACAGCTTCAGGTTACGGCTCAGTCAGCCTTAAGCACTATAGTTGAGGAGTTTGAAAACAACGGGGAGCTAAAGGCAAAGCTTAAGGAATATGCCGAGGGCAATCAGTCAGCTATGTTCAGCCTTACCGATGAAACAGGTGTTGACGATAACATAGAGGTTAAAATATCAAAAGAGCCTGATAAGGAAAATACAGCCCGTATTACAGTAATTGCAAGTGACGAAACAGGCAGTATTTCCACAGCCTTTGCACTTATGAACTATGCGGAGCCTCCGCAGGGCGAAAGTGCAGGCGTAGTTGATAACCTTATAGTAGCTTACTCACCTGAGGGCTTAACAGGCTCACAGAACACTCTTATAAGCGGTGAGGGTATTTATAATAAGACTCTTGAGGGTCGTGTAGTTATAAATAATACAACCGATACGGTAAAGGTAAAGAGGGGTTCCGTTGAAACTGTGATTACCAACCAAAGCGTTGAGTTTTTTGATAATGCGGTTGTAAACGGCACTAATCCTGATTTAAACGGAATTTTAGCTTCTCTCAACGGTACCGTAACCCTTAGAAACGGTGCAGTTGTTGAAGGTCAGGGCTTTGATAAGATTGCAGGTGCAGGCGGTGTCAGTATTATGACGGATAACTTTACCTGGGATGCGGAAAACACCCACATTATTTCAAAGAATAACGGTAATATTGATATTAAGGCTATGACAGGTAAAATAGGCAGTATTGTTTCAGGCGGTAATGTATACCTTGAGCCTAAGGATAATAATCCTTTAACGGTAAACGGCAGTATTGAAAGCGGCGACGATATTACATTATCAGAGCAGAACAAAGTACAGATTGTAGTAAACGGTAATGTTTTAAGCGGTGAGGACCTTGAAATTAAGGGTAAATATAAGGTAAACGGCAATGTTTCCGCAGTATCTAATATTGATACCATAGGTCAGCTTGACCTTACTGCAAACCACGTATTAGCAGGTCACAACCTTAACTTAGGCAACATTTCAGCTCTTAACCTTACAGGCTCTACACTTTCAGGTGCAAACTACAGAAATGAGGACTCCTCAGAGGCAAGAGCAACCTCTTACCTTAACTATAAAAAGAGAGGTACAACTACTATTTCCGGTAATAATATAAATATTAACGGCAAGATAGTAGCTAATGACAATACACAGGGCAAGGGGTCTATTGCAAACTCTGTTAAGGATAAGCTTATAAGATTAAACGATTCCGGCTTTGCAAGCATTTTCCTTAACTTAAACAATGCTTGGTTAGAGGATATGAAGAGTGTTGAAATAGGTTATGCAAACGGCTTTGTAAACCTTGCGGCAGCTGTTCAAAATCCTGATACCACAAAGTGGCTCAGTGATTGGAAGCTTTCACTTGAGGAGGATGAAAAGGCATACTTTACCCATAAGGAAGATACAAATGTCAGCCATGGTCTTGGTTACACCTATGACCCTAACGAATATATTATGAACCGAGTTGACAAGGAATTCCTTACAATTGAGAATGAAATATTTAATCAGGCAGTACCTGAGGATGCTGAAGGCAATGCCGTAATACCTGATGTAACAGTTCCTGATTACCTTACTTACACATACGCAACGGTAAGACAGGACGGCGATAACGATGTGGCAGTAGTAAGCAGTGGTTATATTCAGGTAAACGGTGAAACTTTAACTGCAAAGGCAGAGGGTGGCAGTGAGCTTATTACAATCAACCTTCCTAAGGGCGGAAATCTCCACTTTGATACACACCATAATAAAACCTACGATGTTCTTTTCGGTACAGGAGATGTTTCGGCTTCTACAAGTGACTGTGATGTTACCGTTCCTTGGAGCATATGTGTAAATCAGCCTGAGGATGAGGAAAGCATGGGTTATGTACGTATCTTTGCATACGGCAATTCTAACCTTAAATTCCAGGGCAACGGTTATAGTACATCTGTTGTAAATACAGGTACTGATTTAGGTGTTATTCCTGAGGTTTACTTCTTCTCTAACAGTAACGGAAAAATTGAGGTTGATAACTACTACCTTACGGGTTATGTAATTATGCCTCACGGTTTATTTGACCTTCAAAGAACAGCAAGAGAGCCTATAACAAACAGAATATTCGAGGGTATTGTATTATGCGGAAATATAGGTTTTTCATCAAATGAAGAGGTATTGATTTATAAAAGGCCTGTAACCTATCTTGAAGCAATTACAAGTGATATATTTGCAAGCTGAAAAGGAGGAAAGGCTTATGAAGAGGACAATAAGATGTAACAACAAGGGTTTTACTATCCTGGAAGTAATGATAGCAATGGCACTTGTTATGATAGTAGCGTCCTTTGCGGCAACAGCTCTTGCATCGGGTCAAAGAAGTACAATAAAAACTGTTGACATTAGCAAAGGCGGAGATGTGGCACTTTCAGAGTGTGAAAACTATCTTGCAGGCAGTGAAAGCGGCAAAACCGACGGCGATTATCAGCTTAAGAAGGAAAGCGGAGGCTTAAACGGCTTCCCTGATATAAAGCTTGAGGTTAAGGATACTGCCGACAACAGCAACGGAGTTAGGTATGTTGCATTTAAGCGTGACGGCGAGGAACACAGCGATGACGAAGTGGCTGAGGGCGGCGGCGGTATGTTGGATACCGACGAAGAGGATGCAACAGAGGCACCTACGGAGGCACCTACTCAAGCACCTACAGAAGCGGTAACCGAACCGACAACGGAAGCTCCCACAGAGGCTTCAACAGAAGCTCCCACAGAGGCTTCAACAGAGGATGACTCAACAGGCACATATGATGATTTTGTAACCTTTGGTCATGAATATAAGGAATGTGACTGGGATAAAAACAAATATATTACAGAGGATGGCTATACTTACATCGATGAGGCGGGCAATACTATAATTACAGGCTATAATTTAGTAGATAAGTCGGATTTCAACAGCCATGCTATTAAGCTTGAAAACGGCGAGGGCTTTAATCTAAGATATATTAAGCCGGGCAACACTTCAATTACAAATTATAAGATACAATTTTATATTACAGGCAACGGCGGTAAAGAAACTACATTTGTAGCCAATGGTGTAACTTATACGGGCAATACCTTTGAGGTTGACGGAAATTGCGGTTGGATTTCAATAGCAGCCCCTGCAGACGGCAGAATACTTTTAAAGGGCTATAGGATTATACCTTGTTAATTTAAAGTTTGTGGGGAGCGTTTAGCTCCCCGCATTTATTATTGACAAGCTAAACCTATGTATATTAAAATATAATTACTAAACCTAAGGGGAGGTATTATATGAGAAATATTTTAAACAATAAATCGGGCTTTACTCTTATTGAAATATTGGTAGCTATTTTAATATCGGGGGTAGTAATTACAGCGGTTTACCAAATTTTAAACACCTCAAGCGTTTCCAACAGCTATACCAACGACCAGATTGCAGCGTCAAATGCTATGGATTCAACTATTGAAAATATCCGTCTTATGACTCTCCATGCGGATACAATGCGTATATGCGATGCATCTACTGCATCTCCTGCCGAGGGAGAAACGGTTATTAAATGTGTAGATAACGTAGTCTACATAGACGATAAGCAGATAGGCAGTGCAGAGCAGTACGGTGTTGACCGTATTGAGCTTAAATTTGACCGTGGCCTTGAGGATACTATGCTTAAGGTTGAGCTTAATTGCCTTGATGAGGCAGGGGGGCTTATAGGAGGTAAATACCGCAGTATTGACTTATATTTACACAGCCTGGGCGGCGACGGCTCGGGCAAGGTGGAAACCTCCACGGAGGGTCAGAGAGATTGTATTATATTTACAACAATGGAACAATAATTTTTATAAACTGCTTACCTTAGGGTAGGCAGTTTTTTGTTGTAATTTTTTGTGTTAACGCTGTTTTTGGGGTTCATCAATTACAAATATCGAAAAATGGGAGAAAAAAGAAAAGGAAAAAACTGGTAATTTTGTGCATAATAGGGTATTATAATATTAATGGTAGATTTTACCAAATTTTAAATTAATTTTGTTAGGTGCTTTGTTTAAGCCTTAATTAAAACTTTGGTTTACAAAGCCATAATTAAAGACTTAGTTTGCAAGGATATAATTAAAGGATCTGCTTGCAAATTATTTCACCCCACATTATTAAGCCCTATAAATTATTTTGGTTTGACTATACTGTCAAAACCTTGTACAATATAAGGAGGTATACATATGATGAACTTAGCGTTAAATGTAGGCAACGAAATTACCGATATTCCTGTTGACAAAATATTGCCTAATCCTTACCAGCCACGCCGAACCTACGAGCGTAAAGCACTTAATGAGCTGGCAAAATCCATAAGGCAGTACGGTGTAATTCAGCCTATTTGTGTACGCAGTGTAAAAAACGGCTATGAGATTATTTCCGGAGAAAGGCGTCTTAAGGCATCTAAGCTTGCGGGTATGCAGTTTATACCTGCCGTTATTTTGAAAATAAGCGACAGAGATTGTGCCGTTCTCAGCCTTGGGGAAAATATACACCGTAAGGATCTTAATTATATAGAAGAGGCTGATGCAATAAATACCCTTATGAAGGATTTTAATTTAACCCAGGAGGATATAGCTCATCTTTTAAGCAGAGGCAGGGGTGAAATTGCTCTTAAGCTGAGATTACTCCGTCTTTCACCTGCTGTAAGGCAAATGCTTATTAAAAATAACATAGGAGAGGCCTATGCAAGAGCCTTGCTTCGCCTTAGCAGAGCCGATGCACAACAGAATGTGTTAGAGCAGGTTATAAAGTATGGTCTAAGCCTTAAAAAGACAAATGAGCTTATAGATAATGCTATTAAAAATAACGGTGAAATAGGCATAATAAGAAAAAGCCCACGTATAAAGCTAAACTTTCGTGATGTGCGTATGTTTGCAAATACCATAAAGCAAGCGGTTGAACTGATGAATATATCCGGTATGGAAACGGATTATGAAATTAAGCAGAACAATAACCTCTACGAAATAAAAATTAATATAAAAACCAATGAAAAAGCGGATAAGGAGAGTAACGAGGTAAATGGACTTATCAATAGTTATAGTGAACTTTAACACAAAGGACCTTACTAAGCAGACAATAGATACGGTTTGTGAAAGTACGGAAAATATAGACTATGAAATTATTGTAGCAGATAATTCCACTAATCCCGTGGAAAGCTATTATCCCAATGATACGAGGGTTAAGCTTATAAAGGATTTGCCAAACAACGGCTTTGGTAATGCCTGCAATATAGGTACAGCCAAGGCAATAGGCAGATATGTGCTTTATTTAAACTCCGATACCCTTATAGGAAAGGGCACCTTGGAAAAATGTGTTAAATATATGGATGAAAACCATGATATAGGCTGTCTTGGTATAAAAACAGTACTGCCTGACGGAAAATTGGACCATGGCTGTAAAAGGGGCTTTCCTACACCGTGGAACAGCCTTTGTTACGTATTGGGGCTGGACAGGCTTTTCCCGGAGAATAAAAAATTCGGAGGCTATCGTCTTTCCTATTTATCCGAGAATGAAACCAACGAGGTTGACTCCGTAAGCGGTGCTTTTATGCTTATACCCCGTGCCATACTCTCTAAAAGCGGAGGCTTTGACGAAAGTATTTTTATGTACGGTGAGGATATTGACCTTTGCTACCGTATTAAAAATATGGGCTTTAAGGTGGTCTACTATGCAGAGGGACTTATGATACACCTTAAGGGTCAGAGCGGACTTAATACTAAAAATAAGGTGGTAATTAAGCACTTTCACAACGGGTTGAGAGTGTTTTACGATAAATATTATAAGGAGAAGTACTCAGCCTTGGTGACGTTTTTAATGCATACGGCAATTAATCTGCATTATTGCCTGTCACTGATAAGGGCTTTTGTATTTGGTAAACGACTATGAGTAAGGTAGAAATTTTGCTTGCAAGCTACAATGGGGAACGATACATAGCTGAGCAGATAGAGTCAATCCTTAATCAGGACTGTAAGGACTTTACCCTGCATATTTTAGATGACTGCTCGGCAGACCGTACGGTGGAAATTGTAAGGGGCTATGTTAAAAGATACCCTGATAAAATAAGCCTTAGCCGAAATGAGAAGAATTTAGGTTCGGCAGGCAGCTTTTTTAAACTTCTTAAAAGCTCAAAAGCCGAATATGTAATGTTTTGCGACCAGGACGATGTATGGCTTGAAAATAAAATAAGCCTTAGCCTTGAAAAAATGGAGGGTGCTGCAGCCCCAACTTTACTGCATACGGATTTAACGGTAACAGATGAGAATTTAAGGATAAAGCACCCCTCTATGTTTAAGTCACAGCATTTACAAAGCGGTGCAGTAACAGTCAGGAGCTTGGCGGTGCAAAACGTAGTAACGGGCTGTACAATGATGCTTAACAGAGAGCTTGTAAACAGGCTCTGTGCAGTTGCTCTGCCTGATAATATACCTGTGCATGATTGGTGGATTGCACTTTATACAGCCTGTTGCGGTGAGATAATATTTTTAGATAAGGCTACCGTGTATTACAGACAGCACGGCACAAATGTATGCGGAGCAAGGGATATGTCAGATTTCAGATATATTATTTCAAGGGCAAAGGCAACCGAAAGGGCGAGGCTTATGCTGCAGTACGGCTATAATCAGGCAGAAAAGCTTTCCGAGCTGTACGGCAATGCCTTAGGTGAGGAAAATCGTGCATTTCTTTCTGCCTACGGTGAGCTGAGTAACAAGCCCTATATGGAAAGACTTAAGTTTGTGGTAAAAAACAGAGTATTTAAAAGCGGTATTATAAGAAAAATAGGTCAGCTTATATTTTTGTGATAAAGGGTAATTTTTGAAAGGAGGGTGCAATATGCTTATAAAAAAATGCTTCAGGATAGCTGAGGAGCAAGGCTTAGGTACGCTGTATGACAAGGCAGTGTGTCGCCTTAAATATAAAAGGCGTACACCTGAGCTTATTGAAGAGGACAGTGCAGGGGAGCAGGCTCTGTTAAGACAGGGTGATACCGTATACCCTCATAAGGTGCTTATAAGTATAGCCGTACCCCTTTACAATACCAAGGAAGAATATTTAAGGCAGATGATAGAAAGCCTGATAAGCCAGAGCTATAAATACTGGGAGCTTTGCCTTGCAGACGGCGGTGAAGAGTCCTGTGAGGAAACGGTAAGGTCCTATAAGGACAGACGTATTAAATACAAAAGGCTTGATAAGAACTACGGCATTGCTTTAAATACCAACAAGGCAGTAGAAATGGCAGAGGGTGAATACATAGGTCTTTTGGACCATGATGATGTTCTTGCACCAAATGCCCTGTTTGAGTACCGCAAGCGTATTGATAAGGGAGCCGACTTTATCTACTGTGATGAGGCAAGCTTCAAAGGCGATACGGCAAAGGCGGAAATTATCCACTATAAGCCTGATTTTTCGCCCTATAATTTAAGGGCAAATAATTATATCTGTCATTTTTCGGTATTCAAAAAAAGCCTTTTTGATGAGGTGGGAGGAGTGCATGAGGGCTTTGAAGGCAGTCAGGACCATGACCTGATTTTAAGGCTTACCGAAAGGGCAAAGGATATTGCTCATATAAGGCGAATACTGTATTTTTGGCGGATACATTCAAGCTCTGTATCAGCGGATATATCTGCTAAGCCCTACTGTATTAATTCAGGTGTGCTTGCAGTAAGTGCCTCTCTTTTAAGGCAGGATATAGAGGCAAAGGTAGAGAGCATAGGGAACGGAGCAGCCTGCTATCGCTGTAACTATAAGCTCAGGGGCGGTGCAAGGTGCAGACGTATTAAAAGCTGTGTAAATAAGGCGGCAGATAATTGCAAGGCGGAGTATATTGCAATAGTGCCAAGCTGCATAGAGGTTGATAAAGGGGATATGTACAAGCTTATAAGCCTTGCTTCTCAGGCAGGGGTAGGTGCTGTGGGAGGTATAGGCACTTACAGAGGCAGAGTATCGGCAGGAGCTGTTTCCTTTGACGGTGAGGGCAATATGGAAACGGCTATGGCAGAACAAAGACTAAGGTCAGGGGGCTATATGCACAGGCTGGAATATGTGCAAAATGTAAATGCTCTGGAGCTTTACGCTGTGGTACCCCTTACAGCTTTTAAGGAAATAGGAGGCTTTGATGAAAGCCTTAGGGAGGAGGAAAGGCTTATTGACCTTTGCTTAAGGCTTAAGGCTAAGGGTATGGACATTTTGCTTAACCCCGAAATAAGGGTGAAGGTTAAGCCTTTTTGCAGAGATATGGGTACGGTCTTTGCCGAAAAGCATAAGGAGAGACTTAATACGGAGGATGAATACTTTAATAATGCTCTGACGGACTATGTAATGTAAGAAAATTTAGGCAAAAGCTACAATAAGAACAAAATAAAATCTATGCGTACAACTATGTGAACAAGAGGGTAATTCAGATTTACAATTTAATCGGAAGAGTAATAATTTTTAAAAAAATACGGGCCTTTACGGTTTAAAAATGTAATTATTTTACTTTTATAAAGACAATTTATACAAGGGACAACAATGCATTGTTAATAAAATAACGTAAAAATGTGCAAATTGCAATAAAATTGGGGTTATAAATTGTTAAATGTGATTATAAAAATAGGTTTGTTTACAATTTATTAATAATTTTTACTTTTTTTCAAAAAAGATCTTGATTTTTATATCGGCAGTAGGTATAATGTACTTACAAACAAAAAATATTATTCAAAGGGAGGAAACAAAATGTTAAAGAATTTAAAAAACAGACTCAATGAGTCAAAAGGTTTCACATTGGTTGAGCTTATCGTAGTTATCGCTATTATGGTAATCTTAATCGCATTACTTGTACCTAACGTAGTTGGTTACATTTCATCTTCACAGACAACAGCTAACCTTTCAGCTGCTAAGTCAATCTACAACGCAGCTAACACAGCAGTTGTAAACGGTAAGGCTTCTACATCAGCTTTCCCAACAGAGGCTCAGTTAATCAACCTCTTAAACGGTGACAGCATTAACACAGCAGGTGACGATAACGGTACTGACCTTGTAACAGTTCCTACAGGTACATCAGCTATTTTATGGTATGTTCCTGATTCAGGTGAGGTAACAGGTGTTGCTACAGGTTCTACAGCTTCTGACTCTACAGCAGTTGCTCCTACAGCTACTGACTGTACAGCTACAACAGCAGGTGTTGCTCCTGCTACAACAAACGTTAACAACGTTGCTCTTTACGATCCTAAGGTTAGCGGTAACGCAGCTGAGCATTTATATGGCTCAGGCGAAACACATCCAAGTGCTGTAGCAAACGTAGTTGATCTTACATGCTTAAACGGTACATGGTCATAATAATTTTGAATTGCTGATATTAGTAATTTAAAACCTTAAGCTTAAAGGCGGTACAGTTTTCTGTGCCGCCTTTTTTACTCTTTGTCAAGAGTTGGGTTATAATGCCTTATCCTCTAAAAGCAGAGCCATACCTTTATATGAGTCGTTTGGTGAAACTGTACACCATATTTTATTGTCTGCCTCAAAAAAGGTAAGCCCTGTAAAACGATGCCCGTCCATTATACGACAGTTTTCTGATAAAAGGTTCTGGCTTGGTACAAGAAAGCTGCTCAGAGCAGTAATTGATGAGCTTGAAGGATAGCTTAGGAAGGAACTTACGTTGTTGCTTGTAAAACTATCCCTTACAAAGTATGTATTTGGAGAGGAAAAGCATGAAATGCCAAGATAATGCTCTGTATTATTATCATCCGAACAAAGAGAAACAATGTTGGTTACATATTTTTGCGGCTCCAGTATATCGGAGTAAAAACCGTAAATTATACCGTAGCTGCTTTTTATTAACATAAATCTTAAATTGGGCAGGTTACAGTTATTGCCCGTTACAGGTGTTTGCACATTTTCACCGCCGTTATTAAAGTAACCAAACATTATATTTGAATTAGAGGATGAATTATAGTAGCCGAATACAGATGATAAGCCTGTGTTTTTTTCGGCAATAAATGTGCCGTAATAGTTGTTGCTTGAATTATAATCCCATCTTGTTGCTTTAAAATATTGGTTTAAAGTATTATCATTATTTATCCAGCTGCATATTTTATTGTGTACATCAAGTCTGTTTTCAACGTCTGTCATATCTGTGTTGGTTATGCCTGCACATTCCATTACACTGTAGGTTGTTTTATATTTGTTTATATCTATTGACATATTATTCCTCCGTTTCTGTTATTTTCTCGGTAATCATATCAAGTATAAGTCTTTTCGGTATACGCGTAAGAGTGTTGATTACAGCATAATTGCTTAAAGGGTTGATGTTGTCAGATGTTGCTTCTCCCTCTGTGCTTTCGCTTACAATCAGCACCATTACATCACTTAACCACACTTGGGTATGGTTTTCAAGCCACAGCTGTATATTGTAACTGCCGATTTCTTGAGTGAAAGCAGAGGCTATGCTCCATACAGCCGTAAGACTGTTGTCGGTTGTTGTAACAGGTATCTCTTGCTTTAAGCTGTCACTTTTAACATAGGCTGTTATTTTACCCTCTAAAGGACAGGTATTTAGTGTAAAGGTAATAGTATTTACTCCGTTGGAGTATTGCTTAACATTTATTATGCGTGGGGTTGCACTTATTCCGTTTATATTAATTTCCAAAAAAACGCCTCCTTTCATAAAACTATATAAAATAAAAGAACTGACAGTTACTGTCAGCGTAAATATGCTTTTGTCATAAGCCTTTTATCTGATTTTTCCCTTTTACAAGTATATAAAGCCAAAGAAATGCCCGTGTAACCTTTTACCGAGCCGCAGGCATAATTAACGGCAGTATTATCTGTATACACTAAGCTTATCTCATTAAGACGTAGGTTGACGGATTTATCAAGGTTATGTTACTATTATTAATATAAATCACTTGATTTTTCATATATTTTTATTGAATTGGGATAATGCTGTGAAAGTGGTTGACAATTATAATAACAACTAAATAATAAAAAATGACTAAAGGGAAAGGAGCTTAAAAATAAATGGAATATATAATATCATTTCTGGAGGGTATAATTACTTTTATCTCTCCTTGCTTGCTGCCTATGCTGCCTATATATATTTCCTACTTTGCAGGGGGTGAAAATAAAAGTGTAAGAAAAACCCTTACCTGTGCCGTAGGCTTTGTACTTGGCTTTACCCTTGTTTTTACGGCAATGGGAGCTTTAGCAGGAACGGTCGGCAGTCTTTTAAGAGAATATCAGAGGGCTGTAAACATTATATCGGGTCTTGTGGTAATCTTTTTCGGTCTGAATTTTCTCGGTGTACTTAAGGTAAATTTCTTTAAGGGCAATAAACGTGAGGTAAATACAGACAATATGGGCTTTTTCTCGGCTATGTTATTCGGCATTGTGTTTTCCTTAGGCTGGACTCCCTGCGTAGGTGCCTTCCTCGGCTCTGCTCTTATGCTTGCATCACAGCAGGGTCATGTTGCAGAGGGGACACTGATGTTACTTGCTTATTCCCTTGGCTTAGGTATACCCTTTATTTTAAGTGCAGTGCTTATCGGCTACCTTAAATCAGCCTTTGACTTTATTAAACGACATTATAAAATTATTAATATTGTAAGCGGAGCTTTCCTTATTTTAATAGGTGTGCTTATGGCTACGGGAACCCTTGGCAGGCTCATTGGTATGCTTAGTTAGGAGGTAATTATGAACAAAAACAGAAAGCTTTTAATTTTAATTGCGGCATTTGTTCTTTTAATGGGCGGTGCTTATGTGCTTTATAATAACCTGAGTGAGGAGGTAAATCCTAATCAGCTTGCAGTGCAGGAAAATGCCCCTCAATCAGAGCGGGAAAGCACTCAGGAGGCAGAGCCTGAGAAAACCTTAGCTCCTGATTTTACTGTATATGATATAGACGGCAAAGAGGTACATCTGTCAGATTTTACGGGTAAGCCTGTGGTTGTTAATTTCTGGGCAAGCTGGTGCGGTCCTTGCCAAAGCGAAATGCCCGACTTTCAGTCAGCCTATACTGAATTGGGAGAGGATATAAATTTTCTTATGGTAAATATGACAGACGGCTCTCAGGAAACGGTGGAAAAGGCGTCGGCATTTGTTGCGGAGCAGGGATATTCCTTTCCCGTGTTCTACGATACCGCTTTAAATGCGGCTGATACCTATGGGGTCTATTCTCTGCCTACAACCTTGTTTATTGATAAGGAGGGCTATGTAATAGCTCAGGCAACGGGTGCTATAGATTATGAAACTCTCCAAAGAGGAATAGGTATGATTATTGAATAAAGTGGTTTTAAAAAATAAGTGCATTTTATGGTACAGTCATCCCGTATAATTTAATTGTAAACAGGAACAGATATATAAGCTAAAAAAGCTTCAGCCTTGGCAGTGTCCTTTATAAGGGATATTGCCGAGGCTGTTTTTATTTTTTTGGGCAGTTTTTGGCAGTTTAGGTGTAATAGATTGTCTATGGAGGTGATAAAAATGAGTACACAAACAACCTATTACTATATGACCTTACCTGACCAGGAGGATTTTTATGATGTAGACATATTAAACGAAAACTACAGCCTTATAGATGAGGAGTTAAATCGCTTGAGCTGTGACTTAGGTGACCTTGCAACGGTGGCAAAAACGGGTATCTATAATTCATTAGGGGGTAAGCCCTTTGTTGTATGCTCAACAGCTCAGGAGCTTGTGACTGCCTTGGACAATATGGATAATGACGGCGGTGCTGTCTACCTTTTGCAGGGGACTTATGAGTTTACGGAGCAGTTATATATCGGCAAGAATAATGTAACAATAATGGGCAGCGGTGCAGGTACTGTTATATCTACAACAAGTAAGCTGTCTGTATCGGGCAACAATGTTAAAATAAGGGATTTAACCTTGACAAGAACGGTAGAAAGTACCTCGGAGCTTATAACTCTTGTTACCTCAAGTGCCGATTTGTCGGGAGATTATTTTGAGCTTTTAAACGTTAATATAGCTTGTCCTACCGCAAATGCCTCAAATGGTTTAATTGAGTGCTACGGCAGTGCTGCAAAAAAGGGCATAAGGCTTACAGGCTGCAATATTTTATCCTACAGCGGTAAGCTGAAGGGTTCGGATATTTTGGATGTGGTTAATATGTACGGCATTATAAATAATTGCTGGGTGGAAACGGGAAATGCCCTTACAGCTCCCGAAACAATGACATTAGGTGCAAATGCGGGTATTACTACAGAGCAGACAGAGGCGTAAAAATCAGTTACGGCTTTACGGCGGTGAAAAGGGTGTTTACTGCTTATGTATCTGATTAATTTCCAGAAATTGGTGATGTGGATTTTAAATTTACATCGCCTTTTTTATTGTAAGGTGTAAAATTATGTGCTATAATTATAATAGGTAAAAATGTGAAAAAAACAAAGGAGAATTATTATGAAGAGAGTAACAGCTGTTATTTTAGCACTTACAATTTTAATGTCTGCCTTTAATTTGGGCATTCTTAATGCATATGGTGCTACAGCCTCACTTAGCAAAGCCTACGGCTGGTATGAGGCAATCCATCTTGAGTGGAGCAACGACAGCAATGCTTCATCTGCAACGGTTAGCTACAAGCTTTCAGATGAGAGCGTCTATACTGACATTGACAGTGAGCTTGTAAGACAAAACGGCTCGGGCGGTGTAGCTGATATTGTAGGTATAACCAAGGGTGTATACGATGTAAAGATTACTACCTCTCAGGGTACGGTGCTTACTAAAACCAATATTCCCGTTGCAAATCACGACAGGTCAGGCTACGGTCACTTTGGCTTGTCAGGTGGCTTGGGTGGTTACAACAATGACGGTACACCAAAGGATAATGCACAGATTGTATATGTGGATAACTCCAACAAGAATACCGTTACTTTAGGCTCTTATGAGGGCTTAGTTGATATTGTAAAAAATGCAAGCTCAAGCAAGCCTCTTATTGTACGTATTATCGGTAAGGTGGATACTCAGACAAGGGACAGTGACGGTACAAAAACCACAGATATTAATAACGGCGTTATTGCCTTAGAGGGTCTTACCGATAAGGAATTAAGTGCAGACAGCTATTTTAATATGCTTGATGTATCGGAAAAGTCCAACATAACCATTGAGGGTATAGGTGAGGATGCCTGTATTGAAAAATGGGGCTTTACCTTTGCAAAATGTAACAGCATTGAAATAAGAAACCTTACCTTTCAGAAATATCCTGAGGACGCCTGCAGTTTTGAGGGCAGCTCAAGCTCAAACAGCAAGTATAAAAACTACTGGGTACATAACAACTACTTTAAAGCGGGTGAAAATAAGTACGACTTAACTGATGAACAGGATAAGGGCGAGGGTGACGGCTCATCGGACTTTAAGGGCTGCAGAAATATTACCTACTCCTACAACGTGTTTGAAAACTGCCATAAAACCTCTCTTCACGGCGGCAGCGACAGCAGTTTACAGTATAATTCAACCTGGCACCATAACTACTTTAATAACTGCAGCTCACGTTTACCTCTTACAAGACAGGTAAACTTACATACCTACAACAATTACTACTACAACTGCGGTAAGTGTACGGACGCAAGAGCAAGTGCATGGGTATTTGCCGAAAGAAACTATTATGACGGCTGTGACTATGCCTTTATAACCACCGCAAGCTCAAGCTACGGCGACCCTATTGTAAAGTCATACCTTAATACCTTCAGCAGTTCAAGCAAAAAGGACAGTGCAAAAACAATAACCGAAACTACCGACAGAACACTTACAATAAGTGCAACCTTAGGCAGCAACGACAATGTAAACCCATATCCTAATTTTGATACCGACCCTGATGTATTCTACTATGACAGCACAAATAAATGCTCCGATGTAGAGTATATTTCAGAGGCAGACAGTGCAAAGACAGACTGTCTTACGGCGGCAGGCTTAATGAAGGCTGATGCACAGCTCTCTGCCTACACTCCTGCTGTAGAGGAAAACCCTACGGAAAGCACAACAGAGGCAACCACAGAGGCTGTAACGGAAACGCCTACAGAAACAACAACAGAAGGTACGGCAAGTGAGAGAGAGGATAAAATTCAGCTCCTTATAAACAAAATGCTTCAGGAGGACGGTCCTGAAAACGGCTCACTCTGGAATAAGGAAAATACCTCTGCCTTTAAGTGGTCCTATATAAACGGCTGTATGGCAACTGCTATGGTTAAGCTTTCAAAGGCTACGGGCGATACTAGGTATCAGGAGTTTGCAGACAGCTATATGTCGCCCTTTATAGGCACAACAAGCTCCTCTGCAAAGGGCTATATTGCAGATGATAATTTTAAGATAAGCAACTACAGCCTTGATGATTTAAACAGCGGTAAAGCCTTAATTGACTTAATTAACCTTAACTCGCCTAACAGTGACAAGTATACAAGGGCTGTTTCCGAAACCCTTATAGGAAGCTGTCTTAACTATGAGCTTGAAAATCAGACAACGGCAGAGGGCAACCTTTGGCATAAAAAGGTATATCCATATCAGGTATGGCTTGACGGTATCTATATGGAAACTCCTTTCTGGTTAGGCTATGAGCTTTATATACAAAAGGATAAAGCTTCCTTTGAAACTGCTGCCGACCATGTAACAAATCAGATTGAAAATGTGTATGACAAGCTCAGAAATACACAGACAGGTCTTTACTACCACGGCTATGATGCACAGGCAGACTCAACAAGCGGCAGCTACAATGCTGACAGTGCCATGAGCTGGGCGGCAGAGGGTACAGGTACATCTGCCAACTACTGGTTAAGAAGTATGGGCTGGTACGCTATGGCTCTTGTTGACAATATTGAAATTTTACAAAAGGCACAGACTGATTTAGGTGCTGATGTATCTGCAGAGCTTAACAGCCTTAAGGCTATTTATGTTGACCTTATGGACTCTCTCCTTCAATACAGGGACGGCAGTACCTATATGTGGTATCAGGTGCCTGATAAGCAGGGAGAGGAGTATAACTATATTGAAACAAGCGGTTCTGCGGCTATTGCCTACTCTCTTATGAAGGGCTATAACTTAGGTATAGTTGATGTAAGCTACTACAACAGAGGTCTTGAAACCTTTAACGGCATTTGCGATAACAAGCTTACCTATACAGACAGCAGTAAGACAGATGTGGATTTAACCGATATTTGTCAGACGGCAGGTCTTGCAGGTCCAAGCTCAGGCACAACTTCAAGCTCTGCTACCATAGGTCCTAAGTACAATAAGAGAGATGGCTCATATAACTACTATGTATCGGAAAAAACCGTTACTAATGATGCAAAGGGTGTTGCACCTCTGCTTTTGGCTTACTGCCAGATTTTAGAGTATAATAACCCTACAGAGGATACAACCGCAACAACAGAGGCAACAACAGAGAGTACGACTACGGCAGCTACAGAGGCGACAACAGAAAGCCAAACGGAAGCAACAACCTCTGTAAGCTATGTAGGCACAGTTGTAGGCGGTGGCGGAAGCAATGTATCTCTTGATTTTTCAAGTCTTACTACGGGTACACCTTCAAGCATCCAGACAGACAGCACAGGGGTATTTACAATTTATCCGGGTAAGCTCACTGTTTCAGAGGGTGTTATAAACTTAGGCGGCGGCGGTAATACCACCAAAAACTCTGTTGCAGTTAATGTAACGGGACCTGCAACCCTTACAATATCCTGCTTTAACGGCAGTACAAGAACTTTAAGAACAATAAGCTCTGACGGTACCTTCAGTGAGGACTTTTCCGTAACAAGCAGCAGTGAGTCTTCGCCTCTTACCGTAAGCTATGAGCTTACAACTGCCGATACCTACTATATTTACTCTACAAGCGGCGGTATCAGAATAACAGATGTAACTGTTACCTACCCCTCATCTGAGGCTCTGATTATAGGCGATACAGACCTTAACGGTGCAGTTGAAAGGGCTGATGCAACCCTGCTTTTAAGACATATTTCGGGTATAACCGCCTTAATGGACAGCAAACAGCTTCAGGCGGCTGATACTGACAAAGATAACAGCTACACCTTTGCTGATGTAATTAATATATTAAAATATTTGAACTAAACAAAGAACCGCTGTAAGCATGGTGCATTACAGCGGTTTTGTTTTTTGTTTTGTTTTTTTGCATGGATTTATTTTTTTATATTAAGCTTAATAACAGCCTTAAAGGTTTCATCATTATCCAGGTAATAAAATTCGCCGTTATGCTGTTTAACAATATTACTGCATACCTCAAGACCTATATTTGTACTTTCCTCTCTGTGGCCTCTCTGTTTAACTGCATTTTCTACCTCTATGGTAAGGACAGAGTCATCATTAGAGCTTGTTATAATAACAGGCTTTTCCTTATCGGCATATTTAAGTATATTTGAAAAGATATTGCCGAATACTCTTGAAAAAATCTTAACATCAATATACACCTTATGAGAGGAATTACATTGGGTATATTCAAAGGTATAGCCCTTTTGGCTGAGGCTGAAAATATAGTCCTCAAGCATGGTGTTAATAACGTCAATACCGTAAAGCTCTCTGTTAAGCTGGCTTTCCTTCATATCAAAGGCGAAGAAGTATTCAAAAATACGGTCGGAAAGCTCCTTTATCTGGTATGCCTTGTTTTTCGCCTTGGTTATATACTGTTTAAGAGCCTCTTCATCTGCGTACTTTTTGCCGTCTATTATTTCAAGCAAGCCTATAAGTATGGTAAGAGGCGTACGTAAATCATGGGACATTGCAGTAACAAGCTTATGGTTTGCCTCTCTTGCCTGCTCCTCCTCCTTTTGCCTTTCAATTATGGAGGTACGCATATTATCAATGCTTTTTGCAAGGTAGGCAAGCTCGTCACCGCCCTTTACGGTAACCCTATAGCTTAAGTCGCCGCCCTCCAGTATATTAACCTCGTTTTCAAGCTTTTTTATATATATAACCTTATACCGTATAAAGGTAGAAAGTATAAACATAAATGTAAAGACAGAAGCAATGATGGATAAAATTATAACCGTAGAAATAAGTCTGAACTCAATTAAAACAAAAAGCTCAACACTTGCCTCCTTATCGGCAAAGCTTATATCGTAAAAGGTACGATACCCTGCAGGGGGACGTTCATCAATAGGGGCGTGGCTTTGCTTCCAGGCTATGGTAGAGTCATAAAGCACGCTGTTTTCGTCATATACGGCAAGGGTAACGTTTTTCTGGTTTGAAACCCAGGTGGATATAGCTTGGGCATCCGTAGTGGAAATTTGGTTTTCTGCTACATATTGCTGAAATTGGTTAACCTTGTTTGATATAATCTGTTCTACATATTCGGTATCATTTACTTTGTTTCTTATAATGTATGAACCCAGTGAAAGGAGTATACCAAACACTATTAAAGAGGCGGCTAAGGCACAGGAGGAAACTATTGTGAACTGTGCGTTCAGATTTAGAGGTATAGCTTTTTTATTCAATAGTATAACCCCTTCCCCACACAGTTTTTATATACTGCGGATTTTGTGCATCCTTTTCTATTTTAGTCCTAAGCCGCCTTATATGTACCATTACCGTATTGTTGTCCCCGTAAAAGAAGGGCCTTTCCCATACTGCTTCATATATCTCCTGGGCTGAAAATACTTTTTTTCTGCCGGTTATTAAAAGCTTTAGTATGTTATACTCCATATCGGTAAGCATAACAGGACTGCCTGAAACCTCTACGGACTTTTTGCTTGTGTTTACACATAAATTACCTATCTCAATTATATTTTCACTTTTCGGTGTATCTAAGCGGTATTCATAGCATCGTCTTAAAAGTGCCTTTACCCTTGCCATTATCTCCGTATATGAAAAGGGCTTAACTAAATAGTCATCTCCGCCTGCCGAAAACCCCATGGTTTTATCAGCGTCCTCTGTTTTAGCCGTTAAAAACAGTATAGGAGCCTTAGTTATTTTTCTTATGTCTACACAAGCCTTAAAGCCGTCCTTGCCGGGCATCATAACATCTAAAATTATAAGGTCGGGAAGCTTTTTTGCCTTTTCTACTGCCTCGTTTCCGTCGGCAGCCTCGTCTACCTCGTATCTTTCGCTCCTGAGTAATACACCCAGTACCTCACGAACCTCAGGGTTGTCATCGGCAATAAGTATTTTAAACCTGTTATCCATTAAAAAAGCCTCCGTTCCTTTTGTATATTAGGGTTTGATTAAATTAAATCGGGGTTGTTAAATTTACAAACAAGTATGTAATGAGAATATACACCTTGCTTAATTGTGTTTTCAAGCTGTTCTATTTCATATTCAGCCTTATCGTATTCAAGCTGTGTTATTTTGCCAAGCTCCAGCTGCAGCTTTTTAACCTCAAGCTCCTGCTTTTTCTGGTTAAGGGTTGCAGTGTTGTTGGCATACTCGGTTTCCGAGGTTTTAATATTGTTGTATATGCTTGTTATATCAGCCTCCATTGAGGTTTTAGCGTCCTCAAGGTTTCGGGTTGCCTGTGCATAATTGCTTTGTGCGGTTTCCTTATATCCTCCGCTGTACTCATGGGAGTAAACATCAAGCTTATATTCGGCTATTTCTGCCTCGTTCTCCAAATCCTTAATGGTCTGACTGCTTGTTGTTGCCTTTGTTATTGTATAATCAAGGTCTACATCGCCTAACGGCTCATACTCCACATCAAGCTCAACTGTGTATCTGGTGCTGAGAGGCTGACCCATTACGCTGTTAAGAGAGTTGTAGGTTTCTTCTAATGCTGACTCAAGGCTTTGCTTATTGCTTTTAATTTTTTCGTTTTCCGTTATAAGAGAATTATACTCTGTTTGGCTTAAAAGTCCAAGACTATTTTTAATTTTTGCAATTTTTAATTCTCTTTCATTAAGCTCTATTTCCTTATCATACATTTCAACTGAGTCCTCTGCATTGATAATAGAGGCAAAAATCTCAATTATGTTAAGCCTTAGCTTTTCCTTTTCTATTTCAATATTGTTGTCATAGTTTTGCAGACTGTTCATTAAATCCTTAAGTTCTACGTTAAGGTTTGTTACCTCAACATACTCATTTGACCATCTGAGGTCTATTCTGGTATCGTCAGCAGTCAGCTCGTTTATTTCATTCTGTTCAGACAGGTTTTTCAGGGTACGGCTGTATTCGGTAGCCATAGTAAGTGCCTCATCTACCGTAAGTATATTATCGTCAAGGCTTTGGTCTTTATCTGTATTTGCGGTAATTTCTGTTTTGGAATTTGCCGCCTCAGAGGCGGCAAATCCGTTAACGGTATTGAAGGTAAGCATAATAGCTAAAAGTGCAGGTACACATTTCTTTTTCATTTTATTTCCTCCTGTTTTTTATATTTTAAGCAATTTCATCTGCGGCTTTAAAAAGCTTGCCTTTTACAAAATTCATAAATCTGTGTAACAGTGAATAGGTTACAGGTACAAATACAAGTGTTACAAGGGTTGAAAGCGACATACCGAAGATTACTACAATTGCAAGGGGCTGTTGTGACTCCATACCTGAGCCTGTGCTTACTGCCATAGGTATCATACTGATAACGGTAGTAAGAGTAGTCATAAGAATAGCTCTTAATCGGCTCGGAGCCGCCTCAAGTAGAGCCTCCTCAACACCAACACCTTTATTTGCCATAATTTGCTTGGTAAAGTCTATAAGTACAATAGCGTTGTTTACAACCATACCTACAAGCATTATAAGACCCATCAAGGCAGTAGCCGTAATAGACTGACCTGTTATAAACAGACCGAACAGACCGCCTGTAAGGGAGATAGGCATAGCCGCCATAAGCACGAATGGGTCAGCAAAGGACTCAAACTGTGACGCAAGTATCATATAGATTAAAAGGATACCTACAAGCAGTGCATAAATAAGCTGTGAGAAAGAGTCCTGCATCATTTCCATAGCACCGCCGAACTCATATGAATAGCCCTCAGGGAATACATAGTTTTGAAGCTCAGCCTCTACGTTAGCCTGTATTTGGCTGGAGTCCAGACCGTCAAAGGATGCAGAAACCGATACGTATCTTTCCTGGTCCTCTCTTGATATGGATACGGCACTTTCGCCCATATTTATATCAGCAACCTCTGTAATAGGTATTTTAGTTCCCTGTGCAGTATCAATTGTTATATTCTTTAAGTCTTTAACATACTTAACGCTGTCCTGAGGATACTGAATTACAATGTCAATTTCAGTGCCGTCTACACGGTATTCAGATGCTGTTGCACCGCTTACTGCCGTATTTACGGCTGATGCAAGAGATTTTGTTGTAATACCGTATTGAGCCGCCTTAGCACGGTTAAGTATAATGTTACCCTCAACGGTAGCGTCATCAAGAGAGCTTTCTACATTGGTTGCTCCCGGCATAGCCTTTATAATCTCCACAAGGTCATCACTGATTTCTTTAAGGGTTGAGGTTTCGGAACCCATAATGTTAAGGGTAAGGTCAGAGGAACCGCCCATAGAACCCATAGCAGTACTTGATGAGCTTACGCTGATTTCACAGCCGGCTATATCGGAGAGCTTTTCTCTTAAATCTGCAACTATGTCATCAGTGCTTCTCTCACGCTCCTCCTTATCTACAAGGTTTATGTTTACGGACATTGCACTGCCCATGTTGCCCATTCCGCTTGTACCTACGTTTGCGTAAATTGTTTCTGCCTCAGGTATCTCACCCATGGCGTCTATAACCTCATAAAGCTTTTCCTCCTGCTTTTCGTAGGTTAAGCCCTCAGGCATATCTATTGTTATTGACGCCGCTGATTCATCTGAACTTGGCATAAGGTTCATACCAAGACCGGAGCTTGCGGTTATTGTAATAACTAAGCACAAAACAGTAATTAAAATTGTAGCTGTTTTATGACTGAGGGCTTTTTTGATAAGCCGCTGATAGCCGTTATCCATGCCGTTAAGGAAGCGAAGAGTTAAATCACTTATCGGTGTAAAAATAGTTTTCTTTTGCTCGCCCTGAGCCTTTTTATCACTTCTTCTGATAATAAGTGCAGCTGCCATAGGTACAACCGTAAGAGCTGTAAATATAGATGCCGCAAGTGCAAAGCAAATAGTGTAGCAGAAGTCGGCAAGCATCTGTCCTACCATACCCTCTACAAACAATATAGGTACAAATACCGCAAGGTTTGTAAGAGTAGAGGCGGAGATTGAAAGACTTACCTCTTTAGTGCCTATATATGCAGCCTCTTTAGGGGACATTCCCTTTTCATGACACTTGGTTATATTATCAAGTACAACGGTGGAGTTATCAACCAGCATACCTATACCGATAACAAGACCGCCCATTGCGAGGGTGTTCATGGTCATACCGTTTATATACATCATACAGAAGGTAGCCATAATAGAGGTAGGAATAGATACACATATAATGAATGCCGTTCTGAAATCCCTGAGGAAGATAAACAGAATTACAAAGGCTATTAAAGCCGCCTGAAAGGCAGTTGATACCACGTTTGAGATAGAGGTTTTAATATAATCTGCCGTGTTTGTAAGAAGTACAAAATCCAAATCCGGATTTTCCTCTTCCAGCTGTGCAATAGTTGCCTGTATATCGTCACTAATGGTAACGATATTAGCGTCGGATTGCTTATCAAGGGTATATCTGATACCCGGAGTACCGTTTATAATAAATAAGCTGTCCTTCTCCTCTGTTGTCATTTTAACCTCTGCAATATCGCTTAAGTGTACGACATTGCCTCCTGAGGTGCTTATAACTAAGTCCTTAATATCATTTACAGACTCAAACTCACCTACTGCTCTGAGCTGAAGCTCGGTATTGCCCTGATATACCGTACCTGCGGGGGTATTGGCATTTTCTGAGGAAAGTGCCTGACTTATGGCGGAAATTGTAATGCCGTAGTTTTCTAATTTGTCACGGTCAACATTAATCTCTACTATTTCATCCGAACCACCCATAATTGATACGGAGGATATGTTTTTAATCCTTTCAAAGCTTTGGGTAATATTTTCATCACAGAAGTTGTAAAGCTCATCTATATCATATTTTGAGCTTGTTACACCTACAACCACGCTTTCCTGGTTCATATCCATTTTGATAACTGTAGGCTCGTCAGCATCATCGGGCAGTCTGAACTCTATCATATCAAGCTTATCCTTAAGGTCCTGTGAGGCAATATCAATGTCGGTACCGTCCACAAACTCTACCATAACCATTGATGAGCCTGTTGAGGATATGGAGCTGATTGTGTCAACACCTGTCAGGGTTGCGGCTGTTTCCTCTATGATTTTGGTAATAAGCTCTTCTACTTCTTCAGGACCTGCATCCTCGTAGGTGGTGCTTATTACTGCCATAGGCACCTCTGTGTTAGGCATATATGCAAGCTCAAGGGTGTTATAGGCTAAGATACCTACAAATAATATAATTAAAACACCCATTATAGTGGTTACAGGTCTGTTAATACAGGTTTTTATCATTTTCAGCCCTCCTTAGCAGTTGTTACTTCGGAGGTTGCTTCAGTATCAGAGGTATTGGATTTATTTGTTACATCATTTACGGCATCTCCGTCTGATAAATAGGTCTGTCCCTCAATAACAACTGTCATTCCTTCGGTTAAGCCATTTGTTATTTCTATGCTGTCACCGTTGTCAATGCCTGTTTCCACAAGCTGTTTTTTAGCTATTCCGTTTTCAGTTACAAATACGTAGCTTTCGTTATCCTTTGTTATAACACAGTCACGAGGGATGACAACGGCATTTTCACTTTTATTTTTAGTAAAGTAAACCTGAGCGAACATACCGCTTTTAAGAGTGCCGTCCTCGTTTGGAATGTTTACCTTTACCTCATATGTACCGTCTTGATTTGCATCAGGTGATACGGAGGAGATTGTACCGTGAAAATTCTCTTGGGAAAGGGTAGGCACGTTAATCCTTACAGAGTCCCCTGCCTTAATTGAGTTAATAAGCTGTTCGGATACATTTACCACAACATCAACAGAGTTTGTACCTATAATTACAAATGGGACTGTACCCTGAGAAAGGTTTGCTCCTGCTGTAACATTACATTGGGAAATCGTTCCGCTTATAGGTGCCGTAACAACTGCGTCCTTAAGGTTCTGTTTACTGCTTTCAAGCTGAGCCTTACTGCTTTCAAGCTGTGCATTAGCCTGTTCAAGGCTGTCCTGAGCCTTTATAACATTCTCCTTTGAGGTCTGGTTTACAAGAATATCATAGGTGGTTTGTGCCTGTTCAAGGCTGTCCTTGGCTGACTGATACTCGGTGTTTGCCTGCTGTAGGGTAAGCTCTGCCTGAGTATATGTGTTTTTTGCCTGCTCGTAGGTATCCTTGTAGTTGTTCATTGCCTCCTCCGAAACACCGCCTGCCTCGTAAAGAGCCTTGTTTGTGTTATAGTCCTTTTCCGCCTGGGTTAAGTTAATCTGTGCGGTGTTAAGGGAAACCTTGGCATTTTCAATTTTTGTTTCGGCATTTTTAATAGAAGTTTCGGCACTTGTTATGGAGCTTTTGGCATTTTCAATCTGGGTTTGCATTGAAGAGCCGTTTGCCATTTTTAAGTTGTTCTCTGCTGTGGTTACACTTGCCTGAGCAGACTTTACATTTGCCTCGGAAACATTAACGCTTTTTTGTATACTTTCCGTATCCATTGTGAAAAGTACATCCCCTGCCTGTACCGTATCACCTACATCATAGTTTACGGTGGCAACCTCGCCGCTTAAGGCACTGTGTACTTCAACCTCATCGCTTGGCTCTATACTGCCTGAATACATATATTCCTCAGATATGGAGCTAAGGGTTATAAGTTCTGTTTTGACAGCGGTTACGGCTTGTTCCTGAGCTGTAGGCATATTCTCTTGGGGAGGACCGCCCGCATTTTTTTCTCCGCATCCGCTAAGCAGCATTATAAGTGTTGTTGCTATAGCTGTTAATCTGGTATACTTTTTCATTTTAAAACCTCCGATTATTTTTGTTGTTGTTATGCGGTAATTTTATAACATTTCTCTGTCGGAGTGTATTTAAGAATGTTTACGATTTCTTAAGTATAGTTAAGATTTGGGACAACAGGTCCGTTATCGTAAACTAATAATGCCGACATATCTTAGTTGTCGGCACTTAAAAAATTAATAAATATAAAATTCAGTTAGTCATATCTTCAAGCAAGTCATCAATAACATCGGCAAGATGCTCAGGCGTTACAATATTCTGCGATATTATACGAAATATTTTTTCGGCAATTATGTAATTGTCTGTTATCCCTTTTAGTATTTCAAGTCCCTTGCAGGGCAAAAGTCTTTCACAGCATATGTCGTAAACTGTGCTGTTTAATTTGATTGCCCTGCGACTGAAAAGACTGTATTTAATCTGCACAAGGCATCCGCTTACATTGGAATAAGCTTTGGTTTCTGTTAAAATTTCCTCCATTGGTTTTATCTCCTTGAATATCTTTGGTTTTGTAACAATTATACTACTATTTATACAAAAATTCTATAAATATGGGGCGACAAAAAAGGTACATAATTGTGGAAAAATTCATAAAAAGTGAATAATTAAACAGTTTTATCCACGCTTTGTGGATAAATTCATTTTTTTGTTTAAAAACGTACTAAAAATATACATTTTTGTCAACATAAAAATGATATTCGGTATAAAAATACCCTCTTTATCAACAGAGGGCGAAAAAATTTTTATAATGCCATTATTAAAGTGCCTATAGTTATAAGAACAGTACCTGCAAGGGTTTTGGGTGTAAAGTCTTCGTTAAAAAATACAAAGGCAAGTATAAGAGTAAAAACTATACTAAGCTTGTCTACGGGTACAACCTTAGATACATCTCCCACCTGAAGTGCCTTGTAATAGCAAAGCCAGGAGGCACCTGTGGCAAGACCCGAAAGTATAAGAAAAACCCAGCTTTTTTTATCTATTGAGCCTATACCCGTGTATGTCCTTGTAATAAACACCATACCCCATGCCATTATAAGCACCACGACAGTACGTATAGCAGTGGCAAGGGTGGAATTTACCTGAGAAATACCTATTTTGGCAAGTATTGATGTAAGGGCGGCGAAAATTGCCGATAAAAGAGCAAATATAAACCACATAAATTATCCTCCTTATATATTTTTATTTTTATAATACACCCTATTTAATTTTAAAGCAATAGTGTACACAAGGGTGAGAATGTGTTATATTAAAATTAAGAAAAACAAAGGAGTAAATTATGCGACTTTTAAAAATTGACAGCTCAACCGGGGAGCAAAGACTTGATAAATACCTTATGCGATATATGAATAAAGCACCAAAGTCCTTTATATATAAAATGCTTCGTAAGAAAAACATTAAGCTTAACGGAGCTAAGGCAGAGGGGAATGAAATCCTGAAGGAGGGTGACGAAATTGCCCTCTATCTTTCCGAAGAAACAATAGAGGGCTTTTTTGAGAGTGTTAAATTAAAGGAATATAAGGATATTCCTCCTGTAATATATGAGGATGAAAATATTATTATTGTAAATAAGCCTGTGGGACTTTTATCCCAAGGGGAAAAGGCAGGGGATAAAAACTTAAATGATATTTTGCTTTATTACCTTGCCGAGAAAGAGGAATATAAGCCTGATGCCATAGGGGAGTTTAAGCCGGGCATAGTGAGCCGACTTGACCGTAATACAAGCGGTATTACTCTTATGGGCAAAAATCTTGCCGCACAGCAACAGCTAAGCCTTGCCTTTAAGGAGCATACCGTGGATAAATATTACCTTGCTGTTGTTGAGGGCGAGGTAAAGGGCAGTGGTAGGATTGACACCCTGCAGGAAAAGGTTAAGGGCAATAGGGTTGTTATCGGTAAGGGTGAGAGAGCTGTTACTCTTTATGAGGGAGTTAAGTACAAGGACGGCTGCTCCCTTGTTAAGGTAAAGCTTGTTACGGGACGTACTCACCAGATACGTGCCGCCCTTGCTTCTGTAGGTCACCCTCTTGTGGGAGATAAAAAGTACGGGGGTAAGCCTGCCTTAGGCTTTAAGCATCAGGCACTTCATGCCTACAGCCTGACCTTTCATTTTAAAGAGGGCTTGCTTTCCTACCTTGACGGAAAAACCTTTAAGGCGGAAAACCCAAAGCTTAAGCTTTAAATATTTACCACCCTTTCCAGCTCCTCTGTAAGGGCAATAATTTCCTCTGCTCTTGATATTGGCTGAGCAACAGAGCAAAGGGTATCGTCCTTATTGCCCATAGGAATGTACGCCTTATAAGCTCCTGCCCTTTGGGCGGCATTAACCTTTTGTGCTACACCGCCTACGGGGAGAATATCACCTCTTAACCCGACTTCGCCTGTGAGAGCAATATCGCCTCTTACAGGTATTTTATATACTGCGGAATATACGGCAAGAAGCATTGCCGCACCTGCCGAAGGTCCGTCTGTCATATGGCTTTGAGGAAAGTTAATGCTTATGTTGTAATTTTCACGCTTAAAGTCTGTAAGCTGTTCAAGGACTTCAAGTACATTCTCTGCCGACTCCATTGCACTGCCTCTTTTTTGGAGAGTGGACACCTTGCCCTTTACCTCTTCTGAGGTTGCAATGCCTCTTACACTTAAGCTGCCGTTGCCTTTTTGTGCGGTTGCTTCAATTCTTAGTATATGTCCCTTATTTCCGCAAACAGCAAGTCCGTTTACAATACCTATTCTTGTTTTGGGGCTGAGAGTGAGGGACTGTCTTTTTTCATAGCCACCCTCACTTATAAGGGCTTTTACATCCTTTTCGGTTATATAGCTTCTGTTTTCTGCCCTTACTGCCGACCACAGCTCCTGTACTGCATTAACGCTGTCACGTCCGTTAGTGCAATAGCTGCCTATTAAATCGGGTACTGTTTCGTCAAATTCGGCTCCCAGTCTTTCACAGCTCTGTCTTGCAATAAGCTCAGCCTCCTCCTGTCCTAAGCTGTCAAAAAATATTTCCTTACAACGGCTTCTTAAAGCAGGAGGCAACTCCTCGGGGCTTCTTGTGGTTGCTCCTATAAGGCGAAAATCGGCAGGCATACCTCTTTTAAAAATATCGTGGATATATTTAGGTATATTTTTATCTGTTTCAGAGTAATATGAGCTGTAAAACCTTACCTTACCCTCTTCAAGAACCTTTAAAAGCCTGTTCATATGGTAGGGGTTAAGCTCGCCTATTTCATCAAGAAAAAGCACTCCTCCGTGTGCCTTTGTAACCGCACCCTCTCTGGGTCTGGGAATACCCATATTGCCGTATGCTCCCGCACCCTGATAGATAGGGTCGTGTACAGAACCTAAAAGCGGGTCTGCAATAGCTCTTTCGTCAAACTGCATAATGGTTGCGTCCGCCTCTATAAAGGGAGCGTCTGCCTTAAAGGGAGTGTCGGGGGACTTTTTTGCCAGCTCCATGGCTATTCTTGCGGCGGCGGTTTTGCCTACTCCCGGAGGACCGTAAATTATAATGTGTTGGGGGTTAGGTCCGCAAAGGGCGTTTGTCAGAGCCTTCATTCCCTTTTCCTGTCCTATAATATCCTTTGGTGAGGCGGGTCTTAAAAGCTCCGTTAAAGGCTTGGTAAGACTTATCTCCCTCAGCCTTTTTAAATGTATTGCCTCGCTGTTAAAGCTGTCTTTGTCGTTTTTGGGGCTTTTGTGTCTGTCCTTGATTGCGTAAAAAAAGTATAAGGTCATAATTAAGGTTGCAATCAGCTGTATAGCTGTAAGTAAAATATATATCATTTTATCCCTCCTTGTGTTGATATTTTTGACAAAAAGGGGTCAGCTTATACCTGCAATACAGATTAGTTATGGATTTTTCAACATAAATCATGTGAATGTTAAATAAAAAATCTTAAAAAAACTTAAAAATCCTTGTTTATTTAATATCAATGCTTGTAATTGCGGGGTAATTATTGTATTATATAAGGTAAGAAAGAGGGCATATAGTACAAAAAAAAGTAAATTTATAAAACTACTTAGTGTAAATTATACAATTTTTGTTATTTTTTGCCCTAAAAATAAAAAAAGGAGGCATATTATGAATCTTCACAGCTTCAAGCGAGGTATACATCCGCCTGATAACAAGACTTACTCCAACAGAAAGCCTATTCAGGTAATTATGCCGCCTGAGGGAGCAGAGCTTGTATTCCCCCTCAGCCAGCATATAGGTGCACCTGCCACAGCCTTGGTTGCTAAGGGCGACAGAGTGTTGCTTGGTCAGAAGATTGCAGAGGCAGGCGGCTTTGTAAGCTCACCGATTTACGCATCGGTATCGGGTACGGTAAAGGCTGTTGAGCCTCGTCTTACAATCGGCGGAACAAAGATAAACTCCATTGTAATCGAAAACGACGGCAAGTATGAAGAAATTGAGGGACTTGGCAAGGATACGGATTACAAGAGCTTTTCTAAAGAGAAGATTATTGAAAAGGTAAAAAATGCGGGTATTGTAGGTTTAGGCGGTGCAGGCTTTCCCACTCATGTTAAGCTTAATCCACCCCCTGAAAACAAAATTGATTCAATTATTATTAACGGGGCAGAGTGTGAGCCTTATTTAACAACAGACCACAGACTGCTGCTTGAAAAGACCTCACGTATAATCACAGGTCTTGAAATTATTATGAGTCTTCATCCGGGCTCAAAGGGATATATTGCTATTGAGGAGAATAAGCCTGACGCTATTGAGGCAGTTAAAAAGGCGGCTGAGGGTAACAGCAATATTGAGGTTGTTGTACTTAAGTGTAAGTATCCTCAGGGTTCTGAAAAGCATCTTATTTATGCGGTTACTAAAAGAGAGGTGCCTTCAGGTGCCTTACCTGCGGCTGTAGGCTGTATAGTTGACAATGTGAATACAGTCCTTGCAATAGAGAGAGCTGTTGCTAAGGATAGACCTCTTATGCACTGTGTTGTTACCGTATCGGGTGATGCGGCGGGAAACCCGGGCAACTATCAGGTAAGACTGGGTACAAACTTAAGCTGGCTTCTTGAAGTTGTCGTAGGCTTTAGTGAAGAGCCGGGCAAGATTATTGCAGGCGGACCTATGATGGGTACGGCTCTTTTTGATACTAATGTGCCTTGTCAAAAAACAACCTCAGGTGTACTTATATTCAGTAAAAAGGCAGCGGAGATACCTTCTGCAACTGCTTGTATACGCTGCGGCAAATGCATTGACGCCTGTCCTATGGGGCTTCAGCCTCCTGAAATCGTCCATGACCTTAACAGTAAGGACTATGCAGCCTTTATTAAGCACAATGGTATCGACTGTATTGAATGTGGTTCCTGCTCGTATGTCTGTCCTGCAAAGAGGCATATAGCCCAGACCCTCAGGGTAGGCAAGAGAGAGGCAATTGCCTTTAGCAGAAACAAGTAAGGAGGTTTATCAATGGACAACAATAATATACAAAATCTTACGGTGTCCGCTACACCTCATATACGCTCAAGCGTAACAACACAGTCTATTATGCGTGATGTTATAATTGCCCTTTTACCTGCGGCAATTATGGGTGTGGTACTTTTTGGTTTACAAGCGGCACTGGTAATAGTAATATCCGTTGCCTCCTGTGTGTTTTTTGAGGCAATTTATCAAAGGCTTGCTAAAAAGCCCTCTACTATAGGGGATTTATCAGCGGCTGTTACGGGACTTCTGCTTGCTATGAACTTACCTGCAAGCTGTCCTTTCTGGGTGCCTATAGTTGGCTCATTTGTTGCAATTATTATAGCAAAACAGCTTTTCGGCGGTATAGGCTTTAACTTTATTAACCCTGCTCTTGCAGGTCGTGCCTTCCTTATGGCATCTTATCCTAACGAAATGATGACTTATCCTGAAACCACCTTTGGTGTAAAGGGTATTGTTACAAATATTGATGCAATTTCAGCGGCTACACCCCTACAGCAGATTAAGGGTGCCACAGAGGCACTTGTGCCTACCTCACAGGACTATATTAATGCTCTTGTAGGTAACATAGGCGGCTGTCTTGGTGAAACCTGTGCAATTGCTTTAATCTTAGGCGGTATTTATCTGCTTGCAAGAAAGATTATTTCATGGCACATTCCTGTTTGCTACATAGGTACTGTATTTGTGCTTACCGTGCTTTTTGATGCAATAGGCGGTGAGGCTTCCTTCAGAGTGGCAACATATGAATTGCTTGCGGGCGGTCTTATGCTTGGTGCTTTCTTTATGGCAACCGACTATACTACCTCACCTATGACAGATAAGGGCAAAATGATTTACGCAGTAGGCTGCGGTCTTTTAACTACAATTATTCGTCTTTACGGCGGTTACCCTGAGGGCGTATCCTACTCAATACTTATTATGAACCTTGTTGTGCCTCTTATTGACAGGTTCTGCAGACAGAAAAAGTTCGGTTATGTAAAGCCTGTTAAAAAGAAAGAGGAGGTGAAGTAAAATGCGTAATTTAGTTAAACCGGCAATTGTGCTTTTTATAATCTCCGCTGTTGCGGCAGGTCTTTTAGGCTTTGTAAGTGCTGTTACCGCTGACCCTATTGCTAAGGCGGAGGCAGATGCTAAGGCTGCAAATATGGCTATGGTTTTTGAGTGTGATGAGTGGAGCGAGGCTGTTTTAGTTGAGGACAGCATTATTACCGACTACTCTGAGGGTATTGTAGGCGGCGAGGTAGCCGGCTACGCATTTTCGGTAACTACAAAGGGCTACGGCTCAGGTCTTAAGATTATGGTTGGTATAGATACGGAGGGTGTAATTACAGGCATTTCTATTGTAGACTGCTCAAACGAAACTCCGGGTCTTGGTGCCAATGCGGCTAAGCCTGAGTTTTACGGACAGTATGCGGGTAAGAGCGGCGAGCTTACCGTTGTAAAAACAGGTAATGCAGGAGAAAGTGAAATTAACGCTATTACAGGTGCTACCATTACATCAAAGGCTGTTACCGATGCTGTAAACACAGTATCAGCCTACTTTAACGAAAATTTGAAGGGAGGGGCTAACTGATGAATCCTTTAAAAATAGTTAAAAACGGAATTATAGATGAAAACCCTACCTTTATACAGGTTGTAGGTATGTGTCCTACACTTGCGGTTACTACAAGTATGATAAACGGTATAGGTATGGGTCTTAGTACCACAGCGGTGCTTATATGCTCAAACCTTGTTATCTCTCTTATACGTAAGGCAGTGCCTGATGAGGTGCGTATACCTTGCTTTGTAGTAGTTATTGCAAGCTTCGTTACAATTATTCAGATGCTTTTACAGGCATATTTGCCTTCACTTAACGCATCACTTGGTGTGTTTATACCTCTTATAGTTGTAAACTGTATCATTCTTGCACGTGCAGAGGCTTTTGCCTGCAAGAACGGTCCTGTTGCATCTATCTTTGACGGTATCGGTATGGGTCTTGGCTTTACCATGGCTCTTACACTTATCGGTGCTGTACGTGAGTTCCTTGGTTCAGGTGCTTTAATGGGTATTACTATTCTCCCTGAGGCATTTCCAAAGACTATCCTTATGATACTGCCACCGGGTGCATTTTTCACCCTTGCTTTCCTTATTGCAGGCTTTAACGCTTTACGTAATAAGGTAAAGAAAGATGCGTAAGGAGGTAGCAATATGAGTTTATTTACTATATTTTTAGCGGCAATTTTTGTCAATAACTTTATTTTCTCAAAGTTTATGGGTATCTGTCCTTTCCTTGGCGTATCCAAAAAGCTTGATACAGCAGTGGGTATGGGTGTAGCGGTTATTTTCGTTATTACTCTTGCTTCTGCGGCAACCTGGGTTGTGTACAATCTTGTGCTTGTACCTCTTAACCTTTCTTATCTTTACAATATTGCGTTTATTCTTATAATCGCATCACTGGTACAGTTTGTTGAGATGTTCATTAAAAAGTCATCACCTTCACTTTATCAGGCTCTGGGTGTATATCTTCCTTTGATTACCACCAACTGTGCGGTTTTAGGTGTTGCAGTGCTTAATATGAACAATGAATATAACTTTATTCAGTCACTTGTAAACGGTGTAGGTGCCGCTTTTGGCTTTGCTATGGCAATTATCCTTTTTGCAGGTATCAGAGAAAGACTTGCAGATGCACCTATCCCTAAGTGTCTTGACGGTTTCCCTATTGCTATGATAAGTGCAGGTCTTATGTCAATAGCATTCCTGGGCTTTTCCGGTATGTTATAATAAGGAGGGAAAGAAATGGATCCGATGAGTGTAATTTTACCTATCATTGTCCTTGGCATTATGGCTGTTATTTTCGGTCTGGTATTGGGCTTTGCAGGTATTAAGTTTAAGGTTGAACAGGACGAAAGAGTGGGTCTTGTGCGTGATTGTCTGCCGGGTGCTAACTGCGGCGGCTGTGGTTTTGCAGGCTGTGATGCTCTTGCGGCGGCTATTGTTGAGGGTACAGCTCCCGTAAGCGGCTGTCCTGTAGGCGGAAGTGCTGTTGCCGAAAAAATCGGCGAGGTTATGGGTGTTGCGGCAGAGGTAGGTGTAAGAAAAACTGCTTTTGTTAAGTGTAACGGCGACTGTGAGGCGGCAAAGGATAAGTACAGCTACTTTGGTGCTGTCGACTGCGGTCTTGAAAATGCTCTTGCAGGCGGGGCAAAGGCTTGCAGTTACGGCTGTCTTGGTGACGGCAACTGTGTTAAGGCATGTGCCTTTGACGCTATCCATGTGGTAAACGGTGTTGCCGTTGTAGATAAGGAAAAGTGTGTTGCCTGCGGTGCTTGTATCAAGGCATGTCCAAAGGCACTTATTGAGCTTGTACCTTATGACAGCAGAGTAAGAGTTGCCTGTTCATCACATGATATGCCAAAGCCTACTAAGGATAACTGTGCAAAGGGCTGTATGGGCTGTAAGCTTTGCGAAAAGAATTGCCCAAGCGAGGCAGTTAAGGTTGATAATTTCCTTGCTAAGGTGAACTATGAAAAGTGTACACAGTGCGGACTTTGTGTAGAAAAATGTCCTACAAAGGCAATTAATTCAAATCATTAATTAAAGCATAAACTGCCGTAAGCTCTTGCGGCAGTTTTTTTATAAAAATTATGTAAATGACACAAAATTATATTAAAAAGGGAGGATAATATTATGATTGATTTTACAAACTGCGAATACATTAAAATGAAAAAAATTGATTATAAGAAGGTTATGAAGGATATTGAGCCTCTTTTAACCGACAGTGAGGAGGTTGTAGGGGCATATAAGGCTATACGTGATTACTGTGTGTTTACCGATAAAAGAGTGATTTCCGTAAATACTCAGGGGGTAACGGGCAAAAGTAAGGACTTTACCTCCCTGCCTTATTCCAAGGTGACAGCCTTTTCTGTGGAAACCTCGGCGGTTTTCGACCTTGACAGCGAGCTTGAGCTGCACTTCAGCGGTCTTGGCAAGGTAAGGTTTGAGTTTACGGGGGATAGCGATATTCTGGAGATTGGCAGAATTGTGGCAGCTCACGTTTTGTAAGAAGATATTAAAATAATGATTGAAAAACCTCTCCTTTTTAATTATAATTTAGTTAAAAGGAGGGGTTTTATGTATAGGGTTAAGGTTGCTATAGTTAGACTTTTATGCTATTTTACGATTGCCGTAACGATATTAGCAGTTATAACCTTTTTGTTTTTTTGTGTTGCGGATATTTTGTCGGGCAGATTATCCAATGTACCATTTAAAATAATTTTGTGTATGGTTTTTTTATTGCCGCTGGTTATTGTAAAAAAAGGGTTAAGCTATGCTGCCTCTATGGAAACAGACCCTTTTAATAAAATGAAAAAGATAAGTGCCAAAAAGGCTCAGAAGCAATATTGTCAAAGTCAGGGCATAGCCTATGAACCTAAAAGGAAGGCTGAGCTTAAGCCTACCTTAGAGGATAACTATGACAGAATAGTTTATAATGCGGAGCTTGTAAGAGGCCTGCCCTTAGGAGGGGGAACTGACTGTAAGCTGGCTTACGGCTATGACAGCTTAGTTGTTGAGGGTGCGGGCTGTACCTTTTCCTTAGCCTATAAAAAAATAGTAGATTTGAAGGTAAAAACAGATAAAAAAACAGAAAGTCAGTATGTATCCTCGGCAGGGGGTGCAGTGGCAGGTGCAATGCTTTTCGGCGTTATAGGTGCTATGATAGGCGGTAGAGTTAAAAGGCATAATTATGTACAAGGTAATACATTTTTTATTGTTACTTATAAGAATGATGAAAAGGAGTTAAAGGTTATTGTATTTAAAATATTGAATGAAAGGTCAATGTGGAATATAATACAATGGAACAGTGAGGTTAAAAATAACCTTAATGCGGATAATGAAGTAATTAAATTATAGGCTTGTTGCAAAAAATAAAAGTGGGTGCATAACACTCACTTTTTTATGTTTATTATTCAGACAAAATTATTTTTGCAATATCAACAATACGTCTGCCTGTATCCATACTTTTTTTCTGCATATATCTATGAGCATGGTCCTCGGTCATAGAGTAGCGGCCTATAAGGGTACGTTTCGCTCTGAGGATTATCTTTTCCTCCTCAGGGTTACGGCTTTTGCCTGCCTGTCTTACACAGTCCTCCATATTGGCAAACATATTAAGGGAGCACACCAAATCCATTTTCTGTAAGGGGACTGCAAGCTTAAATACCCGTTCGTTAGTACATTGCTCAAGCTCTGCCCTTTTGCCTATAAGGATAATGTTCATGCTTTCGGGTACTTCCTCAAAAAAATCAATTACATAGTCATCGGTAAAGCGATAACCACAGATAATAACTCCGCTTTCGTAGGCGTGTATGTATTTTTTCAGCTCTGCAAGACTTGTTGCTGCACAGGCTAAATTCATACCGCTTGCCACAACAATCTTTGCTACGCTGACAGCTACCTTACGGCTTGAAAATGCTACAAATACGTTGTTGTTTCTCATAATATTCAACTCCGTCACAAAAAAATCTAAAGCACTTGATACATTCTACCAAAAAATCGGTTAAAAATCCAGTAAACAAAATTAGTTTTGCAATTAATTTATGTAAAATCTTTAGTATATATGCCCAATATCCACATATTGCCATATATAAGTAAAATACCCTTGTAAAGAGTACAAGGGCAATTTTTATATAGATAATAAGTTAATTAATAGGTTGCAAGGTATTTGTCAAGCTCCCACTGGCTTACAAACATTCTGAATGCATCCCATTCAGCTCTCTTAGATGTAACGAAAGCGTTGTAAGCATGCTCACCGAGTACCTTCCTAACAAAGCCGTCCTCTTCCATAGCAACAATTGCTTCGTTAAGGCTGCCGGGAAGGTTCTTAACACCAAGAGCATCTCTTTCCTCCTGGGTTGACTTAAAGAGGTTTACATCAACACTCTGTGGAACAGGAAGGTTTCTCTTAATACCGTCAAGACCTGCTGCAAGACAAACAGCGAGGCAAAGGTATGGATTGGTTGCAGGATCGGGGCTTCTTAACTCAATACGAGTACCTGCACCTCTTGAAGCAGGAATTCTGATAATATCTGTTCTGTTAGATGCTGACCAAGCAATATAGCAAGGAGCCTCATAACCCGGTACAAGACGCTTGTAGCTGTTTACAAGTGGGTTAGTAATAGCCGTAAAGCCTGCAACGTGTTCAAGAACACCTGCAATAAAGCTGTATGCAATAGGTGAAAGCTGTAATTCATCTGATGGGTCAAAGAATGCGTTCTTACCGTCCTTGAAAAGTGACATATTTGTGTGCATACCTGAACCGTTGATACCAAAGATTGGCTTTGGCATAAAGGTTGCATGTAAGCCGTACTTCTTAGCAATAGTCTTAACTGCAAGCTTAAAGGTAATAACGTTATCTGCTGTCTTTAAAGCGTTAGCATACTTAAAGTCAATTTCATGCTGACCTATAGCAACCTCGTGGTGAGATGCCTCAATCTCAAAGCCCATTTCCTCAAGTGAAAGACAAATGTCACGTCTTGCATTTGTACCAAGGTCAACAGGGTCAAGGTCAAAGTAACCTGCCTCATCATTAGTAATAGTAGTAGGTCTGCCGTCCTCGTCTGTGTGGAATAAGAAGAACTCACACTCGTTACCTACGTTAAAGCTGTAGCCCATAGCCTCAGCCTCTTCCATAGTCTTTCTGAGGATGTTTCTTGGGTCACCCATAAATCTTTCGCCTGATGGTGTGTATACATCACAGATAAATCTTGCCACCTTACCTGCCTGTGGTCTCCAAGGATAGATAACAAAGGTGTCAAGGTCAGGTTTTAAGTACATATCTGACTCTTCAATTCTTGCAAAGCCCTCGATTGAAGAACCGTCGAACATCATACCGTCATCAAGAACCTTTTCAAGCTGTGAGAATGTGATTGCAACATTCTTAGGTACGCCCAAAATATCAATAAACTGCAAACGAATAAACTCAACGTCCTTATCTCTGCATTCCTTTAAAATTTGTTCCTTAGTGTAAGTTGCCATTTTTTAAATCCCCTTCCGTTAAAGAATAAAATGTTATTTTGTTTTAGTGCAGCCATATCCTCATAGGACAGACAAGCTTGCCCTATCAAGATGTGCCCGCACTGTATGGGCTTTCCCGGCTGTATTTAGCTATAAAAAAACGGGTGCCCAAATATCCAAGTATTTGAACACCCTTGCCCTATGTGGTAATTATATTATCAAGTTTTCTAAAAGTCAATCTTTTTTTTGAAAAAAATTTAAATTGGGCAATCTAAACCAAAACAGAGTGTATCAGTCTGTCTTTTTTGGTAAAAATGCGGATTGGATGACTGAAACATAAAGATTTTACATTATTTGCAAAGCTATTAATATATAAAATATAATATTAATTCTGCATAAATTAATAAAACTTTTTATTATTTTTATGTAAATACTATACTAAAATTTGAAAATTTAGCTTGTATATTTACCGCTTTGCTTATATAATATAATCAAACACAAAAACGAAAGGAGATTTTATTATGGGATATATGGACACATACAATAAGTGGGTTAATGATGAATATTTTGATGAAGCTACGAGAGCTGAATTAAAAGCTATTGAGGGTAATGAAAAGGAAATTGAGGACAGATTTTATAAGGAGCTTGACTTTGGTACGGGCGGCTTAAGAGGTGTAATAGGTGCAGGTACAAACCGCATGAATATTTACACCGTAAGTAAGGCAACACAGGGTCTTGCAAATTACATACTTAAGCAGGGTCCGGATGCAGTTGAAATGGGTGTTGCTATTGCCTATGACTCAAGACGTATGAGCCCTGAGTTTGCGGAGATTGCCGCCTTAGTGCTTAACGGCAACGGTATTAAAACCTATCTTTATGATGAATTAAGACCTACCCCTATGCTTAGCTTTGCAGTAAGAGAGCTTGGCTGTATAGCAGGTATTGTGGTGACAGCAAGCCATAATCCTCCCGAATACAACGGCTACAAGGTATATTGGGCAGACGGTGCACAGGTTACACCTCCTCATGATAATGCAATTATAGCAGAGGTAAACAAGGTTACCGATTTTAAGGCTATTAAAAGAGCTGATAAGGAGCAGGCAACAAAGCTGGGTCTTTTCAATATTATTGACAGCAAGGTTGATGATAACTATGATGCAAATGTGCTGGCACAGCTTGTAAACCCTGAGGTTATCAAGGCACAGAGCGACCTTAAGATAGTATATACACCTTTGCATGGTACAGGTAATAAGCCTGTAAGACGTATACTTGAAAAGGCGGGGTTTAAAAACGTAACCGTTGTGCCTGAGCAGGAAATGCCCGACAGTGAGTTTTCAACCGTCGGTTACCCTAATCCTGAGGACCCTAAGGCATTTACTCTTGCTATAGACCTTGCCAAAAAGCTTGACGCTGATATTATAGTAGGTACTGACCCTGATGCAGACAGAGTAGGTGCCGTTGTAAAGACTAATGAGGGTGACTATGTGGTATTTACGGGTAATATGACAGGTACTCTTATCTGCGAGTATATCTGCAGTCAGAAAAAGGCTATGGGTACCCTCCCTGAAAACGGTGCTATTATCTCTACTATAGTTTCAAGCAATATGACTAAGGAGATTGCCAAGGAGTACGGTCTTGCTTACTTTGATGTGCTTACGGGCTTTAAGTTTATCGGTCAGAAGATAAAGGAATTTGAGGAAAATAATTCTCATAGCTATGTATTCGGATTTGAGGAAAGCTACGGCTGTCTTTCAGGTACATATGCAAGAGATAAGGACGCCGTTGTGGCTACTATGCTTATTTGTGAGCTTTGTGCTTACTATAAGTCAAGAGGTATGAGTATGTACGACGGACTTATGGAGCTTTACAAAAAGTACGGTGTCTATAAGGAAATAATTAAGTCTATTACTCTCAAGGGTGTAGACGGTGCAAATGATATGAAAAAGATTATGAACACCTTAAGAGAGGACTCTCCTAAGGAGGTTGCAGGGGTTAAGGTAACAGAGATAAGAGATTATGTTGCAGATACGGTTACCGATATTGCAACAGGTAAGGTTAGTCCAACGGGTCTGCCTAAGAGCAATGTGCTTTACTATGAGCTGGAGGATAGCACATGGTTCTGCGTAAGACCAAGCGGTACAGAGCCTAAGATTAAGATTTACTTCGGCAGTAAGGCAGATAATGAAGAGGCTGTACAGGCTAAGCTTGATAAGGCTTCAGAGGGTATAATGGGAATCGTTGATGGTATTTTAGCATAAAATAAAACCCCGCTTTCTTTTTGAAGTGCACCCCAAATGTTAGACAAGAAACTAGCGTTTGGAGGTGCATTTTTTAATGTCAAAATACACGTATGAAGAAAAATTAGAAGCAGTGTTAAGAGTAGTTAATGATAACATGTCCTGTGTTGAAAGTGCCCGTATTTTAGGAGCCAATAAGGAAGTTGTACGTTGTTGGACTGCACGATATAATCACTTTGGACCAGAAGGATTAATAATGAAACATGGAACTTATTCTGGTGATTTTAAGTTGTCTGTGATAAAATATATGCATGATAACCATTTATCTATGTTTGAAACGGCTGTAAAGTTTGGTATACCAGACAAATCAACAATACGTAAATGGGAACGCACATACTACGAAGAAGGAGAACAAGGTCTTTATGTCGACCGACGTGGAAGAAAACCTAAAATGAGTTCCGGAAAAATAAAGAAAAAAGAATTAAATAAGGAAACAAAAGAAGATTTAATTGCAGAAGTACAAAGGCTGCGTATGGATAATGAATACTTAAAAAAATTGCAAGCCTTAGTTCAGGAAAGAATATCCCGAGAGGATGGGAAAAAGCAATAGCCATAGATGAACTAAGGCATAAATACAAATTAGCTGATTTACTCAACTTTGCAGAACTATCCAGAAGTACCTTTTACTATTATTTAAAACAAATGAAGAAACCTGACAAATATGCTGATTTAAAGGAAATGATTACACAAATTTTCAAAGAAAATAAAGGCAGATATGGGTACAAACGAATCACAATGGAGCTGCATAATAGAGGTTATATAGTAAACCATAAGCTTGTATGTAAGTTGATGAAAATATGCGGTTTAAAATGCGAAATCAGGAGAAAGAAGTATCGTTCTTATAAAGGAGAGATTGGTAAAGTTGCCGACAATATTTTAAACAGTAACTTCAAGGCAGATAATCCCCTTCAAAAGCTTGTGACAGATGTAACCGAGTTTAAAGTGAAAGACCAAAAGGTATATTTATCACCAATATTAGATTTATACAATGGTGAGGTTATAAGTTATAACATATCTTTACGCCCGGACTTTCATCAAACAATGGACATGTTAGATAAAGCCTTTGACATAATACCTGACAATTCAGGAGCAATACTTCATTCAGACCAAGGCTGGCAATACCAAATGAAACGATATCAGCAGAGATTAAAAGAAAAAGGTATAATACAAAGTATGTCACGGAAAGGTAATTGTCTTGATAATTCAGTAATGGAAAATTTTTTTGGCTTACTAAAAACAGAAATGTATTATAAACACGAGTTTAAATCAGCAGAACATCTGATAAAGGAAATTGAAGAATATATAGATTATTATAATAATAAACGAATCAAGAGTAAACTAAAAGAACTGAGTCCTGTACAATACAGAATCCAATCCTTATTAGTTGCTTTGTTGTGGTCAAGCATTTTTGTAACACTACAACCTAATTTTGCCACAGGGATTA
>CATZZP010000003.1 GCA_958426775.1 uncultured Bacillota bacterium
AAAATAATATTTTTGAATTTTTTTCAATTTAGACTTGACTTTTAATAGTTAGTCTATTACTTGTACATACTGTCCAGTGACAGAAATTCGTCTATCAAGTCGGTTACGTACCTTATTTCACCCCTAAATTTGCTTCTAAGGTCATCAATATTGGCATTTTTCAGATTGCCCACCTCAAAGTGGTCCCTACCGGACTGAAAGGCTATGTACACCTTGCCCTCTGTAAGGAAGCGCATATAGGTTTTAGCACCTGCCATATCGTCCATATTCATTATATGCTCCATCATATGGGGCGTAAGTATATAAAAGGCGTCATGGGCATTGTCGCAGGCTATGCCAAACCTTTTGTTAAATGCCTCGTTTTCTGTTTCCAGCTGCTTGGAACGGAAAAGTGGATTTCTGGTCCTTTCAAAAACGCACAGGTCTGCGGTCAGCTCCTTATGGAAGTCCAGTATAATCCACTGACCCTTAAATACCTCGTCCCTTCTCTCCGTCTCGTGCTCGTTACCATCATCATCTGTAGTGGTTTCGGTGGTTATCTCTATAAGGGAAAGGTCGCACATTTCAATGCCTACCCCCTTGTACTCAGCCTTAAAATAGTCCCCTGCGTTAATCTCGTCAAAGTCAAAGGGAAAATGCATATTGGTATTGTAAATTATACTATTGTCAATCTGTCCATCATGGCGATATTCCACATTGTCAAACATCTCCCCCAGTACCATTGGTATCAGGCTGTTGCCCAACTGTGCCTTGAAGCGGCGCTCCGGTGCTTTATACATGAGAAAGCCTATTACAGCTGTAAGGGAGCCTACTATTATAATAAAGATACCAAGTCCGCCGTTTATTATATAGCCCACTGTCAGCACAGCTAAGCCTATTAAGCCTACCCACTTGCCCTTTTTTCTTTCCTCCAGTGCCTCACTAATCTGGGCGTTCAGCTCCGCATCGGAAACATCACCCCGTTTATTGCCATCCTTATCTAAAAAGGCGCCGCACCGGGTGCATTTTGTGGCACCAAACTCCAAAGGCTCCCCACAGCCGGGGCAGGGAAACATCTCTCCCTTTTCCAGCCGCTGTTGGTTTATTTTATCCTTACCTGTTAATATGGTTTTCTTCTTACCAAAGGTAGAGGTTGCCTCAATCTTCATGGAAAATCCCTCCTTAATAATTATTGCATTTACGATTCTACACTCTCATACCCCTCTACAGGAGGGCTCCAACAAATATATACTTAAAACTGCATTTTTACATCCTGACGCTTATAATCCTCAGCCTCGTAAAACTCCTTAGGGCTAAAGCTGCCTGCAAGCAAGCTGGCAGGGAACATGGCAATAGCAGTGTTAAAGCTGGTTACGCCGGCATTGTAAAGGCGCCTTGCTGCCTGTAAATGCTCCTCTGCATCCCTTATGCCCCTTTGAAGCTCCAAAAACACATCGCTGGAGCGAAGCTCGGGATAATTTTCCGCCAGGGCAAATATCCTCCCTGTCAGCTGGCTCATTTCTGTGTCAGCCTTGCCCATTTCCCCTACGCTCATACCGCTACGCAGGCTTATCACCTTGGTAAAAAGCTCGGTTTCATGTGCCATAAAGCCCTTGCAGGTGTCCAGCATCTTAGTAAGCATATCGTATCTTTTGGTAAGTGCCACCTCAATGCCTGACAATGCCTCCTGAATCTTGATTTCACGCCTTTTAAAGCCGTTTACAGTGCTGATAGCCCAAATAGCTACTACAAGTATTACAAGTATAAGGGCAAGTACTATACCTAATCCTATCATAAAAATTCCTCCTTCCATGCCTGCTTAAACAGGCAAAGCCATATTTTTGGGGCAAGTGCCCCTTTAAAAAATTATAATACAGGAGACAGATGCAGACCAAAGCAGAGGCATCAGGGATTTCAGACCTAGGGGTAGTTTTGGCTTACCTGTCATCCAAGTCTGACTTAAAAGGGCCATGTCAATAATATAGTCAGATACAGGGATAATCAGGTGCCGGGTAACCCGTTAGTCCGATAGTTTCTCTCTACAGAGTATATGCTCTTGTTCAGCCTACATCTCCTTCTGTAATTAGCTCAGGGGGAAGATGTTGCCCTGAGCTAATCTGCGATTCTCCTATAGCAATATAATTATACCACAAAAATTGGGGATTTTTGAATTGTTAGGAAAAACTAACAATTCAATTTTCTGTACATATTTTTTATATATTTAATTAGCTGTAAGCATTCGATTTAATGATAATATATACCTTGTAAACACAGGAAATAAAAGGGTTTTGCGGTTTTATAGGTCGAAACATCCATCAATACAATTATTTTGTGATACCCATATACAGAGTCATTTTATTTTGTAAAATAAATTTGATTTTTGGTTTTTGGTGTCATATAATATTACTAAGAAATCTCGTACTTATAAAATAAGTAAGTATATTATGTAGGATAATCTACCTATTAAATAGTAGAATCTATAGTGGAGAAAGGGATGGCATTTATGAGCAAGTCACCTCAGATAAACAGTACATATATCAGTCCAAGGCTTAAGGACTGCCTTCAGGAGGCGGAGCATTGTCAGGTGACTACAATCGTTGCCTCCATGGGCTCTGGCAAGTCTACCGCTGTACGGTGGTGGATGGAGGACCTTGTTTCCAGGCAGCCTAACACCCTTGTCCTTTGGCAGACCCTTACCGGCAGTGGTGTAACCGCCTTCTGGAGGGGCTTTTGCAGAGCCTTAAGACCCCTTCCTGCCCTGGCAGAGCAGATGAAGGTGCTGGGCTATCCCGGTGAAAGGGAGTCCATACTACTTATGGGGGAGCTGCTGGAGGATGCCCTGGAGTACAGCAACAAAACCATTTACTATGTGCTTGATGACATACATTTTTTTACACAGACAGAGTTTTCTGAGCTGCTTACCCTGCTTATACAGGGGCTGCCCAGGCAGGTACACCTTGTGCTCCTTTCCCGTAACAGGATTTTTCGCCAGGTGGACAGGTTTCGTTTAGGTGTTCACCTGTATCAGATTACCATGGAGGAGCTGCGTCTGGGACAGGATGAGATTGTGGAATATGCTACCCTGTGCGGGGTGCCCATGGATGAGAGCCAAGCTGAGGAGCTTTACAGAATATCTGAGGGATGGGTTTCCCTTTTATATCTTCTTTTCCGCTCCTATGTACAAAGGGGCAGGTGGGAGTTTAAGATGATGGATATATTCCAGCTGATGGACCAGGTTATGTATCAGCCCCTTGATGAGAGAAAACAGAGATTTTTGTTGGTTAATGGAGTTACAGAGGCATTTACAAGGGAGCAGGCTATGTACCTGTGGCAGGAGGATGACGGAGGAGAGCTACTGGATGCCCTTACCCAGGAGAATGCCTTTATTTCCCACCATGATGAGGGGGATGTATACCGCTATCACAATATGCTTAGGACTGTGGTAAACAGCCACTTTAAAGCCCTGACAGCTGAGGAGCAGGTGGATATTAATTCCCGCCTTGGTTATTGGTTTATGGAGCGAAGGGAGTACACAAGGGCAGCGGAAATATTTTATAGTACAAAGGATTGGCAGGGCTTGCTGGATGCTTTGGCACAGGACAGAAGCAAGAGCTTTGGAGGGGAGTATGCCCCTATGCTGGCACAGTGGACCACAGATTGCCCAAGGAAGGAGCTGCTTAAGCGGCCTGATGCCCTCCTTGTTTTAATGCTTAACCTTTACACCGGGGGCAATATACCTGAAATGCTGCGTCTTTATGACCTGTTTCGGGAAAGCCTGGAGATTAACACCACCATGGAGCCTCAGGAGCGTAACAATATGCTGGGTGAGGTGGAGATTATGTTAAGCTTCCTGGAATTTAACGATATTGCCGCCATGAGTGCCCACCACAGACGTGCCTGTGAGCTAATGGACAGACCCAGCTACAGTATGGGCAACGAAAGCCCCTGGACCTTTGGCAGTCCATCGGTGCTTATGCTGTATCACCGTACAGCCGGTGCCCTGGATGAAGAAATGGCAAGTATGAGGGAGTGTATGCCCTACTATACCCGCATTACTGAGGACCATGGTATGGGGGCAGAGTGTATAACAGAGGGGGAAATTTCCCTTTTAAGAGGGGATGAAGTGGGCTGTGAGATTGCTTACCGCGAGGGTCTAAGTAACGCTGCCTTAAAGGAGCAGTTTAGCATTATGGTGGCAGGAGAGTTTTTGGCGGCACGTACAGCCCTTTTTACCGGTAAGGGGCAGGAGGTTTTTACCCCTCTTGAAGGGCTTATAGCACTTATTAAGCAGAATTGCCAGTATGTACTGCTTCTTACAATTGATATGTGTAAGGGCTGGCTCTATGCCCTTCTGGGGTGTCCGGAGGAGGCACCTGAGTGGCTTATGTGGAAGGATTCCGCCAATACTATTATTTCCCCGGCTGTGCCTGTGTACCGTATGGTGGTTAATCAGCTGCTTCTTGCAAAAGAGGCATACGGTCAGGTAGTATCCGCATGGGAGGAGCTTCATGAGCTGTGTGAACGACTTCATTACCTCTTATGTGACATATACATTCATTTACAGACAGCGGCAGCCTACTACCACCTTAAACGCCCTGAGGAGGGGGACAGACTGCTAAGCTCCGCCCTAAAGCTTGCTATGCCTGACAGGATATATCTGCCCTTTGTGGAGGTAGACGACTGTCTGGTGGGGCATATAATAAGCAAAAGGATGGTGTCTGATAAGCATATAGGTATACTTAAGCAGCTTAGAACAAAGCATATTTCCGGACGGGAGCTGGTATGTGATACCCTGGGGGATGTTATCCCGGAGCGGGATACCAACAAGTCAGGGCTATCCCCTCGTGAGCTGGAGATTGTTAAGCTGGCGGCATTAGGTAAGTCCAATCAGGAGATTGCGGAGATATTCTTCCTTTCGGACCGTACTATTAAAAACCACCTTAACCGAGCCTATGACAAGCTGGGTATATCAGGTGCTGACAGGAGGAAGCGTGAAAAGCTTGCCCTATTATTATCTGAGCTCTAGTATCCGTCTCAAAAAAATTGGTACCTAAATTGGTACCTCAGGTCTCAATACAAATTTACAAAACCACTGTATAATATAAGTACGGTGGTTATTTTTTTACGACAAAGGAGGCGAAGGCATGGAAAAAATACCAATTTCGGCAGTATGGCCCTTACAGGACGGGGTGCTACAGATTGTCTTTGAAACAGGCAGTACAGCCATGGTCAACCTTCAGCCAAGGTTTCAAACCACACGATTTTGTCCTCTACAGGATGAGATGGTTTGGAAAAAAGCTAAGACGGACGGTAAGTTTGTACGCTGGTACCGGGACGGTATCCCGGTTGTGGAAATTGCATGTGATGAGCTGTTGGGTATGATAGTAGGCAGTCCCTACTATTAAGCACCTTGCAATAGCTTAACTAAAGGAGGTTTTACTATGAAGAAGAACGGAATATTGATGCTGGCTTGTGCTTTAGCTCTTGTGGCAGCACCTCTTACAGGCTGTGGTGGCGGTAAGGCACAGGAAACAACGACAACAACAGTAGCAGCAACTGAGGCAACCACCACCTCAGCAGAGGATGGCAAGGGAGATGTAATAGAGGAGGAGCCCGCCGGGGCTGAGGCATTCTACGGCTGCTGGGAGTATGAAGGTGGCTTTGCATGGCTGGTAATTAATGAGGACGGCAGCTATGACTGGTATAACGATGAGGGCTACGACCACTCCGGGGACTACTATATGGAGGGGGATGAGCTGTGGCTGGAGGACAGCGACCTGGGGTACTCTCTGGATGGGGATGGTCTTATGGATAATGACGGTGACAAGCTCTTTGCCGGTGAAATACCTGAATCCGACACTGAGTTTAGCGACCCTGAGGAGGACTATTTTACCGCCAGCGGAATTTCCCTTAACTATTATCTGGATGATGGGGATGCCCTGTTAGAGGATGGTGCCTTCTATTTTGCAATGGGTACAGAGGGTCAGTACTATGGCACTGCACCCCTGGAGTTTTCTGCCTATCTTGAGTCAGAGGAGGAGTCAATGGAGGGCTATACTACCAGGACAGTTTCCATATATCAGGGCATATCTGAGGAATATGTGCCTATGCTGGAAACAGGCTTAACCTCCGGTTGCTCCTATATGCTCTATGATGCTTATAATGGCTTATTACTTCCTGATACAGAGAACTTTACAGATGGATATGGGGATTTATACTTTGAGTTTGAAACAAATGAGGGTACTGTGGACCTGTATATAACCCCTGAGGTAAACAAGGTAGAGGATGCGGAGGGCTACCATGCAGTTTATGAGACAAAGCTTACAATAACTGCCCCTGAGTGGTACGACGGACTTATCCTTTCCGTACCTCCTCAGCCTGAAACCTATGAGGAGAAAATGGACTGGATTGACTACTTAAACAGCCTTACAGAGCCTGTATATGACTCTGAAACACCTTTTGACCTGTATAATTCATTAAACTGTCCACTTTTTGCTTGAGATATACCGGTACAATAGGGTGATTTACGGAGGTGCATAAAATGAAAGGGAAACTAATGGGGACTGCTGTCCTTGTGGCATCGATTATGACACTTACAGCCTGTGGAGGTAGTACCGGGGAGGCTACCTCCACTGAGGCAACCGCAGCCCAAACCCAGGACCGGGAAGTTACCCAGACCCCTGAGGAGGAGATTCCGGAGGAGCCTCAGGAGAGTATAGATGTTTCTGATAGCTACTGGTTTCATGAGGATTATGAGGAATATTATTACTTTAGCGATGATGGTCAGGTGCGGCATATGGGTGATGATGGTTATATAATAAGTGAGGGTACCTATGAATGGCTCTTTACTACCGGCGATGTAATTCTGAATGAACATGAATATGGTGCTATATACGATACTGAAAATATGCTATTGATTGACGATGATGGCACTATTGTTCTCAACCCAATAGATGATCCCTTTGCAGGGGAAGGCGGATTTGCCCTTGCAGGCACCGGCTGGCGATATCATGACCATACCCTTGTCTTTATGACAGATGGGCGAGTAGTCACAGATTTTTTGGATCTTGACTATATGGAAGCCTGGTATGACTATGAATGGGACGAGGATGCCGGAGAGGGAACTATAGAATACTCTAATGGACCTGCAAGGATGTACTATGGCACAGATGGTAGCCTGCATGTGCAAATGGCCGGAGATAATCAGTATTGCACCTATACGGAAAGACCTGACCTGGTAAGTGACGGCTATATTGATGAGCCTGTAGCCCCTGAGGATGCCCACATGGGTGGATATGAGGATGAATTATATGGTGTTTGGATTAGCAGCGAGGATGATGAAACAAATTTTGAGTTTGAGGAGGATTTAACCTGCTGGCTTGAAACACCGGATGACTATGTAATGTATGTCTATGCCTATGACGGTGAAACCCTGTATATCTATGACTATGACACAGAGGAAAACCTTATGACAGGCTATATTGATAGCTATGATGACCTTATTATAAATGAAATGACAGGCTGGTTTAGCTATGAAAAAGAATAGTACCCGTGGCTAATTGGTACCTGAATTGGTACCTGGATTAGTACCTGGATTGGTACCTAAGATTAGCACCTAAAATTGGTACCTAAATTGGTACTTGGCTTGGTACCTAAATTGGTACCTGAGTACTCAATACAAAAAAGAAATTTTGTTGTATAATTTATTTAATACAGTAGGGAAAATTTAAACGTCAATAGATAAGGAGGTTAGATGATGAAGAAAAGAGGGATACTCCTTGCCTGCTTCCTAGCAATGGTGCCGCCCCTGCTTACAGGCTGTGGCGGTGGTAAGGAGGCTACTGAAACAGTCGCAACTACTGAGGCAGTGGCAACCGCAGAAGCCGGTAAAAGGGAAACAGGCAGGGGAGATTTAATAGAGGAGGAGCCCTCAGATAATGGGGCTGACTTCACCGGCTGTTGGGAATATAGGGATATTAATCTGTGGATGTACTTCTACGGTGACGGCACCTATGAAACCTTTGATGAAACTGATGTCCTTGATGGTGGCTCCTACCATATTGAGGATGGAAAGCTCTACCTGAGCAATTCCGACAACTATTTTGAAATAGATGAGAATGGTGAAATGACTGACCGTGACGGAGATATTCTCATATCATCTCAAGTACCTGAGGGTGTAACACTGGGATATGATGCAGGCAACACCTATACACCAACTGTGGAGGACTTCTACGGTAGCTGGGAGAATGAAAGCGGCACCATGTGGGTGACCTTTAAGGATGATGGTACTATAGAAACCTATCTCTATGACGGCTCCTCCACATCCGAGGGCTATACATATGATGATGGTTTAATCACCGGGGACAGTAGCGGCAGGATATATTATATGGACGCTGACATTAATGTTATAGATGATGACGGTACCAGGTATACATACTCTGAGATACCCCAGTATGTATATGACAATGAGGCTTCTCTCCAGTATGCGGAGTTTGAAGAACAGCTTGCCGCATCCGGCAGCTATGTGGAGGATGACCCAACACCTACACCGGCAGCTGCACCTGCCCCCGCTTCCACACCGGCATCGGCTCCTGCACCTACTATTACCGCAGCGGACTTCTACGGTGTCTGGGAAGACGACGGTACAGAGTGGCTTTGTATCAATGCTGACGGCACATATAACATATACTGGAGCGATGGCTTGTATTCTGAGGGTACCTATTACATGGACGGCACCACCCTTCGAGCAACGGGTAAAGAGTCATACTATAACATCAACAGCAATGGTTATGTGGTTGATGAGTGGGGTACTGTAATGGTTCCATCCACTGTACCACAGCACCTTCTTGAGCACGACTGGAACGATGTTCAGTACGAGGATGATTACTATTATGATGATGAAATCAGCGAAATAGACTTCCATGGTACTTGGGAAAATAACGGTTGGGAATGGCTTTCCATCTATGTTGACGGCACCTATAAGTACTATTGGGATGATGGCTTGACTTCAGAGGGTACCTATTATGTAGACGGAGATACCCTTTTCCTGGAAAGCGGTGCCTACTACATCATGGGACCTGAGGGAAATCTCATTGATGAGGAGGGCTATGAGCTGTTTTCATCTGAGGTGCCTGACTATATTTATGATATGGCATATTAAAAATCTGACACAAGGGTAAAAAATACCCATATATATTAAGGAGGAATTAACTATGAAGAAGAAAATTTGTGTATTATTATCAGCAATTATGCTTATGTCCCTTTCAGCAAGCCTTGTGGGCTGTGGCGGCGGTGGTGATACCGGGGCTGAAGCAACTACAACAGCAGCAGAGGCTACAACAGCAGCAGGCTGATAGCTTGCAAGAAATCATTCGCTTATTAATAAGGAGGAATTTATTATGAAGAAGAAGCTTTGTATAGCATTAAGTGCGTTGATGATTATGTCCCTTTCAGCAGGTCTTACAGGCTGTGGCGGCAGTAATAAGAGTGGGGAGACTGAGCCGACTACCGCTTCCGCATCTGCAACTACCGAGGCTACAACAGCTGCTCCTAAGGCAGACACCTCTGCTATTGAAGGCAGCTGGGACAATGACGATGAGGAAATGAGTCTTACCATTTTTGATGATGGTACAGCTATTGCCTCTGACACAAGTGATTACTATGAATTTACCTATGAGTGGGATGGCACCACCCTTACCCTTGATGATGGAAGCGGTACACCTGTTAAGGGTACCCTTGATGATAATGGTGAGCTTTCCCTTGAGGATATTGGCGGTACCTTCTACATTGTAGATGAGGCATATTATGTACCTGATGAAGATGAGGAAGACTCTGACACCTCTGACGACTCTACAGATTCCTTAGACCTTGAGGACACCTCCTGGACAGTTGAGGATGAGGTTTACAGATTCTATGGTGATGGCACTGCTCAGATTATCTTTGATGATGGGGATGTGGCTGATGCTACATACGAGTGGGATGGTCAAAGTGGTACTATTACTATGACCTATGATGGTGAGACAGCTTCCACTGATCTGCTCATGGTTAATGGTTCCTTAGCTATTGTAGGTGAGGATGGAGATACCTATATATTTGAGCCAGAGGACAGCGATAGCTCCGAGGATAGTAGTGATGAGGACAGCGGTGATACATATATCTTCGGCGACTACGAAAATTCTGAGGCAGACTTCTCACTTACCTTCTATGATGATGGTACTGTGGATATTATACAGGATAACATGACTATGGAGTGTACTTATACCATTTCAATTGATGGTGAGCTGGAGATTGATGCAAATGGAGATACCTTAACAGGTACCTACTACTCCAGCGATGATTCCGTTGGTATAGATGGCATTGATGGCTACTTTGAGTATGTAGGCTGATTAGCTTTAAGCTAAGTTGCAAATCTAACTTAAATAGGTGAAAATAGGGCTGTGGCTTTCAAGGGTGACTTTGTGCCACAGCCTTTTGTGTGTTGGCAATAATATGGTCAAAATAACCTTGATACAGGCGGTCTTGAATAATACGATACTGTTCAAATTTATTTTCGCAAAGGCTTTTGCAATTGTTGCTGTGACTTTACCCTTATTTTGCAAGACTTATGGAGGCGTTGCTCAATGACTTATATTGTTATATCCGTACTTGTAAGTTAACATAACCTGTGATAGAATATTTATGATGAATATTAGGGTTAAAGGGAGGGTAACACCCCTTGTCATAATTCAAGGGCAAGTGTACACCTTTAACGAAAAAATATAGGGTAAAGATACTCTTGCAGGGTGAGCCAAAGGTTATTATGTCAACAGGCTCTATTTCTCCTCCATTTATTTCAGATACATTACCATAATGCTTGACCCAAGGTAATCTTTTAGAAGTTACCCTAATGCAAAAAGGCTCAATTTCAGAACTCCACACAGGAGTAATTCCTGAAATCAAGCCACCTAAAGGAAAGCCTCCGCTGCCATCAAACAAACTGCCAAGGGTTAATCGCTTCATTCAATCACCTCGTCATATTTATACTTCTTACCATCTCTAATTAAGAAAACATCTGCCGAGCTTCTCTTGTACTCAACATAACGCTTTACAATTACATCTACAAATTTTTCATCAAGTTCAATGGCATAGCATATACGGTTTGTTTCCTCACAGGCAATAAGGGTAGAGCCTGAGCCACAGAAGGGTTCAAGCACAATGCAGTTGCTCATTGATGAATTTTTAATAGGGTATGCCATTAAAGGAACAGGCTTCATAGTAGGGTGTTCCTTACTTGACTTAGGTCTGTCATACTCCCATATGGTAGTCTGCTTTCTATCAGAGTACCATTGATGTTTGCCACCCCTTTTCCAACCAAATAGGCAAGGCTCATGCTGCCATTGGTATGGGCTTCTGCCTAGTACAAGGCTGTTCTTTTTCCAAATGCAGCAGCCACTAAGATAAAAGCCTGCATCTTGAAAAGCCTTTCTGAAGTTGAAGCCCTGCGTATCTGCGTGGAAAACATATATTGATGCGTCATCTTCCATGTTCTGCTCCATATTAACAAAGGAAGCAAACAGAAGTAATGTTGTTATGGATGAGAACGGACAGCAGGTAAGGAAATCTACGAAGTATAGTGCTAAAAAATATAGCAAAGGATTATAGTAAGAACTAATTTTGAAAAGAAAAATTGGTGTTAGGAGTGATATTTTATGGATAAAAAATACTTGTACCAAATAGATATAAGAGAATGGATAGAGAGCGGGTTAGATGCGGAAATAATGATACCTGTGTATGGAAATAAAGTTGACGAAAAGTATGACATATACCTTCAGAGTTTTCTTCTTCCAATGGACAAAGTAGACGAAGATATGGAAAATGATACTTATAATGCACATACAATGATGCCGGGAATTACAGTCTATGGTTCTTGGGAAAATGATGAAAAGGTATATTACCGTTGGGGAAATGATAATGATTATGAACCTCTTGTTATAAAAAGAGAATACAATGGTGTGGCTAATGACTCTATAGAGATAGCAGAAGAGTTTAGATTGGTATTTAACCTTTACTTCAATTCACAGAAAAATGAATATGTTGATGTTTCGGGTGGTGAAGGTGTTACTGTCATAAAAATGAACGATAATGGGTATGTCACCATACATAAAAGATATTTAAAGACTTATTTAGCATTGAAGGAAAAAGTGTTGATGGTTCATATCGATAGTAGATGTACTTCTATAGATAATTCAGAAAAAATCGAAAGAGATGGACTGGCATATAGAAATGATGACAACACCATTTTTTATACACTTAATATCGGTAATACATCAACTGGTGTTAAAAGAGAAAACTATTCATATATTTATGCTAAAAATGTCATCTTGGGTGGCAGTTTGTGTGATAGTAATATTTGGCCATATAATGAGGCGAAGAACTATGTGGACTATATTATAGGGATAGATGAGAACGGGAAAGAAATACATCATACTTGCAATCCAAGCAAGCTAAGTAATTATTTTGGGGCAAATCCAACAGCTCCACACTACTTAACACCAGTATACTTTGATTCAACTGTTTTAAATAAGTATTATTCAAAACCTGAGATTTATAAAGTAGAAGATGGAATTATTCGATGTGGAGTATTGTGGTCATTATTTGTTGACAACAGCAATTCGGATTATGTTTCTGTATATTTAGGAGATTTAGGTAGAGATTTACCAAGTGAAGCTGAGCAACACTATTGGAGAGGGTTTAATAAGTCAATCGGCGGTAAATTAAGCAAAACAAAATTAAAAAGAGATTTTATGTGTATAGCAGCGGATTCAGAGTCACTCGATTTCGTGTTTAAGCGAACTTATACACGAGTGAATCAAGCTTATAATGATAAGTATGGTTGGTCATTGTATTTACCATTAACGGAGAAAGATGCTTATAACTTTGAAACCCTACGAGTACCAGTCAATAACTCAATTGCTGAAATGGATACGCTTGTTCTTTCTTTAGTCAAAATATTAATCGATTCTCTGAATGAGAAGTGTATTTCTAATCAATTAACTGGTAGTTATGAAAAACTTGTGGGGAGTATTTCTAAAATAGAAGCTTGGTTGACAGAGAAAAGTATAGAAAATCGAGAGAAATATATTAAATTTTTAAGAAACCTGCAAGAATTGCGTTCAAGTGGAACAGGGCATCGTAAAGGAAAAGGATATCAAAAGATAACCAAAACACTTGATGTTAAAGATGAAAACTATGCAGAGTCATTCTCCGATTTATTAAAAGGTGCTACAGAATTTTTAGAATTTATGGAAATTAATATTGAAAACTTAGCATAGAATATGTTTTCCCGTTGATAGCTGTGTTTTCATGTGGAATCTTTGAACACATGACAATTATCCTTTAATACAAATGATGAGTTTTCGTTTTAGTTATAGGGTGAAGTTATTTCTCTGGACGGAGAGCAACTTCATGGAATGAAATAGCCTAATCAAAAACAAAAGTCTTGTGTTGATAGAATTGTTGTGCAAACTGCTAAAACACTGGGAATTATGCAAGCGTTGAATATTTCCGAAATAGCCTAAAAATCTCATGTGGAGAGTGTGGTATTGATGTCAAAAAAATTTGATAGATAAGACTTAACAAGGAGTGAAACGGTTTGAGAAAAATATTGGTAACCGGCGGAACTGTATTTGTAAGCAGATATATAGCGGAGTATTATGCAGCAAAAGGTGAAGATGTTTATGTGCTTAACAGAAACACACGTCAGCAATCGGAGGGCGTCAAGTTGATTGAAGCAGACAGGCACAATTTACAAGACTGTTTGCAAGAGCATTATTTTGATGCAGTTATTGACACTGGATATACCGGCAAAGATGTGAACTTGTTGTTGGATGCACTAAACGAGTATGGAAAATATGTTTTTATTAGTTCAAGTGCGGTATATCCTGAGTATGTGAAACAACCTTTTCGTGAAGATTCAGAATTAGGCGAAAATAAGTTTTGGGGAAAATATGGCACAAATAAAATTGAAGCAGAAAAGGCTTTGTTGAAAAGAAACCCCAACGCTTATATTCTCCGACCTCCGTACTTATATGGTCAAATGAATAATGTCTATAGAGAAGCATTTGTTTTTGATTGTGCTTTGAAAAACAGAAAGTTCTACCTTCCCCAAAATGGTGAAATGAAGCTACAGTTTTTCCATGTTCATGATTTGTGTCGATTTATAGATATTATTTTGGAAAGGAAACCATCAGAGCATATTTTTAATGTAGGAAATGAAAGAACTATATCGATTCGTGAGTGGACAGAGCTTTGCTATAATGTGACAGGTAAGCAAGTTGAGTTTGTGAATGTTTATGCAGATGTAGAACAAAAACAATACTTTAGTTTTTATAATTATGAATATTATCTTGATGTTTCAAAGCAATATGAATTAATGCCCAAAACAAAAACAATGTACGATGGATTAAGCGAAGCATTTGCATGGTATATAAATCATCAGAATCAGGTTAACAAAAAACCATTTATTGAATTTATTGACAGTAATTTAGTTTAGTAGCGGATAAATTCCCGCAAGCGAGCAAAATCCCGTTGATATGTTCCCGTGAACTCAAAAACGGTAAAGACATTCAGCCTATCCTCTCGTGCCATGCGGAGAGTATCGTGTTGCTGTCAAGGGTTGATAATCAGAGGACGTAAAAAATCCTTAAGAGGAACTGCAATATTATAAAGTTTGTCAACACGGAAGATGCTGACGATACTTTATATGTGGCAGTCAAAAATCTGTTTGTGTTTGAATTCTTTACGGAATTGTATAACAATTTGCCGTTGCTGAAATGCGGTTATACCGAGGATAATGTTCACACTGCATCACCCGATGATATGGAATTATATTATTTAAAGGAAAAACAAAGGCAATATGGTGTAATCGGAATAGAAATATATCTTCTATAGAAGGTAAAAAATGAAGACTGTTACAATATAAAAGACAGGGGACAGCTCTATGTCTTAATAAAAAATATTAAAAATTTAAGGGAGCGGTCGAAGGAAGTCAAAAAGAAAGCAGCCTTAACCCTTAAAAAGAGGCTTTCAATAAGGCATATTTCAATGCTACAGGTATTTTTAAGGGGAGCAGAGATAAAGTGAAAGTTACGGAAATTAATTTGATTTATAACAAAAGAAATAGAACCGTCCCATATATTTCTCTGCTTTTTCATAAAAAAGATAAGCGACAACTATGAATTTATTGAGGGATATAACATGAATACACCTACATTAAAAACAGAACGATTGATATTGAGAAAATTTACGGAAGAAGATATGGAGGCTCTTTTTTTGATTTTGAAGGATGAAGAAGTTAATAAATTCCTCCCGTGGTATCCTATAAAAAGCCTTGAAGAAACAAGGAAATTCTATGAGGAAAGATACGCAACAAAGTACGCACAGCCACAGGCTTATGCTTATGCTATCTGCCTAAAAGATAACAATTATCCCATTGGTTATATAAAAGTTGATATGGAAGAACACCACGACTTTGGTTATGCACTTCGCAAGGAATTTTGGCATAAAGGCATTGCTTCGGAAGCCGGTAAGACTGTTGTTGAGCAAGTGAAAAAAGACGGGCTACCTTATATCACTGCTACACATGACATAAATAATCCGAGAAGCGGAAATGTAATGCAGGCTTGCGGTATGAGATACTGCTATACATACGAGGAACAATGGCAACCCAAAGATTTTCCGGTATTTTTTAGAATGTACCAGCTTAATTTTAACCACAATGATGATTTTGTGTATAAAAAATATTGGGATATGTATAGTAATCATTTCGTTGAAGAATTTTAATTAGAAAAGAAGACAGGGAAGGGTTCTCTGTCTTTCGCAATTTTAGGGGCATTGAATGATGACTCTGATTGATTGGGTTGCAGTTTATACAACGTTTTGCTATAATAAACTTGGCTATATCTTATTTTGTGCGGAGGACTGAAGCTATGAGGGACATGATTGCATACTGTGGCTTAGATTGCGAAAAATGCGATGCGTATCTTGCAACAATTAATAATGATCAGATACTGAGAGAAAAAACTGCAAAATTGTGGGCTGAGCTAAACAACGCTCCTATTCTTCCCGAGCATATAAATTGCCAAGGTTGTCGCATCAATGGTGTAAAAACAATATTCTGTGATAGTCTTTGCAACATTCGCAAATGTGCTGTAAAAAAGAAAGTATCAACATGCGGTGAATGCACAGATATGGACATATGCCCCACTCTTAAAACGGTTATCTCTAACAACTCCGTAGCTTTGAAAAATCTAAAAGGATAAATCTGAATTTATGAGGACGTGCTAAAAATGATAACATCAAACATAAAAGTAAATATTAAGAGCGATATTCATAAAGTCTGGGAAATTGTATTAGCTGTTGAAAATTACAGCCAATGGCGAAGGGACTTAAGCAAGGCAAAAATGCTGAATGAAAAACAGTTTGTAGAATACACCGAAGATGGCTATTCTACAACATTTACTGTTACAGCTACAGAACCGTATAGGCGGTGGGAATTTGATATGGAAAACAGCAATATCAAAGGACATTGGATTGGTATTTTCACTCCTATAGGAGATGAAACTCAAATAGACTTTACAGAATACGTAACAGTTAAAAAAATAATTATGAAGCCCTTTATAAAAACATATTTGAAGAAACAGCAGAAACAATTTGTTGATGATTTGAAGAAAATATCCGAACGGTAAATTCCTTTTATCTCGCTGATAACTTTTATTTGCCGATGAATATATTTCGCAAATAAGCTATATATGGTTAATATGTTATTGTTAATGAGCATTGGTAACGGAGCTTATGTAATTGTCGGTTAAAATCGGAAATAATACATTTGAAGGTTACGGAAAAGATGTGGAAAAGCCAAGGAATATATCCATGGTCAGCAGTATTAATAAATACTGACTTTAACCAAATTAAACAAGGTACCTTTATTTTTTATATGAACTTAAACAGATAAGTTTGAAAAGGGTATTTATTGCAAAAAAACACGCTCCCTTCGGGTGCGTGTAAGTATACTTGAAAATAGATTATACAATAATTACAAATAAAAAAATGCCCAGAGACGGAATTGAACCGCCGACACGAGGATTTTCAGTCCTCTGCTCTACCAACTGAGCTATCTGGGCATATTGCTGAATTGCTTAGCAACAAAAATAAGTATACCGTAAAAATATGTTAATGTCAAGCGTTTTTTTCAATTAATTTAAAATAAGTAAGGGGGAGTGTGGAAGGTCACAATCCCCCTTTAATAAATTCAACCTGCCTTAAGCTCTAATCTGAGTCTGTCTGCAATAAGTGCAATAAACTCACTGTTTGTAGGCTTGCCTTTATGTCCTGAAACAGTATAGCCGAAAAGAGAGTCAATGGCATCAACCTTACCTCTGCTCCATGCAACCTCAATAGCGTGCCTTATAGCTCTTTCAACACGGCTGGGAGTTGTATTGCATTTTTTAGCAATAGCAGGGTAAAGCTCCTTAGTAATATAGTTAAGCACCTCAATATCATTAATAGCCATAATAATTGCCTCACGCATATAGTGATAGCCTCTGATATGGGCAGGCACACCAATTTCATGTAAAATAGCAGTTACCCTTGCCTCTAAGTCATAAGGACTGCGTGGGGTAGTCATTACATTACCCTTGATACTTGCAGGCATAGGTTCCTTAAGCTGACGGATACGTGCAACAAGTAAATCTGTATCAAAGGGCTTTGCAATATAATATCTTGCACCAAGGTTAAAGGCACGCTGAGTAATTTTTTCATCGGTAACTGCAGTAAGCATAATACATATTGTGGAAACAGCAGAGCCTGATTCCTTTAATTTTTCCAGAACGCCGATGCCGTCAAGCTTTGGCATAATGCCGTCTATAAGTGCTACATCGGGTTTTTCGCTTAAAATTTTACGGTATGCGTCAATACCGTTGTCGGCAGTTGCGATTACCCTCATATCCTCCTGCTTTTCGATAAGGTTTACTAAGCAGTCACAAAAATCCTTGTTATCATCTGCAATTAACACTGTAAGTTTTTCTTTTTTCATCATAATTCCCTCCGATAAATTCTTTGATAATTTGGAAATATTTACCATATATGGGAATTATATAACATAAAAATTCCTAATGCAAGAATTTTGGTATACCAAATTTCGACAAGCTGCTGTTGCTGTACCTCTTGTCCTGTGTTACCTCCTGTCCGAACCAGTCGGGTGGTGTAAATAATATTGCTGTCTTTTCATCGGGAAATTCTACCTCAACATTTACAAAGCCCGATAAATCCTCATAATATATATCAAGCTCCGCCTTAAGTCCATTGTCTAAAGGAATAATATAACGTCTTTTGGAAATAGTATTCCCCTCGGTTTTAAGCCTTAACCTTTCAAACTGCTCCTTGGTTATGGGAAGCTCGTATTCAACTCTTTTTATCAGTCCTCCGCCCTTAACTGTAAGAATGTAGCTCTCATCAAGCTGTCTTATACGTATTGTAGGGTCTGTGGAAACATAGCTTTGTACTATGGTATGATTTTCGTAGCTGTCTAAATCGGGGGGCAGATATTTTACCAAAAATTTTCTTTCTATTTCTAATGTATTTTCCATTTTAACCTCCTTGAAAAAGATAAGCTTTTAGGTTATACTTTAAGTATATAACAATTTTTCAAGGGAGGCAACTTTTATGAACAGCGTTGTAATTTTTCTTGCAGACGGATTTGAAGAGATAGAGGCTTTAACGGTAGTTGACGTTTTAAGACGAGGGGGCGTGGATATTTCAACCGTATCTATAACAGGCAGTTTAAAGGTTATAGGTGCACATAATATTGAGGTTAAGGCAGACAGAGCTTTTAATGCCCATGAGGACAGCCTTGCAGATATGCTTATTCTGCCCGGTGGCGGTGTAGGTACGGATAACCTAAAGGCACATCAGGGTGTAAATGCTCTTTGTGAAAGCTTTATTAAGGCTGATAAATATGTGGCGGCTATTTGTGCCGCACCAAGCGTGTTAGGCGTAAAAGGACTTTTAAAGGGTGTAACTGCCGTATGCTATCCCGGCTTTGAGCCTCAGCTTGAGGGTGCTGAGATAGGCACAAATAAGGTTGAGGTTGACGGCAAAATTATTACCTCAAAGGGTCCCGGTACTGCTATGGATTTTGCTCTTACTCTCCTTGCCGTAATTAAAGGCAAAGAGGTTGCAGATAATGTAAAGGCAGGTATGCTCCTTTAAAAAACTCCTATAAGGAAGGATAGGTGATTTTCTTGAATACACTGCAAAGATATTTTATTTACAGGCAGGGTCTTATCGACCAGTATATTAAGGGCGATATGACAAAAAGAGAATACCTTAACAAAAATTTTGATGCTGTGCTTGCCCTTAATATAAAGCCCTTTAAAAATGTTGACAGCGTAGATAAGGGACTTTTTAACTATCAGTATTACAATGCTATGGCAAAGGACGCACGTATGGACTCCTACATAGCAGACGATAGGGAAATGGGCAGGCTGTATAACGAAAAAAGCAATTATTATTATGAAAAAAAGGATAAGGCAACCCTTAAGGTTCTGGAGCTTAAAAATTTTAACGGAGTAAGAGCCTATTTTATCAGGGTAAGAAGTAAGGGCTTAAAAAATAAGCTTTTTGAAATTGTCCTTGACGATTATAATATGATTTTGCACTCTACAAGCAGTACCCTGCTTAAAAGGCTTAAGGATGAAAGGGTTTTTGAGGAAGGGGTTAAGTCCTCTCTTATTGACGGCTATATAAATCAGAAATACTAAGCAAAAAACCGTAAGGCAGAGTTAAGACCTTACGGTTTTCCGTTGTAGCGGGCAAGCCTTCCCTTTTCAACTGTCATGGCAAGTATAGCCTTAACGCTGTCAAGAGGACTGCCTCCGCCTATGCCAAAGTCACAGGACTCATCACTGTATACCTTAAACTGGCCTCAATTATTTTATCGGTAGGCTCCTCTGTAAATATCATTACAGCCGGATTTACACGCGGCTCTGAGCCTAAGAAAGGACATACAAAGCAGTACTTGTCAACCTGTGCCTTGATTGCATCACCTATAGCCTTGTTGCCGTAGCCTAAGTTAAGGTTTACAAGCTGTGAGGACATATCGTTGTATCTTTTGCCCTCATAGTCCCGGTAGTAAATACTCTCTGCCTTTTCTACAGGGGTAGGGTTTATATCAGAATGTGCACTTCATGACCGGAGATTGTATTTCTTTTGTGTTGCCGTAATTTCTGAACCTGTCATAATAATCACCTTTTACCTTTCTTAATTTATTTCATTTTAAATTGCATTTTAGCCGCCTCTGCTAAAAGCCTGACGCTGTTATCCTCACCTAAGGTGCTTACATCAAGTGAAAGATTTTTACCTGAACCTGAGGGACCGATAAGTACAAGCACCTCTCCCTCTTCAATCTTCATATTTACGTCCTTTAGCACTTTCAGGTCGCCGAAGTTCTTTTTTAAGCCTTTAATTTCAAGTAAAGCCATAGCTCTCGCCTCCCTTACAAAAAACGGGACTGTGTATATATTACACAGCCCCGTTACTGTTACTGAAATTAATATTCTAAGCCGTTTGCCTTTTCGTCGTTTGTGATAGAGTGAAGTGCAGGGTCAAGACCGTAGCTTTCAAAAATTCGGTCAATTACGCCCTCATCTCTTATTTCGGCTACAACTCTGTTAATATCAGCCATAAAGTCCTCATTGCCGAATGCAGCAGAAGGAGCAATTCTGCCGATACAATCAGGCTTATCTGTATAGCCGTCGCAAAGTCTTAAGCCTGTAAGTGCTTCAGGGTTAGAGAAGAAAAGGTTTTCAACTACAGGAGAGTCTGTAAGGAAGGCATCAATCTTACCGTTTGAAGTGCTACGATTAATTCACCATGGTCACCTGTTGAACGTGCCTTCTTAATCTTACCTTCTTCTGCCCAATTTTCAACAACCTGCCGCCGGATTGTACCCGGTGTGTAGCCTACAATAGTTGCTGAGGCATCAAAGTCAGCCTGACCGTTGATTGTACTGTCTTCAGGTACTAAAAGTATACCGCTCTGTGTATACCATATATCGCCTTAGTAAATCTGTACTGCTCTCTCCTGAGTTGCATACATACCGTCACAGATAATATCAATATTATTTGAGTTAAGGTTTACAATAAGCTCTGAGAAGTATAAGGCTCATTTTTACCTCTGCAATGCTCGGTCTTTTTGCCGCCTCCTTGATAATATCTGCATCAGGACCTGCAAACTCACCTGTGCTTTGGTCAATGTAAGCGTAAAGGTCACCTGAGGAGCCTACAGTAAGTACACCCTTATCAATTATCTTTTGGGTAGCCTCGCTGACCTCACCTGCAGCAGTATCCACAGCCTCATCAGCTACGGCTGTGGTTGACTCTGCTGTTGTTATAGTTTCACTGCCTGTGCCTGCACCGCCGCAGCCTGTCATTATCATTGCCGTTGTAATTGTAATTGTCGTAATAAATTTCTTCATAGTAAATCCACTCCTTTTGATAGATATGCGTTTGCATATTTTAGATTTACCCAAGCTTTTTTATCAATAAAAAGAGGGAGCTGATACACTTTGCGGTATCAAGCTCCCTTGCCTGCGTTAAATAATCGTTTTTTCATTCCGGAATAGGCTTCTTTTTTAGAAGTTGTTATCAATATAAAGTACAAATAAAAAATGCAGGTGGTTTTTGCAATTTATTTTTTATGTGATTGCACAAAATTAATTTGTGACTTGTAAATTTTCACTATATATTGGGTATTTGCAGGATGTATTTGTAAATTTTGAAGGTTTGCACAAATTAGCTTGCATTTTACTTGTCGGATAATATATATTGGGGTTTGCTTTTAAATTGAATTTGTGTTATTATTATATAAATTGTTTACATAGGGAGGATTTTATTTGCTATGGTAAGAAAACGTTTGGGCTTAAGCACAGAACCGCAACCTGTATTTGTAGGTGGTTGCTTTACTCTTTTTATGTTGCTTATGCAAATGTATATAATTGTAATTTCGTCGGAGGGCAATTTATTGGCTTACTTTAATTTGCCATGGGTTTTAACCGAGATTATGATTAGATATTATGATGATAGTGTTCTGAGCTTAATTTTATGGCTGTTAAGAGCAATTATACCCGTTGCTATGCTTATTTGTGCTATTATATACGGTAAGAGAAAGGCAAAGTTTCTTGTAATCCCCTCAGCCTTGGTTATTTTGCTTAATTTAGGCTTTTTAACAACTGAAAAAATATCAGGCTATTACATAAGCTATGTACTTTTGGGTTTAACGTCAATTTTTTTTGCCTTAACTGCATTTAATGTTATAAAAACAATTAAGCCTTTTGTGGTATATTGCATAATTGTTTGTGTAGCTGTGATTGGACTTACGGCATTAAAAAAACCGCCTTTTACTCTATTTGACGGCAGTATATTTATATCTGACTTAGTTTATTTTGTGTCATATCATTTAGCTGTTTTAAACTTTGCAAAGGCAATGCCTTTACAAAAAAATAAAATTTAGGCAAGGTTAATTAATATATGCACCCTAAAAGCGTCTGACTTTCGGGGTGCATTTTAATTAAGACCTTGCCATTTTTATTTTTTATAATTTTTCAGCCATTTACCGCTGAAGTAGTAAATTACAAAAAGTATGGTTGTGGTTATCCATGTAATAGGATAGCTTGCCAGAACCATATAAAGGGTGTGGTGCATAGGTACTGCAACAAGCAACCACACTATACGTAAGGCACATACGCCAAGGCAGGTGATTACAGTGGGTATGAGAGCGTCACCTACACCACGCATTACACCTGAAAATACCTCAATAGATACATAGGTTATATAAAAGCATACCATAAACTTCATTATATCCATACCTATGGAGATTACCTGCGAGTCAGAATTGAACAGACTGAAGATTTCTCTGCCGAATACCAGCATAATGCCGCCCATTGTAAGGGGAATAACTATAATTAATATAAGGCTTACCTTTATACATTTGTAGATACGGTCAAGCTTGCCTGCACCGTAGTTTTGCCCTGCAAAGGTCATAGCGGCAACACCTAAGGAGCTTACCGTCATCCACAGGAAGGAGTCCATTTTGCCGTATGCCGCCCATGCCGCGATGGTATCTGTGCCTAAGGCGTTTATAGATGCCTGTACTATAATATTTGAGGAGGTATACATAATTGACTGAAGCCCTGCAGGAAGACCTATGTATATTATTCTTTTCAGGATACTGCCCGTAAACTTAAGCTGTGTGGGCAAAAGCCTGTAAGCCTCCTTTGACCTGTAAAGGGCGGTAAGTATCATAACGGCACTTGCAACCTGGGAAATAACCGTAGCAATAGCCGCACCTGTAACCTTTAAATCAAATACCAGTATAAATACCAAATCCAGTACAATATTTATTACACAGGTTACTATAAGGTAGTAAAGTGGCTTTTTAGTTTCGCCTATGGCACGGAAAATTGCAGAACCCATATTGTAAATTAATGAGGGTATCATACCTATAGAATAAATTTTAAGGTATTGTGAGGAATAATCCATAATATCTTCAGGGGTATCCATTAAAAGCAAAAGCTTGTCCGTAAAAAGCAGTATAAATGCCATAATAGCAAGACCACCTGCTATAGAAAGCATAATGGAGGTGTGTACTGCTTTAGTTATACCGTTTTTGTCATCTGCCCCGTACATTTGGGCAATAATAACCGAGGCACCTGAGGAGATACCCGTAAAAAAGCCAACCAGTAGGTTGACAATTGAGCTTGTAGAGCCGCCTACAGCGGCTAATGCCTCCTTGCCTACATATCTTCCTACAATTACTGCATCTGCCGTATTATACAGCTGTTGAAAAAATATACCAAAGGCAATAGGCAAAAACAGCATAAGCAAGGGCTTTAAAATACTGCCCTCTGTTAAGTTTACAGATGTGTTTTTCATAATAATTCCCTTCTAGTGTCCGCTTGGTATTTTATGGTGCATATACTTTTCCTTTTTTAAGTCGGCATAGAGTAAATCCACAAAGATTATACCCAAGGGGATAAGTGTTGCCCATATTGCCTTGCCTAAGTATCTGCGGCAAAGGAGGGTGGATATGGTAGCTCCCACCACAAAGGTAAAAAGCATACTTATATGTATAAGATACCTGGCAGAAAACTGCCTGTCCTTTGTTTTAAAGTGTTTTACAAGAGCAATACCTGTCTGTCTTAGGTGGTTTGTGCAAAATACCGTTGCCATAGGCACCTTGCTTGTTTGTCTGAAGGTGTTGTACTGCATGGAGCAGATAAAGTTAATTGTAACCTGTGCAATCTGGTGAGGTGCAGTTTCAGGTACAAGCCCAAGGAAAATAACAGCAATAATCTCTATACCTATCAGTATAGTGTCCCAGCGTAGGTAGCCTGCCTTACGTATAGGACCTGCTATTGCCTCGGATATTATTGTGCCTGATAAATAGGCTGTTATAGGAATAATAAGGTAGGCGGCACCTGACCAGTCCTGACCTCCTATAGCCATACCCAAAAGCACAAAGTTGGCTGTCTGAGCATTGCTGAATACACCGCCTCTTATGGTATAGGTATAAGCACCGTAAAAGCCGGCTACAAGCATAAGCACAAGATAAATCCATCGTTTTTCACATTCCAGCACATCAGGGGTTTGTGAATTATTATCCTTATTCATATATAACCTCCTAAATTTTACTCAATATCTTTTTTATATTAAGCAGGAATATTGTAAGGGTTGTAATTGAGGCTATACCGTCTGCAATAGGCTCTGCATAGTAAATGCTTTCGGGCGTTTTGAAAATCATAGGCAGAATTATTGCAAGGGGTATAAGTAAAATTACCTTTCTTAATAAAGCAAGGAAAAGAGATATTTTAGCCTGTCCCAAGCCCACAAAGGTAGACTGGCAGGAGGATTGCAGACCGAAAATACTCATACCGAACATAAATACAGGGAGCATTTTTGATGTAAGTGCAACAAGCTCAGGGTCGGTATTAAAAAGCTTTACAAAGGCTTCCGAGAATAATGACATAAGGGTACAGGCAATAAGTGAAAAGCTAAGACACACACAAAGGGTAATCTTAAAGGTTTTAATTATTCTCTCCTTGTTGCCCGCACCGTAGTTGTAGCTTATAATAGGCTGAACACCCTGGGTAAAGCCTGACATAGGTATTACACATAACTGCATTATGCTCATCAGGATAGTCATTGAGCCTACATAAAGCTCTCCGCCGTATTTTTGCAGACCCGAATTGAAGGTAATGCTTACAAGACCCTCTGTAGACTGCATTATAAAGGGAGATATACCTAAGGCAAGTATGGTAAAAAGCTCCTTTTTGCTTATTTTCATTTTATCCTTTTTAATGCGGATTACGCTTTTTTCAGAGCTTAAGAATATAAGCACCCATAAAGCACTTACAAATTGAGAAATTACGGTAGCTAAGGCTGCACCTGAAACACCCATATCCAGACCGAAAATAAAAATAGGGTCAAGTACAATATTAATTACGGCACCTATAAGCACCGAAAGCATAGCTGTTTTTGGCTTGCCCTGACAGGAAATATAGGGGTTAAGACCAAGGGAAAGCTGAACAAAGATTGTACCGAAAATATAAATATCAAGGTATTCCCTGGCATAAAAATAACTTTCCTCACCTGCACCGAAAAGGTATAAAAGAGGTTCCTCAAATATAAGTACACCTGTTGTAAGTGTAAGTGCAAAAAATATAAGCATTAAAAAGCCACAGCCTAAAACACTTTCGGCAGATTCATAGTCCCCATGTCCCATTCGCATAGAGGCAATAGGTGCACCGCCATAGCCAACAAAAGCACTAAAGGCGGATATTATCATAATTACAGGCATGGTAACACCGACACCCGTTAAAGCAATGTCACCTATGCCCTCAATATGACCTATATAAATTCTGTCTACGATGTTGTATAAAAGATTAATCAGCTGTGCCACTATAGAAGGCAGGGCAAGGCTTAATATAAGTGACGGAAGCGGTGCCTCTGCCAGTCTTTTATCCGATGTATTCATAAAAACACTCCTTTTTTGTTTTTGACTGTCAGTATTGATAAAGGGTTTACTCTGTAGTATAATTATAAGAAAAAAACGAGGTACACAATATGAATAAATACGCAGAAACTATAATGGACAGAGCTTATCAGTCCTTTGTAACGGGCGGGGACTGTTATACTTTTAACTATCCCCAAGGGAAAAGGGCATTTGAAAAACAGCCTTACATAGAGGCTATTGAAAGCCTTGAGGCTGACGGTATGGTGGAAATCACCCTACGTAACGAAAAGCGTATTCGCCTTAAGCTGACTGACAAAGGCATTGATTTCGGCAACAGACAAGGTTTGTAAAATCAATACTATAAAGGGGTGTCAACCTTATCGACACCCCTTTTTATTTTTGAAGGAACGGCTTTAATTAATACTCGTCATCCTCGTAATCGTCAAAGTTATCCTCAACATAACCCTCATTTTCGTCATACTGCTCATTATCAACAGTGCCGTCAAGTATACTCTGTCTTATCTGGAAGCACTGGTCAATTTCATCGCTGATAAAGCTTTGAACCTCCATTGACTTTGTACTTAAGCTGCTAAGCATATCGTTAAGGCGAAGCTCAATCTGTTCAAGACGCTCTCTTACATAGTCCTTTGCACCTGCACGAAGATTTTTAGCCTCATCATATGCTTCGTTAATTATACGCTCTGCCTCCTCCTGAGCAAGGAGAGTAATTTCATGTTCGCTTGTAAGCTGCTTAGCCTGTGCCTTAGCCTGCTCAATTATGCTTTTGGCCTGGTTGTTTGCATCGCTTACGGTTTTGTTGCAGTTGCTGTAAATCTTTTCAGCCTGTTTAATCTGGTTAGGTATATTGGTACGCATTTCCGAAATCAAATCGGTTAATTCGTTGGGGTCAACAATAATGCCCTTTTTAAAGGCTGCACGAGGTGCGCACTCGATTATATCCTCTAACTCATCAAGTAGGTTTGTGATTGAAGGTGTACTCTGCTTCATTACTGGTTCCTCCCTTTATACTTAGCCTCCAAGGCATTTTTAATAATTACAGGTACTTTATCGTCTATATTACCTCCAAAGTGTGCTATTTCCTTAACCATACTGGAGCTAAGGTATAAGCAGTGAGCACTTGTAGGTATAAAAAGTGTTTCAATTTCTTCTGCAAGGTTACGGTTGGTAAGTGCCATCTGAAACTCATATTCAAAATCGGTAACGGCACGTAAGCCCCTTATTATAAGGTCTGCTCCTTGGGAACGGGCAAAATCAACCGTTAAACCCGAAAAGCCCTTTACCTGAACATTGGGCATATTACAGGTTAGCTCTTTTAGCTGATTTATTCTTTCCTCCGTTGTAAAAACGGGGGTTTTTGACGGGTTTTCAAGAACTCCCACTATCAGCTTGTCCACAAAATCAGCGGCTCTTTCTATTATATCCATATGACCGTTAGTGGTAGGGTCAAAACTACCCGGGTATATAGCAATTTTCATTGGTTTTCCTCCTTAAGTCTAAGGAAAGTCATTTTGGTGGTGCGTTTATAATCCTTAATGCGGTAAACCTCTAAGCCGTTAATATTAAGGCTCGCCTCGTCAACAGCCTGTTCAGCTACAATATAGCCCTTGGGCTTAAGGATTTTTGCCTGCACAACAGCCTGAAGTGATGCCTCTGTAAGACCCTTTGAATAGGGGGCATCCATAAAAATAATATCAAAGCTTTTATTTCTGTTGCCTAAAGCACCTATAACCGACAGTACGTTACCCTGTATAACCTCTGCCCTGTCAATGAGCCTTGCTCTTTCAAGATTATCTCTAATGACCTCAATGCTTTTCAGGCTTTCATCAACAAATACGGCACTTCCGGCACCTCTTGAAAGTGCTTCGATGCCTATTGCTCCGCTGCCGCTGAATAAATCCAGAAAATCGGCATCATAAATATCCGGGGCAATTATATTAAAGAAGGACTCTTTAATTCTGTCTGTGGTAGGACGAGTTTCCATGCCCTCGGGGGCTTTCAGCTTAAGCCCTCGTGCTTGTCCTGATATAACACGCATAAAGCGACCTCCTGATTTTCTTTTAACAAAGTATATATATTTTTTCAGCAAAAAAATATACCTTTTATTAATTATACATACTTTTTTTGCATAAGTAAACAGTTTTTCAATATAAAATAAAAAAATTGTGCAAAAACATTAATTTTTTTTGTTAAAGACAAACCTTATCCCTGCCTTTTTCAAAAATTTCCGCAATTTTTTTGCGTAAAGGCTGATTTTCTGCAAGGGAAAGGGTGGAGTCCTTTTTATAAAGCTCAATACTTGCCTGCTGTACAAGCTTAAGAGTTTCTATATCCTTGTAAAGGTTGGCAATTTTCATTTCGGGCAGACCGTGCTGTCTTGTTCCGAAAAAGTCGCCGGGGCCTCTCAGGGATAAATCCTTTTCGCTTATTACAAAGCCGTCGTTGGTCCGGCACATGGTTTTAAGTCTTTCTGTTGCTACCTTGCCCCTGTTGTCGCTTACAAGTATACAATAGCTTTTTCCGCCGCCTCTGCCTACTCTGCCTCTCAGCTGGTGCAGGGTTGATAAGCCGAAACGGTCGGCATTTTCTATAAGCATTACGGTTGCATTAGGCACATTTATGCCTACCTCAATAACTGTGGTAGATATAAGCACGTCTGTTTTACCCTGAGCAAACTCTGCCATTATACGTTGCTTTTCTTCTCCCTTTATTTTGCCGTGCAAAAGCTCCACATTAAGGTCAGAGAATGCACCTGATTTAAGCTCTCGGGCGTATTCCGTTACAGCCTTAAGCTCAAGCTTTTCGTTTTCCTCTATCATAGGGCAGATAATATAGGCCTGTCTGCCCTTTTCTATCTCCTTATGTATAAAGGTATAGATACGCTGACGATAGCTTGTGTTTACCGCAAAGGTATCAACAGGCTCTCTGCCGGGAGGTAATTCATCAATTATTGATATGTCAAGGTCGCCGTAAAGTATAAGGGCAAGGGTACGGGGAATAGGTGTTGCTGTCATAACCAGAGCGTGGGGGTTATCTCCCTTTTCTGTAAGCACAGCTCTTTGTCTTACACCGAAGCGGTGCTGTTCATCGGTTATTACAAGCCCTAAGCTTTTAAAATTAACTGCCTCCTGAATAAGGGCATGGGTGCCTGTTATAATATTGATTTCGCCCTTTTCAAGGAGAGTATAAACCTCCTGCTTTTCCTTCTTTTTAAGAGAAGAGGTAAGCAGTGAGCATTTTATCCCAAGGGGAGTAAAAATTTTTTCAAGGCTGTGGAAGTGCTGGGTTGCAAGTACATCGGTGGGTGCCATAAGTGCTACCTGATAGCCGTTGTTTACTGCAATATAGGCTGCAATCATGGCAACTGCGGTTTTGCCGCTGCCTACATCACCCTGTACAAGGCGGTTCATTACAAGTCCACCCGTAAAGTCCCCTTTAATTTCTTCAATTACCTTTTTCTGTGCATTTGTAAGGGAAAAACCAAGTGCCTTTAAAACCGGTGTATAGTCAAGGCGTTCTATTTCCACCGTTACAGGCTTTGACCGAACAGCACCCTTAAGCTGTAAAAGCTTTGTCTGCAACAAAAAAAGCTCCTCAAAAACCAGACGATTTCTTGCTAAATAAAAGCTGTTGTCGTTTTGGGGAAAGTGTATATTGTTTATGGCAAAGCTACGGTCGCAAAGCTTATATTTTTTACGTATTTCAGGGGGGATAAACTCCGTTAATTGAGGGGTAACCTCATCTAAGACCGATTTTATAAGCTGTCTTAATATTTTTTGGGAAAGCTTTTTTGAGGTGGTGTAAAGGGGTACAATACGACCGCCAGAAATCGGCTCGCCGTTTTCCTTCAAAGGCTCAAATTCAGGGGAGTCCACCTGAAGTCGGTTGTACTTTTCCGTAATTTTGCCTGTAAATAAGTAAAGCTGACCCTGCTTAAGGGCAGTTTTCATATAAGGCTGATTATACCATACACCTTCAATATTTCCCGTTCCGTCGGAAAGAAGTATTTTGCAAAGGGTAAGCTTTTTAATACGCATAACCTGAGGCTCTGATATTACCCTTGCGGTAAAGGTATCACTTTCTCCTGTTTTAAGCTGTGAAACAGGTGTAATATTACTTCTGTCGTCATAGTCACGGGGAAAGTACTCCACCAGGTCCTCTACTGTATGTATATTAAGTGAGGCGAGAAGCTTTTCACGCTCCCCGCCTATATTCTTTATGTCCGTTACGGGACTTGATAAATTAAGCTGCATATTATTCCACCGATATTATATAGTAGTATACTGCCTGACCGCCCCTGTGTATCTCAAACTCAATATCCTCATACTGATTTTCAAGGCTCTCGGCAAGGGAGTGTGCATCCTTTTCCGATACATCCTGACCATAGTAAATAGTTACAAGACCACAGTCGGGGTTTTCCTTAATCATATCCGAAACCAGAGCGATACAGCCTTTTGCAAGGTCTGTGTCTACGTTGTTTATACTGCTTCCTGACATAAACAGGTAGTCACCCTCATTTATTGTATGTTCGTCAATTCGGGTACTGCGTACTGCATAGGTTGCCTGTCCTACTGCCACAAGCTCCATAGCCTCTTTCATGGAGTTATAATTGTTTTGGGCAGTTTCTGTAGGTATAAAGGCAATCATGGCGCTTATACCCTGTGGTATATTTGTGCTTTCTATTACAATAACCTTTTTGTCACTGCACATTTGTGCCGCTTGGTTGGCTGCAAGTATAATATTTTTATTGTTTGGCAATACAAATACCGTATCTGCATTTATTGCATTAACTGCCGCCAGTATATCCTCCGTGCTGGGGTTCATGGTCTGTCCCCCTGTAATTATGCGGTCACAGCCAAGGTCCTTAAATATTTCTTCAAGACCCTCTCCGCTTACAACTGCCGCAAAGCCGTAGTCCTTTTTAGGCTCCTCTTTTGCCTGCCTTGAAAAGCTTAGAAGGTTGGTATGCTGAATACGCATATTTTCTATTTTAATTTTATCAAGACTGCCTATTTTTAAGGCTCTTTCCAACACAAGACCGGGATTGTCGGTATGAACGTGTACCTTAATAAAGTCCTCCTCACCTACAACCACAAGGCTGTCGCCTATTTTGGAAAGATAGCTTTTAAGCTCGTTTTCAGCATCGGAGTTAGGTGATGTAAGGTTTACAAAAAATTCGGTACAGTAGCCAAACTTAATTTCCTCCGAAGGTATTTCTGCCTGTACGGCAGTGGTGCTTTCCGATGATATTTCAATAGGCGGGTTATCAATGCCGATGCTTTCATAACCGCCTCTTACAATAAGTAAAAGACCCTTTCCCCCTGCGTCAACTACACCTGCCTGCTTTAACTGGGGCAGCATATCGGGGGTGGTTTCAAGTACACTTTCGGCATAGGAAAGCATAAGGCTTAAAAAGTCCTCAATGCTGTCTGTAGTCTGTGACGCCTCCTGTGCCTTGTCCGCCAAGGCTCTTATTATGGTGAGTATAGTACCCTCCTTAGGCTTCATAACTGCCTTATAGGCTGTATCCTTAGCACACTCAATGGCGTAAGCAAGGTCCTTGCAGTCTGCTGTTGCCTTACCCTCAAGACCCTTTGCAAGACCTCTGAAAACCTGTGAAAGTATAACGCCTGAATTACCTCTTGCACCTCTTAATGCACCGTTTGCCGCCGCTTTGGCTACCTCGTAGGCATTAGGAGAGTTAAGCTTTTCTACAAAATCAGATGCCGCCTTAACGGTCATAGACATATTTGTACCTGTATCCCCGTCGGGTACGGGGAAAACGTTAAGAGCATCTATTTTATCCCTGTTTTTAATAAGAAGGTTGGCTCCGTTTACAATAAAGCGTCGGAGCATATAACCATCTATAGCCGTAAAACTCAAAATCGTGTCCTCCCTTGGGTTTATCAGTTATCTACTCTGATACCCTCAACAAATATATTTATTTTGGAAACAGTAAAGTCTGTAGCATCTTCTACCTTATATTTAACGGTAGAGCTTATAGTTTCGGCAATAGCAGGGATATTTGTGCCGTACTCCACAATTATATGAAGCTCAATTTTAACCTGTTCCTCCTCAACCACAATGCCGATACCCTTTGTAAGAGAGTCCTTTTTAAGCAGATGTACAAGACCGTCCTTTACGCTCTTAACAGCCATACCTACAACGCCGCAGCATTCTGTAGCGGCAAGACCTGCTACACGTGCAATTACCTCGTTATCTATAGTTATAATTCCAAGTCCGTTAGTTATTTTTGCTGACATACACAAAGCCTCCCTTTAAATATAATATATCTATTATAGTATAAACTTATTTTTTTGGTTTATCAACTGTTTTAGATGAATTTAAGAGGTTTTGCCCTTACAGTGTTAAAAATCTCAGTCAATAAATAAAAAAAATACTTGACTTATATAATAAATAAGTATAAAATAAAAAGGCTGATATAAAAGGACAATTTTTATTGTTTCTTAAAATAATTCTTGCAATTAAGTAAGGTTTATGTTATAATGTCGAATAGTGAGTTTTTACCTAAGGGAGGTGGAAGTAATGGCAAAGTGTGAAATTTGTGATAAGGCTATGCAAAACGGTCGCAGAATCAGCATCAACCGTAGCCAGGTTTCAAGACGTGCTAAAAAGACTTGGAAGGCTAACGTTAGAAAGGTTAAGATTAACGACAACGGTACAATTAAGTCAATCTATATCTGTGCAAGATGTATGCGTGCAGGCAAGGTTGTTCGTGCAATCTGATGTGTTTTTTTATGCCGCTTGCTACGGTAAGCGGCTGTTTTTTCAATATTGTGCTTATCCGGAGTGGTGGAGGGACAGGGCCCTGTGAAACCCGGCAACCGGCTGTTACAGCATCGGTGCTAATTCCCCCGACACCTGTCGGAAGATAAGATGAATTGTGAACCCTGTAGGGTTCTTTTTTTTTTAAATAAATAAGGAGGTTTAACTAATGAAAAAGTACTTTACTTCGGAGTCTGTTACAGAGGGACATCCTGATAAAATTTGTGACCAAATTTCAGATGCGGTCCTTGATGCCATTCTTGCTCAGGACCCAATGGCGAGAGTTGCTTGCGAAACAATGACCACAACAGGTCTTGTTATGATAGCAGGCGAGGTTACTACAAGCTGTACTGTTGACTTTGAGTCAATTGCAAGAGAAACAGTACGTGAAATAGGCTATGACAGAGCTAAATACGGTTTTGACTGCGATAGCTGTGCGGTTATTACCTCAATTAAGGGACAAAGCCCTGATATAGCACAGGGTGTAAATTCTTCTCTGGAGGCAAGAGAGGGTCAGGCTGACGAAAACGATACAGGTGCAGGTGACCAGGGTATGATGTTTGGCTTTGCTTGTGATGAAACAGAGGATTATATGCCTGCTCCTATTTATTTTGCTCATAAGCTTACAAAAAAGCTCAGCGAATTAAGAAAAAACGGTACTCTTGATTACTTAAGACCTGACGGCAAAAGCCAGGTTACGGTTGAGTATGATGATGATAAGGTTGTAAGAGTTGACAATATTGTAATTTCAACCCAGCACAGCCCTGAGGTTAGTCAGGAGCAGATAAGAGAGGACGTAATTGAAAAGGTAATTAAGGCAGTTATTCCCTCAGAGCTTATTGATGCTGAAACCAAGTACTATGTAAATCCTACAGGCCGTTTTGTTATAGGCGGACCGCAGGGCGACTGCGGTTTAACAGGCAGAAAGATTATTGTTGATACCTACGGCGGTTATGCAAGCCACGGCGGCGGTGCTTTCAGCGGAAAGGACCCTACAAAAGTTGACCGTTCGGCGGCTTATGCGGCAAGATACCTTGCCAAGAATGTAGTAGCAAGCGGTATTGCACGTAAGTGTGAAATTCAGTTGGCTTATGCAATAGGTGTTGCACAGCCTCTTTCAATTTATGTTAATACCTACGGTACAGGCAAGGTAAGCGATGATAAGATTGTGGAAATTATAAGAGAAAACTTTGATTTAAGACCTGCCGCTATTATAAAGACCTTTGATTTAAGACGTCCTATCTATAAGCAGACTGCCGCTTACGGACATTTTGGCAGAGGTGATATAAATGTACCTTGGGAAAAGACCGATAAGGTAGAAATATTTAAGAAATATTGCTGAAATATATTATAATACTAACCCCCGCCTTTAAAAGCGGGGTTTAAATTAAAGAGAGCATCGAAAATCAAATTCGATGCTCTTATTTTATTACTTATTAAAAAGTGTCTTAAATCTAGCCATAGCCTCTTCTGTATTAGCCTTATTATTAAATGAAGTAAGACGGAAAAAGTTATTGCCGTTTTTACCGAAGCCTGCACCGGGAGTACCTACTACCTGAATTTTATCAAGCATAAGGTCAAAGAAAGACCAGGAGTCCATACCGAATGGGCATTCAAACCAGATATAAGGTGAGTTTACACCGCCGAAGTAGCGTACACCAAGCTCATCCATAGTGTCAGCAATAATTTTTGCATTTACTCTGTAGGTGTCAATCATAGCCTTGCACTCTGCCATACCCTCTTCGGAAAATACGGTAGCGGCAGCTCTCTGTACAATGTAAGGTACACCGTTGAACTTAGTTGTCTGACGTCTGTTCCACATCTTATTAAGGCTTAATTGGCTGCCGTCACTTGCCTTTGTAACAATGCCCTTAGGTACAATTGTGTAACCGCAGCGTGTACCTGTAAAGCCTGCTGTTTTAGAAAGTGAGCAGAACTCAACAGCACATTTCTTAGCACCCTCAACAGCAAAGATACTGCGAGGAAGTGTTTTATCAGAGATAAAGCACTCATAAGCAGAATCGTAAAGGATAACTGCATTGTTTTCAAGTGCATAGTCTACCCAAGCCTTAAGCTGTTCCTTATTATATGCGGCACCTGTTGGGTTGTTAGGTGAGCAAAGGTAGATAATATCAGCGTGAACATCGGGGTTTGGCATAGGTAAGAAATTGTTTTCCGCAGTACCGTCCATATAAATAATGTTTCTGCCGTTCATAATGTTTGTGTCTACATATACAGGGTAAACAGGGTCGGGAACAAGCACTGTGTTGTCAACTGCAAACATATCCGTAATATTACCTGTGTCGCTCTTAGCACCGTCTGAAACGAATATTTCATCAGCATCAACCTCTACGCCGTTACGTGCATAGTAGTCCTTAATAGCGTTACGTAAAAAGTCATAGCCCTGCTCAGGACCGTAGCCTCTGAAAGTATCGGCACTTGCCATTTCGTCAACAGCAGAGTGAAGGCTTTCAATTACCTTTGGTGCAAGGGGGATAGTAACATCACCTATACCAAGGCGGATAACTCTTTTATCAGGGTTAGCCTCCTGATAAGCATTTACTCTCTTGGCAATTTCGGAAAAAAGATAGCTTTCCTTAAGGTTAAGGTAGTTTTCATTAAACTTTGTCATTTTGTTTCTCCTTTATTATTTATTTTTCAAGCAGCTTGTTTACTGCGGCAAGCTTTACGCATATACAAAAAATTTCCATAGCTGTTTTTAAATCCTCACAGCTTGGATAGGAGGGTGCAATACGGATATTGCTGTCATGAGGGTCTTTACCGTAGGGATAAGAGGCACCTGCATTTGTAAGGGTAAGCCCTGCTTCCTTTGCAAGGCGTACAGTTTCCTTAGCACAGCCCTCCATGGTATATACTGATATAAAGTAACCGCCCATTGGCTTATGCCAGCTTAAAAGGTCAGTGTCCTTAAACTCTCTGTCAAGGGTTGAAAGAACTATATCAAACTTTTCCTTAAGCATATTGCCAAGCTTTCTCATATGCTCCCTGATGCCCTCGGGAGTACGGAAGAAGCAGTAGGTTCTGAGCTGATTTACCTTGTTATAGCCTATTGTCTGCTTACTGAAGTGTGAACGAATATCCGTAATATATCTGTCCCCGGAGGCTATAAGTGCTACACCTGAGCCGGGGAAGGTTACCTTTGAGGTAGAGAAGAAGTAAAGTATTCTGTCATCTGTACCGTATTTCTTACATGCCTCAAATATATTAAGCTGTTTTATCTCTTCGTATACATGGTGTATAGCATAGGCATCGTCCCAGAATATCTTAAAGTCCTCTGCGGCAGTAGGCATTTTAGCAAGCCTTTCTACGGTTTCGTCACTGTAGCAGATGCCGTCGGGGTTAGAATAAAGGGGTACACAGAGGATAGCCTTAATTGAAGCGTCCTTTGCAACCATCTCCTCTATCATATTCATATCAGGACCCTTATCGGTCATGGGGATATTTATCATTTCAAAGCCCAGCTCTTCACAAATAGCAAAGTGTCTGTCATAGCCGGGAACGGGGCAAAGAATTTTTACCTTATCAAGCTTGCCCCAGGGGGTAGAACCAAGAGAACCGAAGATATAAAGCCTTGTAAAGGCATCATAAATAAGGTTAAGTGAGGAGTTTCCTCCTATTATAATGTTGTTTTGGGGTATGTTAAGGAGCTTTGAAAAAAGCTCTCTGCATTCCCTGATACCGTCCATAACTCCGTAGTTACGTACATCGTTACCGTCCGTGTCAATATAATTATCAATGGAAAGGCTTAAAATACCGTTGGATAAATTAAGCTGTTCAGGTGAGGGTTTACCTCTTGACATATCAAGTTGAATTTTGTTTGCCTTAATCTTGTTATATTCGTTGAGCAACCCCTGTTGGAGTTCAATTAACTCCGACTTGCTCATTTCACCGAATAAAGCCATAAATGACTCCCCTTTTTGTTTTGATTTTAAGACCTTAAATTGTCAGACAATTAAATAATTGCAACAATCATCTTGCGGTTTATTAAATATAATTATACATTTTTACATCTCACTCGTCAAGTGTTCATATATAAAATATAGCAGCTTTATTTTTAAAGTTGATTTTACGGTATAAAAATAGTATACTTAACTTAGTTAATGCTTTTTGAAAGGTGGTTTACTGTTGGATAAGGAAAACAGCAGAAGAAATATAAACAAAAAGCCTCGGCAGGTGAATGAAAAGGGTTCATCTAAAATAGGTCTTATTATAATTTTTATTATTTTAATCAGCCTTGCTATTGCTTTTTTTGTTGCAACCAGAGGCAGAGAGATAGATATGACCGAGAGCAATGTGCTTTTTACAAGGGATTATGAGTTAAGCACCAAGTCCGATTTTTATACATACGGAGATAATATTTTCCATACAACAAAGGATAGCCTTGTGTTACTTGACGAAAACGGTAATGAGGTATGGAAAGATAGCTTTACCATGCTTTATCCTGTAATGCGGGGAGATAAAAATGCCGTTGCACTTGCGGAAAAAAACGGCACTAAGCTAAGGGTATATAACGAGAACGGCTTGCTTTATAAAATGGAGTTTGAGCAATCTCTTATAACCTTTACCGTAAACGGTATGGGGTATATAGGTGCGGTTAATAAAAAGGACTCTGACTATGAGCTTTTGGTTTGCAACCAACAGGGTGAGGAAATTCATAAAAGTGTTTTTGTGGCAGATGAGGGCATTCCTACTGCTGTTGATATTTCAGAGGACGGCTCTGTGCTTGCAGTAAGCTTTATGAATATTAACAATATCAAGCTTACAAGTAATGTTACCTTCTATTATATAGACGGTAACAAGACAGAAAGCACAGAGAGCGGCGACGGTATGTTTGCCTCAGAGCTGTTTGAGGACAGTATGCCCGTTGCATTAAGGTTTTTAGCTGATAATAACTGTGTAGCTGTAATGGATAATAAGCTTGCCTTTATTGATTGTGATGAAAGCGAGGGCGTGCAAAAGGTTGAAGTGCCTATAGGCAACAGCATAAGCTATGCCTGTGTAAACGGTGACGGCACAACAGCAGTTGCTTTTGGAGAGCCTTTACTGAATGCGGCAGAGAGGCTTGAAAAAAATACTGTTATCTGGTATGACTCAAAGGGCAATAAGATAAATGAATATAAATCCCGGAGAGATATAACAGGTTTATATCCCGGTGAGGATATTACGGTTATAGCTATGAACAGAGAGTTTGAGGCATATGGAACGGGAGGCGGTTATATCTGGAGTTATACTGCCGTTCAGGATACAAGCAAGGTTCTGCCTTACAACGGCAAGGATAAAATGCTTGCAGTTACTCCTGTAAAGGCTACTCTTACAAGGGTTGGTAAGGGTAACAGACTTAAGGAGATTGCACCTGAGGATAATGCAACAACTCCTTCTGCTTTGGAGGAGGCTACCGGGGCAGAAGCAACAGAGGCTGTAACCTCTGTTGAGGAAACAACTCTGCAGGAAGGTACAACAGAGCCTTCTGAAACAAATACTGTACAGGCTGAAACACAAAAACAGGAGGAGGTTACTCAATGAATATATACGGACTTAATATGGCTGACTTAATTGTTATTGCTATACTGCTGATAGGCTTGATTTCAGGCTTAAGCAAGGGCTTGGTTGGCATGGCGCTGAAGCTTGTTTACAGTGTTGCCTCCTTTGGAGGGGCTATTATATTTTATCCCGTAGTATCAAAGCTTATAAGGTCTACACCCTTGTTTGATTTAATTCAAAACAGTATATTAACCTCTCTTGACCTTGATACAAAGGTTGAGGTGTTTACAAAGCAACAGGAGGTAAATATAATTAATTCGTTAAATCTGCCTGACTTTATAAAGGAAAAGCTTTTGGAAAATAATAATTCAGTGATATATGAGCTTTTGGGTACGGACAGCTTTTTTGCTTACATAGCGGGTTTTTTAACCAATATGCTTATAAATTTGGTTATTGTAGCGGTGCTTTTTGCCCTATTCCTTTTGGTACTCAGAATAGTCTTTAAGGGCATTGAGCTGCTTGCAAAGCTACCGATAATAAACGGCATAAACAAGTTAGGCGGTGCTGCGGCAGGGCTTATGCTTTCGGTAATTATAATATGGATATGCTTCGGTCTTGTAAGTGCCTTTATTACAAAGCCTGCAATATATAATATCTATGAATGCATATCAGCCTCTAAGGTGGCAATATTGCTTTATGAGAATAATTTATTGCTCCATATTGTGCTTAAGCGAATGTTCTGAGGTATAAAATGGCGGAAAAATATAACACCGTTGCAAACGAGGCAACATCAGAATTTGTTGAAAAGAAATCAAGGTTTATATCCCACGTTAAGCCTGTAACTACAGAGGAGGAGGCTGTTGCTTTTATTGAGCAGATAAAAAAACAGTACTGGGATGCAAGGCATAATGTGTATGCCTACATAATAGGTAAAAACTCCGAACTGCAACGCTACAGTGATGACGGAGAACCTCAGGGGACAGGAGGTATACCTATGCTTGAGGTTCTGCGTGGCGAGGCTGTAACCGATGTGGTTGCAGTTGTTACAAGGTACTTCGGCGGTACGCTCTTAGGTACAGGCGGGCTTGTGCGAGCCTATACAAGAGGTGCTAAGGACGGACTGGAGGCGGCGGGGATAATTACAATGTCCCTTTATAATGAGATAAGTATTAAGGTTGATTATACCGCAAGCGGTAAGGTACAATATGAAATAATGCAAAAGGGTCATAGGCTAAAGGATACGGTCTACGGTGCAGATGTAGAGTTTATTGTACTGGCAGAGAAGGCAAAAAGTCAGGGGTTCATTAAAGAAATAATAAATGCAACAAGTGGCAGAGCAGTAATAACGGAGGGAGAAGAATACTGGCTTGCCTAAGGATATGAAAAGCTTTACCAAAAGAAAGAAGGATTATTCAAGATGGAACTTGCTTTAACTGCCGCAGAAAAAATTTTTGTAATGCTGATTATTGCCGTAACGGGCTTTGCGGCATATAAAAAGGGTATTATAGATGAAAGAGGCAATAAGGTGCTTACAGGGGTACTGCTTACCATAGTAAACCCCCTTATGATAATTAATGCCTATCAGGTTGAAATTGACCAAAGGCTTATGCACAATTTTATTATATCTGCAATGCTTGCAATAGCAAGCCATTTAATAGGCATAATAATTTCTGTTGTACTTATTAAAAAGGGCAGACAGGATTTTGAGATAGAGCGGCTTTCAACAGTTTATTCCAACTGTGGGTTTATAGGTATCCCTCTTATAAACGGTATATTCGGTATGGAGGGTGTGCTTTATTTAACAGCCTACCTTACCGTTTTTAATATCTGCCTTTGGACCCATGGCGTATTACAGGTTATAGAGGGTGCAGATGCAAAGACTATGGCAAAGAACCTTATTTCGCCTGCTATTATCTGCTGTGTACTGGGTCTTATAATGTTTGTGTTTAAAATAAAGCTGCCTGCACCTATAGGTGAGGCGGCGGAGCAGGTTGCGGCTATGAACTCACCTCTCGCTATGATAATTGCAGGTGCAACCATAGCCCAGGCAAATTTAAAGGAGGCTGTAAAAAAGCTAAGGGCATACTATATAGCATTTTTAAGGCTTTTTGCCGTACCGTTGGTCTGTGCGTTGGTATTTGCACCTTTCGGCTTTGAAAAGATAGTGGTAATTACCGCTGTAATTGAGGCGGCTTGTCCCGCCGCCGCATCAGCTACTATGTTTGCTATTAATTATGATAAAAATGCAGTTTATGCCTCCGAAATTTTTGCAATTTCAACTATCCTTTCGGTTATAAGTCTGCCGGGGGTTATTCTTTTGGCGGAGCTTATAACAGGCACAATGTAAATAAAATATAAAAAATTATAAATATCACTTGACAATTTACCTGCTAAGTGATATTTTATTAGTAAAGAGTTAGCACTCAATTTAAGTGAGTGCTAACAAAACAAAAGCAGTTTTTTAGATTTATATTTAAAAGGTTGTGATTATATGCTTTTAAATGACAGAAAAATAAAAATTCTGGAAGCAATTATTAATGATTATGTGGCCACTGCAGAGCCTATAGGTTCTCGTACTATTGCCAAAAAATATAATTTGGGCATTTCCTCGGCTACAATCCGTAATGAAATGAGTGATTTGGAGGAGCTGGGCTTAATTGTACAGCCTCATACCTCAGCAGGTCGAGTTCCCTCTGATAAGGGCTACAGGCTTTATGTTGACCACCTTATGCACTCACGTGAGCTTACGGGAGATGAGGCAAAGGTGCTGAAAGAGCTTATTAAGGATAATGTGGAGCATATCGATTACCTTATGAAGCAGACAGCTAAGGCTCTTTCAACACTTACCAACTACACCACGGTAGTTACGGAGCCTAAGGTTAAGGAGGTTAAGGTAAAGCATATTCAGCTTGTGCCTGTAGATGACCATTCGGTAGTGTGTGTAGTTGTAACAGACACAAAGGTTATAAAAAATCATATCCTGAGATGTAGGGTATCGCCTGATATGAATGAGCTTAATCAAGTTTCGGCTATGTTTAACCTGCTTCTTGAAAGATATGATGTAGTTTCCTTAAGTGATGACGAGCTTGATGCTCTCCTTGATAACTTCGGTGGCTTTAAGGAGCTGGCGGCAGGTGCCGTACAGGCAGTTAAAAAGACCGTAATTGAGGAAGAGGATATACAGATGTACACCAGCGGTGTCAATAATATATTGGACTTTCCCGAGTTTAACGATGTTGTTAAGGCAAGGAGCTTTTTCCGGGCATTTGAGGAAAAGGATATGCTTATTACCTTGCTTGACAGCGGTCCGCAGGGTATCCCCGGCAAGATACAGATTGTTATAGGCGGGGAAAATAATATGGAGGGTCTTAAGGATTGCAGTATTGTCCGTGCAGGCTATAAATACGGCAAAAACTCCTACGGCACAATAGGTGTTATAGGACCTACCAGGATGAATTACAGTCAGACGGTGTCCATATTAAATGCCATTGTTAAAAATATAAACGGCATTATACGGTCGCTTGAGGAAGAGGATAACGGAGGATAAAATATATGAATGAGGAAAATAAAACCCCTCTTGAAAATGAAGAGGTTTTAGATAATGAGCCTGTAGTTGAAGAAACGGAGGCTGTCCAAGAGGCGGCTGAGGTTGACTATGAGGCTAAGCTTCAGGAGGCTGAGGCTAAGGCAAAGGAAAGCTTTGACAAGTATTTAAGGCAGGTTGCCGAGTTTGATAACTACCGCAAAAGAACAACTGCGGAAAAGGCATCAATGTATTCTAACGGCGTAAGAGATACGGTTGATAAGCTCCTGCCTATTATAGATAATTTTGAAAGAGCTGTGGCTTCGGCAGATGATAAGGAAAACCCCCTTTACGTAGGTGTTGAAATGATATTAAAACAGCTTATGGAAATGTTGGTTTCCCTTGGTGTTGAGGAAATTCCGGCAGAGGGTGAACCCTTTGACCCTAATTTACACAATGCGGTAATGCATATTAATGATGAAAGCTGTGATACTAATGTTGTAGTTGAAGTATTCCAAAAGGGATACAAAATGGGCGACAAGGTTATAAGACACAGTATGGTAAAGGTAGCTAACTGATTATTATTTTTTTGGAGGAATAAAAAATGGGAAAAATTATTGGTATTGACTTAGGTACAACAAACTCTTGCGTAGCAGTTATGGAAGGCGGTCAGCCTACAGTTATTACAAATGCTGAGGGTGAAAGAACAACCCCTTCTATTGTAGCTTTTACCTCAAGCGGTGAAAGACTTGTAGGTGAAACTGCAAAAAGACAGGCGGTAACCAACGTAGACGGTACGGTTATCTCTATTAAAAGACATATGGGTGAGGACTATAAGTTCAGCTATGACGATAAAAAGTACTCACCACAGGAAATTTCAGCTATGATTTTACAAAAGCTTAAGAAGGACGCTGAAAGCTACTTAGGCGAAACAGTAACAGAAGCAGTTATTACTGTACCTGCTTACTTTACAGACTCTCAAAGACAGGCTACAAAGGACGCAGGTAAGATTGCAGGTCTTGATGTAAAGCGTATTATTAACGAGCCTACAGCGGCTGCCCTTGCATACGGTCTTGATAATGAAAAGGAACAGAAGATTATGGTATACGACCTTGGCGGCGGTACCTTTGATGTATCTATTATCGACATCGGCGACGGTGTTATTGAGGTGCTTGCAACAAGCGGTAATAACCACCTCGGCGGTGACGACTTTGACCAGAGAATTATGGATTACCTTGTTGAGCAGTTTAAGGCTAAAGAGGGTATTGATTTAAGAAATGACAAAATGGCTATGCAGCGTGTTAAGGAAGCGGCAGAGAAGGCTAAAAAAGAGCTTTCCTCAGCTACAACCTCAAACATTAACCTGCCATATATTACAATGAACCAGGACGGTCCTAAGCACCTTGATGTAAGCCTTACAAGAGCTAAGTTCAACGAGCTTACGGCAGACCTTGTAAGTGCAACAATCGTTCCTGTACAGAATGCTTTAAAGGATGCCGATTTAACAGCGGCAGACCTTGACAAGGTGCTTCTTGTAGGCGGTTCAACAAGAATACCTGCCGTACAGGAGGAGGTTGCAAAGATTACAGGCAAGGAGCCTTTCAAGGGTATTAACCCTGATGAATGTGTTGCCTTAGGTGCATCTATCCAGGGCGGTAAGATTGCAGGTGACGCAGGTGCAGGTGATATTATGCTTCTTGACGTTACACCTCTTTCACTGGGTATTGAAACAGCAGGCGGTGTATCTACGGTGCTTATTCCAAGAAACACCACTATCCCTGTAAACAAAAAGCAGATTTTCTCAACCTATGCAGATAACCAGACAGCAGTTGATATTAATGTTGTTCAGGGTGAAAGACCTCTTGCAAGAGATAACAAGAGCTTAGGTCAGTTCCGCCTTGACGGCATTGCTCCTGCTCCGAGAGGTATCCCACAGATTGAGGTAACCTTTGATATTGACGCAAACGGCATTACAAAGGTAAGTGCTAAGGACTTAGGTACAGGTAAGGAGCAGAATATTACCATTACCTCAAGTACAAACCTTAGTGATGAGGAGATTGAAAGAGCCGTTAAGGAGGCAGAGCAGTACGCTGAACAGGATAAGAAGCGTAAGGAGGCTGTTGATACAAAGAACGAGGCTGACAACTTAATATTCCAGACAGAAAAGCTTATTAAGGATATGGGAGATAAGATTTCTGCTGAGGATAAGGCTACTCTTGAAAGCGAGGTTGCAAGCCTTAAGACCTTAAGCGAGGGCAAGACTCCCGAAACTATGAGTGAGTCTGATGTAAACGCTCTTAAGAATGCTTGCGAGAACTTCAGCACAAAGATGCAGGAAATCGGTGCAAAGATGTATCAGCAGGCAGGCGGTCAGGCAGGACCTGATATGTCAGCACAAAACGGTGACGACGAAATAATTGACGGTTGATTATAAAAATATTTAAGGGGCTGCTGCATTTGCGGTATCCCCTTATTGAGGTTTAGGCGGTGTAAAAATGGCAGCTAAAAGAGATTACTATGAAGTACTGGGGGTACAAAAGGGTGCTTCTGATGCAGAGTTAAAAAAAGCATTCCGTGCTCAGGCAAAAAAATATCACCCTGACAATAATCCGGGAGATAAAGAGGCTGAGGCTAAGTTTAAAGAGGTAAATGAGGCTTATGAGGTCCTTAAGGACCCTCAGAAAAGGTCAGCCTATGACCAGTACGGTCATGCAGCCTTTGAGCAGGGCGGTGCAGGCGGAGCAGGCGGCTTCAGCGGAGGCTTCGGCGGTATGGACTTCAGTGATATATTTGAAGGCTTTGGCTTCGGGGATATATTCGGCGGCGGCTCAAGGCGTAAAAACGGTCCCCGTAAGGGCAGGGATATGCAGATAAATGTTACCTTAACCTTTGAGGAGGCTGTTTTCGGTTGCACTAAGGAGATAAAAATTCCCGTTACGGAAAAGTGCGATAAGTGTAACGGTTCAGGCTGTGAGCCGGGTACATATGCTCAGACCTGCAAACGTTGTAACGGCTCAGGTCAGGAGAGGGTTACCCAGCAGACACCTTTCGGTATGATGCAGTCAGTGCGTACCTGTTCAGCCTGCGGCGGTGAGGGTAAGGTAATTACAACTCCATGTACAAAGTGCGGCGGTAAGGGTAATATTACGGCAGAAAAGACTGTTAAAATAGATATACCTAAGGGTATTGCTCATGGTCAGTCCATAAGAAAAACAGGCTTGGGCGGTGCAGGTGAAAGAGGAGGACAAAACGGTGACCTCTATGTATCAATTACCGTTATGCCTCATAAGATTTTTGTACGTGAGGGTAACGATATTTTGGTTGAGGTACCTATTACCATGATACAGGCAGCCTTAGGTGATGAAATTACCATACCTACTCTTGAGGGTGAGGAAAAATATACTGTTAAGCCGGGTACACAGCCGGGTGAAACAGTTACTCTTAAGAATAAGGGTGTATTTAACGTACGTAACTCTAAATTAAGAGGTGACCAAATCATTACCTTTAAGGTGATTATTCCGTCAAGACTTACAGACAGACAAAAGAGCCTTTTAAGAGAGTTTGCTGAGCTTAGTGGGGACAGTGCAAAAAAAGAGGGCTTCTGGGATAAGGTTAAAAAGAAGCTGGACGATTAATAACAGTTAAAATAAAAAGGATTGATATAGCTTACTGCATATCAATCCTTTTTGTTGTATCTTGTGCTTTCATAAAGAGGTGTAAGCTTGGATAAATTCTCCTTATCCCTTAGCTTTTCCTGTATTTCAAGGGGTGTATCCGCCCTGTTAAATCTATGCTTTTTAAAATGGCGGTTTAATTTTTTATAATATTTTCGTCTTATGCTATCCTTTGGCAAGGGCTTGAAAAATATATTGCCTTTCTGTCTTTTAAGAGGCTTTATTTCAGATATACGGTCGTTGTAATAAAGCCTTTCATCTCTTTTTCTGTAAAAGCCTCTATACAGCCTAAGACAGAAAAAGGCTATAAACAGTACAATTAGACTAAGAGCAAATAAATTAATTGCATATATGAGTATCTGTTCGATTATCTGCATCCACATAGGAGCCTCCTCAAGGGCTAAATCCATGGGGACCTCCTCATTACCCTGTATAGGTGTTGCAATCACATCGTCGGTATCTGAGCTTATATTTGCAAACAAAAGCCTTAACAGCTTTATAATAAACCTGCCTATAAAAACTGCAAGATAGCCGAAGGGTACAAAACGAAAAAGCAAAAGCACGGCTAAAAAACCTGCTATATATACTGCAAGGGCTTTATTTGCAAAGGCTGTAACTGCCTTTGTTGAACCTAAGGCGGAGGCATAGTCCAGCTCCAGCTCGTTGTTTATGCCCTTTAGATGAGTATAAATCAAGGCAAGCAAAAGCAGGGCTGTTGCCTGTCCGTAAATAAAGGGGCGTATAAATGTCATATCAATAAAGGGGGAAACTATGTATACTGCCGCTAAAAAGGTGAGAGGAAAACATAAAAGCTCAAAGCTGATGCATAAAACAGCCTCAGCCGAGGTTCTGCGTCTTACATTACGTGAGGCTAAAAAGCCTATAAAAAATGTATGTATTATGGGGTGAGGCATAAAAAGACCTATTACACAGGGCAGCCAGCTTAAAAACAAAAACAAGGACAGCTTTTTAATTTTCACCCTTAAAAAATAATAATATAAAAGCAGAGGTATAAATAAAAGGAGCATAAGCACTCCGCCTATATCCCTTTCAGCCATACCTATCAAAAGCCCGAAGGGTATCAGAGTCAGGTTAAAGCTGAATAAATCCTCTGTTATTGCCTCAAAAAAACGTCTTAGCCCAGGCATAAAATCAACTCCTTATTCAGGGGGAACAGGTACAATTTCAGCACCCTCAACAGGTGGAGTGCTGTGGGGTACATAAAAGCTCATAACGGGGAAAAGCCACTTTACCCCAAAATATTTTTCCGTAATATTACCATATAGCTCCAGTATATCCATATCTACCGTAGGACTTATGAAAATTGCCGATGAGGTGCTGTTTATATCAGGCTTTAAGAGCTTTAGCGTGTCGGTTTTTGTATAGCTTATTCTGCCGAGGCTCTCAAGGATAAGGCTCAAATGTCCCTCTCCTATACCACCCTCTATTTTTACACAGGTGTCGGAAAGAGGGTCAATTCCGTTGCTGTAAAGGGCAAGGCTGTAGCCCTGTCTTATGTAATAGTCGGAAAGTGTGGCGGCAAGAGAAACAGCATACTCAAATCTTTCCTCCTCAAAGCTTTCCTTTAAAAGCCTGAAGCAGAGTATTATAGTAATTTCTCCCTTGACGGTAGGGTTGTGAGTGTTTGACATAAGGGTATTCATATGAGCCGATGCTCTGAAATTAATATCCTTTAAGCTGTCTGTAGGGCTGTATTCTCTTATGCCCGAAAACTCAAAGGGGTCGGGATTAATAAAGCCTCTGTAGGCAACTGTGCCGTCAAGCCTTGATATAAGGGTATCTATTTCATCTATAGCTATAAGAGAGGGATAGACCGTCAAGGCAGGGGGCAGGTCAAAGCTTTTGCTGTGCTTTCCGTTAAATAATATGCTTGTACCTATTACCTCAAAGGAGCGTAGGGGGTAATAACCTCTTTTTGTGCAGGTAAAGCTTAAACTGCGTTTTATTTCCTGCCAGCCCATAATACAAAACAGGCTGTTGTGATATACATACTCGTTTGAGGACTCAGGCATATTGTCAAAGTGTAAATAAGAGCTTATATGGAGTTTTATCCAAAGCCAGGGCAGGGGTAAAAGCTTACGGTTTGCAACTGTAAGCTCCATGGTGCATTTATCTCCCTTAAAGGCTGATAAGGGGGTTATTTTTGCCTTGGCATCAAGACCCTTGCTCCAGAAGCGTGAGTAAAACCAGCCCTCTGTTATATAAAGGATAAAGGCACCAAGCATAATTACAAGTATATCCATTAAATCACTCCTCAGCTTCCGGACCAATCCTCAGTAGGAACCTGTACCTTTGCTAAAATCTCATTAACCGCATCAAGGGCATAATTCTCTCTGTGCTTGTAGCCGCCCTTTAAAATAAGCCTGTGACAGGCAACGTAAGGGAAGATAAGCTTAATATCCTCAGGAGTAACGTATTTTCTGCCTTTTACGGCACAATATGCCTTTGACATATTAACTGCCCATAAAATACCTCTTGTGCTTAAGCCTAAGGCAATGCCCTCAAAGCATCGTGTTGCCTCTCCTAAGTCAACTATATAGTTGACTAAATCAGGGTGAATATAAATATCCTTGCAGGCAAGGCAGGCATTTACTATATCCTCACCTTTACATACAGGCTCTAAGGTGTCAAGAGGATTTTCCTTTGTATGGGTATTTATTAAGTCAAGGTATTGCTCCCTTTCGGGATAACCCAAAGACAGCTTTATTGTAAAACGGTCAAGCTGAGCTTCGGGCAGGGGATATGTACCCTGGGTTTCAACAGGGTTCTGGGTTGCAATTACAAAAAAGGGAGGGTTAAGAGTATAGGTAGTGCCGTCAACGGTTATCTGCTTTTCCTCCATAGCCTCTAACAGTGCCGATTGGGTGCGAGGTGTTGCTCTGTTTATTTCATCAGCTAAAAGTACGTTTGTAAATATTGCTCCTCTGCGAAAAATAAACTCACCCTCCTTGGGATTAAAGTAGGTTATGCCCGTTAAATCTCCCGGCAGAAGGTCAGGGGTAAACTGTATACGCTTATATTCACCCTCTATAGAGGCGGCAATTGCACGTGAGAGCATAGTTTTGCCTGTGCCGGGTACGTCTTCAATAAGCACATTACCGCCTGAAAAAAGTGCTGAAATTATAAGCTCAATCTCCTTTTCCTTACCTATGATAACCCTTTGGGTATTATTTATAATTTCCCTTGCAAGTGCTGACACATCCATATAAATACCTCCTTACCTGTTATTTATTTTAATGATATAACAAAACTCGTTACAGGTCAAGCAAGTATAAATCAAGGGCTTAAAACCTATAATAAGATTGACTGTAATTGCTTGAAAAGCTAAAGGAAAAATGTTATTATATACCTATATAAGGATTAAGGAGATATTTTAATGAAAAAATTATTTTTAGCTTTAGTATTGTCAATAGCCCTGACAGGCTGCGGACAGACAGAGGAGAGAACGGAACAATTAAGGGTTTGCACAAGCTTTTATGCCCTTTATGATTTTACCGAAAAGGTAGGCGGCGACAAGGTTGAGGTTATAAACCTTGTACCTACGGGGGCAGAACCTCACGACTGGGAGCCAAGTTCACAGGATATGCTTACGGTAAGCAAGGCAGAGGTGCTTTTTTATAACGGCTTAGGTATGGAAAGCTGGATTGACAGCGTAAAAAGCTCTGTAGGTGATGAGGTTGAATATGTTGAGCTTTCAGAGGGACTGAGCAATGAAAAGGCAGAGGACCCCCATATCTGGCTTGACCCACAGAATGTAATTAAAATAACAGAGAAAATAGCTGATACCCTTTCGGAAAAGGATAGTGAAAATGCAGACTACTACAGACAAAATGCAGATGCCTTTATTGCAGAGCTTACAGCCCTTGACACTAAGTATACGGATACCCTTTCACCTTATAAGGGAGAGAGCATAGTTGTGTCCCATGAGGCATACAGCTATATGTGTGAAAGATACGGCTTAGAGCAGGTGTCTGTTGAGGGCGTTATACCTGAGTCAGAGCCGTCACCTCAGCAAATGAAGGAGATAATTGACTATATTAATGAAAATAATATAAAATACATTTTCTTTGAGGAGCTTTCAAGTCCTAAGGTGGTTCAGACCATATCAGACGAAACGGGAGCTGAGCTTTTAGAGCTTAACCCCTTTGAGGGTCTTACTCAAGAGGATATTGACGCAGGCGAAAGCTATATTTCCGTTATGGAAGATAATTTAACTAACTTAAAAACTGCATTGGAGTGATAAATGTGGCTGTTCTGCAAGTAAAGAACCTTAGTTTTAACTATCCCGATAAAAGCATATTACACAGGCTTAGCTTTGAAGTTGAAAAAAACGATTTTATCTGCATAGTAGGCACTAACGGTACGGGCAAAAGCACCCTTTTAAAGCTTATACTAAACAGGCTTACACCGACAGAGGGCGAAATTAAGCTTTTCGGGGAATTGTCCTCAAAATTTAAGGACTATAAGAAAATTGCCTATGTTTCCCAGAAGGCAACGGATTTTAATGCAGACTTCCCCGCAACCGTAGAGGAAATTGTGTCCTTGGGTCTTTATTCAAGACGTGGGCTTTTTAAGCCATACTCTAAGGAGGATAAGCAAAAGGTTAAAAAAGCTCTTGAAAGAGTGGGTATGTACGACTATCATAACAAGCTTATCGGTCTGCTTTCAGGCGGCCAACAGCAGAGAGTGTTTATAGCAAAGGCACTTGTATCTGAGCCTGAAATTGTTTTTCTTGATGAGCCTACGGTAGGTATTGACATTAAGGCGGTGGACTCTATCTGCTGTCTTTTGGGTGAGCTTAATAAATCAGGGCTTACTATTGTTATGGTAACTCACGATATTTCCTCAATATTATATCATTCAAACAAGGTTCTTGTGTTATCAGAGGACGGACATGGTAAAATTATGAGCTCAAAGGACTTTAATTCGGGTACTATACTTGCTCATGTTTATCATAATCATTGTCATTAAGGGGGATTTGTTTTGGAAATTTTTCAAATGGAATTTATGCAAAGAGCCTTTATTGTGGCTGTGCTTATTTCAATTATGACTCCTATGATAGGTAATGTTATCGTCCTTAAAAGGCTCTCTACTATAGGGGACGCACTTTCACATTCGGGTCTTGCAGGTGTTACAATAGGTCTTTGCGTGGGTATAAACCCTGTGCTTAGTGCAGTTATTGTGTCTATGCTTGCGGCACTTACCATTGAATATATAAGGAGGGGCTTTCCTAATTATTCGGAGCTGGCAACTGCTCTTGTGTTATCCTTTGCCGTAGGTCTTGCGGCGGTGTTTTCCGGCTTTGTTAAAAATGCCGCCACCTTAAACAGCTTTTTGTTTGGTTCAATAGTTGCCATATCTGATTTTGAAATGTGGATTGTGGTAGGTCTTTCCGTTGTGGTTATTACAGTGGCAGTTATTCTTTACAGAGAGCTTTTTTATCTGACCTTTGATGAGGAGGGTGCAGGGCTTTCAGGTGTGCCTGTCAAAAGCGTAAACCTTATTTTTACTCTGTTAACTGCTATTGTAGTGTCTGTAGCCTCAAGGACCGTAGGCGTTCTTGTGATTTCATCACTTATGGTAGTGCCTGTTGCCTGTGCCATGCTGGTGTCAAAAAGCTATAAGCAAAACATAATTTTTTCCGTTATTTTTGCTCTTTGCTTTACGGTAACAGGTCTTATAATAACAGCTTTTTATGATATTAAACCGGGAGGCACTATTGTCCTTGTGGGAATAGGTGTTCTTCTTATATTATTGCTGATGCGAAAGAGAAGGTAGGTTGATTTTTATGTATGAAACAGATAACTTTGTATCCGGCGGCGATAAATTTTTGGAGCTTTACAGACAGCTTGAAAGAGAGGGGAAGAGAGTATACTTTCCCGATGCCAAGGACGGGGAAAATATTATTGGCAGACTTATGAATGTGCCTCAGCTTAAAAATTTAAAAGATGATTTGGATTACTGCAGGGTGGTACGCAATTTTCTTGTACATAACCCCAAGGTAAAGGGAGAGTTTGCCGTTACACCCTCGGAAACAATGATAGAGTTTATGGAAAGCTGTGTGGGTATGGTTAAAAACCCTTTAAAGGCTATGGATTATGCCATTAAACGCAATAATATGTATACGGCAGGTCTTTCCTCAAGGGTAGTTGATATTATAAGGCATATGGTTATAAACGGCTTTACTCATGTACCTATAATGGAAAATAACCGCCTTATAGGTGTGTTTAGTGCAAATGTATTGTTCGGCTATCTTGCGGATATAAAAAGAATGGATATTACTATGAATGCAAGGGTTGAGCAGTTTATTGAGCATATAGCCTTACATAATCACGAAAATGAGTATTTTACCTTTGCGGCTAAGGATATAACTCTTTATGAAGTATCCAAAAAATTCAAAATCGACTCAAAAACAATGAAACAGCTGTGTGCAATCTTTCTTACGGAAACCGGTAAGGCAGATGAGCCTGTACTTGCTATGATAACCCCCTATTCCCTTTTAAGAGATGCACCTGAATTATAAAAAATTTTCGTAAATTATACATATATTGAAGTTGCAATATTGAAGGATTTAAGGTATTATAAAGTTAATTGGCAGTAATTTTCGGCAAAGGAGTAAATAAGGTATGTACTCGGTTAAAATTGAAGATGTAATTAAGGAGTTTAACTTAAAAAATCTTACAGAGGATATAAGCCTGGAGGGCAGATTAATTGAAACTGCGGAGGTAAATCGACCTGCTCTCCAGCTTGCGGGTTTTTTTGATTATTTTGAATGTGAGCGTGTACAGATTATAGGTATTGTTGAGTATACTTATTTAAGCAAGCTTGCTCCCGAATTCAGACAGGAAACCCTGGCTAAGCTTTTTGAGCATAAAATGCCTTGTGTTGTGATTTCAAGAGGTCTGGAGCCTCACCCTGAAATGATGTTCTATGCAAGAGAGGCAGGTGTGCCTATACTGCAGACAGAGGCACCTACTTCGGAGTTTATGAGTGAGCTTATAAAGTGGCTTAAGGTACAGCTTGCGGAAAGGACAACCATACACGGCGTACTTCTTGATGTTTACGGAGAGGGTCTTCTGATTACGGGTGAAAGCGGTATAGGTAAAAGCGAAACCGCTCTTGAGCTTGTAAAAAGAGGTCACCGTCTTGTAGCGGACGATGCAGTGGAAATTAAAAAGGTCTCCTATACAACCCTTGTAGGCAGCTGTCCCGAGCTTATACGCTATTTTATTGAGGTCAGAGGCATAGGTATTATAAATGTAAAGCAAATGTTCGGTGTACAATCCGTTAAGGATACACAGGAGATAGACCTTGTTGTTAAGCTTGAAACCTGGGAAAAGGGCAAGCAGTACGACAGAATAGGTCTTAATGAGGAATATATGGATATACTGGGTAATAAAGTAGTATGTAACACCGTGCCTATCCGCCCCGGCAGAAACCTTGCCATGATTTGTGAGGCGGCGGCAGTAAACAGAAGACAGAAAAAGATGGGTTATAATGCGGCACAGGCTCTTAATGACGCTATCTTAAAAGGTATCGGAAACAGTTGAAGTTAAAAATAAAAAGGAGAACTAATATGTATTATCTTGGCATTGATATTGGAGGCACTAACATATCCGCAGGCATTATAGATGAAAGCAACAGCCTGCTTGCCAAAGGCTCAACGCCTACTATTCAGGGCAGAGATTATCACGATATTTTAGGGGACAGTGCAAGGCTTTGTCTTGATTTAATGAAAAAGAGCAATATATCAATGGAGGAGATTTACTCCGTAGGTATAGGCTTGCCCGGCTTGGTGGATACTAAGGAGGGGTGCTTAATATATGCAAACAACCTTTCCTTTGACCATATAAGCGTTATAGACGAGGTTAAAAGGTTTATTAATAAGCCTATTTTTATTGATAATGACGCAAACTGTGCCGCTATAGGCGAAATGATGTGCGGTGCGGCTCACGGTGATAAAAACGTAATTTACATTACTTTGGGTACAGGTGTAGGTGCAGGTATTATTTTAGACGGCAAGGTGTTCAGAGGAGCCTTCGGCGGAGGAGGCGAGGCAGGACATATGGTTATTATGGCTGACGGCGAAATGTGCACCTGCGGCAGAAAGGGCTGTTGGGAGGCATATGCATCGGCAACGGCTTTAAGACGTGAGGGCAGAATTGCGGCGGCTAAATACCCTAACAGTGAAATTTATCACCTGGTAGACGGTAATATTAAGCTTATAGACGCAAAAACCGTATTTGATGCGGCTGACCTTGGTGACGAGGTGGCACTTAATATATTGGATGCCTTTTCAAAGCATCTTGCAATAGGCTTAGTAAACCTTGTAAACATTTTTCAGCCTGAAACCATAGTAATAGGCGGAGGTATCTGTGCTCAGGGCGACAGGGTTATTACACCTGTTACCCGTATTTTACAGGAAAGGGTTTACGGAGGTGAGCTTAAAACAAAGCTTGCTTTGGCTACCTTAGGTAATGATGCAGGCATTGTAGGTGCGGCATTACTTTATAAAAATTTTAATTGACAGGTGTGCAGATATGATAGACATAAGTCTTTTTGAGGCTGTTATTTCCAAGGACAGATTAAGGCAAAATGAGCCTATGAGCAAGCATACTACCTTTAAGACAGGCGGTAATGCAGACCTTATGGCATTGCCCTCACAAACAGAGGAAATAATAGGTATTATAAATATATGTAAGGCTAACAATATACCCTATTATGTAATAGGCAACGGCAGTAATCTCCTTGTAAGCGACAGGGGCATAAGGGGTGTTGTTATTAAGCTTGGTACAGAGTTTTCCCAAATAAGGGCGGACAATAATATTATTACAGCCCAAGCAGGAGCCTTGCTTTCAGCCGTGGCTCAAAGAGCCTTAAGGGAAGAGCTTAAGGGCATGGAGTTTGCGGCAGGTATTCCGGGCAGTATAGGCGGAGGTATCTGTATGAATGCAGGTGCCTACGGCGGTGAGCTTAAGGATATAGTAAAAGAGGTTAAGGTGCTGTATAAGGGAGAGGTTAAAGCCCTCTCAAATGAAGAATGCGGCTTTGGCTACAGACACAGCCGTATTATGGAGGAGGGTATGATTGTTCTTGAAGTGAAGCTTAAGCTTGAAAAGGGCAACCCCTCTGAAATAAAGGCGGTAATGGACGACCTTGCCCTCCGCAGACGTGAAAAACAGCCCCTTGATAAGCCCAGTGCAGGCAGTACCTTTAAGCGTCCTGAGGGTAATTTTGCAGGTAAGCTTATTGAGGAAGCAGGCTTAAAAGGCTTTAGTATAGGCGGTGCTCAGGTAAGTGAAAAGCATTGCGGCTTTGTAGTTAATACCGGCAAGGCTACAACCGACGATATTTTAAGCCTTATAAATTCGGTTAAGGAAAGAGTATACCAAAATTCGGGCATTATGCTTGAACCGGAGGTTCGCTTTTTAGGCGAGCTTTAACGGAGGTGAAGGGATGAGATTTTTAATAGTAACAGGTATGTCAGGTGCAGGCAAAAGTACCGTACTTAAGTTTTTGGAGGATATAGATTATTTCTGTGTGGATAATCTGCCCCCAAGCCTTATACCTAAGTTTGCAGAGCTTTGTGCCGCAAGCAGTGATATTGAAAATGCGGCACTTGGCATTGATATAAGAGGAGGTAAGCTGTTTAAGGACCTTTTCAGCTGTATATCCGAAATGAAAAGTGAAACAAATAAGTTTGAAATCCTTTTTATGGATTGCTCTGACGAGGTGCTTTTAAAACGTTATAAGGAAACAAGGCGTTCCCATCCCCTTGCAAGGGGCGACCTTGCCACAGTAGGCATTAAGCGTGAGCGTGAAATGCTGAAGGATATTAAGAAAAAGGCAGACTATATTATAGATACAAGCCATTTGCTTACAAGGCAGTTAAGGTCACAGCTAAGCGATATGTTTCTTGAAAATAAAAAGTTTGACAGCCTTATGATTACCGTCCTTAGCTTTGGCTTTAAATACGGCATACCTCACGATGCAGACCTTGTTTTTGATGTACGTTTTCTGCCAAACCCCTTTTATATATCGGAGCTTAAGCCCTATACAGGTAATGATGTAGCCGTAAGGGACTATGTAATGGGCTTTGATGAGGCAAAGAAGTTTTTGGAAATGCTTGTAAATATGCTATCTTTCTTAGTGCCTAACTACATAAAGGAGGGTAAAAACCAGCTTGTAATAGCAATAGGCTGTACGGGCGGCAAGCACAGAAGCGTAACCTTGGCAAATGAAGTACACTCAGCCCTTAAAAAGGAGGGACACAGTGTGGTAATTGCACATCGTGATATTGACAAGGACAGCAAGAGGTAGTATAATCTAAAAAAGAAAAGGTGATTAAATGTCATTTTCAGGTGATGTCAAAAAGGAGCTTTTTAATAAAAGGGACTCTGCAAGACATTGTATAATAGCTTCCTTATGTGCTTTAATTAACCTTTGCGGAGAATACAGCCTTCATAATAAGGACGATTTTTTAATTATTTCTTCCGAAAATGACAGGGTGACAGAGCTTGCCGGGGAGCTTATAAAAAGCTTGTTCGGTTACGAGCCTGATTTTACACAGCTGGATAACAGACAGGCAATTATTCTGCTTGGAGATAAGGCGGATAGTGTGCTTTCGGTAACAGGGTTTTTGAGGGATAACCTGAGGGACGAGGAGCCGGTAAATCCGCTTATTGTTGTCTCTGAATGCTGTAAAAGGGCATACCTTAAAACAGCCTTTATCTGCTGTGGCTCGGTAACCAATCCTGAAAAGAACTATCATTTTGAGTTTGTAAATAATGATTATTATCATGCCCTGAGTCTGAAAAGGCTTATAGCTGATTTCGGTATAGATGCAAAAATTGTTGAGCGTAAAAATCATTATATTGTTTATCTTAAAGAGGGTGAGCAGATAGTGGATATGCTTAACCTTATATCTGCCCATAAAGCACTTATGGAGTATGAAAACAGTCGTATTATTAAAGAGGTACGTAACAATGTAAACCGCATTGTTAATTGTGAAACCGCTAATCTTAACAAGGTTGTTAAGTCTTCACTGAAGCAGTGCGAGGCTATAGAATACATAAAAAACACAGTTGGCTTATCCTATTTGCCGCCCCGACTTGAGCAGGTCGCAAGGGCAAGGTTGGAAAATCCCAATCTTAGCCTTAAAGAATTGGCGGAAGCTTTGAATTTAGGTAAATCAGGGGTAAACCACAGACTTAAAAAAATATGTGAAATTTCAGAGTTATTGAAGGGGGAACCTTAGAATGGTAAAGAAACAAGTTGTAGTAGGCTCAAGTATGGGCGAAAGACCTGTTGCTATGCTTGTGCAGACAGCAAGCAGATATTCCAGCAGCTTACATTTGGAAATGGAAAATAAAAATATTAATTTAAAGAGTATTATGGGTGTAATTTCCATAGGTGCTTTAGGCGGTCGTGAGGTAATTATTACTGCAGAGGGCAGTGATGAAAACGAGGCTTGCGAGGCTATTGTGGAATTTCTTGCATAATACATAAAAAGGCTGTGATTAAGAGGAGTAACCGTTAGTTGGTATCAGAGAAAAGCACTCATAGGCTGAAAGGTGCTTTGGCAAAAACGGCGGTGAAGGTAGCTTATGAGCCGACAGGCTGAACTTAAGTAGGTCTGTCCGTTGGTCGCGTTAAGGCTGTAAAGTGCCTGCTTTTGCAGGAAATAAGGTGGTACCACGGATACTTTCGCCCTTAGTTCGGGCGGGAGTATCTTTTTTTTGTTAATAAAGCCCAAAGGCTTATATATAATTTATTCAGGAGGAAACATTAAAATGAAAGAAATGGCGAAAAGCTATGACCCTTCCATAGAGGAGAGGATATACAAAAACTGGATTGAAAAGAACTATTTTCATGCCGAGGTTGATAAAAGCAAAAAACCCTTTACTATTGTAATTCCCCCTCCAAATATTACAGGTCATCTTCATATGGGTCATGCCCTTGATGAAACTATGCAGGATATACTTATCCGCTGGAAGAGAATGCAGGGCTATAATGCCCTTTGGTTACCGGGTACGGACCATGCGGCTATCTCTACTGAGGTTAAGATTGTAAACGCTATGCGTGAGGAAGGCTTAACCAAAGAGGAGGTTGGCAGAGAGGGCTTCCTTAAAAGAGCATGGGAGTGGAAAAAGGAGTACGGCGGTACTATCTTAAATCAGCTTAAAAAACTTGGCTCCTCCTGTGACTGGGAGAGAGAACGCTTTACCATGGATGAGGGACTTTCAAATGCAGTTTTAACCGTATTTTGCAAGCTTTACGAAAAGGGTTATATCTATCGCGGTGAAAAGCTTATCAACTGGTGTCCTACCTGTCAGACAACCATCTCTGATGCCGAGGTTGAGCATGAGGACAAGCAGGGTGGCTTCTGGCACATTAAGTATCCTATAAAGGGTACCGATAAATTCCTTGAATTTGCAACTACCCGTCCCGAAACTATGCTTGGCGATACAGCTATTGCGGTAAATCATCAGGACGACAGATATAAGGACGTTGTAGGCAAAACCTGTGTTATACCTTTTGTTGACAGAGAAATACCTATTATTGCAGATGACTATGTTGATATGGAGTTTGGTACAGGTGTTGTTAAAATCACCCCTGCTCATGACCCTAACGACTTTGAGGTTGGTGAAAGACATAATCTGCCAAGGATAAATATTTTAAATGACGACGGTACTATTAACGAAAACGGCGGTAAGTTTGCAGGTATGGACAGATATGCCGCAAGAGAGCAGATTATAAAAGAGCTTGATGAAATGGGTCTTTTCATTAAGAAAGAGGATATTACTCATGCTGTAGGTACTCATGACAGATGCGGCTGTGTAATTGAGCCTCTTATTAAAAAGCAGTGGTTTGTTAAAATGGAGGAGCTTGCTAAGCCTGCTCTTGAAGCATACTACAATAAGGACCTTAAGTTTGTGCCTGACCGTTTCGGTAAAATCTATACCCATTGGTTAGAGGACATCAAGGATTGGTGTATTTCAAGACAGCTCTGGTGGGGGCACAGAATACCTGCCTACTACTGCGATTGCGGCGAGGTTATTGTAAGCAAGGACACTCCTGCAGCCTGCCCTAAGTGTGGCTCAACACACCTTGTACAGGACGAGGATTGCCTTGATACCTGGTTCTCATCTGCTTTATGGCCTTTCTCAACTCTGGGCTGGCCTGAAAAGACAGAGGAGCTTGAGTACTTCTATCCTACAGACGTACTTGTAACAGGCTATGACATTATTTTCTTCTGGGTTGTAAGAATGGTATTTTCTGCTATGGAGCAGATGGGAGAGGTTCCTTTCAAAACCGTACTTATCCATGGTCTTGTAAGGGACTCACAGGGTAGAAAAATGAGTAAATCCTTAGGTAACGGTATTGACCCCCTTGAAATTATAGAAAAATCAGGTGCAGACGCCTTAAGACTTACCCTTATTTCAGGTAATGCACCGGGTAACGATATGCGTTTCTATCAGGAGAGGGTTGAAAACAGCGGTAACTTTGCAAACAAGCTCTGGAATGCATCACGCTTTGTTATGATGCACATAGGTGATGATGAGCCTGTGCTTGATAAGTCAGCCTTAACTGCCGCTGACCGCTGGATATTAAGTAAGGTTAATTATCTTGCTAAAAATGTAACTGCTAACCTTGATGCCTATGAGCTTGGTATTGCGGTACAGAATGTATATGACTTTATCTGGGACGAATACTGCGATTGGTATATTGAAATGGTTAAGCCTCGTCTTTATAATAAGGAAGACCCTACAAGGGAGGCAGCTCTCTGGACCTTAAAGACAGTGCTTATAAATGCACTTAAAATGCTTCATCCGTTTATGCCTTTTGTTACAGAGGAAATTTTTACCTCAATCCAGAATGAGGAAGAAACTATTATGCTTTCAAAGTGGCCTGAATATACAGAGGAGCTTAACTTCTCTGAGGACGAAAAGGCTATTGAGCTTATGAAGGAGGCTATTAAGTCCATAAGAAATATCAGAGCCGAAATGAACGTTGCCCCAAGCAATAAGGCTAAGGTATACGTAGTAAGCGAAAATGATGAGGTTAAGTCAATCTTTGAAAACGGTAAGGTATTCTTCCGAACTCTTGCTTATGCAAGCGAGGTAATTGTACAGTCCGATAAAACAGATATAGGCGACGACGCCGTATCCGTAGTTGTACACAATGCAGTTATCTATATGCCTTTTGCTGAGCTTGTTGATATTGAAAAGGAGCTTGACCGACTTAATAAGGAAAAGGAAAAGCTTGTTAAAGAGGTTGAAAGAGTTGAAAAGAAGCTTGCTAATGAGGGCTTTGTTTCAAAGGCACCTCAAAAGGTTATTGATGAGGAAAAGGCAAAGCAGGCTAAGTATGCCGCTATGCTTAAAGGCGTAGAGGAACAGCTTGCAAGACTTAAAAAGTAAAATTTGATGTAAGGAGTGTAGATTTTGTCTGCACTCCTTTTTATTATGGGAAAATCACTTTACATATATAAAAGGTAAATATGCATAAAAAGGTGAAAGCCCCCGTTTTTGTTAAAAACGAAGGCTTTATTTTTTTGCTTCAGTTATAATTTACCGTAATTTGTACTATCTGTGCCGTAGTACCGCCTGTTTGACCTGCGAAAATGCGGTAGTATCCGCCGTCAAGGTCAGCTGTCAGGGTGGAAAATTCAGAGCTTCCGCCGTATACGGTTTGGGAGGTTTGGTCATAAAGGGTAATGTATGCGGATTTTGTCGTATTTGACGAGCCGCATTTAAAGGAAACTGTCACCGTAGCTCCGTCGTTCACCAAAAATTCCACATAACCGTTTTCATCAATTTTAATTTGCGTAGCGGAGGTTGAGCCATTTACAACAAACCTTGCATTATCACTTATAATAGTGCTTGCATCGTATGTACCTGCCTCAAGAGGGGTAGTTATTGTAGTTACGGGTATCTGCTCCTCAGGAGTTTTGTTTTGCAAAATCAGAATAGAATCCGTTATGTCTATTACTCCGTTGCAGTCATAATCGGCATTTACTAAGGCTGTTTCATCTGTAATTAATAAGCTTCCTCCAATGTGCTTTAAAACCAAGGTGCTGTCGGTATCGTCTACCTTGCCGTCAAGGTTGACATCTCCTGAAACAGGGCTGTCGGTTGGCAATGTGGAGCTTTCCGTGGCAGACTCCGTAACGGCTTCCGTTGTGCTTTGGGTAGTTGGCTGTGTTGTACCTTCAACTGCCGTACCCTCCTCACTGTAGCTCATATAGTAAAGATTTATTGCATCACCCTTTGTTATGGTGTGACTGCCTGCTGAAAGGCTTACATTTAAAACACCTGTACTGTCAATTGTATAAGCTGCTCCGTCAACCTTAACCTTTTTACCGCTGAAAGCAGTGTTGCCGCCGAATACAAGGGTAAGCGTACCCTGACCTGAGGCATTAAAGCTTATGCTTGTGGCTGACTCCATTTTAAGGCAGGTGTTATAGGTTCTGTCGCTGTAAGTACAGCTGCCCTTACTGTTTGAGGTATTACCTGTTATTGTAAAGTAGTCGCTTGTTGTGCCGTTATCCTCAAAGTTATGGCTTCTTTCCCCTGTTACAACAGGTACAGAGGTGGTAGGCTCGGTATATTCCGTAGTAGCCTCTGTTGAGCTTTCTTCAACAGGTATATCCTCTGAGGTGATTTTTACCTTATAGGTGTATCTTGTGTCAGTGTCCTCTGCTGAGCTGTCCCAGTTTATCTCATAATTTTTAAGGTTATCGGGTGTAGCACATACAACAAGGTATGCCTGTACTTCATCACCCTGCAGATAAATACCGCCCGTACCGCTGTCATACATCTGTGAGTAGCGTGTAGTATTGTCAGCTGTCTTTGTTACAAGGCTTACTCTGAAGTCTGCTCCGCTTGCTGTTGAGGTGTTTATAAATTCCGCCTTTAATATATCCTTTGTTAAATCTGCCTCAAGAGGGATAATATTAAAGCCTGTCTGCATAGGAAATTTATCCTCTGCAACAGTCTGATAGCCCTGTGAGTCGGGAGTGCCTAAGGCAGAATATATCTTTTCGTAATTGCCCTCTACCGTAAGAGTTTCCTCATTAAGGTGCTTTAAATAATGCTCCTGACGGCTGAAGTCAAGGGTTGCCATACGTCTTGCCATACCGCCTAAAATTGTCTTTATATCTACCCCCGAAAGTCTTTCGATAGTGGCATACATGGTTTCATCGCTTTGGGTATTTTCAAAAATTTTGTGCATAAGCTCCATGCCTAAGCCGTCTATGTTATCGGGATTTTCCGATATATAAAGGAAGATGGGCCAGGTATCGTACCAGTTAAGCATATGGGGTACGTAATAGCAGGAGTTTATCATATAAGGTGCAAAAAAGTCAGAGGTAGGACCGTAGGTGTTACCGCCGTAGGCATAGTATTGACTGCCTAAGTACTGATCTCTGAACCAGTTTGCCGTGGACTCATACCAGGCATAGGGTATTATACCCCCCTGATGATATGTGAAGGCATGGGCCAGCTCATGAGGTACAACCCAGCTGGGCTCGTCAACACGCATGGCACCCGGTGCTAAGAATAAATAAGCAAAGGAGTCAGCGTCGGTTGACATATATGCCCAGTCGTCATCAAAGCTTGATAAGCCTGTGTTTGAAATGTAGATGTTTGTTTTGTACTTACCTGTAATTGATGAATTTTGGGAAATACCAATATCTTTCATTCCTAAATCCTCCATATAGAAGGTACGTATGTTTTCAAGATTAATAAGATTACCCCTTATAAGCTCATCGTTTACAAGACCCGTAGAGTCGCTGTTGCCCCATATAATCTGGAAATGCTCTGAGGCGGCACGGTTTACACTGCTGTCTGTAAGAGAGTAAATAGCATCTCTTACCTTGTAGGTATCGTTTGCAGTTAATTGTTCAATGGTTTGGGATGAGCCTACAGTGGTAACGGTGTTTACACTTATCTGCACGGCACCGTAAACAGATAAGGGGTTAAGGCTTATTACAGCACAAAGCAGGGCAGAAACTGCCCTTGAAATAATTTTTTTCATTTTCTGATCCCCCTATGGATATATTTAATACAATTTTTATTGTAGCACGCAGATAAAATGTATACAAGCTGATTAACTATAAAAAAATACACAAAAAATTAATTTGTAAATAATTACAATGATTTGCTTGTATAAGCAGTTGTTTGTAAGTTTGAAAATGTAGTTTTTTTTGGATAAGTTGCATATACAGGCAATGTGAAATTTTTAACTAAAAACAGAAAATTTTCAAGGCTTTTTTTGAGAGAATGTTTAAAAAAATGTGCCTTTCGGCACAATTAAAGTTAATGCTTTGAATATTCAGATTACAATTATTATACTCGAATTACAAAAATTAAATGAAAGGGGAATAAAAATGAAAAAGCTATTCAGGAAAATCGTAAGTGTTGTGTTAGCATCTGTAATGGTTTTAGGCGGTGTGCCGGGAGTTGATATTAAAGCAGGTTTACCTGTAAAGATTGTATCTGCGGCACAGGAAACGGTACAGATAACGGAAAGTGCAGGCTGGCATGAAAGTGCTTATATCAAGTGGAGTTCCGTAAGCGGTGCGGAAAGCTACAATGTATATGTATGCCCTGTGGGTGGCAGTTATACAAAGCTTGATAAGGAGCTTATAAGAGGTTACGGAGATTACTATACCGCAGATGCTTTGGGCTTGACGGCAGGTAGCTACAAAATGAAGGTTGCACCTGTTATAGGGGGTATTGAACAGGCAGGAGCAGAAACAGAGGTATTAACAGTTGATAACTATGTAAGAGAGGGCTTTGCCTTTTCAGCTAATTCGCCTTATGGATATACTACAGGCGGTTATAACAGGGATGGTAGTATTAATTCTCAGGCGGATATTATATATGTAACAAATGAAAATAAGGATAGTGTTACCGTAAACGGTGACAGCACAAAGGGTGTAGGTCTTACAGCAATTATGGCATACAGAGAGGCTAATAAAATAACTACACCTATGGTTATACGTTTTTTAGGTAAGGTTGAAATGCCTTCGGGAGTTACTAACTATATGCTGGGTATCAGAAATACTCAAAATATGACAATAGAGGGCGTAGGTGACGATGCTACTGTTCACGGCTGGGGTCTTACCATGAAAAGAGCCTGCAATATTGAAGTACGTAATCTTGGTATAATGTGGTACGGCGGAGTAGGCGGTGACGGTGACAGCCTATCTCTTGATACAGAAAACAAGAATGTATGGATGCACAATATAGACTTTTTCTACGGGGCACTGGGCGGGGATTCCGACCAGGCTAAGGGCGACAGATCTATTGATTTAAAGTCTAAGTCGGATTATATAACAGCATCCTATAATCATTTCTGGGATTCGGGCAAGGCTTGTGTTGCAGGCGGTGTTTGGGAGTCTAAAAATCCTGATGATCCTGAAGCAAAAATATGCGTGACATTTCATCATAACTGGTTTGACCACTCTGATTCAAGACATCCTCGTTGTGTTGCAGGCAGTGTGCATGTGTATAACAACTATTATGACGGTTGTGCAAAGTATGGAATAGGTGCAGCGGTACAGTCTTCGGTATTTGCAGAGAATAACTATTTCCGCAATGTTAAGCGACCTATGATTATTGCTACACAGGGCAGTGATGTTTATCAAAGTGACGGTACCTATGCTTCAAAGGGTACGCTTTCGGGTCAGACCGGCGGTATGATTAAGTCCTACGGTAATGTTATTATTACACCAAGCCGTTTTGTTGACCAGAATACAACACCTGATGAAGGACAGATTGATGCTTATACCGTGACCTCAAGAGATGAAACGGTACCAAGTACGGTTATGGCTGTGAGTGGGGGTCATACCTACAATAATTTTGATACGGCAGCAGATTTTTACAGTTATACACCTCACACAGCACAGGAAGTACCTGCAATTGTTACAGCACAGGCAGGCAGACGTGGCGGCGGTGATTTTAAATGGACATTTACAGAGGCTGATGATGCAAACAGCGATGTTGATACAGCTTTACAAACTGCCATAACAAGCTATACCTCTAGGCTTGTTGAAACAAACGTTGAGGTTGGGGAAGCTGTAACGGAAACAACTACTCAAAGTGAAGAGGTAACAGAAACTACTACAAGCGGTAGTGTATCAGAGAATACAACAGCTGAAAATACAGAAAGTACAACCTTAGCACCTGTAGCCTCTGATGTATGGACAGCAGATATGGATATACCGAGTTGGCTTAAGCTAACAGATTATACCATAGGCGGCAACAGTTCTTCTCATACAGTGTTCACAGATGTTGATACAGATATTTCGGGCTTGTTTAACAGATATTCGGGTACAAATATTTCTACAATAGAAATAGCTCTTAGCTCTGCTGCAACAGTAACTCTTTATGTTGCGGGTAATGACAATGGTGCAGGCAAGGGCAGTCTTACTGCAAGCGGTGCGGGTACAGGTACCTATAGTCTGCCGGGCAGAAAGGACAGTGCCGCAACACCTTTTACGGTTGAAACAACACAGGCAGGCACACTTACAGTTACAACCTCCTACAAAACCTTGCTTTACAAAATAACAGTGGCAACGGAAGGCGGCAATACACCTGTTGAACCTGAGGAAAAGTATAATGTAACTCTTAACTTTACTAATACCACACCTACTGCAACTACAATTACAATAGGTGAGGAAACTATAGATATAACACCAAACGGACAGGTAAGCAAAACCCTTTCTCTTGCAAAGGGTACTTATACATTAGTATCCTCCGACAAAACCCTTGCAATGACACCGTCAACCATTACTGTCAACGGAGAAATGAGTGCTGATATTACTATTGATAAGGTTGCCCAAAATGTAATAGTAAACTCGGCTGACGGTGTCTTTATAGGGGGATATGCAACAATTACAGATGCTCTTAATGCAGAAACTACGGTCGACGGATGTAAGATTTACATTACACCGGGTAAGTATAACGAGGGCTTTGATGTGGCTAAGTCAGTTACTTTAGAAAAAATGCCCGATACCGAGGGCGAGGTTATAGTGTACGGTGCAGGCGGTGAATACGGCGGAAGCATGGACGGGGTTGTAAGAGTATCGGCAAGCAATGTTACTGTAAAAAATATAACCTTCCTTAACAATATTAATGCTTCTTATGCAGGTGTTGAGGCAACAAGCACAGGCGGTACTGCTGCGGCGGCTATTATTTCAGACGGTGATAACAGTGTTTTTGAGGGCTGTAAATTTATAAGCGTACAGGATACGGTTAATATTTATCATTACTCAAGCGGTAAACCTTTGTTAAAGCAAACCTTTAATAACTGTGTATTCTACGGAGCGACAGATTTTATATGCGGTTCAAGCATAGTTGATTACAATAACTGTGAGTTTAGAATATTTACCGGTACTCTTACAGAAAAGGCAGATTGTTATATATTTGCACCAAGCCAAATGGCACAGTGGACAGTAAACGGCGGTAAGGTAACTTTTGATGAACAGAATGTTGTACAGAACTTCTACTATGCAAGACCTTGGGAGGATAGAAGCGACAATTCTCAAACCCTTAATATCTATGGTATGGAGCATAATGTAAAGCTTGGTACAAAAGGACTTATGGGCTTTGGCGGACCTACAGGCGGCGGTCGTTCTCATTCTGTAAATGATTTTTCCTTTAATGTATACGCAGGTGCAGATAACACAAGTGAGCTTATAGCAACCTCTAATGTAACTGCTATTGACCTTTTTGAAATGAATGAGGCTACTCCTGTAATTGAGTTTGAAACAGCTAATAATGCTCTTATTGTAGGCGATTTTGGTAAGGGTATGGGTAGCAGGTTTATAGAAAATGTTTTGCAGGATATAACAGAGGTTGGTTTTGTAAGTGAAGCTAATGCGTCAGCAGAAAAAATTACAGATACAAACACAATAAAGACCACTATTCTGTATGAAACCATCACTACAAAAAGCGGAAGTGCAAATGCACTTAAAGCTGTACCTCAGGCACAGGAGGGGGTTTATTTTGGTACAGGTATTCTGGAGGATATAGCAAATAGTGGCAGTGTAACAGTAGTACCTTATATTAAGTTTGATGCAGTACACAATAGTGATACTATTGATATTAACCCTATTTATAAGTTTGGTACACCTGTAACTATTACACTTACAGCTAAATAAGAGGAGGGTTTATAATGAAAAAAACTTATTCTGCTCCCGATGTGGAAATATGTGTTTTTGATAACGGAGATAATACAAATACTCAGATATTAAAAAGCGGTGGCTTTGGAGCTGATAGAGCAAGCGGTGTGGGAAGTAATACATATACAAATGTGTTTGATTATTAAAAAGATAAAGGACTGTTCCTATGGGAACGGTCCTTTTTTATAAAGTTTTACTTGCAATATACCCCTAGGGGGTATATAATGTTTTTGAGGAGGTGATTGTTTTGAATGATAAAATTTGTTGCACAGGCAAAACTAAGCATAGGCAAACAACAGAATATAAGGATTTAATAAACAGACTTAACCGTATTGAGGGTCAGATAAGAGGTATTAAAAATATGGTGGAAAATGATGTCTACTGTACGGATATTATTATACAGGTGGCGGCGGCAAATGCGGCACTTAACAGCTTTAACAAGGTGCTTCTGGCAAACCATATTAAAACCTGTGTAGCTGATGATATACGTGCAGGTGGAGAGGAAACGGTTGATGAGCTTGTAAAGCTTTTACAAAAGCTTATGAAATAAGGAGGGCAGATATGAAGCAGTATAATATAACGGGTATGAACTGTGCCGCCTGCAGTGCAAGGGTGGAAAAGGCTGTATCCAAGGTAGAGGGAGTTAAATCCTGCTCGGTGAGCCTTTTAACCAACTCTATGTCCGTAGAGGGTGAGGCAAGCCCTGAGAATATAATTAAGGCAGTGGAAAATGCAGGCTACGGTGCAAGTGAAAAGGGTGCAAAAGCAGATACTTCAAATAAGGACAGTCTTGCAGATACCCTAACCCCCGCTTTAGTAAAGCGATTGATATATTCAGCAGGGTTTCTTATTGTGCTTATGTATTTTTCAATGGGGCATATGATGTGGAACCTTCCTGTACCTGAATTTTTTGAAAGTCCCCAGAGAAACGCACTATTACAGCTGATTATAACAGCTGTAATTATGGTAATTAATCAGCAGTTTTTTATAAGCGGCTTTAAGAGCTTTATTTACAGGTCTCCTAATATGGATACCCTTGTAGCCTTAGGCTCAATGTCAGCCTTTGTATACAGCACTTGTGTTCTTTTTGTTATGGTTACTGCTGATTATAATACGGCTATGGAGTATATGCAAAACCTGTATTTTGAATCGGCGGCTATGATTTTAACCCTTATTACCATAGGTAAAATGCTTGAAGCAAGGGCAAAGGGCAAAACTACGGATGCAATTAAAAGCCTTGTTAATCTTGCCCCCAAAACAGCAACTGTAATAAGAGATGATAAAGAGGTTAAAATAAAGGCTGACGAGGTTAAACAGGGGGATATTTTTGTTGTACGCCCCGGTGAGAGCATACCTGTGGACGGTATAGTAACAGAGGGCGAAAGTGCAGTAAATGAGGCGGCTCTTACAGGTGAGAGCATACCTGTTGACAAAACTGCAGGGGATAGTGTTTCTGCCGCAACCATAAATCAATCAGGCTTTATTAAGTGTCAGGCTACAAGGGTAGGCGAGGATACTGCCTTATCCCAAATAATAAAGCTTGTAAGTGATGCGGCGGCAACAAAGGCACCTATAGGCAAGGTTGCGGATAAGGTATCGGGTGTTTTTGTACCTGTTGTAATTTCTCTTGCTCTTATAACTACCCTTGTATGGCTTGCAATAGGCAAGGATATAGGCACAGCCCTTTCCTTTGGCATATCCGTACTTGTAATAAGCTGTCCCTGTGCTTTGGGACTTGCAACTCCTGTTGCCGTTATGGTAGGAAGCGGAGTGGGTGCTAAAAACGGTATTATGTTTAAAACTGCCTCTGCCTTAGAGGAAACAGGCAGAATTACCTGCGTTGTGCTGGATAAGACAGGCACCGTAACCAAAGGTCAGCCTAAGGTTACGGATATAATCCCTGCAGAGGGTGAAAAGGAGGAGCTTATAAAAACGGCCCTTTCCCTAGAGTGTAAAAGTGAGCATCCTCTTGCAAGGGCAATAGTGGCTTACGGAGAGGAAAACTCTGTTACCTATACAAAGGCGGATAATTTTAAGGCATTACCCGGTAACGGCTTACAGGGGGAATATAAGGGTTCTGTACTTACGGGCGGCAGTATGAAATATATTTCCACTGTGACGGAAATACCGAAAAAGCTTGCGGTTAAGGCAGAGGAGCTTGCAAATCAGGGCAAAACTCCCTTGTTTTTTGCTAAGGACAATAAGCTTACAGGTATTATTGCCGTTGCCGATGTTATTAAGGAGGACAGCCCACAGGCAGTTAAGGAATTGCAGAATATGGGTATTGAGGTTATTATGCTTACGGGAGATAACGAAAAAACCGCAAATGCCATAGGCAGACAAGTGGGTGTAGATAAGGTTATTTCAGGGATACTGCCTCAAGGCAAGGAAAGGATAGTACGCGAGCTTACGCAAACAAAAAAGGTAGCTATGGTAGGCGACGGTATAAACGATACACCTGCTCTTACAGCTGCCAATATAGGTATAGCTATAGGCTCGGGAACTGATGTTGCCATAGATGCGGCAGAGGTGGTGCTTATGAAAAACAGCTTAAGAGATGTGCCGGGAGCTATAAGACTAAGCCGAAAGACCCTTAAAAACATACATGAAAACCTGTTCTGGGCATTTATATACAATATAATAGGTATTCCTCTTGCGGCAGGCGTGTGGGTACCGATTTTCGGCTGGCAGTTAAACCCTATGTTCGGTGCGGCGGCAATGAGTCTGTCAAGCTTTTGCGTTGTAACAAACGCACTAAGGCTTAATCTTTATAATATATATGATACAAAAAGGGATAAACCCCATAAAATAAAAAAGGAGAAAAAAGTTATGAAAAAAACAATGAAAATTGAAGGCATGATGTGTTCTCACTGCGAGGCAAGAGTTAAAAAGTGCTTAGAGGGCATTGAGGGAGTAGTCGGAGCTACCGTAAGCCATGAGGCGGGTACGGCAATTGTGGAGTTAAGCAAGGATATATCGGCTGATACCCTTAAAAATGCAGTTGAAGCACAGGATTATAAGGTAATTTCAATAGAGTAAAAGAAAAAGGGAGTGCAGTGCATTCCCTTTAATTATTGCATACAGGACAGTCCTTAACCTCTTTAGGCAAGGCTACCTTTCTGAAGGTGCTTGTTAAAGAGTTGTAGGTAAGCAAAGTGCCTGTCAGCAATTCACCTGTTCCCGAAAGGTATTTTATTGCCTCCATAGCCTGCAAACTGCCTATAACACCCGGTACTGCACCTATTATGCCTGCCTGCTTACAGGTTTCAACATCTTCAAGGGGCGGCTCTTCTTTAAATATACACCTGTAGCAGGGACCTTTTTTTGGCACATAGGTCATAAGCTGTCCCTCAAAACCTAAAATGCCTCCGTGGCAGAAGGGCTTTTTATTAAGGACACAGGCATCATTAATAAGGAATTTTGACTTGAAGCTGTCTGTGGCATCAATTATAAAATCATAATCACAAATTACAGGGGCTATATTTTCATCAGATAAAAAGCAGTCATAGGTTTTAACCTTTACATTTGGATTTAAGGCATTTATTTTTTCCTTAGCAGACATTACTTTTTTTGTGCCTATGCTATCGGTATCATGTATAATCTGCCTTTGGAGATTTGTTAAATCTACTCTGTCACCGTCTGCCATGCCTATTGTACCCACTCCTGCGGCGGCAAGATACATAGCTATAGGAGAGCCTAAGCCTCCTGCACCTATTATAAGCACACTGCCTTCGATTAACCTTGCCTGCCCCTCTTTGCCAAAGCCCTTCAGGCTTATATTTCTTGCATATCTTTCAAGCTGTTCCATTGTAAAATCCATAATTATTTCATCTCCTGACATACTTATATGCTGTTATTATAAATTTTAATGTATAAAAGGTCAATCAAAAATAAGGCTTTGCAGGTTAGTTGACACAGACATTTTAAAGGCATATAATGAAATTATACTACTAATTAAGGGGAGTTTGTAATGAAGATAAAATATTTTTTTCATAGAAATACAAGAGTTGCAGTTACCTTTTTGATGACGGTTGCTCTTTTCCTCATTTCGTATATTGCCTCATATTATATAAGTAAAATTGAGGAGGAAAAATGCTGGGATGAACTTAACAGAGCAGTAAAAATGCTGGACCGTGATATGCAGACCTACATAAGATACGACCAAGAGGTTCTTGACAGCATTGCAAGCCTTATTGCCGCACAGGATAAGGTGGAATCTCCTCAGGTACAGCATATTATAGATGAATTTAAGCCTGAAAATATGATTTACAGAATAGGCATACTTTTGCCGGATAATCGTGTTATGATGCAAAATCAGCCTATACAGGACGCCTCGGGTATACTCAATTATATTGATGAAGCGGCTAAGGGAAAACATGTTTCAAACAGAAGCGTATCTATTATGGATGAAAATGATTTTGTGCTTAGAAATTTTGTGCCTGTCAGAAAAGACGGCAAAACCATAGCCATGCTTTTTGGCATTATAGACTTAAAAGAGCTGCCCTACAAAATCAAGAGCAATGCTTATGACGGCAATGCTGCAACCTATGTTATAGACAGCAAAACGGGAGAATTTATAGTAGACACATGGCATAAACAATTAAGTGATGCCAAGGCTCTCGGTGACAGACAAACTAAGCAGGGCTATGATATTAATAAGATGCAGGAGGACCCTTTACGCAAACAGAGCGGGACATTGTGTTTTTGTTTCCAAAACGGTAGGTGAGTATCTGTATTTTTGTTATCAGCCCTCTTCCGTTAATGATTGGCAGGTGAGTATATCTGTACCCGAAAGCGTAGCCTTTGAAAGCGTTAAAAGAATTGATACTATACTTACAGGCTTCCTTATAGTGGAAAACCTTATAATGCTGGGCTATTTTATATACATTCTCTTCAGCACAAGAGGTGAGCTTAAGGAAAAGCAAAGACTTTCGGAAAATGATATTTTAACGGGAGTATACAACCGCAACTGCTTTGAGGAGAGATTGCATATGTATCCAAAGCAGTGCAAGGAGAGCTTAAGCTGTATTTATATAGATGTAAACGGCTTGCATGAGGTTAATAATGAAAAGGGGCATGCAGCGGGAGATGCTATGCTTTGTGCCGTAGCAAATACTGTTAAAAAGCACTTTGGATATGATGACACCTACCGTATAGGCGGAGATGAATTTGTTGCTTTTGTAAAGGATGATGAAGAGGCAAATATCAGGCAGAAGCTTCAGGAAGCAGATAAAAGCCTTACTGATATGGGTTATCATATTTCTGTAGGCTTATGTACTCATAAGGTACCCGTGAATATTGATAAGCTTATTGTTGAGGCAGAACAGCTTATGTATGAGGCAAAAAGGCTTTATTATGAAAAGCAGGGTATAGACAGAAGAGGCAGAAGATAAAAAACTTGCCAAGTGATTGTTTTTGTGGTATAATATTCCTTACGCAATTTTATAAAAAGGAGTGTTTTAATGAGCCGTAAAAATGAAATAGATATGCTCCATGGTTCTATAGCGGATAAAATTTTACTATTTGCTCTGCCATTGGCGGCAAGCAGTGTTTTGCAACAGCTTTTTAATTCGGCTGATGTAGCTGTAGTAGGTCGATTTTCGGGCAGTGATGCTTTAGCGGCGGTAGGCAGTACAGGTCCTGTAATAGGCTTGCTTGTAAACCTTTTTGTAGGTCTTTCTATAGGTGCAAATGTTACTGCGGCAAAGTATTTAGGTCAGGAAAATAATGAGGGAGTACAACGGACGGTGCATACCTCGGTGCTTTTAGCCCTTATAAGCGGCATTATACTGTTGATTGTGGGACAAATTGCGGTAAGACCTATACTTGTAGTTATGTCAACCCCTGAAGACGTATTGCCTCTTTCTATGAAATATATGCGTATTTATTTTTTGGGTATGCCGTTTATTATGCTTTATAATTTTGGTTCTGCCCTTTTAAGAAGTATAGGAGATACAAAACGTCCTCTTGCTGCACTTACAATAGCAGGTGTTATAAATGTTATACTTAATCTCGTTTTTGTAGTGGGTTTTGGCATGAGTGTTGACGGTGTTGCTATTGCAACGGTTTGCTCAAATATAGTCAGCTCAGGGCTTGTAACTTTTTTCCTGTGCAGGGAAAAGAGTGCGGTTCATCTTAACCTGAAAGAGCTTAAAATACATAAAAGAGTACTAAAGGAGGTTGCCGGTATAGGTATACCTGCAGGGGTACAGGGTATAGTGTTCTCTGTATCTAACATATGTATACAAGGCACACTTAATACCTTTGGCTCTGTTGTTATGGCAGGCAGCTCTGCAGCACTTAATTTTGAGTATTATACTTTCTTTGTTATAAGTGCTTTCGGTCAGACCTGTACTACCTTTGTAAGCCAGAATATGGGTGCAGGTAACTTAAGACGATGTAAATCCGTTGTTGTACGTGCAGCAGCTATGGCGGTTGCAGGGGTTGCGGTAATGTCAGCAGTCTTTATTATATTTGATAAAGAGTTTCTTTCAATCTTTACAACGGAGCCTGAGGTTATGCAGTACGGTATAATACGTATGCACGCTATTTTAGGCTTCCAGGTGTTTAATGTTATGATTGAGGTGTTTTCAGGTGCCTTAAGGGGTATGGGTCACTCAACAATACCTGCAGGCATAGCAATTTTAGGTGTCTGCGGTGTAAGGCTTCTATATGTATTTCTTATTTTTGATTATTTAGGCACTCTTGAAAGTCTTTTTGCAATTTACCCTATAAGCTGGGGTATTGCGGCAACGGCTATAATTACAGCTTTTATTATAACCTACCGAAAAAAGAGAAAAGAGGAGCTTCAGACAGCACAGGCTGTTTAATTGTATAAAGTTAAAAATTTTACAAAAAAGTCGGCTTTTTAATTAAAAAAACCGACTTTTTTTGTTTAAATATACAAATATAAAAAAATCCTATAAGGGGTATTGCTTTTTGGTTATAAGTATGTTAATATATTAACATACAAGAAAGTAATACTTATCTTGTAAAGCAATAGTATCTTTATTGGGGGATAAACGTATTATTAGCTGAGGCAGCCCTTAGGCTGTCGGACTTGACCGATACCACAGACCTTGGGAACTACCCTATCGGTTATGTGGGTTGGGAGTAGAAGTATCGATAAGTCAGATATTTTTCTCTTTTTCTAAAGGAACGTGCCGCCTGAGGTCTTAAGGGCGGCACGTTCCTTTGTGTCTGAAAAAAAGCCGATAAATGTAATAAAAAAATTATATACCAAGGTTGAGAATATAATAATTTTGTGTTATACTAAATATGTATATTATTTAGAAAGGCGAGGAGTGGTAGCTAATGACACCCTTTGAGCAATTAATCGACAGTTGGAATTTGTCAACTCTCAGCATACCGTCACTTAGGATTAGTGATGTGATTGATATTTGCCTTGTAGCTGTGCTGACCTACATAATTGTGCAGTGGATTAAGCAGACACGTGCATGGTCCCTGTTCCGTGGTCTGGTGATTATCGCCATAGCAAGCTTCCTGGCATATAAGTTTCATTTTTATACAATTACCTTTATTATTGAAAAAACTTTTTCAGTGGGCGTTATTGCCCTTGTTGTTATCTTTCAGCCTGAGCTTAGAAAGGCTCTTGAGGAGCTTGGTACAGGCAGCCTTGCGGTAAGCCTTACAGGTGCCTTTAAGTCATCGGGAGATGCTAAGCTTTCCTTAGCCTCTGTTGAAGAGATTGCAAATGCCTGTGTGCGTATGTCCGATGCAAGGACGGGTGCCCTTATTGTAATTGAAAATAATGTTCCTACGGGGGAGTTTACCCAAAAAAGCGGTACGGTTCTTGACAGTACCATTACAGAAAAGCTTTTAATAAATATTTTTTGGAAAAATACTCCGCTCCACGACGGTGCCGTTGTTATAAGAAATGACAAGGTTGCAGCAGCTGCCTGTGTTTTGCCCACTACCGACAAGCCTATAGGCGGAGAGCTTGGTACAAGGCACAGGGCGGCAGTAGGTGCAAGTGAGGTTACAGATGCAATAGTGGTTGTTGTATCTGAAGAAACGGGAGCAATATCTGTTGCCAGAGGCGGCAGACTGCAGAGAAATCTTTCTCTTAATGAGCTTAAAAGCATATTAAATGAGCTTACGGATAATCCTGTATCAATAGGGGAACGTATCAAAGGGAAGGGGCGTAAAAAGGAATGAAAAAAATACTTGATATGATAAAGGGGTTTTTTGCAAAGGATTTATTGCTTAAAATATTATCGCTGTTAATTGCAATAGTTCTTTGGTTTGTGGTGATGAATACTCTTAACCCTACAGAAACAAAAGCATTTACAACTAATTTAACATTTATTAATGAGGCAACTTTAACAGAGGGAGAAGAAGCTCTTACCATAATAAATAAGGCGGATATTGAAAATACTAAGGTTACTGTTAAGGTTAAAGGTACAAGACCTGCGTTGGATGAGCTTAGCGAGCCTAACAACAGAGCTCAGATAAGTGCTTATATTGACCTTAAGCAGCTTAACAGCCTTACCTTAGCCGATAGTGATGATTCCCAGAAGGTAATGCTTACGGTTACACCGAAGCTGCCTAATAATATTTACGCTTATTCCTATGAGATAGTAAGCTATACACCTAACATAATTGAGGTTGAAATAGATAAGCTTAAAAGTGAAACAATGAGGCTGCAGATTGACGTGAGCGGTCAGCTTAAATCAGGCTATAACGCAAATGAGCCTGTTTGCGAAACCGATACTGTTAAGGTAACAGGTCCGCAGAGTATGTTTAAGAATGTGTCTGCCGTAAGGGCAAGTGTGGATATAACAGGCAAGACAAGTGATGTAAATGTAAGTGTTGCCCCTGCCGTATATGACACTGAAGGAAATCTTTTAGAGCTTTTTAAGATAGAGCCTGCAATAATAGATATAACAATAGATATTAACAGACAGTGGCAGATACCTGTTAATGAGCCTGAGGTAATAGGCGAGCTTAATGAAAATCTTGTTCTTGAAAGCATTACCTTTGAGCCGAAGAATGTTGAGGTAGAGGGTACTATTGAGGATATAAACAAGGTATCCAATATAGAGTTACCTGTTATTGATTTAGGAGTAATTCAGCATACAGAAACCTTCAGCTACGATATAAGACCAAGCCTTAAGGATACAGACCTAAAGCTTAAGGAGGGTACACCTAACGAGATTAAGGTAACTGTTACGGTAAAGGCCAAAGCCTCAAGGGATATTACAATTACCCAGGAAGACTTTACGGTTAATAATCTTAACAGTGAATATGTAGCCGATATTGAGGACGTTAATTTAACCGTTTACGGTGCACAGGAGATTATAGATACGGTTACCGCAAAACAGCTTATGCCTACCGTTGATTTAACCAACAAGAGTATGGGCTGGAATAATTTAATCTTTAGTGTTACCTTGCCTGAGGGTGTTGAAATTCGTACAGAACCAAGGGTAACTGTTGTTTTAAGAAATAGGGAAGAGGAAAGCGAAACAGAAAGTGAAACTCAAACACAGGAGCCTGTAACTGAAGAGGAAACTGTTGAGCAAATGTCGGAGGAAGAGTCCGTAACGGAAGAAAATGTACAATAAATAAGTAAGGGGAGCTTATGCTCCCCATTTTATTCGGAGGAATGAAAAATGTATCAGAAGTTTAAGTTTGATTTACACACCCATACAGTGGCAAGCGGTCATGCCTACAGCACCGTTACCGAAAATGCATCTTATGCTGAACAAAAGGGTCTGGAGCTTTTAGGCATATCCGACCATGCACCTAAGATGCCGGGAGGTACTCATTTCTTTTATTTTCTTAATTTCAAGGCAATACCCGATTATCTTTGTAATATACGTATTTTAAAGGGTGTGGAGCTTAATATTTTAGATATTAACGGCAAGGTGGATTTACAGAATAATATTTTAAAACGTCTGGATTATGCTATTGCAAGCCTCCACATACCATGTATTGAGCCTATGGAGCTTGAGGAAAATACCCAGGCTGTAATAAATACAATTAAAAAGCCCTATATTAATATTATAGGTCATCTGTGTGACCCTCGTTACCCTATTGATATAAGGGCTGTTGTTACAGCCGCAAGGGACAACAATACTCTCCTTGAAATAAATAATTCCTCCTTAGACCCAAGAAGCAGCAGGGCGGGAGGCGACAGAGAGGTTGCAGAGCTTATAAAAGAGTGTAAAAGGCAGGGCTTGCCTGTTATTTTAGGCAGTGATGCACATTTTCATATGGATATAGGAAACTTTAATAATATTATACCTATGCTTGAGGAAATTAATATGCCTGATGAACTTATAATTAACACAAGCACGGAAAGTCTTTTTAATTTTTTAAGCTTAAAAAGCAGACAATAGGGAATAATCAATAAAAAAGGAGGCTTTAAGTTGGATATTGAAAAGCTAAGCTGTAAAAGAGTGCTTTATTGGTTTGAGGAAATAAGTAAAATACCTCGCGGTTCAGGTAATGAAAAGGCAATAAGTGATATGTTGCTAGCCTTTGCTGAGGAAAGAGGCTTATATGTAAGACAGGACGAGGCAAATAACATTATTATAAAGAAAAATGCCTCAGAGGGAATGGAAAGCATACCCCCTGTTTTAATACAGGGTCATATGGATATGGTATGTGAAAAACTGCCTGAGGTAAATCACGATTTTTTAACTGACCCAATAAGCCTTGTTTATGAAGGTGAGTTTTTACGAGGAGAGGGTACAACCTTAGGTGCCGATGACGGTATTGCGGTTGCCTATGCTCTTGCGATTTTAGAGGATAAAAGCTTAAAACACCCCGAAATTCAAGTGCTTATTACTACCGATGAGGAGGTAGGAATGGGCGGTGCAACAGCTGTAAGCTGTCATGATATTACCGCAAGACGAGTGCTTAATATTGACTCTGAGGAGGAGGGTATTTTTACCGTAGGCTGTGCAGGCGGTATGAAAACCACCTCAGCAATACCCGTGGAATATGAGCCTACGGGAAGCAGAGAGGGTGTATGGCTTAATATAGGCGGTCTTATGGGAGGTCACTCGGGAGTTGAAATTAATAAGGAAAGGGCAAATGCAAATAAACTTTTGGGTATAGTACTTAATGAGCTTTCAGGAAAGCTTGATATACGTGTTTCAAGCCTTTTCGGCGGTGCAAAGGACAATGCAATTCCACGTGATTCAGGTTGTTTTATAGGTCTTACTCCGGGAGCAACGGAAAATGCACAAAAAGTAATATCAGACTTTGAGGCAGCCTTAAATAAGGAATTTTCTCCTCAGGGTGAAAATATATCAATTACTCTTAAGCCTTGTGAAAATGAGCCTCGGGTATTTACCCCTGACAGCTTTAAAAGGGTAATTACGGCAATTATGCTTATGCCAAACGGTGTCCTTAGTATGGATACAAGGCTTAATATGCCGCAGACCTCAAATAACTTAGGTGTAATAAAAACAGAGGAGGATAAGGTATATCTTACCTGTGCAGTACGCAGTACCGTTATAAGCCGCAAATATCAGGTTTATAAAAGCATAAAGGCTCTTACGGAGCTTGCGGGTGGCTTATGTGAGTATAAGGGTAACTACCCTGCATGGGAATATAAAACCGACAGTGAGCTTTTAAAGCAGGCGGTTAAAATCTTTAAGGCACAGTACGGCTGTGAGCCTAAGCTTGAAACTATACACGCGGGTCTTGAGTGCGGTATTTTAGCTGAAAAAATGCCGGGCAGTGAGATGATAAGCTTCGGTCCTGATATTTTTGATATTCACACTCCTAAGGAAAGGCTTAATATTCCCTCTACAGAACGTACATGGGAATTAATTAAGAGCTTATTGGAAAACCTCAAATAAACCATAAAAGCCTCTCAGATTGACTTCGAGAGGCTTTTTTTCTTTGCTAATAAATATCCTTTACTTTAAGGCTATCGCTAATATATCTGCCGCATCCGTTGCTGTTAATATACCGTCTGAATTAACGTCCATATACTTAAAGGCAGTGTCGGGAAAGGCTTTTTCAAGGTTTGTTACGTAGGCATCCGATAATGTCTTTGTAAGCACCTCTGAAGCGTCCTTTGCAGTTATAATGCCGTCATTGTCAGCATCGCCTGAAAGAATTTCCGTAGTTGTATGCTCTGCTGTATATACTGCAACGGTACCTGATACCTCGCAGGCTGCAAGTAAAAGGCATTTGCCGTAAGCATTTTTGTCGGCTGAAATAAAGGCTAAGCCCTCAGGTGCAACGTCACCTGCAATATGGTCTGTAAATTCACGGCTGTTTATATAGCCTGCATAGGTTATATTATCAGGGTCTGTTATGTCATAAGCCATAACACCGCTTATTCTTTCGAGAGCTATAAAGGCATAGGTTTTATCATCAACAGTACCTATGGTAACGCTTTCAGGTTCGGGACCCTTTTTGCCTGAACGGTCGTCTATTGTCATATCATCGTTTGAGCAGTTAAAGTGTTCAGGGAGTAATTTTGCGGTTATTTCTTCACAGTCATCTCCGCTTGTAAATATTTGTGTTAAGCCGTTTTCGGTAACCTCAAATACAGTAAAACTTCTGCCGCCGAAAAGATAATCCGTGTTTTGGTCTAAGCCATCATAGTCACTTTGGTCAAAAAATACTACCTTACCTGTTATGCCGCTGTTTTCGGGGGTAATTGCACCTGAAGGTGAGGTTTTTCCCTTGCCGAAGTTTCTTTCGTCCTCATTAAGATATGTACCCCATTCTCTGGAGTCACCCTCATTTGCCGTTACAAGGTAGGTTTTGCCGTTTGTTTTAAAGGCAGAAATACCGTCGGGCATTCTTATACCTCTAAGGCTTTCGTAAAGAGCGGGAGCGTATTTGCCGTCCTTTTTGTCTATATCAACAGTAACCCGGGAATAATCCTCAAAGCTAAGACTGTATATATCCGTAAAGGCTTTATTTTCTATATCAAGGACAGCAACTGCGTTTGCCTCCTGTAAGGTAACGTAGGCAATACCCTCTGACACTGCAATATATTCAGGCTCAAAATCAACTGAGGGAAGAGTGTTTTTCTTTAAAATTATACTCTTTGAGATTAAATTATCTCTTTGACTGTCAAAGGCAGTAAAGTCAACTATACTGCTTGTACTTGTTGCAATGTCAACCACAGATACTGAGCCCATTGGGTCAACGGAGGTTTCAAGATAGCCCTCTCTGGGTTCACCCTCGTTTGCCGTAAGGATAGTGTCATTTCCGCTGAAAACCACCATATCGGGCTGAACTCCTGCCTCATATACCTTTTCAAGGTCAATACTGCCGTCGGAATTACAGGTAAATACGGCAATATTTCCGTTGTCTGCATAATTCAGAGCCTGAATTGCTACTGCAAGCCTTGTACCGTCAGGAGATACGCATACAGAGGTCATATCCCCGTAGGTAAAGCCTTCAGCGGTAACTGCTGTCTGAACATCAAATTCCTCAGCTGTTAATTGGGATTTTGTGTCCAAGGGAATAACAGCAAGCTTACCGCTTTGTCCGTTTACTGCGTAGGCTGTGTTGTTAGCAGGGTTGTAGGATATAATTTCCATAACACCCCCATCGGGGTTCTGTGTGCCTGTTGTGTATCCGCTTACCTTTTCAAGGGAAAGGGTTGTTTCTCCGCCGAAAGCGGTGACAGCAGGCATTGATAGGCAAAATGCCATAATAAATGCTGTTCTTTTTTTAATTTTAGACTTCATAAAAATCCTCATCTTTCTTTAAAGTTTTTACCGTTCACAATAACTTATAAACTAAAATAAGTTAAATTATCTATCATTTTCAGGTAAACTTTAAGTAAATTGAGGAGGATTTTTTTAGCCTCCCAAGGTAATATCCTGTAAATTGTACCAGCTTAAGGCGTCCTTAATATGAGTGGGATTAAAATCAGGCCAAAGGTCATTTACCACATAAAAATCGGAATATACGCTTTGCATGGGTAAAAAGCCTGATAGTCTACGCATACCGCCCCATCTTATAATTAAGTCAATACGTGAAATATCGGCGGATTTAGGCACCCCTGTGCTTAAATCCCAGTGAGGGCAGTAATTTACAAGGAAGTTAAGCCTTATACCTCCCTTGCCTATTTTGGTACGTGTGGTGTATTTCTTTAATTCTTCGGGAAACATTTTTGAGTCGGAATTGCCTATTACAAGCAATTCACAATCACTTGCGGAAATCAGCTTTACTGCATCTACACATGCCTTGGTAAAGGCAAGCCTTTGGTTGGCTGGTCTTTTAGTATTGTCTACGGTAAAGCCGTAAAAGGTTATTTCCTTAACCCCTGCCTCCTTAAGCGTGTTAAAGGCGGATAAGCCCGGGGTAAGCCCCTTTTCATAGCCTGCCGATTTGTCAAGTCCCTGTGCTGCTGCGTATCTTCTGTTGCCGTCAGGTATAATGCCTACATGGTTTGGTATTCTCATTTAGCTACCTCCTTTTATAAATATTCTTAACCGAAAAAGGAATTTTATTACAGATTAATGAAAAATTGATAAATTTTTTACAAATTTGCATTTTATACTTTATTTCTTGGAAAAATCAATGTATACTAATAATAGGTTATTATGGGCATTTTGTAAATGCTTGTCGGGAGGTTATCATAATGGCTGATAAAATTATGCTGCTTGACGGAAACAGCCTTATAAACAGAGGTTTTTATGCTATGCCTTACTTAAGCAATAAAAATGGTGAGTTTACGGGAGGCGTTTTTGGCTTTTTAAATATATTCTTTAAGCTTTTAGATGAGGAACAGCCTGAAAGGGCGGCGGTTTGCTTTGATGTACATCAGCCTACCTTCAGACATATGGAGTACAGCGAGTATAAGGGTACACGTAAGGGTATGCCTGAGGAGCTTAAGCCTCAAATTCCCCTTTTAAAAAAGATTTTAACTGCTATGGGTATTAAAATTTATGAGTTAGGCGGCTTTGAGGCAGATGATTTATTAGGCACTCTTGCTAAAAAAAGCGAGGCTATGGGTCTTGAGCCTGTTATAGTATCGGGAGATAGGGATTTGTTGCAGATAGCCGATAAGGTTATACGTGTAAGAATACCTAAGACAAAGGGCGGTCAAACCGTAGTTGAGGACTATAGAGCAGAGGACGTAATAAATACCTACGGTGTTACTCCAAATGAATTTATTGAGGTTAAGGCACTTATGGGGGACAGCAGTGATAATGTGCCGGGTGTCCCCTCTATAGGTGAAAAAACTGCAATTAAAATAATTTCGGAATATAAAACCGTTGAAAATGCAATTTTAAATGCCGATAAGGTTAAACCTGCAAGGGCGGCACAAAACCTTAAGGAATATGCAGAGCAGGCAAGAATGAGCAAATTTCTTGTTACAATAAAAACAGATGCACCCATTGAATTTGGAGAAAATGATGCTCTTATCGGTGAAATATTTAACAAAGAAACTTACGAGCTTTTTAAAGAGTACGAGTTTAAAAGCCTTTTAAACCGTTTTAATACTAAGGCTGTAGCTGAAAAGAATGTATCGGAGCTAAGCTTTACTTATATTGACAATGTTGCCCTTGCAAGGGAGGCAATAAGCGAGCTAAATCCTTTTTCGAGGGTGTCCTACCGTATCATCTATGATGAGGGGCAGATTGTTGCCTTATCTCTCAGTGAGGAAAAGGGCAGGGCGGTTATAATAGAATTACCCCGTGCTGAATTATTTGAGGTTGCAAAACCTTTTTTTGAGGGAGACTGCCCTAAGATTGCCCATGACGGAAAAAGGGATATAGTAAGCCTTAAAAAGCTTGGTATTGATTTAAAAGGCATTGAGTTTGACAATGTTATTGCCTCTTATATACTTAATTCAAGTAAGGATGAATATGAATATAATGAGCTTGCAGAGGACTTCTTAAATGAAAGACACCCCTCTGTTGAGGAAATTCTGGGTAAGGGCAAAAGCCGTATTTCTCCTATTGCCTTAAGTAAAGAGGATAAAACAAAGCTCTTTGGCACTATGGCAGAGGTAGGCTTACGTGCAGGAGAGGTTATGTCAGCTAAAATCGAGGAGAATAATCAGCATACCCTTTACTATGAAATAGAACTGCCCTTAATTTATGTTCTTGCTGATATGGAATTAACGGGTATGGCAGTAGACCGAGAGGGACTTATTCAATACGGTAAAAGCCTTGAGATTAAAATTGAGGAATTACAAAAGGATATTTACTGGCTTGCAGGGGAGGAGTTTAATATTAACTCACCTAAGCAGTTAGGGGTTATTCTTTTTGAAAAGCTTGGTCTTAAGGGCGGTAAAAAGACTAAAACAGGCTGGTCTACGGCGGCAGATGTTCTTGAAAAGTTAAAGGATAAAGATGAAATTGTAGGCAGGGTGCTTGAGTACCGCACCTATATGAAGCTTAAATCCACCTATGCAGAGGGACTTTTAGCTGTACTTGACAAGGACACAGACAGAATTTACTCAACCTTTAACCAGACTGTTACAACTACAGGCAGAATAAGCTCTACAGAGCCTAACCTGCAAAATATACCTATTAAGCTGGAGCTTGGCAGACAGTTAAGAAGGGTCTTTATTCCCCGTGAGGGCTGTGTTTTTGCAGATGCAGACTACTCCCAGATTGAGCTTAGGGTTCTTGCGGCCATGTCGGGAGATGAAACCCTTATAAATGCCTTTAAGGAGGGTCAGGATATACATACCCTGACAGCATCGCAGGTGTTTAACGTACCCTTTGATGAGGTAACACCCCTCCAAAGGTCAAATGCTAAGGCGGTAAACTTCGGCATAGTATACGGTATAGGTTCCTTCAGCTTAGGTCAGGATATAGGTATAAGCCGTAAGGAGGCTGAAAAATATATAGAGGGATATTTTGAAAAATATCCTAAGGTAAAGCTTTTTATGAATGATATGGTGGAACAGGCAAGGCAAAAGGGTTATGCAACTACCATATTTAACAGAGTAAGGCATATACCTGAAATTTCAAGCTCAAATTTTGTGCAGCGTTCCTTTGGGGAAAGGGTTGCTATGAATATGCCTGTTCAGGGCAGTGCGGCAGATATAATAAAAATAGCCATGGTTAAGGTTTACAACCGCCTTAAGGCAGAGGGACTTAAATCAAAGCTTATTTTACAGGTGCATGATGAGCTTTTAATTGAGGCTTATAAAGACGAGCTTGACAAGGTCAGGGAAATATTAAAGGAGGAAATGGAGGGTGCAGTTACCCTTGCAGTACCTCTTGAAACTGATGTGCATGTTGGAGAAACTTGGTATGAGGCAAAATAAAATTATAGGTCTTACAGGTGGCAGCGGCAGCGGTAAGTCAACGGTTGCCGCCGCACTTAAAGCCTTGGGTGCCTTTGTTATTGACTGCGACAGGCTTGCCCATGAAAATATGTTAAAGGGCGGTATTGCCTACGAGGAAATTGTGGCAGAGTTCGGCAGGGCTATCCTTTTGCCGGATTGCGAAATTGACAGAAAGGCTTTAGGCAATATTGTCTTTAACGACAAAAAGGCTCTTGAAAGACTTAATAAAATAACTCACAAGCACATTACGGACAGGGTAAAAGAGCTTATAAGCTCTTCAAATAATAAAATTATTGTTATAGATGCTCCCCTTTTGCATAAGGCAGGGCTTGACAGCCTTTGTGATGAGGTATGGGTAACGGAGGCACCTTACGGTGTAAGGCTTAAAAGGATAATGGAGCGTGACAAAATTACAAGAGAAGCGGCTGAAAGCCGACTTAAAAATCAGGGGGATTATTCAGAGGGAGATAAGAAAATAGTTAATGACTTTGAAACAATATCTGAGCTGGAAAGCTTTGTTAAGGAGTTAATATGAGGTCAAAATCCAAATCAAAATCATCTTCCCCGGGCAGATTTATAAAAAAGCTTTTTGCTTGGGTAATGCTCTTATTCTGTATGGCTCTTTGCCTGTTTTTGGTAGTATGTATAGCCTTTCCCTTAGAGCATTATGAAATAATAAAAAAATATGCAGAGGAATATAACCTGGAGCCTGAAACGGTTTGTGCTTTTATTAATGCAGAAAGCCATTTTGACAATGAGGCAGTAAGCCATAAGGGTGCAAAGGGTCTTATGCAGATTATGGACAAAACCGCACTCTGGGCTGCGGAGGAAATCCCTATTGAGGATTTTCAGCCTGAGGATATAACCGACCCCGAAATCAACATAAGGATAGGCTGTTGGTATTTAAACAGGCTTAATAAGCAGTTTGACGGTGATGAAAAGCTTATAACGGCGGCTTATAATGCAGGCAGCGGTAACGTTACAAGCTGGCTTTATAATGAAAAATACAGCAATGACGGCAAAACACTTGATAAAATACCCTATGGGGAAACGGAAAAGTATGTAAATAAAATTAATTTCTATAAAAAGGTATATAAATTCTTACTAAAGGTGAATTTTTATGAATAAATTAAGTGCAGCATTATTAATATTTGTACTGGCTTTAACAGGCTGCGGCAGCAGTACCGTTACTACAGAGGAGGAAACAACGGAGATAACTACTCAGGTAACAGAAACAACTACAGTCCCTGAGGATGTGCCTGAAAAAGGCGGTACTCTCCGTATGTCCATGAGAAAGCCCCACACCCTTAACCCTCTTTTAAATGAAGATGTTACGGTAGACGGTGTGTTAAAGCTTGTATTTGAGCCTCTTTTTGTGCTTGATAAAAACCAGAATATTCAGCCTAACCTTGCAAACGGCTATCTTTTAGGTGATGACGGTAAAAGTGTAGCTGTTTCCATAAGAGATGATGCTAAGTGGAGCGACGGAACACCCGTAACCGCCGATGATTTAATCTTTTCCTTGGATACAATCAAGCAGGCATCGGCAGGCAGTATATACAGAAGTGCCTTGACTAACGTAAGCGGATACCATAAAACAAGCGATACAACAGTAATTATAGAGTATGCCTCACCCTTTGGCGGTTGTGTATATAACCTGTGCTTTCCTGTTATACCAAAGCATTATTATCAGGGGGGCAATACAATTACCTCTCCCCAGAGCATGAAGCCCTTAGGTAACGGTATGTACACCTTTAAGGACTACAGGGTGGTAAGGGATATGCACCTTACTGCAAGCAGTAACTTCAGAGGTGAGCCTTATATACAGAACATAACGGTAACGGTTATGAAGGATAAGGAAACGGAGATTGCCGCCTTTGAGCAAGGTCTTATTGATGTGCTTTCCGTAAGCCCTGAGGAATACGGCACTATAAACTCACAAAATCAGATAGAAACTACACCCTATATCAGCAATCAGTTTGAGTTTTTAGGCTTTAATTTTAAAAACTCCGCACTTGCAAATAAAAATATCCGTCAGGCTATAGCTTATGCTGTTCCCATGGATAATATAATAGATAATATTTATTTGGGTAATGCAGTTAAAAGCATTACACCTGTTCACCCCGATTCTGTTCTTAACAGTACAGAGGGCACGGCACAATACAGCTATGACCTTAATGCAGCCAAAAATTTAGTTGCACAGACGGGTCTTACACAGGCACAGTTGACCTTTACCATACTTGTAAATGAGGATAATAACGAAAGATGTGAAATAGCCGAGCTTATAGCCTCGGAGCTTAACCAGATAGGTATGCAGGTTACCGTTTACAGAGTACCCTTTGATAAGTATGTTAATCTGCTTGAAACCGATAGCTTTACAATGTTTTTAGGAGGTACGGAGCTTACTTCAAGGGTGGATTTAAGAACCTTTCTTTCGTCCTCGGCACAAAGCGGAGGCATGAATTACTTTAATTTTTCGGATTTACAGATGGATAACCTTTTAAATGCCTGTCTTAATGCCACAAGTGATGAAGGATATAAGGCGGCAATTGCACAAACGCAGAAGTACTGTGCAGAGCAGTTGCCTTTCGTAGGTATATGCTTTAAATCACAGCTTTTATTAACAGACGGAGCTATAAAGGGTGATAAAAACCCGTCAGTAAATGATATATACAGAAATACTATGAATTGGTACATTACTACACAGGACAGAGGTGAAGAAGAATGATAAAAAAGTGCTATCTTACGGGAGAATATGTATTTTACGCAACAGAAAGGGCAAAACGTCCCCATTCCTTTAAAATAATAGACGATACACCTCAGGTGCCTGTAAAGTACTGTCCTTTTTGCCTTGAAAACCAGCATATGACACCTCCACTTGTGTACAGCACAGAGGATAAAACCATAAGGATAGTGCCTAATAAATATCCCTTTATTACTGTTGATGATGAAAGCTACGGTGTACACGATGTGCTTATTGATACAGCAAACCACGAGGAAAAAATGTATCAGTTTACAGATGAGCATATGCACAAGCTAATGAGGGTTATACAAAGGCGAATTAATGAGCTGGAGGCAGATGATAGAATTAAGTATGTTCAGGTGTTTAAAAATCAGGGTAAGGACGCAGGTGCAAGCCAGTCCCATTCCCACTGGCAGATAACAGCCCTTAGTGTTGTGCCTATTAAAACGGAGCATCTGCTTCAGGTTTTAAGTAATTATTATAACGAAAATAAAAAATGCTATTTTTGTACTATGGACTTTGGTAACCGCATAATTGAGGAAAATGATAAATTCTTTTCATATATGCCTGCCGATGCTAAGTTTGCCTATGAAATGGATATTCTGCCTAAAAGGCATATTTCAAGCTTTACGGAGTTTACCGATGAGGAGCTTAAAAGCTTTGGCATACTGTTGCGTAATTCCGTAAAAAGGCTTAATCAAGTTTATGAGGGTGTAAGCTATAATGTATGCTTTTACAGTGCCCCACAGGAAGCGGAAAATAAGGAGTGCTTCCATTTTTATGCACAGATTTTTCCTCGTATAGGTCATATGGCAGGGTTTGAGTTCAGCACAGGCTGTTACATTAACTCCGTGTTGCCCGAGGTGGGTGCGGAAAGGCTCAGAAGTATAGTTTTATAAACAGGAGATGCAGCATAATGTCAGATAAAATAAAAATCGGCGTACTTATGGGAGGCAGCTCTGCCGAAAGGCAAATTTCCTATATGTCGGCAGATAACATTACCGCAAGCCTTGATAGGGGAAAATATCAGGTAATATGCTATGATATACCTCAGGAGGGCGGTGAATGGATAAGGGATATTTCCGAAAATAAGCCGGATATAGTCCTTAGTGCCTTACATGGCGGTAAGGGCGAGGACGGAGGTGTGCAGGGCGTTCTGGACTGCCTTGGCATACCCTTTGTAGGCAGCGGTGTAACAGCCTCTGCCCTTTGTATGGATAAGGCACTTTGTAAAAGGGTTATGTCAAGCTATCATATCCCGGTACCTGAGGGTATATTAATTAAAATAGGCGAAAGCTTAATCTCCTTGGAGGAAAGTGCCTGTCGTATAGGTTTTCCCCTTATCGTCAAGCCCAACAGAGGCGGTTCAAGCCTTGGCATAAGTGTGGTAAATAACCTTGATGAGCTTAAGGTGGCTACAAGGTCTGTATTTAAGAATTATAATGATGATGTACTTGCAGAAAAGTTTATAAAGGGCAAGGAGGTTACCTGTGCTGTGCTTCAGGGCGAGGGCGGAGCAGAGGTTATCTCTCTGCTTGATATTAATAAAAATAAGGATATTTTTGATTATAAGGCAAAGTATGAGGATAAGGTCTGGTCAGGCGGTATAAGCAGTCTTCCCGCTTATATGCAGGATACCATAAAGGGCATTGCGAAAAAGGCGTTTACCGTCCTTGGGTGCAGGGGCTATGCCTGTGTTGATATGCTCCTTGCAGAGGAGCAGGTTTATGTTATTGAGGTAAATACCCTGCCGGGTATGACAGCACAAAGCCTTATTCCTAACGCTGTTAAGGCTATGGGGATGGACTTTGGCAATTTCCTTGACAGCCTGATTGAAAGAGAATTAAAAAAGGTAAGTGAAGCTAATGAATGAGGATATAAAAAAGGTTGTTTACGATAAGCTCAACTCAATGAATATCAGGTATGAGGCAGTTGAGCATGAGGCAGTATATACTATAGCGGATATTGACAGACTGGGTACCTTTGACAGGGGTACGGGCTGTAAAAATCTTTTTATGCGTGATGCCTCCGGTAAAAGGCATTTTCTTCTTGTGGCAGAGGAACATGCAGAGGTTGATTTAAAGGAGGTAAGGAGTCAGCTTGGCTGTTCAAGGCTTAGCTTTGGCTCTGAGGAAAGGCTTTGGAACTGCCTTAAGCTAAAACCGGGGTCAGTTTCGCCCTTCGGTATTTTAAATGATACCGACCGTAGGGTTGAAGTTGTTTTTGACAGCAGTCTTAAAGGCAAGGACTCCCTGGGCTTTCACCCAAATGACAATACCGCCACGGTTTGGATAAGCTTTGAGGATTTAAAAAGGGTTATTGAGAATAACGGCAACCAAATAGCCTATGTTAATTTGTAAGGGGGCTTAATATGATAGATACGGAAAATAACTATAATCTACCCATTATCCCTTTAAGGGGTGTTTGTGCTTTCCCTGAATCTACCTTTAATGTGGATTTAATAAGACGTAAGTCCTTTGATGCCATGGAGGCGGCTACCGAAGAGCAGGGCTATGTATTTGTCACTTCTCAGATAGACCCTGTTGAGGAGGCTGTAAAGGAAGATAACTTAAACAGCATAGGTATAATAGGCAAGATAACAAGAGTTGCCAAAATACCCGGTAATATAGCACGTGTGAGTATAAGAGGTCTTTTGCGTGCAAGGCTTGTTGATGTAAACAGTAGCTCAACCTATTTGAGAGGTACTGTAATGAGGCTTGACAGTGTAATAGGTGTAGACGATATACATATTGAGGCTATGCTTAAAGCACTTTTTGAGGCAATGGGAGAGCATGAGGGTCTTAATCCACGCTTTACGGGTCCCGACCTTTGGGGGCTTGCCCATGATGGCAATATAAGCGGAGGACTTGACAGCATAGCTGCAAGCCTTGATATTTCGCCCTCGGATAAGCAAAGCCTTTTAGAAACACTTGATGTATACGAAAGAGGGCTTAAGCTTATAAGGCTTATTAACAGGGAAAACTCCGTGCTTAGAATAAAGGGTGAAATTTCAGGCAAGGTTAAGGTTAATATAGAAAAGGAACAGCGTAAGTACTTTCTCAGGGAACAGCTTAAGGTAATAAACGATGAGCTGGGTGACAGCGGTGTAGCAGCCGAAATAAATGATTACAAAGAAAAAATGTCTGCCTTAAAGCTTCCTCAGTATGCAACAGATAAGCTGGAAAAAGAGTTTGACAGGCTTAAGCGTACTCCTGCAGGCTCTCAGGAAGGCTCTGTTATAAGGGACTATATAGATGAGGTGCTTTCCCTGCCCTGGGGTATATACTCGCAGGAGAGCAATTCCATAGAAAGGGCAGAGGAAATTTTAAATGAGGACCATTACGGCCTTGAAAAGGTTAAGGAAAGAATAATTGAGTTTTTAGCGGTAAAGCTTTCGGGCAGTAACGGTAACGGCTCTATTCTCTGCCTTGTAGGACCGCCCGGTGTGGGCAAAACCTCTGTTGCCAAATCAGTTGCAAGGGCACTTAACCGTAAGTATGTAAGGCTTAGTTTGGGTGGCTTACATGATGAGGCGGAAATAAGAGGTCACAGAAGAACCTATATAGGTGCTATGCCCGGCAGAATTATAGCCTCACTTAAGCAGGCAGGCACATCAAATCCTCTTATTCTCCTTGATGAAATAGATAAGCTCTCATCTGATTATAAGGGTGACCCTGCCTCTGCCTTTTTAGAGGTTTTAGACGGAGAGCAAAATGCAAACTTCAGGGATAACTATATAGATATGCCCTTTGATTTGAGCAGGGTGCTTTTTATATGTACTGCTAACAGCCTTGATACTATCCCTGCACCCTTACGTGACAGAATGGATATTATAACCCTTTCAAGCTATACTACGGAGGAAAAGCTGGCTATTTCCAAAAAGTATCTCTACCCTAAACAGCTTAAAAGGCATGGGCTTAAAAAGAGCGAGCTTAAAATAAACGATACTGCACTGCTTGCCCTTATTGAGGGCTACACAAGAGAGGCAGGAGTAAGACAGGCGGAAAGATGTATTGAAAAGCTTTGCCGTATAGCTGTTAAGGAAAAGCTTAAAGGCAATAAGGGCATAAGCGTTAACGGCAAAAATATAAGCAATTATCTCGGTAAAAGACTGTACAAAAAGGACAGCCTTAATAAAAGGGATGAGGTAGGTGTATGCCGTGGACTTGCGCGGACAGCCGTAGGCGGTACTACCCTTGAAGTTGAGGTAAATACCTACAAGGGCAAGGGTCAGGTTAAAATCACGGGTAATGTAGGCAAGGTTATGGAGGAAAGCAGTAATGCCGCCCTTAGCTACATAAGGGCAAATGCTGATAAGCTGGGCATTAAAAAGGACTTTGATAAGCTTGATGTACATATACATATCCCTGAGGGTGCAACACCTAAGGACGGTCCGTCAGCAGGTGTTACCATGGTAACGGCTATGGTATCAGCCTTTACGGGTATCCCCGTAAAGCATGAAATAGCTATGACAGGGGAGGTTAATATAAGGGGGCGTGTTATGCCTATAGGCGGTCTTAAGGAAAAGGTCCTTGCGGCAAAGCGTATAGGTGTAGAAACTGTAATTATGCCTGTAGATAATACTGCGGATTTAGAGGAAATACCCGAATATGCTAAGGAGGGCATAAGCTTTGTTCTTGCCGATAATATGAATACGGTGCTTCAGAATGCCCTTGCCATACAGGAGGTAAAGTAATGAATGTAAATAATGTTGCATTAGAGGCGGTTGCTGTTAAAAAGGCACAGTATCCTGAGGAAACTATGCCTGAGGTTGCCTTTGCAGGTAAATCAAATGTTGGCAAAAGCTCTCTTATAAATACAATGATAAACAGAAAGTCCCTTGCAAGAACCAGTCAGAACCCTGGTAAAACAAGGACAATTAATTTCTATAATGTGGAGAGTAAGCTTTACTTTGTAGACTTACCCGGCTACGGCTATGCAAAGGCTCCTAAAAGCGAAATTGCAAAATGGGGTAAGATGATTGAGGACTATCTTATACAAAGACAGACCCTTAAGGCAATAATTATGCTTGTGGATATAAGGCATGAGCCGGGGGCAAATGATAAAATGATGTATGAGTGGCTTAAGCATTACGGTCATAAAATTATTGTAATTGCTACAAAAAGCGATAAGCTTAACCGCAGTCAGATACCTAAGCATAAAAAAATGCTTTCAGAGGGCTTAGGCATGGAAAAGGGGGATATTTTAATTCCCTTTTCAAGCGAAAACCGAAACGGTAAAGAGGAGCTGTGGCAGGTTATAGAGGATCTTTGCGGACTTAATACAGAGGCATAAAAAATGGTGCTGTTTTTCAGCACCATTTTTTTTACGCCGTCTTTACAAAATCCTGTACACAGCGTGTATAGTAATATGTTTGGTCATTATCACTGTAGGCAACGCCTGTACCTAAGTGGGTATAGATTTCATTAAGCAAGTTGGTTCTGTGACCTGAGGAATGTATCCAGCCGGCTAATGAGCCTTCAGCATCATAGTATCCTGCATTTATATTTTCAGCACAGGCAGAATAGTTGATACCGCTGTTTTTTATTCTTTCGTAAAAGTGCGTTCCGTCTTGGCTGTCATGCTCAAAATAGCTGTTTGTAACCATATCCTCTGCGTGAGCCTGAGCGACTTCCATAAGGGTATCGTTCCGGTAAAGCTGAGCCAGATTATGCTGTGCACGGAATGCGTTTGTCATATCAAGAATTTGCTTTTGCATTTCCGATATGGTTGTTGCGTTGTAATTTGTATTTTCGGATAAATAGCTTGGCGATGTCATAACAATAGAATAAAGCTTATCACTGTTATGGGGGTCAAAATAGAAATCAACTCTTACATTTTTTGTGGACTTGTATTGTACAAGTTTATTATAGCTGTCATAGTTAGTTGTATCTATTGTATCGCCTATTTTGATGTTATCATATGTAACGTCCGCATCAAAGGTGGTTATTTTTATTACCTCACCGTTTTTTACCGAAATCTTTGTATAGTGGCTGTAATCGTCAGTATAGCTGTAGCAGGTAAAGCCGTAAGGGTCAACACCTACGGAAGAGGCAGTTGGCAGAGTACTCTCAGGCTGACCTATGTAATATAATTTTTTACCTATCTCAATAGAATTTTCGCCTACGGTTGTAGTTTCGGTAGTGGTTTCAGTGGTAGTAACGGTAGTGGTTTCCGTAGTAGAGTCTGTAACAATTACAGTGGTGGTTTCCGTGGAAGTTTCTATAGTGGTTACGGTAGAAGTTTCTGTAGTTGATTCATATTCGCAAGGAAATTTATATGACTCATCTAAGGTTTTAGCTATAATTAACGATGCATCATTTGCTGTTATTTGTCCGTCGTTGTCTAAATCCAAGTAAGGTAAAATCTGTGGGTCTATATAAAACCCGCTTTTGTTTAAGCTGTAAGCAAGCAGAAAAGAAGCATCATTGGCTGAAAGGGTTGAATCTCCGTCTGCATTACCGTAGAAAATATTGGAAGCGGATACATTTATGCTTGATGAAAACAGCATACATAAAATTAATACTGTTGCTAAAAAAGATTTTTTGAAAGAATTATTCACTTTAATACCTCCGTTGCAAATTAAGAATATTCTATATTTTACAATATATTTTATAAAAATTCAATAGGGTTATTTGAATTGCAGCGTAAAATTCGGCAATAATAATTATGGGTGATTTTATGCTTAGTAAAAATATAGATGAAAATATACTTATTGTAGAGTCTGCCTTCAGCGATTGGGGAGATATAGTAAAACGCAGACTTAAAATAGGCGACAACAAGGACAGGGCAATTTACGTCTGTTATATTGATAACCTTGCTTCAAGGGATTTGGTGCATACTACCCTTTTACACGGGCTTATGGTGGATATAAGGCTGACACCTCCCCAAAATGAGGCAGAGTATATTACAACCCTCCTTGACGGCGGTGTTACTACGGCTGACCTTAAGCAGGAGGAAAATATTTATACCGCAATGAATGAGGTTATGGGCGGTAATGTTATGCTTTTGATTGACGGCTATGACAAGGCGGTTATAATCTCTGCAAGGGGTTATCCTAACAGAGGTGTAAACAAGGCAGAAAACGAGGTTGCCGTTCAAGGCTCAAAAGAGGCATTTAATGAGGTAATGCGGTATAATACAGTGCTTATCCGCAGACGAATAAGGGACACAAATCTTAAGTGCAAGCAGATGTCCATAGGTAAAAAAACCAAAACCGATGTGGCAGTTATGTATATGCAGGACTGTGTCAGAGAGGAAATTTTACAAGAGGTACTGAAAAGGCTTGATAAAATCCAGGTCGACGCAATTTTGGACAGCGGCTATATTGAGCAGTACATTGAGGATAACAAGGTATCTCCCTTTCCCCAGCTACAGCTTACGGAAAGACCCGACAGGGTGGCGGCAGAGCTTTTGGAGGGCAGGGTTGCTATAGTTGTGGATAACTCTCCATTTGTTATACTTGTACCTGCTGTTCTTGCAAGCTTTTATCAGGCATCAGAGGACTATTATCAGCATTGGGAGATAATGAGCTTTGTTCGTATTATCCGCTATATTGCAGGCTTTCTTGCTTTTGCTCTGCCGGGGCTTTATATAGCAATTACTCTTCATCAGCCCTCAATGATTTCGGGTCAGCTTGCCTTAAAGCTGGCAGGAGCAAGGTCAACGGTGCCTATACCCACAGTAGCCGAGGTTATTTTTATGGAGCTTGCCTTTGAGGCATTGCGTGAAGCAGGTATAAGACTTCCCTCTGCTATAGGCGGAACTCTGGGTATAGTAGGCGGTATTATTATAGGTCAGGCGGCTGTTGAGGCAGGTATAGTCAGCCCCATGGTTGTAATTGTAGTGGCACTTACGGGCATATGCAGCTTTGCTGTGCCTAATATTGCCCTTACCTCTGCCTATCGTCTTGTAAAATACTTTATTATTATACTAAGCTGTTTCTTAGGTATGTACGGTTGGTTTTTAGGTATAATTGCTCTTTTAATACACCTTTGTTCTTTATCGAGTTTTGGTATACCTTATCTTTATCCCTTTACCTCCGCAAGATGTATAGGCGAGCTGAGGGACAGCTTTATAAGAGTACCCCTTAAAAGAATGAAGGGCAGTATTTTTAAAAGAAAGTGAGGGATAGGCTTGAATATCAGTAAAAGACAAGTCTTTGCACTTTTAGTGCTGGAAATGACGGGAGCAGGCTTTGTTATTATACCTAAGCTTGCTCTTACCCTTGCCTGGGTTGACGGATTGACCTCAATAATTATGGCAACAGCCATAGCCTGTTTTTATTGTATAGGCATTTTAAAGCTTTCGGAGCTTTATGAGGGGAAAGCCCTGTTTGATATATGCGACTGTGTGTTGGGTACCTTCCCTACGGCAATTTTAAGATGTGGCTTTGTAATTAAGTCGACACTTTTTTGCGGACTTTGCCTTGGTATACTTGCACACAGTATAACAAGGGTAATAGAGGGTGAGCTTTCACCCCTTTGGGTAATGATTACCTTTATACTGTTAGTTTTTTACGGTTGTATAAAGGGCAGAGAGGTAAGGGGCAGAATGGGAGAGGTGTTTTTAATACCCTTTTTAGCTGTGCTTTTGCTTGTAATTATGGTTGGCTTAAGGGATACAGAGGGCTTTAAGGAGCTGTTACCCTTACTTACGGAGGACGGCGGAAATATTATAACAGGCGGTGTAAGTGTATTTATGTGGTTTTATCCGCTGGAATATGTTCTTGTGTCCATGCCCTATATAAATAACAGTGATAATCTTGATAAGGTATGCTGTAAGGCTGTTCTTTTGTCGGGAGGTGTAATTGCTCTGGTGTTTACCATGACCCTGATGAGGTTTGGAGCATCACAAATGGCAGGCCTTGACTATCCTGTGCTTGAAATGATGTATACTGTTTCTCTGCCCTTTTCATTTCTTGAAAGATTAGAGGGCTTTATGCTGGGGATATGGCTTGTGGGTATGTTCTTTACCTTAAACGGCGGACTTTACCACAGCGGAGTATGTGTATCAGAGCTTTTAAAGGGTACATCTCTTAATATTGCTTTTTTTATGCTTGCCTTAGGCAGTGTGGCAGTTGCGCTTATAACAAAGGATATTAGTCGAATAACCTCTTATTTAATAAGCTTTATGCTCCTCAGCGAGAGCATATATTTAATTGTACTGCCCTTGGTGCTGTGCCTTAGAGGATTATGGGAGGATAGAAAAAATGAGGATTTTAATTAGTCTTACCCTGTGCCTTATGCTGTGTGCCTGCGGAGTTGAGCCGGAGGACAGAAGCTTTGTAACTGCAATATCCGTAAATTCTGAGGGGGTTACTCTGTTGACGGCAGAGGGTAGTGTTAAGGACGAAAATGAGGAAAAAAATCAGGGTATAATCACGGGAAAAGGGGACACTGTAGCAAAGGCGGTAAAGGACTGTGCTTTGAAAAGCAGCGGCAGGCTCTTTTTCGGTCATACAGCTGTTTGCATTATAGACAGTGAGCTTGCAGGCAGTAAGTCTGCCCTGATTGACCTTGCAAAATATATGGCAGAGGAAACAGAGGTAAGCAGACGGGTGGTTTTACTTCAGGCTGAAAACACAGAGAAAATTATGAATGCCGAGGATAAAAATATAGGCGATTTTGTAAAGAAGTATTATAAGGCACACCGAGATTATAAGCCTGTAGAGCTTGACAGCTTGTGTAAAGCTCTTGCCGAAAGTGAAAGCCTGACAATACCCACATTGAAATATGAAAATGAAGCCTTTATAATTCAGACAGATGACAATTAATATGCGTTAAATAAATTACTTATAACAGCATATAACCTAAAGGCATAAAAAGCGGTGCAGTTAGTTTATTGAAAACCTGTATAAGGTCATTTATACCTTAAACAAAGTAACGGAGCGATAGTTTTTATCACTCTGTTTTTAATAGATTGATATTTTAAGTTATCCTTACGGCGGCTCTTATATTTTTACCTCAACTAAATCCCCGGGGGTAATGGAAGAGGGAGTAATACGGCAGTCAAAGGCAACAACCTCTACGCCCTTTTCCCTTGCAAGCTTAAGAGTTTCGGCAAATTCGGGGTGGTTTTCATAATTAGGTTCAAAATAAGCTACATCCTTCATCTGCACAACAAAAATCACATAGCATTTATAGCCCTCATCAAGGGCTGACATAAGCTCATTAAGGTGCTTTACGGCACGTTGGCTGGGTGCGTCGGGAAAGCTTACAACATTATTATTTTCCAGCGTAACTCCCTTTACCTCTGCAAAGGCTTTTTGATTTTCTGTTTCAAAATAAAAGTCAAAGCGTGAGCTTTTGTATTTATATTCTGCCTTAAGATAGGTTATTTGACCAAAAGGGCGGTTTTGCTCAAGCCATTGAGCCGCTACCTTATTAGGTGCCTGTGAGTCCATATTAACAAGGCGGTTGCCTTTTTTTACCGTAATTAAGTCAAACCTTGTTTTGCGGTTGGGGTTATCGCTTTCTTCTATATAAATTTCCGCATCAGGTACTAAAAGCTCTTTGCACCTGCCTGTATTTTTAACGTGACAAACCTGCTTTTCACCGTTTAATAATATATTAGCAATAAATCTGTTGGGTCTTTCTATAAAGCTTGCCTTTAAAATTTTTTTATACTCCATTTTTTCTCCCAAAAAAAGGGAGCTTTATGCTCCCTCAGACTGTCAAAAAACTCGTGTTGAATTGTTTTTTTGCAATTTCAAATACACCGGACGTCAAAAAGCGTCGCAGACTTGTGAGCCGGAAAAAAGCAATCCGGTGCCGTAAGGCACTTTTACATAGCAAAAGCTCTTTTTAAATCCGCAGGCGGAATTCATTTCCGCCGAGGGCTGGTCGTAAAGCAAAGCTTTACTGCTCGCCTATGCAACCATAGGTATAACAAGAGTGTCGAAAGAGGGTTTTACCCTCTTGAGGCACGGGTTGTTACTTCCTTGGTGGGTACGATAGTACCCCTAACTGCAAGAAATGCAAGCATTTCTTGCAAGGCTGTCGCTTTATCGACAGCCAGAGGGAGCTTTATGCCCCCTTTATGCTTTAAATATTATAGTAGCCGATTATTTTACCACCCTCAGGTAAATCATAATTACCCTCGGGAACGCCTAATTTCCAGCCCTTATATACACCGCTGCGCTGTGTAAGTGTTCTGTCAAAGTGAAGCATTACTATACCTAAATTAAGCTTACCGTCGTTTTCATCAGTTTGGTCGTCCTTTAAGGCTACAAGTATAAACTTGCCGCCTTTGATTATAAAGCGGTATGGCTGACGATTAAGGAAGGAAGGTGCACAGCAGGCAGAAATAAGGCCCTTATAAAGGTCTGTATAACGGTCAAGTAAGGCAGGGTTACTGATAAGACCCATATCCTCTGCATAAATTGCATCTGTAATATAAAGCTTAGCAGCAACATAGCCTGTACGCTTTTTTAAAGAAACATTTGACATATTAACTATATCAAGACGGCTTGTTCTGTCAGCCTCGCTTTTGCCGTAGCCAAAAGCAATAAGTGCGGCAGGAGCCATATTATCAGCTATTTTAAACCTTGAAGCAAATTCATCAGGCTCGTTAATTGTTACCCAACAGGAGTCAAGCCCCATATCGGTGAGCTTAAGCACCATATCCTCGCCGATAAAACCTGCATTTTCAAGGTAATTATCCTCCTTGGCAGATAAAATAAGCAGATATGCAGGAGCCTCAATAAGCAAGTCCTTATATCCTACACAGCCGTTCATCATAGGTGAATTGTCAGGGTCAATTATTTTAAGCTCTGTATTAATAGAGGGTATAAGTCTTTTACATTTATTAAAATAAGCTTTAAGCTCCTCTTTATAAATATCAGAAACCTCTTTTTCCTTAAAATCTCTTGTAGAGCGTCTGTCTATTGTAAGCTGATAGTAATCCATAAAATAACACCTTCCTTTTATTTTAAATAATCTTACACTTATATTAATTTTAGTATAATATCTATAAAAAGTCAATTAATTATTGTATTTTAATAAAGAAATTGCATAAAAATGACCATATATTATAAATAAAATTATTGAGGATTTCTTAAACTTTGGTTATATATTTGACAATATAAGGCAAAACTATTATAATGTAGATAATGAGTAAGCAGGCGTATGCCGAAAAAACAGGAGGCTTTTATGATAAAAAGAAAGAGCTTGTGTCTTATAGGACTTACAGCGGCACTTTTGCTTTCGGGCTGCGGAAGCAGTACAGAGGGTGAGCAGGGGCTTGTATCCCATGGTGAAAATATTGAGGACGGTAACGTATCTATTATTGTAGATTCGTCCGAGGGTGAAAAGGCGGAGCTGACTATGCCCCCTGAGGCGGCAAGAGTTAAGCTTACGATAGGCATCGTTAAAAATGATGTAGCGACAATTACTCTTGCTAACCTGGCAAATGAAAACGAAAATGACAGTGCCTTTGAAAAGTATGAGTTTGTATATGCAAATAACTATACAGAGCTTTCTCAGATGCTTAAGGATAATCAGATAGGCGTTGCTTTTATGCCGCCGACAAAGGCACTTGATATGTATGCGGCAGATAAATCCGTTAAAGTGCTTGCAAGTGTGACGGGTAAAAGCTATAGGCTGGTAGGAGATGATATTGCCTCTCTTTCGGACTTGTCGGGTAAAACCGTGTACATTTCCCAGGATGATAAAATTTCTCTCTGCATTATGACAAGGCTTTTAAACTATGCAGGTGTAAAGGATTGCAGTATTGAGTACGTAAAGGATAATACTGCTCTTTATGAGGCGGTAAAGTCAGGTCAGGCGGCATATGCCCTTATGACAGAGCCGTATATCTCAATGCTTAAGCAGGCAGGTATCCCTATAGGCTTATATGACATTACTGCTGATTGGGAAACCACAACAGGCAATCACTCATACAGCAGTGGCTGTGTGGTAGCTACAAATGAGTTTATCTCAACTCAAAAGGCTGTACTGGATTATATGCTTGCCGATATTGAAAGAAGCGTAAATGCTGCCTTAAGTGACAGTGATACAAGTGCTGAAAATGCGGTTAAACACGGACTTGCAGATAATGAGGAGGCTGTAGCGGGAGCCTATGCTTCAATGGATATGAACTTTTTTAAGGACAAGCAAATGAGATTTCTTATAAGTAATATGCTTATGGATTTTGAAAATACAGATTCCGAGGCACTTGGAACAGATGTGCCTGATAAGGAATTTTATTTTGTAAAAGAATAATTTAACGGAGGATACTTTTAATGGAAGATAAGATAAAGACAGTCAACTCTGCCCTTGTAAAGGCTATGGCGGCTGTAAAGGAAAATGAAAACAGTCAGACAAGGCTTGCATTTGTACAGGAGCTTTTAAATGCAAAGCTTATATTACCTTCAATTATCAGACCTGAGCCTGTTGACGGCAAGGTTGCAAAGGATTCACGTATGAGCTTTTTCTCTATTAAAAATAAAGAGGGTGAAAAGATACTTTTCCTTTTCACAAGCTTAGACGAGCTTCAGAAGTGGGCACCTGCCAAGGGCAAACAGCTTCTTTTACAAAACTATAAGCAGTTTAAGGAAATGGTTGTAGGCAAAAATGCAAATTATGACGGCTTTGTAATTAACCCATACGGTGAGTCTATAACGGTAAAAAGGGGTCTTATTGAGGCTATTGATGCAAATGTTAAGCCTATGCAGATGAAAAGGGAGCAGGTTAATGTGGAGAAAAGCGGCTTACAGCCTGCTGAATTTGCATCACCGGGTCTTTATGCCGCCCTTACTGATGCTATGGTCAGAAACGAAACCGTAAATGCTGCATGGATGATGCAGGTTAAAAAAGAAGGCGACAATATGCCTACACCTATCTTGGTAGTAGATATTATCAGGGGCGGAGATGTGAAAAACACCTTTAACTCTCTTGCAAGGGTAGCAAATGATTTTCTTGCCACAGGTGAGGCTATAGGTATTATGCCTGCTTATGACAGAGTTGCAATGAAATATATTAAGGACGTACAGCCTTTTTATGTAAAAGGCAAGTGGGGCGTAGAGTCACACCTTAATAAATAAAAATTAATGGGAGGGGACACCCTCTCTTTTTGTATAGGAGATAACTATGTACGGTTGGCTTATAGTAAATAATTTTGTTAATAGTGAAAAATCCACGGGATTGCGGAATATGCTTTTAAGCTCTGCCGAAAAACAGGGTATAACCTTAGAGCTTAAGAGAACGGGAGAGCTTAATATACCAATAGGAGAAGGCTACGGCTCCTTGCCTGATTTTGCGGTGTTTTGGGACAAGGATATTAACCTTGCTTCAAGGCTTGAGAGCCTTGGCTTACGTCTTTTTAACTCCTCAAGGTCAATAGCTCTTTGTGACAATAAGGTGCTTACATATATGGAGCTTGCTGAAAAAAAACTTCCATTTCCCGTAACTTATGCCTCACCTAAAACCTATAAGGGCATAGGCTACAATAATATGGACTTTGTTGAAAATGCCTGTAATGCTCTGGGTTATCCCGTAGTAATAAAAGAGGCATACGGCTCCTTCGGTCAGCAGGTTTATCTTGCGGAGAATCATGCTGAGGTCTGTAATATTGTTGATAAAATAGGAAGCAGAGAGTTTGTTATACAGCACTTTGTTAAGGAAAGCAGAGGCAAGGATGTCCGCATTAATGTAGTAGGTGATAAGGTGGTTGCCTCTATGTACAGATATAATGACAATGACTTTCGCTCTAATATTACAAACGGCGGTAATATGAAGGAGTACAAGGCAACGGCAGAGCAGGAAAGGCTTGCCGTAGATGCCTGCAAAGCATTAGGTCTTGATTTCGGAGGTGTTGATGTGCTTTTCGGCAATGAGGGGGCTGTAATCTGTGAGGTAAACTCAAACCCTCATTTTAAAAGCACCTACGACTGTACCGGAATAGATATGAGCGAGCATATTTTAAGCTATATTAAGGAGCAGTTGAAATAATGAAGGGCTGGTTGATTTACAATAAAAAAGGTTATGAGCGTAACGGTTGGTTTGCAAATGAGCTTATAAAATATCTCGGTTGCAGGCTTATAATTGCAGAGGAGCTGGAGTTTGGCGTAAATAACGGTGTTTATTTTAAATACAGAGGTGAGGATATTTTACCTCCCCCATATGCTGTACAAAGGTCAGTTTATCCTATTCTTTCAAGCACCCTTGAGCTGGGAGGCACAAGGGTATTCAACAGCAGCAGGGTATGTGAAATATGTAACGACAAGCGTAAGACCCACCTTTTTGCAACAAGGCTTAATATACCTACCCTAAGGACTGCCTTTAGTGCCGGGGACTTTCTGAGCAGTCCGTTTTTGCCCTCTGTAGTTAAAGGTGCCTCAGGTCATGGCGGCAATGAGGTGTTTTATGCAGAGGATAAGGCACAGCTGGAGAAAGCCTTAAGTAATATTAAGGACAAGGGACTTCTTTTTCAGACTATGGCAACTGATGTAGGCATAGATAAAAGGGTGTATATTCTTGGCGGCAAGGTTCTTGCAACTGTTAAAAGACAGGCAAGAGAGGGCTTTAAAAGTAACTTTTCCTTAGGGGGAGAGGCTTTTTTAAGCGATTTATCCCCTAAGGAAAAGGAAATTGCGGATAAGCTTGTTGCCCATTTAAAGCCTGATTTTGTAGGTGTGGATTTTATCTACAATGAGGGCGAGCCTTACTTAAATGAGGTTGAGGATATTGTAGGTACAAGAATGCTGTACAGCCTTACGGATATAAATTCGGCTAAGGTATATGCAGAGTATATACTGGACAATATCTAATTTCTTATACCGTAAAAGTTTTCGGGTACTTCTCCTGAAAACAGAGTGTTTACAAGCATAATTTTTCTTGTTATTTTTATACGCTTGTCAAGAAAGGGGTTTACAATGCCCATTTCAATTTCGGCTACAAGCCATACCTTAAAGTTTACCTGGTTAATGCCGGCGTTTTCCAGGGAGGTTTCATAGTCTGCAACAGCACTTCCCGAGGGAGTTAGGTATATAGGTATATGGGGTCCCGTATGGGAGAAAAGATGAATATCGGTGATTGCACCTAAGGGTAGCTTTATTGCGTTTGAGGACATGCTGTTTAAGTCCTCCGACAGCTTTGAGGCAGTTTCGGCACAAAGGGCATTTACAGCAAGAGAATTTACCTCTAAATAGGTTAGTCTGTTGCTTTGGTCAAAGTAGGGTGTGTATAAATCCTTTTGGGTAATACTCTTAGCCGCTATTGTTTCATTAAGGGCAGAGGTCAGAGTTTGATTTACCCTTGTAATACAGTCCTCCTTTGCAAGCTGATATGCCACAGGCATGGCATAATGCTCAAAAAGAAAAGCAAATAAGGTTATTAACAATATCAATACTGTCAAAACTAATATTAGTAGCTTTCGCCTGTGCTTCATAACAATCACCTTAAAAATTTAATAGTTGTAAAATTTTTCTTTATATATCAGGGCAAGTCTGATATAATATATAGTAGATTGCTTTACTTAATTTTATGATTAATGTTGTGTTCTTTATGCTTTAAGAGCAGGAGGTATTTATAATATGACAGATAACGGTAACAAAAGGAGAAGCACAAGGGGCAGAGCCGTAAAAAAACGCAGACGTGCCGCATCTACAAAGCCCTTTGCAACACTTCTTAGGACTTTTATTGTAATAGGTATACTGCTTGGCTTTGCCGTGGGCGGAGCAGGCTTAGGTGCATACATAGCTATTATAAAAAACACTCCCGACCTGGGTCTTGTAGCTATTCAGCCTAATGCCTATACCTCAATTATCTATGATGCAAAGGGTAATGAAATTGACAGACTTCACGGTGATGAAAACCGCGAGTATGCTACCCTTGAACAAATACCCGAATATATGCAGGAGGCAGTTATTGCCATTGAGGATGAACGTTTTTATCAGCATGACGGCGTTGACTCAAGGGGCTTTGCCCGTGCGGCGGTATCTACTTTGTCCGGCAAGAGGCTTCAGGGCGGCAGTACCATAACCCAGCAGCTTATCAAAAATAATATTACAAAGGTTACTCACAATACGGTAATTACCAAATTGCAGGAGCAGTATCTTGCAACTAAGTATGAAAAGGAGCTTACAAAGCAGTTAGGCTCAAAGGAAGCGGCAAAGAATTATATCCTGGAGCTTTACCTTAACACTATTGCCTTAGGTCATGGCTATAACGGTGTTCAGGCGGCTGCCTTAGGCTACTTTAATAAGGATGTTTCAGAGCTTAGTCTGGCACAGTGTGCCTCTATAGCAGGTATCACAAACAATCCTTCGGCATATTCCCCAAGGACAAAGCCTGAGGGTAATAAATCAAGGCAGACAATTATCCTTAACTATATGCATGAACAGGGCTATATAACTCAGGAGGAAAGGGATACAGCTCTGGCAGAGGACATTTACAGCCAGATTTCATCATCGGATAATGTTGACATGGATGCAGACAGCACCCAGGACAATATACACAGCTACTTTGTAGATGCTATGTATGAGCAGATTTCAACGGATTTGCAAAACAAATACAATATGAGCCGTACCCAGGCGGAATATATTTTATATAACGGCGGCTTACAGATAAATTCTACTATTGATGTGGAAATGCAGAAAATTGTAGATGAAGTATTTTTAGACCCTGATATGTTCCCAAGTATGACCTATAACTATCAGGTGGATTACAGGGTTTCCATTGAGGACTCTTCAACAGGTCAGCAGGAGCATTTCCAATATAAGCAGTTTGCACGTACAAAGGACAGCGGTCAGCAATGGGTGCTTGGCAAGCAGTCGGAAATTGTTGCAGGTCTGACAGAAACCCAAAAGATTGTGGCAGAAAAGGTAAACTACAATATTCAGCCTCAGGCGGCAATGGTTATACTGGACTATCACACAGGCGAGGTTAAGGCTATTGCAGGCGGCAGAGATCAAAAGCTTGTAAACCGTGGCTTTAACAGGGCTACAGATGCGGTAAGACAGCCGGGTTCTGTATTTAAGGTGCTTGCGGCATATGCACCTGCTATTGATACAGGCAAAATTACTGCCGCAACCCTTATTAAGGACGAGTACTTTAAGGTGGGTGACTATGCACCGAGCAACTGGTGGGGCAAGTCCTACAGAGGCAATTGTACGGCAAGAGTTGGTATAAGGGACTCTATGAATATACTTGCAGTTAAGGTTATGAATGAAACGGGTGTTGATACCTGCTATGACTATCTCCTTAACTTTGGCTTTACTACCCTTGAGGACGATAACCACCTTGCAACAGCCTTAGGTGGTTTAAGTAAGGGTGTTACTCAGCTTGAAACAGCGGCGGCATACGGCACTATAGCTAATTTAGGTGAGTATAAGCGACCTATGTTCTATTCAATGGTGCTTGACCATGACGGAAATGTACTCCTTGAAAATAACAGTGAGCCAAGGCAGGTGCTGAAAAACACCTCAGCCTATATACTTACACAGATGATGAGCAGTGTTGTTAACGACCCTAAGGGTACAGGTACGGCGGCTAAGTTTAAAAACTCCGATATGCCTGTTGTAGGTAAGACAGGTACTACACAGAAAACGAAGGACCTTACCTTTGCAGGCTATACACCATACTATGCGGCAAGCATATGGATGGGATATGATGAATACGATACAACCGTATCCAGTATGGAAAGCCTTGGAAATCAGCATGCACATATAGATGTATGGCGAAAAATAATAGAAAAAATTCACGCTAATCTGGAGGTTAAGGACTTCCCTCAGCCAGAGGGCATAAAGGAGGTAAAAATTTGTTCCTCCACGGGATACTTGCCAAACAAGGGATGTTCAACCATAACTGAGTATTTTGCGGAAGGTACGGAGCCAAGCAAATACTGTGGCGGTCACGGCTCAAGTAAGGATGAGAAGGAAGAAGAGGCAACAGAAGCAACAACTTCAGCCTCTGTAAATGATAATACACAAGGTGAAAATAACTCAGATACAACCTCTGAGGGCAACGGCGATACGGAAACTCCGCCTGCAGATACACAGGGCAATAGCGGAAATGAGGGCAGTCAGCCTGTAACAGAGGCTACCCCTGCTCCCGAAACGGAGCCTGCACTCACTCCCGAAACAGAACCAACGCCTGTTCCGCCTGTATCAGAGGATATAATTGTAGAGCCTACGGTTTCATAAATAAAAAAAGCTATTCAAACCCATTGGGAATGAATAGCTTTTTTATTATTCTCTGTAGTGTCTTGAAATATTAAGGACTATACCCATGGAAATCATAAAGGTTATAAGGGAGGTACCTCCGTAGCTTATAAAGGGCAGCGGTATACCTGTGTTAGGCAGTACCTTTGTAACAACAGATACATTTACAAATACCTGTACCCCTACCATAATAGCAACACCCGCCGCTACAAGTGTACCGAAAAGACTTGTGGCATCCAGTGCAATCTTTACACAACGCCATATCATAATTATGTATAAAAGCAATATAATGCCTGCACCTACTGCTCCCAGCTCCTCACAGATAACGGCAAAAATAATATCGTTGTGTGCCTCAGGGATAAAGCCCAGCTTTTGTCGTGAATTTCCTAAGCCTACTCCGAAAAGTCCTCCTGAGCCTACGGCATAAAGACCCTGCAGGTTCTGGTAGTTAATATCCTGCTGTTGGGAATCGGGGTTAAGCCAACCCATAATTCGGTTTCTTCTGAATTCATCACCTAACAGAATAAACAGAGTAAGCCCTATAATGGCTAATATTGCCCAAGGTAAAAAATACCATACCTTGCGGGTTGATATAAGCATAATGCCGCCGCATACAGCAGTAACTACAAGACCGGTACTCATATTCTGGCTCAGTATAAGTATAATAGGTACACCTACCATAGCAACACAAAAGGAAAAGGTCAGGAAATTGTCCATATCCTCACTGCGTACGGCTATACGATTGGATAACACAATTATAAGTATTATTTTTGCAATTTCCGAGGGCTGAATACCCATAATCCATCTTGTAGCACCGTTGCTGGTTTTACCTAATATAAGAACTATAAAAAGCAAGAATACGATTACCGCATACATAATCATATTCCAGTTCTGGAAGTTCTGATAAGGGAATTTTGACAAAGCAAAAAGCAAAATAAAGCCTAAAACGGAATATCGTATTTCCCTGCGTAAAAAGAAATAGGAATCATAGCCGAATTTAGCACTTGTGCCTGTAGAATAATAGCTTGAGCTAAATACCATAACTACACCTATAAGGGTAAGTGCAATTACGGTAAAAAGCAGAATATAATCCATATTTCCCAGCTTTAATTTATGCTCCTGCTCTGACAGAAGCCTTTTATTCTCCAAACTATCACCTCCTAAGCAGGTTTAAAGCTTAGCTACAAGCTGTTTAAATATTTCGCCTCTCTGTTCATAGGAGTCAAACATATCCCAGCTTGCACAGGCAGGTGAAAGAAGCACACAGTCGCCCTTTTCTGCCTTACTGACACACATATTAAATGCCTCCTCAAAGCTTTCGGCAACCTCATAGTAGGTAAAGCCGCATTTTTTAAGGGTAGCCTTTAACTGCTCCCTTACAGCACCTATTACGGCTACATACTTTACTCTGCCCTTGAAAATGCTTACCCATTCGGTAAAGTCACTTCCCTTATCATAGCCTCCTGCTATAAGACAAATAGGTCTTTTCATAGCCAGTACTGCTTTAATTGAGGCGTCAGGGTTAGTACCCTTTGAGTCGTTGTAATAGTCAACACCGTTTACGGTTTTTACATATTCAATACGATGCTCAACTGCCTTAAACTCCTTTAAGACAGTCCTTATAAGCTCAAGGGGTACTCCTGCACAAACTCCGCAGCCTATTGCCGCCATGGCATTTTCCGTATTATGTGAGCCAAGTATATTAAGCTCATCAATATTAACTACTTTTTCGCTGTAGCCCATACAATCAATATATATGCTCTTATCATCTGAATATATGCCGCCCTCAAGCTTTTTATCAAGGGCAAAAAAGATTGTCTTAGCCTTGGTACGCTTTGCCATATCCCTTGTTGCCTTGTCGTTGTAGTTTAAAATGGTGTAGTCGTCCTCTGTCTGGTTTTCAAATACTCTTTCCTTAGCGGCAATATAGTTTTCTATAGTCTTGTGTCTGTTAAGATGGTCAGGGGTAATATTAAGCACTGCACTAACCTTAGGTCTGAAGGTTGATATACTCTCTAACTGAAAGCTTGACATTTCGGCAACTACAAGGCTTTCGGGCTTAATACTATCTACATAGTCACAGTAAGGCATTCCGATATTGCCTACCACATAGGTATCGGGATTGTATGCCTTCATAATCTCCCCGACAAGGGTAGTGGTAGTGGTTTTGCCGTTTGTACCTGTTATTGCAATTACGGGGGCATCGGTTAATCTGTAGGCAAGCTCAACCTCGCCCAAAATCTCTACACCTGCCTTTTTTGCCTTTTCAATAAAGGGCAGGTCTGTAGGGATACCGGGGCTTAAAACCATTATATCAAAGCTGTCTGCAATATCATCGGGATTTTTGCCCAGATAAAGGGTAACCCCCTTTGCCCTAAACTGAGCAACAGCTATTTTATCAAGCTGTGCCTCTGTCTTTAAGTCCTGAAGAGTAACCTTTGCTCCCCTTTTAAGCAACAGCTCCACTGCTGAAATACCGCTTTTTGCCATACCGCAAACAAGAGCCTTTTTGTCCTTTAGTATCATTATGCCTACCTCCTCTTAAAGTGCTAAATAGCCTATAAGACACATTATGGCTGTTATAATGTAAAACAGTGCCACTACCTTTGTTTCCTTTAATCCGCATTGCTCAAAGTGATGATGAATAGGTGCCATTTTAAAAATACGCTTACCATGGGTCAGCTTAAAATAGCCAACCTGAAGTATAACCGAAATTGACTCACACACATAAATAAAGCCTACAATTAAAAGCATAAGGGGCATTTTAAGCAAAACCGCCGTGCTTGCTACAAAGCCGCCTAATGCAAGAGAGCCTGTATCACCCATAAATACCTTGGCAGGGTGAGAGTTAAAGAGCAAAAAGCCCAGCAATGAGCCTATAATAGCTCCGCAGATAGGTGAAAGACCGCTTTCGCTGCCGTATGCCGCTATCATAAAGAAGGTTGCGACAAGGGCAGTAACACCTGCCGCAAGACCGTCAAGACCGTCTGTTAAATTAACGCTGTTTACCGTGCCTACCATTACAAAAAACAGGAAAGGAATATAGAGATACCAACCCAGCTCAATTTCCTTATTTATAAAAGGTATTATTATGCCTGTGCCTAAATCCGTACAGGTATAGATATAGTAGGCAAAGCAGGCGGTTACCGCAAGCTGAAAAATAATTTTTTGCATAGGGGTAAGACCCTCTGACTGTTTTTTGACTATTTTAAGATAGTCGTCAATAAAGCCTACAATGCCGTAGCCGATAGTTATTAAAAGAACTGCCTTTGCATCGTGGTTGCCGTTAAATATATAGGGCAGAGCCGCTGCACCGAAGGCAAGCACAATCATAACGCCGCCCATGGTAGGCGTACCGCTTTTTATAAGGTGGCTTTGAGGTCCGTCATCTCTTACATTCTGCCCGAATTTTAATCTCCTTAAAACAGGGATAATAAGAGGGCAAAGTATTACATTTACCGTAAAGGCAAGTAAAATTGCGTAAATTATACTCTCTGTAGTGTACATTTTTATTCTCCTTTAAGCTTATCTACCGTATTTTCAAAATGCATACCTCTGGAGGCTTTTACAAGGACAGTCATATTGTCACTGATTATATCCTTAAGCCTTGTAAAAAATTCCTCCTGGGTTAAAAAGTAATGTATATTATTTTCTCTTACGCTTTTAGCACCCTCATATATGCTTTTACTTATTTCGCCTATGCAAATTATTTCATCAATATTTTTTTTGGCGGTATACTGACCTAATTCAAAGTGAAGTGAGGGGGCAAAGTCACCTAACTCAAACATATCGCCTAAGATTGCACAGGTTTTTCCCTCACTGCAGGCAAGTACATCAACTGCCGCCATAGCAGATACGGGGTTAGAATTATATACGTCGTTAATAATTGTAAGTTTAGGGGTACGTATTATGTCCATACGCATTTTGGTAGGCTCAAAGTCCTCAATACCTGCCTTGATTTCTTGGGGACTTAAGCCCAGGGCAAAGCCTGTGCTTGCCGCCGCAAGGGCATTACTTACCATATGTCTGCCGGGGATATGTATGCTTACATCAAAGCTTATATCTCCCTTGCGGATGGTACAGTCTATACCCTCAATGCCCTTTTCCTTTATATTGTCGGCATAAACATCAAATTCTGGGCTTGTACCGAAAAATACTAAATCCTCTCTGCTGCCCTTTAAGGTTGCAAGCATATCGTTGTCGCCGTTTACTATGGCAGTGCCGCCCTTTTTAAGCCCCTCAAAGATTTCGCACTTAGCCTTTAATATGCCCTCTCTGCTGCCTAAGTTTTCAATATGGGATACCCCTACATTTGTTATAAGGGCAATATCGGGTCTGACTATGTTGGTCAGGTAGCTTATTTCCTCAAAGTGGTTCATGCCCATTTCAATAACTGCAGCTGTATGGGTAGGTAAAAGGCTGAATATAGTAAGAGGCACACCTATATCGTTATTAAGGTTGCCCTGAGTTTTCCATACATTAAAGTGCTTGCCGAGTACGGAGGCAACCATATCCTTTGTGGTGGTTTTGCCTACACTGCCCGTAATTGCAACTGTAGGGATATTAAGCTTTTTAAGATAGAAGGCGGCTATTTTACCCATTGCAAGGCGGGTATCCTCAACCTTGATTGCAGGCACCGTATAGTTGCCCTCATATTGGGTTAAAACCGCTGCAGCACCCTTTTCTACAGCTGCATCTATAAAATTATGTCCGTCAAAGCTTTCTCCTTTAAGGGGGATAAAAAGCATATCCCCCGAAATTGTCCTTGTGTCGGTAGAAATACCCTTAATTACCGTATTTTCATCACCTGACAGGAGAGTGCCGCCGCAAAAATTAATAATTTCTCTTAAGCTAAGCTCCATTTTAGTTTTCCTCCGCCTCTAAAGCCTCTTGTGCAACCTCCACATCGTCAAAGTGAATGGTTTTGTCCTTGAAAATTTCATAGTCCTCGTGACCCTTGCCTGCAATTACCACGCTGTCACCCGGTTTTGCAATTTTAACTGCATAAAATATTGCCTCTCTGCGGTCAACTATCATTTTATACTCAGAGGTGATTGGTTTAACGCCCACCTCAATTTCCTTTAAAATATCCATAGGCTCTTCAGAGCGTGGGTTGTCTGAGGTAATTACACTGTAATCACCCAGCTGTGCGGCAAGCCTGCCCATAATGGGACGTTTAGCTCTGTCCCTGTCGCCGCCGCAGCCGTAGACGGTTATAATTCTGCCTTTTGTAAATTCTCTTACTGCTTTTAAAATGTTTTCAATACCGTCGGGAGTGTGGGCATAGTCTACAATTACGTTAAAGCCCTTGTTATTAGGCACGTTCTGTATACGACCGGGAACACCCTTAATGCTGTTTATACCCTCCTGTATCTTTTCAACAGGTATGTTAAGCACAAGTGAGGCGGCAATAACACCTAAGGCATTATATATACTGAATTTACCCGGCACGTGAAGCTCAAAGCCGTAGGTCTTGCCCTTAAGCTCTACCTCAAAGGTGGATTTATCCATAAAATATTCAATATTAGTTGCTCTTACATCAGCCTTATTTTCTATGCCAAAGGTAAGTACAGGGCAGTCAGCTGACCTTATCATGGTGTCAGACCAACTGTCGTCAATATTGATTATGCCGTGCTTTGACATTTTAAAAAGCTTAGTCTTAGCCTGTGCATAGCTTTCCATAGTGCCGTGAAAATCCAGATGGTCCTGGGTAAGGTTAGTAAATATGGCAACATCAAAATCAAGCCCCTCTACCTTTTTAAGCTCAAGAGAATGAGAGCTTACTTCCATAACCACATCACTGACCTGATTATCTGCCATAAGGCTGAAAAGTGAGTTAAGCTCAATAGTATCGGGAGTGGTGCTTGTAGCAAGATGAACAGGCACCTTTTCACCGTTAATTCTTATTTCAACAGTGCCTATGACACCTGTTTTTTTATCTAAGGTATTAAGTATATTTTCCATAAAATAGGTGGTGCTGGTTTTGCCGTTTGTACCTGTTACACCTATCAGGTTAAACTTTTTTGAAGGGTCATTGTAGAATACCCTTGCTATTTCGGAAAGTGCCTCACGTGAGTTTTCCACCCTGATTGCGGTTATACCCTCAGGCAGAGTTTCCGCATCTCTTTCACAGATAACGGCTCTGCAACCCTTTTCAAAGGCAGAGGGAATATAACTGTGACCGTCTGTGTGTATACCGTAAATACATACAAATAAAGCACCTGCCTCTGCTTTGCGTGAATCTATGGTAAGGCTTGTTATATCTATATCTGTACTGCCGCAAATTACAGTATGGTTTATATTTTTAATAAGCTCTGCTAATTTCATTGAAAACAACACATCCTTTCAATCTAAAAAAACTGCTGTTTTTATTATACACTTTTTTTTCGGCTATGTATACAAAATTATTTTACTTCCTTGATTTATTTCTTCACCCGGTGAGGGGAGCTGTGTTTTTACCGTTTCTCCCTGACCTATAACCTCAAAATTAAGGTTAAGAGAGGCGAGATCCTTTTTAACCTCTGCAAGGGCTTTACCCGTAAAATCAGGTACCGTAACGGGAGCAACTCCTTTAATTTTAAGCTCCTCCTGGTTATATTGGGGCTTTATGCCAAGGTAGGGCAGTATATTTTCCAAAAGCTCCTTCATAACAGGGCCTGCTACCTGACCGCCGTAATACACTCCCTGTGGCTCATCAATAAGCACAAGGGCTATTACCTGTGGGTTTTCTGCAGGGGCAAAGGCACAAAAGGAGGCTATATACTTGCCGCTGCGTCGGGGAAGCTTTTCACTTGTGGCTGTTTTGCCCCCTATTCTGTAACCGGGGATATAGGTTTTGTTACCTGAGCCTACCTGAACAACGCTTTCAAGTATAGGCTTCATTCTGTCGGAGGTTTCCTTTGATATGCTTGTTTGTGAGGTGTCATATTCCAGTGTCTTTATTGTATTGCCCTCATTGTCCCTTACCTCAACTCCGAAGTGAGGGGTGATAAGCCTGCCTCCGTTTATTACAGAGGATATTGCCCTTAAAAGCTGCATTGGTGTTATCTGAAAGGACTGTCCAAAGCTCATTGTAGCAAGCTCTACAGAGCCTATTTTATCCTTTTTGTGCATAATACCCACTGCCTCGCCCGGCAGGTCAATGCCTGTTTTCTTGTCAAAGCCGAATTTTATCATATATTCATAAAATTTATCACTGCCAAGCCTTGCGGCAACATCCATAAAAACAGGGTTACAGCTGTTTTGTACACCCTCAACAAAGGTTTCTGAGCCATGACTTCGGGGGGAACGCCAGCATTTTATAAGTCTGCCGCCTACTTCTCTTCCTCCGTTACAGTTAAAGCTGTCATTTTCTGATACAACTCCCTCTTCAAGACCTGCCGCAGAGGTGATAATCTTAAAGGTTGAGCCGGGCTCATAGGTGTCGTTTATATTAAAGTTTCGCCACATCTTATTTAAAGCGGTGTTTTTTTCTTCGGCAGACATTGTTGACCATACTGCCTTTAAGCTCTCGTCATTTATTTCAAAGGGCTTATTTAAGTCAAAGTCGGGCTTTGAGGTCATTGCATAAATTTCTCCGTTTTGAGGGTTCATAACTATAATTGCCCCTTTTTTTGCCTCCTTGTAGCTTAGCACCTTTTCAAGAGTTTGTTCTGCATATTGCTGTATATTAACATCTATGCTTGTAACCAAATTTCCTCCGTCCTCAGGAGCTACCCTTAGCTTATCTCCGTTTTCAACCTCAATTCCCCGTACATCTGTCTGGGTCATAATTTTGCCTCTTTTGCCCTTTAGTAAGTCCTCATATTTAGACTCTAAGCCTATTATGCCCTGATTGTCCTTTCCTACAAAGCCTATTACGTGAGAGGCAAGGGTTTTATAGGGATAAATACGTTCAACATCTTCATCAATTTTAACGCCCTTTAGCTTAAGTGCTTGTATTTTTTGGGCAGTTTCCTTGTCTATCTTGTTTTTAATTCGATTTAAGGCAACCTTTTCATTTACCTTTTTAAGGACCGTTTCATAATCCATGTCCAGTATCTGAGAAAGCTCCCTTGCAACCCTTTCCCCGTCCTCAATCTGGTTATGTATTACGCTGACGGAAAAGGCGGATTTGGTTGTGGCAAGCTTAACGGAGTTTCTGTCTAAAATATCTCCTCGCCTCGGTGCTATAAGTCTGTCTCTTGTCTGTTGCTCAAAGGCAAGCTTTTGGTAGTATTCGCCTTGAAAAATCTGTATGTAAAGCACCTTGCCGTATAATAATGTAATTAAAACGGTAAACAGCAGTAATATAAATACAAGCTTTTTCTTAAGTGTTATACCTGCTTTTTTCATACTGCACCCCTTATGTTACTATATAATATAATATTTCAAAATTTAGCTTATATGTACAATTTACACAAAAATAATAAAAGGACTTGCTATTTTATTTTTCTTATGGTAAAATGAGCAATGATGAATACGGACAGGAGGTCATTATAATGAGTATTCCTTTTATTATAGTATCGGTTCTTGTAATAATAAGCGGTGTGGCTGTGATTGCTTTAATCCTTGCACAGAAGAAAAACGCAGCAGCAGGCTTTGGTGCTGCTATGTCAGGCATGAGCTCAAACGGCGACAGCTACTGGAGTGCTAACAAGGGCAGATCTATGGAGGGTCAGCTTGCTAAATACACAAAGATAAGTGCATTCCTTTTCTTTGTACTTGTATTTATTTCTAACTTTTTAAAGTAATAATTAAATTAAAGCAGACTTTGTACCCCGCAAGGTCTGTTTTTTTCTATATAAATGGTTTATACTAAACAGGAGGTGATTTTTATGGACAGACTATATGAGGAAAGACAGGAAAAGCTTTTGGGCTTTATGTCGGATAAGCAGTACAGACCTATGACAAGTAAGGATATAGCATTAATGCTTGATATTCAGCCTCAGGATATGCCTATGTTTTATGATATGCTTTCAAACTTAGAGGCAAAGGGTAAAATTATAATTACCAAAAAGGGCAAGATAGCTTTACCTGAGAGCATGGACCTGCTTACAGGCAGCTTTATAGGCAATGAGCGTGGCTTTGGCTTTGTAAGGGTAGAGGGCAGAAAGGACGATATTTTTATTCCCCGTGCTAATATAAACGGTGCTATGCACAAGGATACGGTAATGGTAAAGCTTATACGTGAAACCTCAAAAAGTGCAGAGGGTGAAGTGGTGCGTGTCCTTGAAAGAGGCTTAAAAACAGTGGTAGGCACCTTTGAGGAAACTAAAAGCGGGAAATTCGGCTTTGTAAAGGCAGATGACAGGTTTTTCGGCGGAGATATTTATATTGACGGAAATGATACCATGGGTGCGGTGACAGGTCACAAGGTTGTTGTAAGGATTACCAAGGCACCTACGGATAAAAATAAGGCAGAGGGTAAGGTAATAGAAATTTTAGGGCATATTAACGACCCGGGTGTGGATATTCTGTCTATTATCAGGGAATATGACCTGCCTACGGAGTTCCCTGATGAGGTGTTAAGAGAGGTTGAGCGTATACCTAATGAGGTTACGGAGGAAGAAAAGACAGGCAGGGCGGACTACCGTCAGGTTACAATGGTAACTATTGACGGCGAGGATGCAAAGGATTTAGACGATGCGGTTTCCGTAGAGAGTCTTGAAAACGGCAATTATAAGCTGGGGGTGTATATAGCCGATGTGTCCCACTATGTAAGGGAGGGTACAAGGCTTGACAAGGAGGCTTATAAAAGAGGTACAAGCGTTTACCTTGTAGACAGGGTTATACCTATGCTTCCCCACAAGCTGTCAAACGGTATCTGTTCTCTTAATCAGGGGGTAGACAGACTTTCTCTTTGCTGTATAATGGAAATTGACCCTAAGGGTAAGGTAGTAAGCTCTAAAATAGAAAAGGCTGTTATAAATGTAGACAGACGTATGAGCTATACCGTTGTAAATGACCTGCTTACAAACCCAAGCTCCCAATATAAGGAAGAATATGCCCGCCTTATGCCTATGTTTATTAAAATGCAGGAGCTTAGGAATATTCTCTTTAATAAAAGGCGTAAAAGAGGAGCTATAGAGTTTGACTTTAAGGAGGCAAAAATTATACTTGATGATAAGGGCAAGCCTATTGATGTTAAGCCCTATGAAAGAAACATTGCCACAAGTATAATTGAGGAGTTTATGCTTGCGGCTAATGAGTGCATAGCGGAAACCTATTTCTGGCTTGAACTGCCTTTTGTATACAGAGTCCATGAGCTTCCTAATGAGGAAAAGGTGGAGCGTTTACAGGAGTTTATAGGCAAAATGGGTTACGTTATAAAGGGTAATTCAAATCACCCTAAAAGTTTCCAGAAGCTCCTTGACGAGGTTAAGGGTAAAAATGAGGAGCTTGTAGTACACAAAATGGTACTTCGCAGTTTAAAAAGAGCAAGGTACACAGCGGAAAATGACCGACATTTCGGTCTTGCGGCAAAGTACTACTGTCATTTTACCTCACCTATAAGGCGATACCCTGATTTACAGATACACCGCATTATAAGTGAAAATATAGCCGGAGAATTATCCTTTAAGCGTATAGAGCGTCTTAACAGAAGGCTGCCTGAGGTTGCGGAGCATTGTTCCGTAACAGAGCGTACGGCAGACGATGCTGAAAGGGATACCGATAAGTATAAAATAGCTCAGTTTATGAAGGGCAAGATTGGTCAGCAGTATGAGGGTGTTGTATCAAGTGTTACCTCATGGGGTATGTATGTGGAATTGCCTAATACAATAGAGGGGCTTGTATCTAACAGGGATATGTACGATGATGTATATTTTTTTGAGGAGGACGAGCTTAGACTTTTCGGTGAGCATACCCATAAAACCTACACTATAGGCGATAAGGTGCGTATAGAGGTTATAGGGGCTAACCCTGATAATAAAACTGTGGACTTTAAGTTGGTTAAATAAGAAAAAGCACACCTTGGCAAGTAAGGTGTGCTTTTATAATTAACAATCCTTAATATCAATTATATCGTAAACTACTTCGTTTATCTTAATATCCATATTAGCCTGCCATTGCTCGTTTTGAGCCTGGTAGATTTCCATTTTCTTTTCTCTTATATATTCAGTCTTTAAGCCCTCACGCACAGAGTTCATATCAGGGGACTCAATGCTTACTATTTTGAATATAAAGTAACCGTCCGTACTTTCAAAAACCTCGCTTACGGCACCTTGGGGCAAAAGATAAAGGGCATCGTTAATTGCCTCGTCATACATTTCGTCCTCTAATAAAAAGCTGTCCTTTTTAGGTGATTCGGAAAACTCCTCCTGCAGCTTATCAAAGTCCTCACCTTGGTTAATACGCTCACGTATTTCAAGGGCTTTTTCGTAGTTGGCTGTGCTTGGCTCCGTATCGGCAGGCAGATAAATTTGTTCTATTGTAAGGTTGTTATAACGGTCTATTTCGTTTATGTAATGCTCATTAAAGTAAGCATCAAACTCTTCTTCATTTACTTCAAAACCGTCAGTTACAAGGTCATATACCTTTTGCTGAATGTGGCTTTCCTTAATTATAATTTCAATATCCTCTTCGGTTACATCCATAAGGCTTGCCTTGGACTCACCTATATCCTGGTAAAGTTGTGAGCTTTCAGAGGAGATTTCGCTGTAGTCCTGTGGGGTTAACTCGATTTTAAGGTTATCAGCCTGTGCAACTGCCGCCTTAACAAGGGTAAGGGAGTTGATTGCATTCTGTTTTGCTACATCTTGAGCGCTTGTGCCGTCAAAGTCAGCCTCCCATATATCAACGCCGCCTCTTTCCTCAAAGCTCTTTTTTTGCTCATAGAGGTAAACCATATACTCCCCTTTACTTATTTTTGTGCCGTTTATGGTAAGCACATAATTTGTGTTACCGCCTGAACAGGCACATAAGGAAATAAAAAGTATAAATGTAAGTAAAAAGGCTGTTAATTTTTTCATAATAGCACCACCAATAATAAGCTTCGAGGATAAAACAATAATATGTATTTATTATACAATAAAAACTCCTTAATTTTCAACAAAATATTACATTGTAATAAAAGTGTAACATAATATTTGACGTTGTATATTTTAGTAATATATGGTATACTATTAATAATATTGTTTATATTATCAAAGGAAAATGAATAATTTAATGCTGTACCCACAAGATAATATACTAAAACGGGTAATGAAATAAATTCAGCATTAAGTGGTACTCTTGGCTGCAGATGTCTTTTGTGAATGTATGCTAAAGGATTACTAAACAAAAAATCGGGGGTTTTATTATGAAAACTGAATATATGGAACGTCTTTTTCTTTTGCTTAAATTAAGGTACGAATACCTTAATATTGATGCAATATTTTCCGACGAAACACCCGCATACAGAAATCCTGTAGTGCCTAAAGCCGGAGAAAATATTACAATTAAGCTCAGAGTTGCCGCTGATAATGTGGACAGAGCTTTTCTTTGTACGGGTGATGAGGAATTACCTATGGTTATATTCCGCAGTACGGAAATTTTTGATTATTTCAAGTGTACTGTTGTTTGCGGTGATAAGCCAAGCTACTATTATTTTAAAATAGAAAAGGACGGCAGGGAATATTACTATAATAAAAACGGTGTTTTTCAATATGTAAATCAGGAGTATAACTTTAGTATTTTACCCGGTTTCAGTACACCTCATTGGGCAAAGGGTGCTGTTATGTATCAAATCTTTGTTGACCGCTTCTGTAACGGTGATAAAAGCAACGATGTAAAGGATAACGAGTATCTTTACTTGGGACAGAGAGCAAAGGCTGTTAAAAACTGGAATGCTCCTGTTGAAAATGTGGATATATGCAACTTTTACGGCGGTGACCTACAGGGTGTTATAAATAAGCTTGATTATTTAAAAGAGCTGGGTGTGGACTGTATTTATCTTAATCCCATTTTTGTATCCCCCAGTACCCATAAATATGATATACAGGACTATGACTATGTAGACCCTCATTTCGGTGTTATTATAAATGACGGAGGAAATACCGTACCTGAGGATGCAGCAGACAATTCTGAGGCGGAAAGATATATTAAGCGTACCTGTGACAAGGAAAATCTTGAAAAAAGCAATGAGCTTTTTGCACTGCTTGTAGAACAGGCACATCAAAAAGGTATAAGGGTTATATTGGACGGTGTGTTTAATCACTGCGGAGCCTTTAATAAGTGGCTTGACAAAGAGGGAATATATGAAAAGCACGGCTATGAAAAGGGTGCCTTTAACCATATGGACAGTCCCTACAGAAACTATTTTAAATGGAACGATAACGGAAGCTATGAGGGCTGGTGGGGACATGACAATCACCCCAAGTTAAATTATGAAAGCTCGCAGGAGCTTTATAACTATATTTTAAAAATAGCAAAAAAATGGGTGTCTCCTCCCTATAACTGTGACGGCTGGAGGCTTGATGTAGCGGCGGATTTAGGCTTAAGTGCAGAGTTTAATCATAAGTTCTGGGCGGATTTCAGAAAGGCTGTCAAGGAGGCTAATCCTAAGGCAATTATCCTTGCAGAGCATTACGGCGACCCTAAAAGCTGGCTTATGGGTGACCAGTGGGATACGGTTATGAATTATGATGCCTTTATGGAGCCGGTTACATGGTTTCTTACGGGTATGGAAAAGCACAGCGAAAGTGAGAACGGGGACAAATATAATAACTCGGTTGATTTTGAGGGAGCTATGAGGTATCATTCCTCTAAGTTTTCTTATGAGAGTATAAGCATTGCAATGAATGAGCTATCTAATCATGACCACTCACGTTTCCTTACAAGGACAAACCGAAGGGTAGGCAGACTTCACACGGTAGGTGCTAAAGCTGCTGATGAGGGCGTAGACAGAGCGGTTATGAAGCAGGCTGTTACTATGCAGATGACATGGTGCGGTGCACCTACCATTTACTATGGTGATGAGGTGGGTATGACAGGCTGGACTGACCCCGATAACAGACGACCCTTTCCTTGGGGCAGAGAGGACAGGGATATTTTAGAGTACTACAAGGCCATGATAAAAATACACAAAAAATACAAGTGTATTGCTACAGGCTCTCTTGACCATTTGCATCTGGATTACGGGCTTTTATGCTACGGCAGATGGAATGAGGAGGAAAAGCTTGCAGTTATAGTCAACAATCTGGACGAAGTGCGTATTTTAGAGGCTCCTGTTTGGAGAATGGAAATGCTAAACGGTGAAATAATGTATAAAATCATTGAAAGCAATAAGGGCATGGGGTATATTTCGCAGGTAAGTGAGTATACCGTAAAGGACGGTGTGGTACGTATAGAATTACAGCCTAAAAGCTCTCTTGTGCTTGCAAACATAGTGAAATAAAAAAACTGATGCGGGAGTTAAAGAGAATGGTAATAAGGAAGTATTGAAACTATCACCATTTACCGACAAACAGAGCGTAAAATGAAAGAGATACAGGCTATAAATTAAGTCTGTATCTCTTTTGCTATATAGTTGAGCATTCAGAGCGTTTCAAACCCTCCCTTGTTTTTGTGGTTTTTAAGAGTCAAAAACAGCAAGGTCAGGGGTTATGTTCTAAATAAATTATCGGCTCTGCGTCTTGAAATTTTGTTATAAACTCTGCATCTTTGCGTCCGGATCTTCTATAACTGTTATTTTGAATTGTTTTGCATTTATAAGCGTCTTATTTTTACATTTCGTGCAAAACAGAGGGAAGTTTTTAAACTCTGTATCTTCCCGTAATTTTCTCTTTGTCTTGTTATGACATATCGGGCATAGAAGCTATTGATTTTTCGTAGAAACCACATCATAATTCTTTTCTTGCCAATACCAATTTTGAAATGATTGTAAGCATCAACAGAAAAGATGTACAAGTTAAGACAAATTCCCAATATCCGCTTTCTAACATCTGCTGCGGTGAATTAGAGTTCATTCCGTACGCCATAAGAGAATACGGACAAATATACCATAAATCTTTTGCAAGGAATACCAATCCCGAAATTCCTCCTGCAAAAGAAATACCTACAGGCAGTGCAAAACTTTTCAGGTAAATGGATAATAATAGCTGTATAGCAGCTATTACTATACCGCCTAACGTTCCGAACAGACACCAAAGAAGAATAGATTTATACGGTGGTGCTATACTCATACCAATTACTTTCCCTGAAATGACAAACAAGATACCAATCCATAATTCGCTTAAAAAAATCATAAATGCTGCTGTTAGCAACTTTGCAATGAAAATTGTGTGTAAATTGGTAGGCATAGTCAAAAGTTTATTCCAATTCTGACTTTTGTGTTCAAGCCTTATCAGATAGGCACAGTAAATTCCAATCATCACCGGCAAAAAGAAATAGCAAGTAAACAAGGTGTGTTGCGTCCAAAGGCTATACCATTCATTTTTTAAAATTTCGATATTCCCCATATAATTCAGCGTTCCCAAAAGTGCCGGGATAATTGGCATTAGCAAAAATGCAAGCCAAACGGGAGAACGCTTTAATTTTATTCGTTCAGTTTTTAATAATTTTATCAACACTATAATCAAACCTCTTTTCTGCAAAAAATTGTTCTTCCAAGATAATATAATCCAATACTTGCAAGAATCAGAACGCCGAAGAACAGCCAATCAATTTCCAATACTTCAAAATAGGCGTTTGCATATCTTGTTTCCGAAGTCCAGCCGAATAAACCTACAAATTGCAGTACGCCGTAGTACCCCCATATCAAACTGCGGCGCAAAAACGGCACATTAGGTAAAAACATAGAAAACAGACCTAAAAATGTGCCGAAAATTCCCGCAAAAAACGGGATTGCTTGATTTGTCAGCAGAATAGCCAAACTATGCTGAAAAATATAAATTGCAACGGTAGGAACAACGGTAAACAGCAAGTACAGAAAATATAATCCCCACGGTACATTGCCTTCAAAGCCCAGACAATATCCCAAAACAATAATGGTGGACCAACTGAGCAGTATACATAATAGGGTGATTCCTAAGCCATAAAGCAACTTGGCATGGTAGAGCTCTTTTTTTTCTATTGCAACAGATAATTGTTTGAACATAACGCCCTTATGCTCTATATCGCATAGCCGTGAAGAAATGATTGTGGATAGAATCGGCAGGAAAATTGCATTTGTCATAGGGAGCTGGTACAAAAACATCATCCAGCCGTTTTGTAAGATAAACGGATCGTCATACTTTCCGCATAATATCAAGCAAAGCTGTACAGCCGTTATTGCAAGTGCTGTTACAAGTAGATACCGTCCTCTTGTTTTTCTGTATTCACATTGTAAAAGTTTTATCATAAGCTCTGTTCCTTTCCGGTTAAATCCAAAAAGATTTCCTCTAATGATTTTGTGGTATCTGTTTCGTGAAGTCGATTCAGCTCGCCTTGATACATTAGCTTTCCGTTTGCGATAATTCCTACATCTTCTGCCATTTTGTCGATTTCAGACAGCAAATGACTTGATATGATTACCGTCATACCGTATTCTTTCGGAAGTAAGCGAATGAGTTCTCGTATTTCCTGTATACCCGCCGGGTCCAATCCGTTTGTTGGTTCGTCAAGAATCAACAGTTTTGGAAAGGATAAAAGTGCTGCTGCAAGTCCTAATCTTTGTTTCATACCCAATGAAAATTTAGAAGTCTTTTTGCCTTGCTGCTTATCCAAACGAACAATTTCTAACACCTTGTCAATATTTTGGTTTGGAACGTCTAAAAGCGTTGCAAGAATTTTCAAGTTTTCTTTCGCTGTCAGATGTCCGTAATAGGAGGGCGATTCAATCAATGAACCCACCTCCCGCAAAATATTCATTCTGTTTTTTTCATTTACACGCTTTCCGAAAATATCAATTTCCCCTTTTGTTGGTGTAGCAAGCCCCAAAAGCAGTTTGAGCGTTGTGGACTTGCCGGCGCCGTTTGGACCTAAAAATCCGTAAATGCGTTGTTCCAAAACACGCACATTCAGATTATTCACACATACTTGTTTGCCGTAAACCTTTGTAAGTCTGTTTGTTTTTACAATTTCGTTCATATTCAAAACGTCCTTTCTGTTAAGATAATTTGATTATAGTAGCCTTACCTGTCGTAAAACTTAACGCAACCTTTCATAAAGCTTAAATTTGCACAAAGTCTTTCAGAATTATGCCTTATGTGATATAATGTTCATAGAAAGCCTTGTTGTACAAGCCTTTGGACAGTGCTCCGTTGTGCTTTGTGCAAGCTGTAAAATTAACGGCTTCGCAAAAATACTCTTGTAAGCAAGTATTTTTGTTTCATGGTAAAATCATAACAGGTGATGTAAAATGGACGAATTAAAAAATAAAAAAATATTGTTGGTTGATGACGAGCCGGAACTTCTCAAAATGACGGAAAACGCATTGCGAAGTGAAGGCTTTTTCAATATTTACACGGCTCAAAACTATAAAGAAGCACTTAAAATTGTTAAAACACAGCCCATTGCACTTATGCTTTTAGATGTTATGCTGCCGGATGGCGACGGTTTTTCTTTGCTTGGTGAGATGCGGAAAATTTCCGGAGCACCTGCTATGTTTCTAACGGCAAGAGGTGAAGCGGAAGATAAAATACATGGTCTTGGTTTAGGGGCGGATGACTACATTGTAAAACCGTTTTTGATGAAGGAGCTGTTGTTACGTGTAACTGCGGTACTTCGCCGTACTTATCAAAAACAGCAGGAGGAAGCTGGATTTTATTTAGGAAATACTTATGTTAGCTTTGAAACGGCTACTGTGATTATAAATGGCAAAGAAAAGGCGTTAACGGCAAAGGAATTTATTTTGTTGAAAAAGCTATATGAAAACAAGAATTGCATTGTTACCAATGATGCACTTTGTATGGCGGCGTGGGGTGATAATTACTATGGTTATGAAAACACGCTTATGGTGCATATCAGGCGGTTGCGGGAAAAAATTGAAGATGCCCCATCCAGCCCAAAGCATTTAATTACGGTGAAAGGACTTGGTTACAAGTTGGTAATATGATATGAATAAAACAGCCTTAAAAATATTTGCTTGCTTTACGGTTCTATCAGCCACCATTGCTGTCATTCTTCTGGTAATCAACTTTTTTGGATTTGCCTTTTTAGCAAGTGATGTATCGTGGTCAGTGAGGGGTTTTTCTCCGACAAAAACTTTATCTGCAATCAGTGCTGGACTTTCAAAAAACGAAAGAGGATTTTCCTTGACAGACAATACAGTGTTGCCCGAAAATGGTTGGTGTATTTTGATTGATGAGAATGGGCAAATTATATGGTCCAAAAACAAACCTGAGGATATTCCAAATCAATATTCTATCAATGATATTGCGAGAATGACACGTTGGTTTTTGAATGACTATCCCGTTTATGTACGCACGGAGGACTATGGTCTTTTGGTGTTGGGAATACCGAAAAACACTGTGGGGAAATATGATATTACTTATTCTATGCATTGGTTTGATACGTTGCCGCAAAGAATCGTGGGAGTTTTATTGCTCAATCTGATTCTTGCCACTGTATTGGCAATTATAATTGGTTTGTCTCTTTACAAGAGACTAAATATACTCACAAATGGGATTCGTGATTTGCGACGGGAAAAAAGTATTCAATTAAAAGAAAAGGGGATTTTTAAGGAACTCATTAAAAATCTTAATCATACAGCAGCTGCCATAGAGCGTAAAAACACAGCGTTAACTGTACGGGAACAGGCACGGTCAAATTGGATTTCCGGAATTTCTCACGATATTCGTACCCCATTAGCTTTGATTATGGGAAATGCGGAAACGCTGGAGTCAGATGACACATTGTCGGAAGAACAAAGAAAAAAGGCGTTGGTCATTACAGAACAAAGTGTAAAAATTAAAAAGCTGATAGAGAACTTAAATCTAATTTCAACGCTGGAATATGATATGCAGCCTACAAAAAGAAAGTCTGTGCGTGTATGTCCGTTTATCAGGGAAACAGTATCAAATATTATGAATAGCGGTCTTTCGGAAAACTGCGAAATAGAGTTGTATTTGCAAGACGAAAAAGCAAGTGTTTTAGCAGACGGCTTTTTGTTGGAACGTGCAATTTTTAATTTAATTAACAACAGTATTACACACAATGCAGACGGCTGTAAAATATCAATAAAAGCATATACAACGCTGCAAACGGCACATATTGTTATAGCAGATAACGGGAATGGCGTTTCCGAAAAAATTCTTGAAAGAATAACGGAAATACCAAAATCTGCTCACGGCTTGGGCTTGCCGATGGCGTATAAAATTATAGCCGTACACGGTGGAAAGATGACTGCAAAAAATGAAAATGGATTTGTTGTGCATATAGAATTGCCTTTGGAATAGGAATGATTTTTTTGCATCCTTTTTAGATTTGTTGTATTTTTCGCCTTTTTGTTTAGCACAAATAAATCTTCAATCGTAAAGGGCAAAAATCCAAAAACGGGTTGAGAAATTGGATAAAATATTCAAGAAAATTTATGAGGACGATGTAACGAGCGTGATTTCGTATGAACAATTTTTGAAACTGTCCGTTGAATACGAAACTAAACAGGAAGACCTGCCAAAACAAGTTGCTGAGTTTCAAAAAGAAACAGTGCATTTTGACAGGCGACAAACGGAATTTAAGCGGTTTCGAGAAATTATCAGAAAGTATTTGAGTATCACGGAATTAACGCCTACTATCGTCAATGAGTTTATTAAAAAAATATTGTCTATGCCCCGGATAAATCAAGCGAACGCAGGGGACAAAAGATACGGATTTTGTTTGACTTTATTGGCGAATTATCGTCTCAAAATGAGTTTGTTCATGATAAAAAGAAAATTCCGCAGGATTATATCTAATTCTGCGGAATATACTTTCTTATTAACTTCTGCCTTTCTGCGTCAGTTTTTTATTTCGGAAACAGCCTCTTTTATTTTTTCAAAGGTTTCCTCGCTTATAATATGCTCAATACGACAGGCATCATTTTCGGCAACCTGGGGAGAAACGCCCAAAACATCCATAAGATAGCGGGTTAGGGTGATGTGCTTATCATAAACGGCATTTGCTCTTTTCATACCCTCATCGGTTAAGCATATATTACCGTTAGGCTCTACAATAATATAGCCGTCTGCCTTTAAAATGCCTATGGCACGGCTTACACTTGGCTTGGAATAGCCTAATTCACCTGCAATATCAATAGAACGCACGTTACCTAATTTCTTTTTTAGTATTAAGATAGTTTCTAAATAATTTTCCCCTGATTCGTAAAGCTTCATTATTGACAACCTCTGTTTCCGATTATAAAATAATAATAAAATTATAGCATATGATAATATAAAAAGCAAGACTGTAAAAAGGAGGTCTTAACCTTGTCAACCATAGTAACGGTGGCTATAGTAGCAGTTATTGTTGTTCTATCTCTTCGAAAATATGTTAAGATGGCTAAAGATGGCTGTGGATGCGGATGTGAGGGCTGTCCCTCACGTGAAAAATGCGAAAATCAGAAAAAAATTTCGAATAAGTCTTGAAATTTAAAAAAAAGTTTGGTATACTGTCTTTAATGGTAGGAGGTATTTTAGATGATTGAAGCACTTTTGGACAGGCTTAGGAGCAAAAACCTTACTGTAGCCTCGGCAGAAAGCTGTACAGGCGGGCTTATTTCTTCTGCTTTTGTGGATATTTCCGGTGCCTCTGATGTGTTTGTAGGCGGGCTTGTTACCTATAAGGAGGAAAGTAAAGTATCCCTCCTTAATGTAAGTGCGGAAACTATTAAAAAATACACGGCAGTAAGCTCTCAGACAGCAGAGGAAATGTGCAGAAACGCAGCTAAGGTCTGCAACAGTAATATAGGCTTATCCTCTACGGGCTATGCAGGGCCTGAGGGCGGGACGGCGGAAAATCCCGTAGGTACGGTATATATAGGTGTTTATATTTACGGGCAGGCACATACAAAAAGGCTTGAAATTAAGGGCGACAGAAATTATATAAGAAAAACTGCCGTAAAAGAGGTAATAAGCCTTTTAGACAGACTTTTATAAATTACGGAGGATAAAAAATGGCGGCAAATACAGCTAAACAAACAGAGGAAAATAACAACGACGGAAGGGCACAAGCCCTAAAGGTGGCAGTTGCTCAAATCGAAAAAAGTTTCGGCAAGGGTGCCCTTATGAAATTAGGTGATAATACTTCAGAGCATACGGTGGAGGCTGTACCTACAGGTTCCCTTGCACTTGATATTGCTCTTGGAGTAGGCGGTGTACCTAAGGGCAGAATTATTGAAATTTACGGACCTGAAAGCAGTGGTAAAACTACCGTTGCCCTTCATATTGTAGCAGAAGTACAAAAAAGAGGGGGTATAGCCGCATTCGTAGATGCAGAGCATGCCCTTGACCCTGTTTATGCAAAAAACTTAGGTGTTAATATAGATGAGCTTTATGTATCACAGCCTGATGACGGTGAGCAGGCTCTTGAAATTACCGAAACCATGGTGCGTTCGGGTGCTATTGATGTAATTATTGTGGACTCTGTTGCCGCACTTGTGCCTAAGGCGGAAATTGAGGGTGAAATGAGTGATACACAGGTCGGTTTGCAGGCAAGGCTTATGAGCAAGGCTTTAAGAAAGCTTACGGGCGTTACTGCAAAAAGTAAGTGTATAGTTATTTTTATTAATCAGCTCAGGGAAAAAATCGGTGTTATGTTCGGCAATCCCGAAACAACCACAGGCGGTAAAGCACTTAAATTTTATGCAAGTGTAAGAATTGACATAAGACGTGCTGACCAGATTAAGAGCGGTACGGAGGCTGTAGGTAACAGAACCAAGGCAAAGGTAGTTAAAAACAAGGTAGCACCCCCCTTTAAAACTGCTGAGTTTGATATTATGTACGGCAAGGGTATAAGTCATTCAGGTGATGTGCTTGACCTTGCCTCCGACCTTGATATTGTGCAAAAGGGCGGTGCATGGTACAGCTATAAGGGTGAGCGTTTAGGCCAGGGTAGAGAAAATGCTAAAAAGTTTTTAGAGGAAACCACTGAAATTTGTAACGAGATAGAAAACGCCGTAAGAAAGCATTACGGTTTACCTGACCTTAACGGTACTGCAGCAACGGAGGAACCTGCAGAAACGGCAGATAGCAAAAAGAGCAAGTAAATTCTTTAGTGTATAAGTATTAAAATAAAAAGTGGTTTAAGGCTGATACAGTCGTTAAACCACTTTTTTGCTTTTCTTAAAATAAATTTATGAGGTTTCAATATCCTCAAGACACCGTGCAAGGTTTTCTTTACCTTGTATTTTAATACCCTTGGATATTTGAGCCTTTACTTCCTCTTCAAGCCCCTCTACGGGTGTAGCTGTTTTTTCTTTTAAAATGCCGTTTTCAAAAAATACGGCAACATATCCGTCCTTTTCACCTATAGAATAGTAGGTGTTGCTTCTGCCGTTAATTTCTTTTTTTACTACAAGGCGGTTTTCGTTAAGCTCACACACCTCATAGCCTCTGAGAGCGTTTTTAACTTCCTCTGCATTAAGCCCTTGTAATCTTTCTGGAGCCATTTCCTCAAAAAACACCTGCTCTCCGTCCTGGGTATAGCTGTATATATACTTTACTACGGTGTTTTCGCCCACAACAGGCTCTGCTTTAGGTACAGGCTCTGCATATACGGTTTCGGGTAATTCCTTGGGTACCTTGTCATAAACAGCATAGCCTAAAAAAAGTCCTGTCAGTGTAACTGCAATACCGATAAAAGCTGCTGAAAATAATTTTAAAAAGCCTTTCATAAATCATCATCTCCGTACTTTAAGTATTAACTGAAAATACGGAAACTATACAGCAGTATAAAATAAAGTCAGTTAAAAATCTTAATTTTGGTAAATAGTTTATTTTTAACTATATAAACACATATTGTATTTATTTACTTTTTGTGGTAATCTGTAGTTATATATCGTAAATTATATAATAGGGGTAAAAATGTGAAAGGAGGAAATTTCTTATTTTATACTGTAGCCTTTAATTAAACGGGATGGGGTATAAATACCGTTTTGTCAGTTGAAGATGAATTGAAGTGAAGTGACAGGTCTGATTGCAGTACAAAGAGAATAATTTTATCTAAAAGTAAGTACAACAATATTTAAGGAGGAGATTTATGTGCGATTTTTTAAAAGACCTAGTTTTGTAAAGGTTGTCTCAATTATAGTAATTATTTTGATATTTTGTCCGGCGGATATTGCCGTAAAAAGGGATAGCATAGACAAGGAAAGAAATTATGTTATTTGCAAAATATCAAAGGATGAAGATGCAAATTATGATGTAGTGTATGACAGCAGAGGCAGAGGAATAAAAAAAATCAGGATTGAAGACGAAACCGTAAATTTGTTTACAAGGGCGAAAGCACCAAGGGGAGATGTTGATAAGGATTTGAATACATACCTTATTTATACGGACTCAACTAAGGTGGAGGGAGATATTTTAGTTATTGACGGCTTATATAAGGCTACAATTATATACCCTATAGACAGAGGAAAGGATAGTTGGCAAAAGCTGCCGAAATGGTACTTGTTCTGGTTTGAAATATCGTAAACCCTAAATGTCAAAATAAAAGACGGACAGATTTTCTTATAATCTGCACCGTCTTTTTTATTAAGCTTAATAAAATAAGGACAAGGTTTGTTACATACTTGCTTTATCAACGTGAATTACCGCATAGTACTTTTCATTAAGCTTTTTTAGCTCTGAGGTAATATATTCGGTAGTTTCGCTGTCTGTCATCTTAAAGTCAAAGGGCAGCACAATATCAAAAATAAGGTTGGTTCTTAAGGGACCGTCGGTTATTCTGAAGTCGTGTATAGTAAGCCTTTCATCAAGGGGCTTAATTATATCCAGCACAAGCTTTTTAAGGCGGTTTGTCTTTTCATCATTAACTGCTATAGGGTCCATGTGTATGCTTATTTCACACTTAAACATTTCGTGTATTTGAGCCTCTGCATTGTCAATGACGTCGTGAGCCTCCATAACATTCATATCGCAGGGTATTTCTGCGTGAAGAGATACAAAAACCCTGCCGGGACCGTAGTCGTGTACGTGCATATCGTGTATACCTATTATACCTTTGTGGGATAAAATCTGCTCCTCAATGCCTTTGACAAAGGCAGGGTCGGGAGCCTGACCCAAAAGCGGTTCAAGAGTATCCTTTGCGGCATTCCAGCCTGCCCACAGTACAAAAAGTGCCACCAAAGCACCTGCAATGCCGTCAATATTAACATTGGCAAAATGGCTTACAAAAAGAGATATAAGTACAACGGCAGTTGCTATACAGTCGTTTAAGCTGTCTGCCGCAGTAGCAAGCATGGGTGAGGAGTCAAGCTTTTTACCCAGCTTGCGGTTAAATAAATTCATCCAAAGCTTAATGCCTATGGAAATAATAAGTATAATGACCGATGCAATTGAAAACTCTACAGGCTCAGGGTGAATTATTTTTTCAACAGAGGTTTTTAAAAGCTCAAAGCCCATTACAATTATAACTGCCGCAATTACAAGCCCCGATATATATTCATATCTGCCGTGACCGTAGGGATGTTCGTTGTCAGCGGGCTTACCTGCAAGCTTAAAGCCGATAAAGGTAACTATTGACGAGCCTGCGTCGGAAAGATTGTTAAAGGCATCGGCGGTAATTGAAATGGAAGAGGTAAGCAAGCCTGCTATAAACTTTATTATACACAAAAAAATATTACAGCCTATGCCTACCCCGCCGCTTAAAAGACCGTATGCCTCCCGTACACGCGGGTTTAAAATATCCTCGTTATTTTTAACAAACAGCTTTACAAGTAAGCCTGTCATAAAATCACTCCTAAAAATATCATTCACAATAGTATATATCAGTATCTTAATAAATGCAATACAAAAAAGTACCTATATATTTTTTTGTGCAAAATATAGTAAAATTATTTTTTTAACAAAATTTTTTAAAAAACTATTCAAAAATAACCTTGAATGATGTATAATACTGTGTATAGTCAAAAAATTTGCGTATTTTTGTACTTAAAGGAGGATTAGGATGTATAAAATCGTAAAAAAGCAAATGCTGACTGAAACCATATATCTTATGGAAATAGAGGCACCTCGTGTTGCTAAGTCAGCTTTACCGGGACAGTTTGTAATAGTTAAAACTACCGAAAAGGGTGAGCGTATTCCCCTTACCGTAGCTGATTATGACCATGAGAGAGGCACAGTTACAATAGTTGTACAGCCTGTAGGTAAGTCAACCCTTGAGCTTATGGAGTATAACGAGGGAGATTATATATCGGACTTTGTAGGGCCTTTGGGCAGACCGTCAGACCTTTGCGAAATAAGCGATGAGGAGCTTAAGGCTAAAAATATTATTTTTGTAGCAGGCGGTGTGGGTGCCGCACCTGTTTATCCACAGGTTAAGTATCTCCACGAAAGAGGCATTGAGGCTGATGTTATTATCGGTGCAAGGTCGAAGGATTTAATTATATTTGAGGAGGAAATGAGCAAGGTTGCCGCTAACCTTTATGTAGGTACAGATGATGGCTCATACGGCTTTAACGGTCGTGTTACAGACCTTTTACAGGATTTGGTTGAAAAGCAGGGTAAGCAATACAACCATGCTGTTGTTATCGGACCTATGATTATGATGAAGTTTACTGCAATGCTTACTAAAAAGCTTGAAATACCTACCATAGTAAGCGTAAACCCAATTATGGTAGACGGTACTGGTATGTGCGGTGCCTGTCGTGTTACCGTAGGCGACGAGGTTAAGTTTGCCTGTGTTGACGGTCCTGAGTTTGACGGTCATCTTATTAATTATGATGAAGCTATGCGACGTCAGGCTATGTATAAGACTGAAGAAGGCAGAGCTAAGCTTAAGTTTGAGGAAGGAGCTACCCATAAAAACGGTGGCTGCGGTTGCGGAGGTGACAAATAATGGCTGACAGAATGAAAAGAGTACCTGTACGTGAGCAGGACCCAAAGGTAAGAGCAACTAATTTTGACGAGGTATGTCTTGGCTATAACGAGGCAGAGGCACAAGAGGAGGCAACCCGTTGTCTTAACTGTAAAAATCCTCATTGTGTAAGCGGATGTCCCGTAGGTATTGATATACCGGGCTTTATTTCACATCTTAAAGAGGGCGACTTTGAGGGCGCCGCTGTTGAAATTGCAAAATACAGTGCATTACCTGCTGTTTGCGGTCGTGTATGTCCACAGGAAAATCAGTGTGAGGGTAAGTGTGTACTTGGTATAAAGGGCGACCCTGTTTCAATAGGTAAGCTTGAAAGATTTACTGCTGATTATGCAAGAGAGCATAATATTTCAACTGTTTCAAAGGCAGAACCAAACGGCAAAAAGGTAGCTGTTATAGGTGCAGGTCCTGCAGGTCTTACCTGTGCAGGGGACTTGGCAAAGAAGGGCTACGATGTTACTGTTTTTGAGGCTCTTCATAAGGCAGGCGGTGTTCTTGAATACGGTATCCCCGAGTTCCGTTTGCCTAAGGAAAAGGTAGTTAAGGCTGAGGTTGAAAACATTAACAAGCTTGGGGTTAAGATAGAAACCAACGTTATTATAGGCAGAACAATCACAATTGACCAGCTCTTTGATGAAGAGGGCTTTGATGCAGTATTTATCGGTTCGGGTGCTGGCTTGCCTAAGTTTATGGGTATCCCGGGTGAAAATGCAAACGGTGTTCTTTCCGCTAATGAGTTCTTAACCCGTGTAAACCTTATGAAGGCTTTTGACGAGGACTACGATACACCTGTTAAGATAGGTAAAAAGGTTGCTGTTATCGGCGGCGGCAACGTTGCTATGGATGCGGCACGTACAGCTTTAAGGCTTGGCAGTGAAAGCCATATTGTTTACAGACGTGCCTTAGAACAGCTCCCTGCAAGAGTTGAGGAGGTACACCATGCTGTGGAGGAGGGTATCATATTTGATATTCTCACAAACCCAACCGAAATTCTTGTAGATGAAAACGGCTGGGTATGCGGTATGAAGTGTGTTAAGATGGAGCTTGGCGAGCCTGACGAAAGCGGCAGAAGAAGCCCTGTAGTTATTGAAGGCTCTGAGTTTACCATGGACGTTGATACGGTTATTATGAGTTTAGGTACATCTCCTAATCCGCTTATCAGCTCTAATACTCCCGGTCTTGAGGTAAATAAACGCCGATGTATTATCGCTGAGGAGGAAACGGGTCTTACAACACGTGAGGGCGTTTACGCAGGCGGTGACGCCGTAACAGGTGCGGCTACGGTTATTCTTGCAATGGGTGCAGGTAAAAAGGCGGCTGCGGCTATTGATGAATATTTACAGAATAAGTAATGACGCTTTAAGGGGTTGTCTTTATGACAGCCCCTTTTTAAAAAAGGAGGTTTTATTATGAAGCTGTTTAAAAAAATTGTGGCATCAGCTTTGACGGCTACAATGGTTATGTCAAGTATAGCATTTAATAGTGTGGCGGTAAGTGCCGCACCGGCTGTTTCCGCAGGCTGGAATGAAACTCTCTATGCCGAATGGGCAGACTCCAACCCTGACAGTGAGGCAGTTAAGGTAGGCTACAAGCTTAGCTCGGCAACAGAATACACCTATTTACAGGGTAATGACTTAACATATCTTGTAAGACCTGCCTCAACCTCGGGCTATGGTCGTGTGGATATACCGGGACTGAAGGCTGGCAGATACGATATTGAGATTACAGCCTCTGACGGTACCGTTCATACCAGGTCGGGTATACAGGTTTATGCCTATGACCGTTCGGGCTATGCTCATTTCAACAATACAGAGGGTGTAGGTGCCTATAACGATGACGGTACACCTAAGGAGAATGCAATTATTGTATATGTGACCGATGAAAATAAAAATACCGTGGAGGTGCCGGGATATGAGGGTCATGCTCCCGTATCCTATGTTTCCTCATCGTCTGGTGAAACGTGGACAAGGGAAACTGCCGGTATCGGTAATATCCTTAACAATAACCACAAATTTATACGTGAGATAACGGGTCCTGTAAGTGAGGGCGGCGGTAATCACCCCATTATTTTCAGATTTATAGGTGAGGTAACTGTGCCTGAAAATCTTACGCCTTATGACACAAAAACCAATGAGCTTGGCGGCTCAAAGGGCGACAACGGTAACCTTGCAATTACTAAATACGCTAAAAACATAACTATTGAGGGTATAGGTGATGATGCTGTAATTAACGGCTGGGGCTTTACCTTCTCCCAGACCTCAACCTGTCCTATAGATGCAGGTGAAAATATTGAGGTAAGAAACCTTACCTTCAAGAATTATGCGGAGGACGGCTTAGGCTTCCAGGGTGATGACCCTGTAACCTGCCCTATTAAAAGAGTATGGGTACATAACAATGTATTTTATCCCGGATATTGTGCTAACCCTGCCGAAAGCGACAAGGCAAACGGTGACGGCTCCTGTGACTTTAAGCGTGGTCAGTACTATACAATGAGCTACAACCACTATGTTGGCTGTCATAAAACAAATCTTTTGGGTGCAGGCGACTCAAATGACCAGTTCTATATGTCTTTACACCACAACTGGTATGAGGGTGTTGAAACAAGACAGCCTCTTGCGGCAGGCGGTAATGTACATATTTACAATACCTATTTTGACAATGCAACCTCTACTACTATTGACCTTAGAGGTAAGGCGGCTTGCTTCTCAGAGGCTAACTATTTTGAAAATTGCAAGAATGCTTACAAAACAAGAAAGACAACCTCTAATATTAAAACCTTTAATGATTATTTAGGCGGTACAACCACCATAGGTGATATGTCAGGTAAGCTTACACAGGCTACCACAAGGGAGCAGTCAGGTATTCCCGATAACGGACTTACCTTCCCTAACGGCGACAGCCTTGCTGACTGGGATATAAATCCGACTCATTTCTATTATGATGCAACTGCTAAGCAGAGTGCAGTTGATGTGTTAAATGATGTTATGGACGTACCTGAATATGTTAAGACCTATGCAGGTACCTTAAAAGCCTTCCCTATTACCGAATCCGGTGAAATTATAATTACCGTTACAAGCGGTACAACGCCTGTTACAGATGCTTTAGTTACAGCTAACGGTGTAACTTTCAGAAATAACGGTGACGGTACATATACAGCAACAAGTGTGCCTTTAGGCTCAGAATATGTTGTTACGGCATCTAAGGAGGGCTACTCCAATGCAAGCGTTACAACTGCCGTACTTGAAAATGACGGTGATACCTTAAGATACACCTTAAATCTTGAGGTTGACTATGACGGCTATGCTGTTGTTAAGCTTACGGGAGGTTCCGCTGTTGAGCCTGTCAAGGGTGCAACCCTAACCTTAAATGACGGTACGGTTCTTGCTGATATGGGTGAGGGTACATATAAGTCAGCTAATCAGCTTGCAGTAGGTGACTATACTGTAACAATTACAGACACAGGTGACTATATTGCACCAGAAGCTGCACAGCCTATAACTGTTAAAACCACAGACGAGGCAACGGAAATTCATCTTGATAAGTATACGGGTACGGTAAACGTAAGCCTTACAAGGGCAGAAGGTCAGACGGATACCCTTGATACCTCAAGAGCAACGGTTTATGTAGGTGAAACAGCCCTTACCAATAATGGCGACGGTACATTTACAGGTCAGGTTGAGGTAGGTATACCTTACGAGGTGCTTGTAAATATTGCAGGCTGGAATATTACTTCAATTACTCCTGCTACAATTACAGCTAACAAAACTACTGCAACTGATGTTGTGGTAACGCTTACAAGTATGGGTAAGCTCTTTACATGGAACTATACAACAGGTACAAACACGGAGGACTTTTTCACCCTTACCAATATTTCGGAAAAGAGCGGTCCTCCTGCACAGACCTTTAACGGTGAAACTCTCACAAAGGCAATTAAGGTAGACTCTAAGCTTACAATAAGCTTTGAGGCACCTTCAGACGGTACTCTTACTCTTGTAATGAACAATACAGGTTCTGTATGGGTGGACAATGGTGAAGAGGGCGAGGTTTCATACCCTGTTACAACAGGTATTAATACAATACCTATAAAGGCAGGTACATGTACAATAAGAAAGAATAAAACAGAAACACACCTTTATCTTTTACAGTTTGTAATGGGTGAGGGTGGTTCAGATGAAAGCACAAGCGAAACAACTACAGAAACAACCACTGCTACAGATACGGAAAGCACAACGGTAACTGATACGGAAAGCACAACAACTACAGAAACAACCACAGAGCCTACTACAGTAGAGGTTTATACCTTAAATGATGAGATTATGTGGGATGTTAAGAGCGACCTTAGCGTAAGCTCAAGCGGTTTATCTGTAGGTGAAACCTTCTATACCAACAGTGAAGAGGCAGGACCCGTAGCCTTTACGGAGGACGGTAAAACCTATGAAATGATTGATTATCTCCAGGGCAGAACCAACCCTGTAAACAGCGAGGGTATTAATCCCCAGGGGGCTCTTGCAATAGAGCGAATACCCGTAGCAGGTGCCTTTGTTAAGTTTGAGCCTGATAAGAACGGTGTATTTACCGTAGCGGCTAAAACAAACGGCGGTAAGATTACCTATATTACAGACGGACAGGGCGATGTAATTAACTCAATAGGCAGTCTTGACTCTGATACAAGCTATGATATTATAAGAACAGATGTAACTGCAGGTGAAACCTACTACATCTATTCAGGCGGTTCAAAAATATGTATTTATTATTTAGGCTTTACCTCTTCAGGTGAAACAAAGTATATCTGGGGAGATGCAAACTCCGACGGTGTACTTATGTCAGATGACTGCTCACTTATTCTTACTTACACATTGGATAAGGCAGGTGCAGGACTTAGTGATGAGGTTGCTATGTATTGTGATGTAAACGGTGACGGTGTAATTACCGCTACAGATGCATCTACAGTGCTTAACAAAATACTAACCGGTGAAAAATTTGTTGTAGAATAAAGCTTTACCCCTCTTGCCTATGGTGAGAGGGGTTTTTATGTAATAAGCTATTGACAAATATAACGGCAGGGTATACAATAAGCCTATATAATTCCTACTTGTTAAATAGGAAATAATAGGAGGCTTATAATGACTAAGGTAAATAATACAGTACTTGAATTAATGGGTAATACACCCATGCTAAGACTAAACTCTTATACTAAGGAAACAGAGGTAAAGGGAGTTGAGCTTTTGGCTAAGCTTGAATATTTAAATCCCGCAGGCTCTGTTAAGGACAGGGTTGCCCTTGAAATGGTTGAGGATGCCGAGGCAAAGGGTATTCTTAAGGAGGGCTCTGTAATAATTGAGCCTACCTCAGGCAATACAGGCATAGGTCTTGCACTTGTGGCAAGAGCAAAGGGCTACAGAGCTATATTAACCCTTCCCGAAACCATGAGCATTGAAAGACGCAGACTTTTAAAGGCATACGGTGCAGAGCTTATTTTAACTGAAGGCTCAAAGGGTATGAAGGGGGCTATAGAAAAGGCAGAGGAGCTTAAAAATACCATTGAGGGAGCTGTAATTTTAGGTCAGTTTGATAATCCTGCAAATGCAAAGGCACACTTTAAAACAACAGGTCCCGAAATATGGGAGCAGACAGAGGGTAAGGTAGATATTTTTGTTGCCTGCATAGGTACAGGCGGTACAATAACAGGTGTAGGTGAATACTTAAAGGCACAGAACCCTGATATTAAGGTGGTAGCTGTTGAGCCTGAAAAAAGCCCTGTTTTGTCAGGGGGCAAAGCAGGAGCTCATGGCATACAGGGTATAGGTGCAGGCTTTGTACCTGCCATTTTAAATACGAAAAGTTATGATGAGATTATTAGGGTAAAGGACGAGGATGCCTATACAGAGGGCAGACGCTTTGCTCTGACAGAGGGCGTCCTTGTGGGCATATCCTCAGGTGCGGCACTTAAAGCGGCTGTTGACCTTGCTAAAAGAGAGGAAAACAAGGGTAAGAAAATAGTTGTTCTTCTGCCCGATTCAGGCGACAGATACCTCTCAACCCCATTATTCGGTGAATAAAACAAAAAAGCTTGTCGCAAGGCAAGCTTTTTTAAATTATAACCATAGGTGTAGTAAAATCCTTATTTTTTTCCTTTATAATAGGTAGAAAATACATATCAGTTGCAAATATTTCTTTGTTAAGCAAGCCCTCAGGGGCATTTTTAACGTTGGTAATAACAGGAACAGCTGATTTTTTTGTAAGCTCCGATACAAGGTGGCTTTTTTCCTTTCTAAAGCCTAAAACTCTTATATATTCAGCACCCCTTGCGGTGTCCTCCTTGGTTATGTTTAGGAGAATATGCAGTATTGTTCGTCTTACCCTTGAATGAGCATAACGCTTACTTTTAACATGGTCTGCAATTTTGCTTACAGAGCTTAAGTTATAGGCAGATAAAATTCGGTTTTCAAGCCCCTCGCTCATACCGTCAATATTCCTTAATTCCTCCAAAGTCTTGGTTAAGAGTATATATTTTAAAATATTTGTATAGCTGTCTATATCAGGTATACCCTCCTTGACTGCCTTTATAATATCCTTGTGGCTGTCGGAGGGTACGGCAGATAAGGCAATATCCAATTCGTCATTTTTAAGGCTGTGCCTTATAGCGGCGGCTGAGGAAATTTCTCCCGACATTTGGATAGAGTTATAACCGTTTACCTGTCTTTTTACGGTAACAGGCTTAATATTGCTTTTAAGAATTATTAATGCCTTTAAATACTCCAGAGCTAGTATATTATTCGGCAGGGATAAAAAACTCATATCTCTTGAAAGCACCTTGCTTAAGGCAGATAGTCGTGCGGCAGCATAGGACTGACCGGTATTAAGCTCCTCCCTTATTGCCCGCTTAAATTCCTCCGTTTCGTTTGCAAGAAGCTGTGCCGCCTCAGAGAAAAGCTCAATATCCCCTTGCTCCGTACCGAAGGAAAGCACATCAATAATACCGCTTTTGTTAAGGCTGTCAACTGCACCGTAGGCAAATACATCAGCAGAGCCTGCGGCATACTGAACAGGCAGTTCTAAAACCATATCAACTCCGTTTAAAAGGGCAGTTTTTGTACGGCTGAATTTATCAATTACAGCAGGCTCGCCCCTTTGTACAAAGCTGCCGCTTATTATTGCAATAATATTATCGGCATCCGTCAAGGCTTTTGTATTTGTAATGTGTAGCTTATGTCCCTTATGAAAGGGATTATATTCTGCAATAATACCTACGTTCATACTTAACCTCCTTCATCTATAGTTATAAATTATACATTCAATAGGTAAAAAGTCAATTTAATATTGTTATTGTAACAGTATTGTCACATTTAATAAAAAAAAACCTTTAAGCTTACAAAAAATTATTAGGTTTTTTATGTAAAAAATTATTGTATAAGGTGAATAAAAGGTTTATAATAACTTTAGTATGAGCATTTACGGCTATCCGCAGATGTGCAAAGGACAAGCTGTCCGAAATCAATATTGAAAGGGGACTTTTATAATGAGTTTTTTAGACACAATTAAGGCCAGAGCTAAGGCTGACAAAAAGACTATTGTTTTACCTGAATCAATGGATAAGAGAACTTTTGCAGCGGCAGAGCAGATTTTAAAAGAGGGTATTGCTAATATTGTTATTATCGGTACTCCTGAGGAAATTGCCGAAAACAGCAAGGGCTATGATATTACGGGTGCAACTATTGTTGACCCATTCAACGACCCTAATAAGCAGAAGTATATAGATAAGTTTGTAGAGCTGAGAGCTAAAAAGGGTGTTACACCTGAGCAGGCTCAGGAGCAGATGGAAAAGGATTATATGTACTACGCTTGCCTTATGTGTAAGTGCGGTGATGCAGACGGTGCTGTTTCAGGTGCTTGCCACTCAACAGGCAACACAATCCGTCCTGCACTTCAGCTTTTAAAGACAAAGCCGGGCATCAGCTCTGTTTCAGGCTTCTTTGTTATGGAGGTTCCTAACTGTGACCTTGGCGACAAGGGTGTATTCGTATTTGCCGACTGTGCTGTTAATACTGACCTTGACTCAGCTAAGCTTGCTGAAATTGCAGGTCTTTCAGCAGAGTCCTTTAAGACCTTTACAGGCGGTGAGCCTAAGGTTGCTATGCTTTCCTACTCATCAAAGGGCAGTGCTAAGCATGATGATGTAACTAAGGTAGCAGATGCTGTTAAGCTTGCTAAGGAGAGATTTCCCGAAATTGAGCTTGACGGTGAATTACAGCTTGACGCAGCTTTAGTACCTGAGGTTGGTGAGCTTAAGGCTCCCGGCAGTACGGTTGCAGGTCACGCTAATACACTTGTATTCCCAAGCCTTGAGGCAGGTAACATCGGATACAAGCTTGTTCAAAGACTTGCTAAGGCAGAGGCTTACGGTCCTGTGCTTCAGGGTCTTTCAATGCCTGTAAACGACCTTTCAAGAGGTTGCTTTGCAGAGGATATTGTAGGTGTTGTTGCAATGACGGCAGTACAGGCACAGATTGCATCTAAGTAATTTAATTTAAAGGAGAAAAGTAATGAAAATTCTTGTTATTAACTGCGGTAGCTCTTCATTAAAGTATCAGTTATACAATATGGATAACAACGAGGTTCTCGCAAAGGGTCTTGTTGAGAGAATTGGTATTGAGGGTTCAAATCTTCAGCACTCACCTACAGGTAAGGACAAGGTTGTTTATGAGCAGCCTTTATCAAACCATGACGAGGCTATCAAGCTTGTTATGGATAAGCTTGTAGATGCTGAGGTGGGTGTTATTTCAGACCTTGGTGAGATTGACGGTATCGGTCACAGAGTACTTCACGGCAGTAAGTATTTCAGCGAGTCCGTTATTGTTGATGAAAAGGTTAAGGAAACTATCAGAGCTTGCTTTGACTTAGGACCTCTTCATATGCCTCCTAACCTTATGGGTATTGAGGCTTGTGAAAAGCTTATGCCGGGCAAGCCAAACATAGCTGTATTTGATACGGCTTTCCACCAGACAATGCCTCCAAAGGCATATATGTATGCACTTCCATATGAGTACTATGAAAAGCATGATGTAAGACGTTACGGCTTCCACGGTACAAGCCATAAGTTTGTAACAAAGCGTGCTATTGAAATGCTTGGCGGTAAGGCAGAGGGTACAAAGATTATTACCTGTCACCTTGGCAACGGCTCATCTATTGCAGCTGTTAAGGACGGTAAGGTAATTGATACCTCTATGGGTCTTACTCCTCTTGCAGGCTTTGAAATGGGTACACGCTGCGGTGATATTGACCCTGCTATTGTACCTTATATAATGAAGAAGGAAAATTTAACTCCGGACGAAATTGACAATATTATGAACAAGAAGTCAGGTATCCTTGGTGTTACAGGTCGTTCAAGCGACTTCAGAGATGTTGAGGCAGGCATGAACGAGGGCGATGAAAAGTGTAAGCTTGCTCTTGAAATGTTCAGATACCAGATTGCTAAGTATATCGGTTCTTACTATGTAGCATTAGGCGGCTGTGACGCTGTTGTATTTACTGCAGGTATCGGTGAGAATAACTCAGGTCACAGAGCTGCTATCTGTGAGTACCTTAAGTGCTTCGGTATGGAGATTGATGAGGAAAAGAACTCTCAGAGAGGTAAAGAGCTTGACTTTGCTACCGAAAACTCAAAGATGAGAGCATTCCTTATCCCTACAAACGAGGAGTTAATGATTGCTCAGGATACAAAAGAATTACTTGACAAATAATAATATACGTCGTATAATAAACAATGGACTGTGTGCGGGTTTATACTCCGCATATACGGAACAGGAGTGTTTTTATGCTTATTAATGTTAGTAACCTTGCTCCAAAGGACAGCCTGCCTGTCAATATAAAGGCTGAAAGGGTGGATATTTCCAACAGGGACTCTGCCTATGCTCTGGTAGATATTAACGGCTCTCTTGTAAATAAGGGTGACGGTACTTATGTACTGGAGGGTGAGGTTAAAGCGGTTTTAAGTTTAAATTGCGACTTGTGTCTTAAATCTTTTACAACGGATATTACTTTCACTTGTAATGAAGTGTTTTGCAATGAGATTAATTCGGAAAAGGAGTTTTGGGACTTTTCAGATAAGACGATTGATTTAAAACCTGCGGTTGTAGCTGACATTCTGCTTAATATGCCTATGAGGGCAGTATGTTCCGATGACTGTAAAGGGCTGTGTCCTAAGTGCGGCCATAACCTTAATGAGGGTGAATGCGGCTGTGACAGGGAATACAGAAATCCCCAATTTGAAAAGCTGATGACTCTTTTTAACGATAAGGAGGTGTAGGAAGTGTCTATTTGTCCTAAGGGAAAAATGTCTAAGTCAAAGAGAGATAAAAGAAAGGCTCAGAGCTGGCAGATTGCTACCCCAACTCTTGTAAAGTGCAGCAAGTGCGGTGAGCTTATGATGCCACACAGAGTATGCAAGAGCTGCGGTTCTTACAACAAGAGAGCAGTAGTTGCTGTTGACTGATCTTTTATTATTGATTAATTAGGCAAGTTGCGTCGCAGGTTTATTTGCCTGCGACGTTTTAATTTTTAACTGCTTTTTGCTAAGGGATGTTGTAGTGGCATTCCTTGGTGTTAAGGGTTAATAAAAGCCCTGCTTGCTTTGAGTGCATACAGAGTGGGTTCAGGGGGTATGTATACGTACGTATACTTTTTAGGGTTGTATACACAACTCACGGGAGGAGCATTAGCTGTCGGCGGGGTAAAATGTGCAATTGTGCTGTAGATTGTATATTTTATCCTGAACGACAGTATAACCTTCTTCGTAATTTAGCTTTCTGTATGGAAGTTGTAAGTACCAATATTTTAAATTTTGGAGCTTAAAGGCTCTTTTTTTATTGCCTATAAGTACAACTTAACCCCTTTTTAGGGGTTTTTTAATTGCAAACAAAATATTATTAAATAGATACAAAAACTTTATTAAATTTTGTTTGATATGTCTATGTACTTGTTTTGTTAAAGATGCTAAAATTTGGAAAGGTCGAATAATACATACTCAGTGAAATCGGTATAATTATCAGCCTAATTGCCCTGAGCCTTTTTATCCCCCATCCTTAGGCTCAGGGCGGTAAATACGTTATTTAGGGTTTAAATTTTAGGAGGAAATGAAATGAAGGGTAGATTGCAACACAATCTGACAAACCAAAAAGGTTTTGTACTTATCTTTGCAATGATGATGATATTATTGCTTCTGGTATTTATGACAGCCATGGTAGGTGCAGTAAGCTATACCAACAACGCAACTGCGGAAAAAAGTGAGGAGCATCAGCTTCACCTTACAGCTCAGTCAGCTACAGGCACACTTAAGGAAATGTTTGCAACAGAGGAGAATATGGTTAAGCTTTCGGCTCTTGCGGCAAGCGGTGCTGAGCAGGTTTATGACCTTTCTTCAGCAGGTATTACCAATAAGGTTAAGGCAAGGGTAACCGATTCGGGTCAGCCCGGTTATGCACTTCTTACCGTTACTGCTTTTAATGAAGAAGGAGAGGAGTACACAACAACAGCTCTATTGCCTATGATGGCTAATCAGGGTAACAAAAACGACCTTATTGAAAATATGATTGTTTCATACTGGCCAAACTCAGGTCAGGGCTTTACCCAGGAGCTTACCTATGACAATAACACCATGAACGGTGCTATTATTATTGATAATGAATACTATGCCGGTTCCTACAAGGACGGTAAGGATAAATATAAAGACGACCCAATGAATGACCCTTCAGCTGTAAGGGTTAAGGGCGGCACATTTAAGGAGCTTGTAACAACAGGTAACCTTATACTTAATGCAGAGCAGGAAATAAAGGGTACAGGTAACACAACCATTGCAAGTGCGGTGGGGCAGCTTGTAGTTACAAAGGGTGCCATCGGTGAAGGCATTAAGGAGCTTGGTGCAGGCGGTTACTTTAAAAATAAGGGAAGCAGCACAACAAAAACAGGTAATATGTTAATCGGTACAACAGGCGATGTTGAGTTCAAGGGGGCTATGGATATTATCACCCGTGATAAGGTAAGTGTTACCATGAACAAGGTATCGGGCAATCTTAAAAACTGCTTTATCGGCGGTGAGCTTAACTGTACCTCAAGCAGAGATAAAAACCTTAATGTAGAACAGGACTTACAGGTTTATAAGTCGGCAAGCTATAATTTAGAGGGTAGCTCACAGCTTAATGTGCAGGGTGATATTGCTACAGGTGTTGATTTTTCGGCAAATTTAAAGGATAACTCAAAGCTTAATGTAAATGATGCTATTGTAACAGCAACAGGTGATATTGATATTACAGGCGGCGGTGAAACAATAGCCTCCTATATCCTTTCGGGTAAGGGTATTAATGCAACAAACAAAACAACCCTTACAGATAACAAAGGCAAGGGCTATGGTGCGTTTTCGGGCGGTAACTACGGTGTCAGTAACAAATACTATGAAACTGACGAAGATGATAGAGGTGAAACAAAGCTTACAAATGTCAGCTCAAATGTATCTGTAGTTGTAAACAATGCCGAAGATGCTATGGACGACAAATTAACAATACTCACAAAGTCAGACAGTGCCGAGGGCTTAAGTGCTTTTAAGGCAATGAACAGCTTATGGCTTACAAAGTCGCAAAAGGTATTCAAGGGCGGCTGGTGGAACAGCTGTGAGGATGTAAAATTTGCGGTTGCACTTCTTTTTGATAATACAATGCCAAGTGAATACTTGTCATATTCAACAAATTCTGAGTTTAAGAGGGATTACAGCTTTATTAATTCAAAAAGTCTCAGATATGACCCTAAAGGTGAAAATGATGAAGAGGACAGAAAGAAAAACTGGCAGTGGTATGAAATGAAAAATGAAAAGTACCATGGAAATGAAAAGGTGCCGGTAAGTCACGAGCTTGGTTATACAACAGAGGATAGTGTATTCCTTTTAAGAAGTACACTTCAGAAGGCTTTAGGCGGTCCTACAGACTCAACTAACCTTAATATTAATGCAACCTCACAGGGTCGCTTTGTGGACACAGCAAGAACAGCTATACCTTTTGACGGTGCTATAGAAGAAATACAGGTAAATTACCCACACTATGCTAATTACGGCACAGCACCTACTGTTGACCAAGCTGAAGCAGGTTGGGCAAGTATTCAGGAATATAAGGACGGTTACCTTATAGGCGGTGCAAGTTCAACAACAGGATATAAAAATTTCGGACGTATTGAGTTTCGTAATGACGGGCTTAAGCTTTTTGACGGTGTGACAGAATATCCGTTAGAGGGCAAAACACTTTACTTTAAGGCAGAATCACCTAATATGCCCGGTGGTTGGGGTGACTTCTACCTTACAAGTGATAATAGTGAAATTAAGCTTAACAGCAAAATTGTAATAGAGTATCAGCTTAACGGTACCGATGCAGAAAATTTAACTAAGCTTGGCTTTGTCAGATTTTTCCTTGACCCAAGCAAAAAGCTTATCTGCAACAGCGGTGTAAGTGTAGAAGGTATTAATTTGGGCAGTGTAGATGTAAATAATGTTGATTTTGAATATAACAACTTCCATTACACAGAAATTATGCCTGAATTCTATATATTTGTACCAAAGCCTGCTGAAAATGCAAAGGAAAGCATTGAGCTTAAGACGAAGGACATGGATGCTTTTATAATTGCACCATGGTCAGTTGTTTACACCAGAGAGGTAAACTATGACAAGGCTACAGAGGTATTCAAGGGTATTATTCTTTGCAAAAACTTTGTAAGGGCAGACGGTGGTGCATATAACCACTATAAGCCTGTTTCCTTTGGCTTTGCAATGAGTGATGCGGTATTTGTTATTCCTGAGAAGGAAGCTGAATAATTAGGGGGCAAAAAAATGGAATTATTAAACAAAATTAAGAATAATAAAAAAGGCTTTACCTTGGTTGAGGCTATTACGGCAACTGCCCTTGTTGCTATTGCGGCAAGTATGTCGGTAGGTGTTTTTGCGGCAAATGCCAAAGTAAGTCAGAAGCAGTATGAAATAAATAACGGACAGAATTATACTATGTCAAGTGCTGAAAAGAACTTATCAAGCGGCGGTGCAACCAGCGAGGGTACAGCTTTTGAAATGATTCCTGCAGACGGCAGTGCGGGCTTTGGCAGTCTTGAAAACGGAGGTAAGGTAGAGGCAAGGTATCAGGAGCATATTGCAACTAACGGCTCAGAGGTTCAGTATAAGGTGTTTAAGTATGATGTTTCTGAAAGCACTGAGGGAGCAACTGTATCTGATGATGTAGAATAAGGGGTATATATGTTAAAGAAAATTTTAAACAATAAAAAGGGCTTTACCTTGGTAGAGGTGCTTGTAACAGTGTTTGTTACAGTGATTATTATAGGTGCGGCAACCTCTATGGTGCTTTACTCATATAAATCCTATCATTCTGCCGATAAAACAACCTCTGTTTTAAACGGTGTAAATTCTATAACCGAGGCTGTAAGGGAAATTACCTTTAATGCCTCAGAGGCAGAGATAACGGAGGTTACTGCCGTGCCTGCTGCAGAGTCGGGTACAACAATTATTTGCTGTATTGATAATGCTGTCTATATGGACAATCATATAATTCAGTCGGCAAAGGGTATGAATATATCTGCCTTATCCCTTACTTTTGAGGCGGATAACAGCAGTGAAAACGGTAAAATCCTTAAATATAAAATAACTGCCGCTGATGAAAACGGTGAGCAGGCAATAGAACCGCAGGAGCTGAGTGCATATCTTAATAATTGTTTAGGCGATATTGAGGGTACAACAGGCAACTGCCTTAAAATTAAAAAGACAGACGTTACAGGCGGCTGATAATAAGATTTTCGGAGAGACTAAAATGCTTAGTCTCTCTTTTTTTTGCTTTTGTTGACATTTAACCTTAAATTTGGTATAATTATAGTATAAATTGGGGTTTTGTACCCCTTAAACAGAGGAAGGTCTGCCTTTATTAATAAAGAAGATATAACCTGTAGGGTTAAATTTACTAACGAAAGGATGAAGTTTTTAATGGAAACAAATATAGCTTCACCCGAAAATAAAATGGGTGTAATGCCTGTAGGTAAGCTTTTGATGAATATGTCATTACCTATGATTGTTTCAATGCTTGTGCAGGCGATGTATAATATTGTAGACAGCCTTTTTGTAGCTCGTATTAATGAGGATGCCTTAACAGCAGTATCCCTTGCATTCCCTGTGCAAAACCTTATGATAGGTATTGCAGTAGGTACGGGTGTAGGTATGAATGCTCTGCTTTCTATGAGCTTGGGTAAAAAGGATTTTAAAACGGCTAATAAGGCGGCAGTAAACGGCATATTTCTTACTATAGTAAGCGGTCTTGTGTTTCTTGTGCTAAGCTTTTTTGTGCCTGAAATTTATTATAAAAGTCAATCGGATAATCCTCAAATTATTCAGTACGGCGTAGACTATTTAAGCATTGTCTGCTTCCTTGCAGTAGCTCCCTTTGCCCAGATGATATTTGAAAGGGTGTTGCAGTCAACCGGTAAAACTATGTTTACTATGTTTACCCAGGGCTTAGGTGCAATTATTAATATTGTTCTTGACCCCATCTTTATTTTCGGTTGGTTCGGTGTGCCTGAAATGGGCATAAAGGGTGCTGCCTATGCAACTGTTATAGGTCAGCTTATAGCCTTTTTAATGGCACTTTTCTTTAACCTTAAGTACAATAAGGAGGTCAGCCTAAGCTTTAAGGGCTTTAAGCCTGACGGACATATAATTTCACGTATCTATAGTGTGGGTATCCCGTCGATGGTTATGAATACTATTGTATCTGTAATGAGCTATGGTATAAACGGTATCCTTATGGGTTTTTCATCAACGGCAACAGCTGTCTACGGTGTTTATATAAAGCTCCAGAGCTTTGCCTTTATGCCTGTATTCGGTCTTAATAACGGTATGGTGCCTATTATTGCATATAACTATGGTGCAAGGCGTAAGGACAGAATTATGGGTACATATAAATACAGTGTAATTTCAGCAATGGCTATTATGCTTATCTGCCTTGTAATAATGCAGCTTCTTCCGACCCAGCTTTTGCTCGCCTTTGATGCTTCTGAGGAAATGCTTAAAATAGGTGTACCGGCTTTACGTATTATATCCCTCAGCTTTTTGTTTGCAGGATATTCTATTGTAACAAGCTCTATGCTTCAGGCTATGGGTCATGGTGTAAAGAGCATGATAATTTCCGTATGCAGACAGCTTGTGGTGCTTTTACCCTTAGCATATCTGTTTTCACTGACGGGCAAGCTTGATTTGGTGTGGTGTGCCATGCCACTGGCGGAGCTTGTAAGCTTAACTCTTTGTACTGTGTTTATGGCAGGGCTTTATAAGGGTGTTATTAAAAAGCTTTAAGGGGTGATTTTTATGGAAAAGCAAATAAAAGCTAAGGTAAAGGAAGCGGAGGAGTTTTTAAGCTCAGGTGATATTGCCTCAAGAGATGAGTTCTTAAAATATCTTTTTCGTTGGATAGGCTGGCTTCAGCATGAAAGGTTTATCCACTTAATGGTAACTTTGTTTTTTGCCCTTTTTACCTTTATAATGATTTTTGGGCTTATAACAACACAAAACCTTACATGGCTTTTTCTTATACTTATTTTCGGTATAACAACAGGCTTTTATATAAAGCATTACTTCCTGTTGGAGAATAAAACCCAGTACCTTTATGAGCTTTATGATAAAATAGAAAAAATGTAATGACATAAAGTGAAAATTAACAAACTTTTTGATTGATAAAATAAAAAGTTAATGCTTTTGCATAAATTTAAGGATTTCTTAAAAAATAGTTGCATTTTTAAAATCTTGGTAATATAATTGCACTATAAAAGCAAAGACGTTTCGGTGAAATAACCGCAACGTCTTTTTTTTATCCATATTCATTAAGGGTTGAAAATGTTATTAAGGTAAGAACAGGTGAAGATGGCTATGATGCTCTTCAGGGTTCAGATGAATAATTAATACAATAGGGCTGTTGCTTAAAAGGCGACAGCCTTATTTTTGTGCTTGTAAATTTTTCTCCCATGAATTACAATAGAAGTAGAAATTTGCAAAGGAGGCGTAAAATTGAAAGCATTGGAAACAGCTAAGGTAATTTCTAATAAGAATATTACCGCTAATATATATGATTTGGTTCTGGAATGTCCCGAAATTTCAGCTATGGCTAAGGCGGGACAGTTTGTTGAGGTCTATACGGGAAGTAAGGAGTATTTGTTGCCTCGTCCCATAAGTATCTGTGAAATTACCCATAAGGGCTTAAGGCTTGTGTTTCAGGTGGTAGGCAAGGGGACAGAAATATTTTCGGCTCTTAAGGCAGGCGATGAGGTAAAGCTTTTAGGTCCCTGCGGTAACGGCTATACCTTAAAAAAGGATAAGTCTGCTCTTTTAGTAGGCGGTGGTATAGGTGTACCTCCTCTTTTAGAGGCTGTTAAGCAGTTGGGCGGCGGTAAGGTTGTTCTTGCCTCACGTAGCAGTGAGCTTAGCATTTTAAAGGAGGATTTTGAAAAGGCAGGAGCGGAGGTTTATATTGCTACCGATGACGGAAGTTTAGGTTTTAAGGGTAATGCTGTTCAGCTTTTAAGAGAAAAAGGATTAAAGGCTGATGTTATCTATTCCTGCGGTCCTAAGATTATGCTTAAGTTTTTAACAGAGTATGCTGTTGAACAGAATATTGATTGTCAGGTATCTATGGAGGAGAGAATGGCTTGCGGAGTAGGTGCCTGTGTAGGCTGTGTAGTTAAAATAAAATCAGGCGATGACTGGGAGCATAAAAAGGTCTGCAAGGACGGTCCCGTGTTTGAAGGAAGAGAGGTAGTTTGGTAATGAATACTAAGGTTAATATTTGCGGAGTTGAGTTTAAAAACCCTGTTATGACTGCCTCAGGCACCTTCGGTAGCGGTAGAGAATACAGTGAATTTGTGGATTTAAGCAGACTTGGCGGTATTGTTGTAAAGGGCGTTGCCGATAAGCCTTGGAAGGGCAACAATGCTCCCCGTATTGCCGAGGTTTACGGCGGTATGCTTAACAGCGTAGGTTTGCAAAATCCGGGTGTTGATTACTTTATTAAGGAGGATATTCCGTTTTTAAGACAGTATGATACAAATATTATTGTAAATGTCTGTGGTCATTCTATTGAGGAGTATGTAAATGTAACAAAGGCTCTTAAGGGTCAGGATGTGGATATGCTGGAGCTTAATATATCCTGTCCTAATGTATCGGAGGGCGGTATGGCTTTCGGTACTGACTGCGGTATGATAGAAAAGGTTGTTTCCGCTGTTAAAAAGGAGGCGGATAAGCCCCTTATTGTAAAGCTAAGTCCCAATGTGACCGATATTACGGAAACGGCAAGGGCGGCGGTAAGCGGCGGTGCAGATGCTCTTAGCCTTATTAATACCTTAACGGGTATGAAGATTGATATTTTCAGACGTAAGCCCGTCCTTGACAGAAAGATAGGCGGTATGAGTGGCCCTGCGGTTAAGCCTGTGGCAGTGAGAATGGTGTATCAGGTATGTAAGGCTGTTGATGTGCCTGTTATCGGCCTGGGAGGTATATCAACGGGCGAGGACGCAATAGAGTTTATTATGGCAGGTGCAACAGGTGTGGCTGTAGGCAGTGCAAACTTCTTTAACCCAAGGGCTACGGTAGATGTTATTGAGGGCATTGAGGAATTTATGGTAAAACAAGGGGTTAAGGATATAAGCGAAATAAGAGGAATAATAGACTGATTTTTATAGCAAAATCGTTCACATATACTGTGAGCGATTTTTCTTGTTTATTTTGTCGAAAAGTGTTGTGTGATTTCTTGTTATATTTGTTGAAAAAGTGCGTTTTTTCTTTACTAATTACAGAAAAATGTTGAATTATAGAAAAAATTAGGATATAATTTATATATAAATTATACAGGTTTTAATGACGGGGAGGGATTATATTGAGTTATACTGCACATATAAGAAAAAGCGACAACTGTCGGCAATCGGTTACTGAACATTTAAACCAAACTGCAAAAAGAGCCTTTGAGTATGGCAAGGCAGTTGAGATGGCTTCTTTTGCCCAACTGCAGGGGATTTTACATGATATGGGTAAGTTTACGGAAAGGTTTAACCGATATATTAATAATGAGGGAAATGAAAAACGAGGAGATATTGACCACAGCTATGCAGGTGCAAGATATATTTCCCAATTAGCACGGGGGTTTGACGAAAATCAATATCCTAATATTATAAATACCGCTGATTTAATAGCCAGAACAATCATTTCGCATCATGGACTGCACGATTGGCTTAAAGGCAACGGAGAAGATTATTTTAAGGAGCGTATTTCAAAGAATGAGGAATATCAGGAGATTGTAAAAAATTTTGAGAGCGAAATAGGCAGGGAAAGAGTAGAAAAGCTCCTTATTTTAGCCGAAAAGGAATATACTCTTGCACGAAAAAAGATCTACGAAATAAGCAACAGAAGTAAAAGATTATTTGGTTTTTATCTGGGGTTTCTGGAAAGATTTATGCAGTCTGTTTTAATTGATGCAGACAGAGTTGATACAGGGGATTTTATGTCTGATACAGCTACGGAAAAGGAAGTTAATTTAGAAGCTCTTTGGGAATTAATGCACTGCAATATGGAAAAAAAGCTTAGTGCTTTTGCAGATAAAACCGATAAAATATCTTTGATACGAGGTGACATTTCTAAAAGATGTGCGGACTTTGCAAACCATAAAGTGGGAATTTGTCGTTTGGTTGTGCCTACTGGAGGAGGAAAAACCCTTTCATCTCTTAGGTTTGCCATTGAATATTGCAGAAATTACAGCCATATGCAGAAAATAATTTATACAGCACCCTTTATGTCCATACTGGATCAAAACAGTGATGAAATTGCCTCTGTAGCAGGAGAGGAAAATTTTCTTGTACATCATTCTGATTTTGTTGCAGATATTGAAACGGAAGAAGAATTGGCTGAGTACGAGCTTCATACCGAAAAGTGGGACTTGCCTGTTATTTCAACAACTATGGTGCAGCTGCTTAATTCTCTTTTTTCAAGCAAAACCGCTTGCGTAAGGCGAATGCACAGACTTTCAAATTCTGTAATAATAATTGATGAGGGACAATTTTTACCCATTAAGTGTGTTAATATATTTAATACAGCAATTAACTTTCTTTCTGCTATATGCGGAGCAACCGTTATATTATGCACAGCTACCCAGCCTGACTATGAAAAAGAGGTTATGCCCGTTATGTTTGATGAGCTTAGAGATATGACAGGTGACTTTACAGAGGATTTTAAGGCACTTAAAAGAACTGAGCTTATTAATGCGGAAAGAAAGGGAGGTTATTCTTTTCAGGAAACGGCAGAATTTTGTTATGAAAAATATCGTGAAGCAGGAAGTCTTTTATTAATTGTCAATACAAAAAAATCAGCCTTTGAAATATACAATAAAATGTGTGAAATTGATGAGGCGGAGGGACAACAAACAGAGATTATCCACCTTAGTACAAATATGTGTCCTGCTCACAGAAAAACAGTTATTGAAAAAATGAGAGCCATGCTTTCTGAGGACAAGCCTGTAATATGTGTTGCCACACAACTTATTGAAGCAGGTGTGGATATTTCCTTTAATTGCGTTGTACGCTCTATGGCGGGGCTTGATAATGTGGCACAGGCGGCAGGCAGATGTAACAGAAATGGTAAAATTTCAAGGATTTGCCCGGTTTATATGATAAATATAAATGAGGAGAATTTAAGAGGGTTGTACCAGGTTAAGGAGGCTCAAACAGTAACAAGAAGCGTTTGTAATTCTCAAAATAATAAAGATTTGCTTGCACCCGAAACAATGACAGCCTACTTTACAAAGCTATATCATGAAAAAAACAACAACGTTAAGGGCATAGAGATGCTGTCATATCCCGTAGAGGACGGCGGTGTATCAACAACCTTATTTGAACTGCTTTCCCTTAATGAACATAGGTGGAAAATAAGAAAAGATAATCGGCTTATATTTTGTTCACAAGCATTTAAAACTGCGGGAGTATTTTTCAACGTTATTGACAGTGATACGGTGGGTATAATTGTACCTTATGATGAAACTGCGGAAAAACTGATTGCGGAGCTTAACGGCAGCCTTGAACCGGATAAGGTAACAGCTCTTTTAAGGAAGGCACAAAAATATACTGTCAACCTGTATGTAGACAGCCTCAAAAGGGGAGAAACGGAAAGAGGAGTTTACACTCTTAATGCAGGGGTTTTAGCACTTAAAAAGGAGTTTTACTCACACAAATGCGGAATTTGTTATAATGACTCAATACCTCAAAGTTTAATCTATTAAAAGGGAGTGATGACATTTGGAGCTTAAAAAGTATAGAAATACGGTGGAATTTGCTGTTAGGGGGGACTATGGATTGTTTTCTGATGTTCTGACCCGTGCAGGCTCAGAAAAAACAAGCTATCCCATTCCAACCTACGAGGCACTTTTAGGCGTGCTGAAAAGTGTGTATTTTAAGCCTACTATAATATGGGTTATAGACAGTGTCAGGGTAATGAATAAAATTACCACCATGCGAAAGGGCATCAGACCGATTAAATACAACGGTGGAAATGACCTTGTCTATTACAGCTACTTAACTGATGTTTACTATCAGGTCAGGGCACACTTTATATGGAATACGAATAGACCTGAATTAGAGTGTGACCGTAACGAAAATAAACATCATAATATTGCTAAGCGTATGATAGAAAGAGGCGGCAGGAGAGATATATTTTTAGGGTGCAGAGAGTGCCAGGCTTATGTTGAGCCTTGTACTTTCGGAGAAGGCACGGGCTATTATGATGACAGCGGAGATATTAGCTTTGGTCTTATGTACCATGGAATAACCTATGCAGATGAGGCACAGCTTGAAGAAGATAAGGGTAAAATGACAGTAAGATTTTGGTCACCTGTTATGAAAAATGGTATTATCTCATTTACACCGCCTGAGCAGTGCGAAATTAAAAGGCATATAAAAGAAATGCCCATAAAGCCTTTTGGCAGAGAACATAATAACTTCCTGGGACTTGATGAATTTAAGGGAGGTGAATTTGATGAGTTGGGCGAATGAGCTTTATAATGTGTATGAAAATATGGTAGGTGTTAAAACAGAGGGAGAGCAATTATTACCTCTTAGTCATTCTACAGCCAATGCACAGATTGAAGTTACCTTAAATGAGGAGGGCGAAATTTTAGGTGCTGATGCAATTGATGATAAAAGCAATGCGGTAACTATAATTCCCGTAACAGAGGATTCGGGTGCTAGGTCAAGCGGTATTACACCCATGCCCTATGCAGATAAGCTTATTTATATTGCGGGAGATTACGGTGATTTTACAGAGGGAAAGAACTCGGATAATTCCAAACACTTTGATGCGTATATAAATCAGCTTTTAAGGTGGAAGGAAAGCAACAGCTCTCATGAGGCAGTTGAAATTTTATACAGCTATATAAAAAAAGGAAGGCTTATACATGACCTTGTTTCCTTAGGTGCCTTAAAATGTGATGAGTCGGGAAAACTGGACAAAAAAAGAAAAATAGCGGGAAAAGACCAGGAGGATTCCTTTGTAAGGTTTCGTATAAACTACAAGGACTTATCAAAAGAAAGCAGAACATGGCTTGATAAAACATTATATGAGAGATTTGCGGCATTTAACGCTAATGAAATGAGTAACCGCAATCTTTGCTATGCTTTGGGACAGGAGTTGTCTGTAACATATAAGCATCCGGGTAAAATCAGAACCTCGGGCGATAAAGCAAAGCTGATTTCTTCCAATGATGAGGACGGTTATACATATCGCGGACGTTTCAGGAATAAGTCAGAGGCTTTGTCAGTAAGCTATGAGTTTTCCCAGAAGATGCATAATGCTCTGAAGTGGCTTATTGCAAGACAGGGCATGAGGTTTGCAAATCTGGTGGTTATCGTATGGGCAAGCCGGATGGAAGAGCTGCCGGATATAAGAAAATCCGCTATGAAATGTTATCAAGAGGTTTTTGATGATGAAGAGATTAATCCTGATACTGAACCTATGTATGCAGAGGCACTTAAGAAAATGATTTACGGCTATAAATCAAAGCTCTCTTCAGACACTAAGGTTATGGTTTTGGGTGTTGATTCTGCCACAACAGGCAGACTCTCAATTTCAATGTATTCAGAGCTTTTCGGCTCGGATTTTCTTGATAATATTCAAAGCTGGCATGAACAGACGGGGTGGTACAGGTACTCACAAAAATATGAAAAGAATATAATAGACACCTTTAGTGTTTATGAAATTATTGACTATGCCTACGGCAGAGAAATAAAAGGTGACAGTAAAGGGAAGAAGGCAGAAAGTAAAAAGCAGGGTAAATTTGACTGTGATGAAAAAATCCGTAACGAAAAAATGCTGCAGCTTATACCCTGCATTATAGATGGACGTCCGCTGCCTACAGATATTGTAAGGACTTTATTCAGAAGGGTTTCAAATCCTGTAGCATATGAAGATATTTATAATCATCGAACTTCAGTTGAAATAGCCTGCGGTATGATAAAAAAATCTATTATTGACAAAGGAGGAAGTGTTGATATGGCATACGAACCTGATAAAAAATACGACAGGAGCTATTATTACGGTTGCTTGCTGGCAATAGCCGACCTTGCGGAAAGTTATACTTATGAAAAGAAGGACCGATATGAGCGTCTTACAAATGCAAAGCGATTTTGGTACAGCTTCTCTTCCAGACCTTACCAGACCTGGCAGCTTATCTATGAGCGTTTACAACCATATATGAATAAGCTTGAGGGTAAAAGAGTTTTATATGAAAAGCATATAAACAGCATTATGGATAAAATGACGGTGGAAGATTTTCAGGATAATTCATCACTTACCCCTATGTACATTTTAGGTTATAACCAATATACCAATTATATGTATAAGCTTATGGCAGACAAAAAAGAAAATAAATAATAAAGGAGAATATGAGTATGAGTAGCTTACAAAACAAAATTGATTTTACACTAATTATTACTGCAACAAATGCAAATCCTAACGGCGACCCTCTTGACGGCAATCGCCCAAGGTGGAACTTTGATAACAAGGGAGAAATATCCGATGTTTGTATTAAGAGAAAGATAAGAAATCGTCTTCAGGATATGGGTGAAAGGATTTTTGTACAGTCAGATGACAGAAGTGATGATGGTTGCAAAAGTCTTAAAGAACGAGCTGATAACAATGAGGCTCTTAAAAAAATATCTAAGGGAAAACAAACCGACAGAGATGAATTTGCAAGGGTTGCTTGTGAAGAATGGATAGACGTCAGAAGCTTCGGACAGGTTTTTGCTTTTAAGGGTGATGAGGTTTCCGTAGGCGTAAGAGGTCCTGTTTCTGTCAGACAGGCGGTCAGTGCTTCACCTGTTGATGTTATCAGTATGCAGATTACAAAGAGCGTAAACAGTGAGGGTGATAAAGCAGGCAAGGCGTCGGATACAATGGGTATGAAGCATAGAGTTGAGTTTGGCTTATATGTTATTAACGGTAGCATTAATTGTCAGCTTGCGGAAAAAACAGGCTTTTCAGATGAAGACGCTGAAAAAATCAAGGAGGCTCTTAAAACCTTGTTTGAAAACGATGCTTCATCAGCTCGCCCTGACGGCAGTATGGAGGTTTGCAGTCTTTATTGGTGGAAGCACTCCTGCAAAACTCCAGAGGTTTCATCTGCAAAGGTGCATAGAGCTGTTAAAATTGCTCTTAAAGAGGGTGTTAAAAAGCCTTCATCTTTCTATGATTATGATATTACCCTTGATGAAATTGATGGTGTAAAGCCTGAGATTTACAGCTTTATGTAATATGTATAGGGAAGATGAATATCTCCTCCTTTCAGGTATTCAGCATTTTGCTTTTTGCCGTAGACAGTGGGCATTAATACATATTGAACAGTTGTGGGAGGAAAATTTCAGAACTGTTGACGGTAACCTTATGCACAAAAATGCTCATGATGTTGGCTTTAATGAAAAAAGAGGGGATGTAATTACTATCCGAGGCATGGCGGTTGCATCCCCTACCCTTGGTGTAAGCGGTGAATGCGATGTGGTAGAGCTTGTAAAATCCCCTGAGGGTATAAGTGTTTTCGGTAAAGAGGGTAAATATCTTGTTTATCCTATTGAGTATAAAAGAGGCACTGTTAAGGCTGATTATTGTGATGAATTACAAATTACCGCTCAGGCAATTTGCTTGGAGGAAATGCTTTGTTGTCATATTCCATATGGTTTTTTGTATTATGGTGAAATTCGCAGACGTGTTAAGGTGGAGTTTACTAAAGAGCTGAGGGAAAGGGTTATATCTGCCTTTGATGAAATGCATAAGCTTTATAATAGAGGGTATACCCCTAAGGTAAAGCGTACAAAGACGTGTAATGCCTGTTCTCTAAAAAATATTTGTCTGCCGTCTTTATATAAAAGAAAGACGGTACGGGAGTATATGGATGAAATGCTTGCGTCGGAGGGATAAGCTTGAAAAAATTACTTAATACGCTATATATTACTACCCCTGAAAGATATTTGTTTTTGGATGGCGAAAATGTCGTAATACGTGAAAAGGATCAAGCTGTAGCACGTATTCCGTTACATAATCTGGAAGAGATAATTACCTTTGGTGCATTAGGTGCAAGTCCACAGTTAATAGGTAAGTGTATTTCCGATGGGATTTCCTTTGTGTTTATGGATAGGTATGGCAGATTTTTGTATCGTGCGGAAGGCGGAGTAAGCGGAAATGTACTTCTTAGGCGTCGTCAATTCCGCATGGCAGATAATATGGATGAAGGCTTGAAAATAGCAAGAAACATTACTGCAGGCAAAATATTTAACAGCAGATATTCTCTTGAACGCACAATAAGAGATCATGCTATGAGAATTGATGTAGATAAATTCAGGAAAAAGTCGGTCTTTTTACTGGAAAATGCAAAGAAGTGTCGGGAAGCCGAAAGCTTAGAACAGTTAAGGGGTTTTGAGGGTGAATCTGCTTCGATTTATTTTTCTTGCTTTGATGATATGATTTTACAGCAAAAGGAATACTTCAGCTTTTCAATAAGAAATAAACGCCCGCCTTTGGATAATGTAAACGCCTTACTTTCCTTTGTATACTCTCTTATGACAGGTATGTGTTCTCATGCACTTGAGTCTGTAGGGCTTGATCCGTATGTGGGCTTTATTCACACCGATCGCCCGGGAAGACGTTCCCTTGCTCTTGACTTGGTTGAGGAGTTCAGAAGTGTAATTTGCGATAGATTTGTGCTTACAATTATCAATAAAAGGGTAATATCCGGCAAAGACTTTCAAAAACGTGAGGATGGAGCTGTTTTGCTTACTGAGGACGGCAGGAAAACCGTACTTAATTCCTGGCAAAAATATAAATATGAAACTTTGCAGCATCCTTTCCTTGGCGAAAAGGTCGAAAGGGGAATGTTACCATATGTTCAGGCCTTGCTTTTGGCAAGGTTTATAAGAGGAGATTTGGAAGGTTATCCTGTTTTTTTGTGGAAGTGATAATATGTTGGTGTTGATTACTTATGATGTAAATACTCAAACACCGGAAGGAGTAAAAAGGCTTAATAAGGTGGCTAAGATTTGCCTGAATTATGGTGTCAGGGTTCAGAATTCTGTGTTTGAGTGTATTGTGGATATGGCGAAATGTCGTATAATTAAAGAAAAGCTAAAGGAAATCATTGACCCTGAAAAGGATAGCATACGTATGTATTATCTTGGTGATAATTATAGAACTAAGGTTGAGCATATGGGTGCTAAGGTAAGTATAAAGGTTGAAGAGCCTTTAATATTGTAGTGCGAATAATAAGCTTACATGAAATCGTAGGTGTTTTCGCAGGTGTTTTTTTGTATTAAATGTTTTTTGCAAAGTTATATTTGAAATCTTTATTTAAAATTAATAGAAAAAATATGTATTATGTAAAATTTCTTTTGGTTTTATTTTAGATTTTTGTTTAATTTTGCTGTCGCCCTCTATACGGAGGGCGTGGATTGAAATGACGAACTATTGTAGACGGCGTTACAAAAATAGAGGTCGCCCTCTATACGGAGGGCGTGGATTGAAATTGCTAGCCGTTGCTATATTAACTACGGCACATCTGTCGCCCTCTATACGGAGGGCGTGGATTGAAATGAAAGTGGTGAAACAGCAACTGTATTAAGCCTAACCGTCGCCCTCTATACGGAGGGCGTGGATTGAAATAAGTGTGGTATAATGGTATTGTAAAAAGATATGCAGTCGCCCTCTATACGGAGGGCGTGGATTGAAATACAGATAAGCGGAGATGTGCGGATAAGCAGAAAGTCGCCCTCTATACGGAGGGCGTGGATTGAAATTCCCCAGATATATAATGTTGCCACTATGCTGGAGCGTCGCCCTCTATACGGAGGGCGTGGATTGAAATACCCCTTATAAAAAAAGGAGAGCTTATAACTCTCGTCGCCCTCTATACGGAGGGCGTGGATTGAAATTGCACCTTGTCCTCCAGCTTATAGGCGACGATCGTCGCCCTCTATACGGAGGGCGTGGATTGAAATTTCGGACTGCTCCGGCGTGAGTCCCAGCACCTCCGTCGCCCTCTATACGGAGGGCGTGGATTGAAATAGGGTAATCATCTGAAATATACGCCCCTTTACCGTCGCCCTCTATACGGAGGGCGTGGATTGAAATATACTGGAAAAGGTTAATTGGGATGATAATAACTGTCGCCCTCTATACGGAGGGCGTGGATTGAAATATCATAAATAGCCCTTTGAGGTAAAGGCTTAGAGTCGCCCTCTATACGGAGGGCGTGGATTGAAATTTAAAAATAATCTTAATAAGAATGATACCCATAGCAGTCGCCCTCTATACGGAGGGCGTGGATTGAAATTTTCCTCTCTTGTTGTTGATGTTTACCGACAAACTGTCGCCCTCTATACGGAGGGCGTGGATTGAAATATTTGATTTAGTAGTTGGTGGTGCGACTGACTTAGGTCGCCCTCTATACGGAGGGCGTGGATTGAAATCGCAATTTTTGGAAGTTACTATACCAAAATTTACGTCGCCCTCTATACGGAGGGCGTGGATTGAAATACGATATGCTTGCCTAATCTTATCCAGTTTATCCGTCGCCCTCTATACGGAGGGCGTGGATTGAAATTATATGTGCAATAGGCTTGTTTGAGCTTACTGCTGTCGCCCTCTATACGGAGGGCGTGGATTGAAATACCTATTTCCTCCGAATAACACCAATATCCGATGTCGCCCTCTATACGGAGGGCGTGGATTGAAATCGACAAAGTATAAGAAGAATTGGAAGAAGTTAAGTCGCCCTCTATACGGAGGGCGTGGATTGAAATATTAAATCACCTCCAACAAAAAAGGAATACGGAGGTCGCCCTCTATACGGAGGGCGTGGATTGAAATATAAAATCACTCCTTTTTTATAATATGAGGGGGGGGTCGCCCTCTATACGGAGGGCGTGGATTGAAATAATAGTACACTCATCAATTACAGCTTGATTATATTGTCGCCCTCTATACGGAGGGCGTGGATTGAAATATTTATAAAAGGGTGTTAAAAATGGCAGGTACTTTTGTCGCCCTCTATACGGAGGGCGTGGATTGAAATTTCGCAAAAAATTGAAACTCAAAGGAAAAATATGTCGCCCTCTATACGGAGGGCGTGGATTGAAATTGCCCTTGTTGCAAAATGTTCTACAATAGCTACGGTCGCCCTCTATACGGAGGGCGTGGATTGAAATGCAAAAATGCCGCCTTTTGCGAATAGTATATAAGTCGCCCTCTATACGGAGGGCGTGGATTGAAATACCGATGTAAATACTTTTGCCTGTACTACCCTTAGTCGCCCTCTATACGGAGGGCGTGGATTGAAATTCCCGCCAGTGGCAGGGTTATAGGAGAGGACGGCGTCGCCCTCTATACGGAGGGCGTGGATTGAAATTCTTGCATACTCACAGTCGTTATATGACAGCACAGTCGCCCTCTATACGGAGGGCGTGGATTGAAATAGATCAGTGGGATCGACCTGCTCAATCCTTACTTGTCGCCCTCTATACGGAGGGCGTGGATTGAAATCTACGACTACACAGAAAAAAATGCAGGCTTATTGTCGCCCTCTATACGGAGGGCGTGGATTGAAATTGCTTGCGGGGTCCTTACTCTATCTCTGGATGGGTCGCCCTCTATACGGAGGGCGTGGATTGAAATTTCATAGTCCAAACAATCATACTCCTTCACAACCGGTCGCCCTCTATACGGAGGGCGTGGATTGAAATCTCTACCTGACCTCTTATACTCTCATCAAGCATAGTCGCCCTCTATACGGAGGGCGTGGATTGAAATAAGCCTCTTGTTTAGCTCTGGTACGGAGCACCCAGTCGCCCTCTATACGGAGGGCGTGGATTGAAATGACTTTGACGCTATTATCGAGGAACTCGACGCAGTCGCCCTCTAACGTAGGGCATGGATTGAATTTATGAGAATAAGCAAATATCATAAAAATACAAGCTATTATCACAATATAGGCATATAGTTTTTTGCCGGATTTATAATTTAACTATACCAAACAAAGAATTTAAAACTGCCCAGTTTTGCGGAAAATCTCTTGCCAAATTCCAATAGCCAATGCCTGTAAGGTTATACATTTTAAGGAGCATAAGCTTAGCATAAATACTTCTTGCGTCCTCAAACCAAACCTCGTGGGTATCTCCTGCGTAGCGAAAATAGGGTGCCTGTGACATTTCGTCATATTGTATGGCAACACCGTTTTCTTGTGCAATAATCAAAGCCTGCTGAGGGGAAAGGGAGGTTGCTTTAGTTACTCCCTTTTCAAAGGGTATTGGCCAATCATAGCCGTAAAGAGGTATACCCATAAGGAGCTTTTGAGGCGGAATTTCGGTTACGGCATAGCTTAGCACCTCGTTAACTTTGTTTATAGGAGCAACAGCCATAGGAGGACCGTATGTATAGCCCCATTCATAGGTCATGGTAAGAGCAAGATTTGCGGCTCGACCTAAGGCAAAATAATCATGTGCCTCATACAAAAGTCCCGGTTGGTCAGCTGAGGTTTTGGGAGCCAGAGCAATCAGGGTCAGAAAACCTCTCTGATTAAGTTGGTTTGTTAAATTTTCCACAAAGGCGGCATAGTTTTCTTTATCCTTTTGAGGTACATATTCAAAGTCAATATCCAGTGCATAGTAACCTTTAGCTTGCATATTTTCTATTATCTTTTGTATTAAAATATCCTGCAAATAGGGTGAATTTAAAAGTATATCCGCAAGCTCGTTTGAAAAGCTTCCGTCAGCTGTAAGGGTAGATAAAAGCATTACGGGTTTTACACCGTAGGAGTAGGCAAGCTCAATTAATTCCTCGTCATCAGGAGCAATAAGCTCCCCTTCGGAGGTAAATCCATAGGTGAATATTGTAAGCATTGTAAGATAAGGAAGTGCCTTTATTATAAGTTCTCTGTCTGTATAAGGGTAGGCGTAGCCGTTTGTAATAAGGCTTTTACCCCTCTGATTTTCGTCATCATAGCTTATAACAAGGCTTTCTCCCGGATAAAGCTGTCTGCCTGCAATCTGAGGATTATTCCTTAAAATTAAATTTATATCTGTTCCCGTTTCATCTGCAATCTGATTAAGGCTTTCCCCCTCTTTTACTGTATAAAACTCAGCAGGTCGCCTTATTACCAGGGTTTGCCCCGGTACAAGAGCCTCTGTGGGAGGCGAGTTTAAGTTAATTAAGGTGGAAAGAGGTACATCATAGCTTTGGGAAATTTTTTCTAAGGTCTCTCCCTCTTGTACAACATGAATAAGCATAAAATTTTCCTCCACGGGTAAACTCTTATAAGTATATGCACGTATATGATTAATATTATTAAAAGTAATTTCCGTAACAGGGTTTTTGTTAAAAATATGTTAAAATTGACGAATAAAACGTATACAAATTGTGAAAAAATAAACTATAGCCAAATTAAGAAAAAATCTGTTGCGTAATTTAACGTCATATTGTATAATGTAATAGTAATTTATTTATGGCTTTTTGTGGGTTTTGATAAAAATGGACAAAAAAATTATAAAAGCACTCTCACTAATAACTCAGCTTGGTATATCAATGTTAGTACCCATAGCTATGTGTCTTATTATAGGTAAGCTTATTGATTCTGCCTTGGGTACATCTCCCCTGTTTATACTGATATTTATTTTTTTAGGTATAGGTGCAGGCTTCAGGAGTGTATATTTTATTACCAAGCCTTTTTTCAGCAGTGAGGACACATATATTGATATTAATAAATACAAAGGAAAGGGTGATGATAAACTTGAAAAGAGAGATTAAGCCCTCAGATACGCTCAGCTTTATTATGCTGTCAATGGCGGGTATCTGTCTTATAATACTTATACTTGGTATAATTTTTGCAAAGGAACCTCTTTATTTTGCTTTAGGGGTGCTTTTCGGTGCAGTGGTGTCCTGTATAAGGATATTGCTTTTGTCAAGGGCAATAAACAGGGCTGTAGATATGGAGCCTGCTGAATCAAAGGCTTATATGACTGCTCAATACAGCACGAGGATGCTTCTTGCAATAGCCGCAGTTGTTGCAGGTGCTATGCTTCAGGAGTATATCAGCATTATAGGTCTTATTCTGGGTCTTATTGCAATGCAGCCTGCTGTTTATCTTGCAAATATAATTTATAAAATGATGGGAGGGGAAAAGCTTGAATTTAATTCCGCTAAAAAAGCTGATAGGTATAGTAGATAATCCTAATACGGAGTTTAGCATTGATGCTGAAATACTGGGGCGTTTTGACGTCGCAGGTCAGGAGGTCTGGATAACGGAAACGGTGGTAACAACTTGGGTTATAATGGCTGCCCTTATTATCTTTGCGATTATAGTAAGGGTAAAGCTTAAAAACTTCAAAGACAGACCTGACGGCTTTCAAAATGTAGTGGAGCTTGGCGTTGAAAGTATGTATAAGCTTGTATGCAGCTGTATGACCGAAAAGTATGATTACTTCGGTAAATGGTTCTTCGGTGTATTCTGCCTTATACTTTGCTCTAACCTGAGCGGTCTTTTAGGCTTCAGACCGCCTACGGCCGACCTTGCAACAACGGCGGCTGTAACTGTGGCTACTTTTATTATGATACACTTTATGGGTATCGCAACGGGTAAGCTCGGATACTTTAAGGGCTATTTTGAACCTTTGCCCTTCCTTTTACCTCTTAATATTGTAAGTGAGCTGGCAACCCCTATCTCACTGAGCTTCCGTCTTTTTGGTAATATTACGGGCGGTATGGTTATTATGAGCCTTGTTTATTGTCTGCCAAGGATTTTAAACATAGGTATCCCTGCAGTACTGCATATTTACTTTGATGTATTTGCAGGCTGTATTCAAACTGTTGTATTCGTCATGTTAAGTATGACGTTTATAAAAGATAAAATTGCGGATTAAAAAAATACTACTATCCGCTGATAATAAGGAGGAATTTAATTATGGATGATCCAAAAGCTTTTGTAATGGGATGTTCTGCTATAGGTGCAGGTCTTGCAATGTTCGCAGGTATCGGCCCCGGTATCGGTCAGGGCTTTGCGGCAGGTAAGGGTGCTGAAGCCGTAGGACGTCAGCCGGAGGCAAGAAGTACGGTTACGTCAACTATGCTTTTAGGTTGTGCTGTTGCTGAGTCAACAGGTATCTACAGTCTTGTAATTGCATTATTGCTTTTGTTTGCAAATCCGTTTATCGGCAAGCTTTAATGCTTTTTGAGAACGGAGGTACGGTATGGAAGGCTATGTAATTACGCTGGATAAGCAAATGCTTATCCAAATATGCTTTCAGCTTATCAATACCGGCATATTATGTTTTATATTAAGCAAGCTTCTTTACTCTCCTGTAGTAAACTTTCTTAAAGCAAGGAAGGAAAAAATAGCCGCTCAGCTTAATGATGCTGAGTCAAGAATGCAGGAGGCGGAAAGAATTAAGGCTGAATATGAGGCAAGGCTAAAGGATATTGACAGCGAAAGAAATGAAATTTTAGAGTCTGCAAGGGACTCTGCTAAAAAGAATTCAAGGCAGATTATCTCTGATGCCAGGAAAGAGGCTGCCCTTATTAAAAACAGAGCAGAAAAGGATATTGCTAATGAGCGTGAAAAGGCTAAAGATGATATTAAAAAGGAAATTATCAATGTTTCAACCGAAATGTCACGCCGTTTTATAGCAAAGGAAATAAGCAGTGCAGAGCAGGAAAAGCTCTTTGACGACACTGTAAAAGAGCTGGAGGACCTTGAATGGACAAGCTGATTTGCGATAAATATGCAAATGCTCTGTTTGAACTGGCAAAGGAACAGGATAAGTGTAAGGCTGTTGAGGAAGAAGTACAGTCACTGCTTGATATAATAGCCTTAAATCCGCAGTTTAAAAAACTTTTATGCCATCCTGATGTAGATGCAGTTGAAAAGCTTAAGGTAATTAAGTCCGTTATGACTAATACGGATATTGATTTAGAGGGTTTTCTTTCTGTTGTTTTCCAAAGGGGCAGAGGAAATATAATTTGCGGTATTTTGGAAAGCTTTGTTGAGCTTTCGAGGCAGTACAGAAATGTGGCTACTGCCTATATAGTATCGGCAACGCCTTTAAGTGATGAACAGCTTAAAAGGCTTGTTGCCGTTATTGAAAAAAAGTTTGCAAAAACCATTGAACCACAGCTTAAGGTTGACCCCTCTCTTATAGGAGGTCTTAAGATTACGGTTTGCGGTCATATGATTAATTCTACAATAAAAAGCAGGCTTGATGAGCTTAAGGGTCTGCTGGAAGAAAGTAAAACGTCACAGGAGAGGAGGGATGCCGTATGAAGCTTAGACCCGATGAAATCAGCTCTGTATTAAAAGAGCAGATAAGGTCCTATTCCGCAGTGTTGGACGTTTCGGAGGTAGGTACCGTAATTCAGGTCGGTGACGGTATTGCAAGAGTTTACGGCCTTGATAATGTAATGAGCGGTGAGCTTGTACAGTTTGAAAGCGGCGTATATGGTCTTGCACAAAATCTTGAGGAGGAAAATGTCGGCGTCGTAATTCTCGGCGATGACGGAGGAATAAAAGAGGGCGACAGCGTTAAGCTTACAGGCAAGGTTGCATCTGTACCTGTAGGTGAAGGTCTTATAGGCAGGGTTGTAAATGCAATAGGTCAGCCTATAGATGAAAAGGGTCCTGTAAATACAGATAAAACAAGACCTATTGAAAGAGTTGCCCCCGGTGTTATTACACGTAAGAGTGTAGATGTACCTTTACAGACGGGTATTAAGGCTATTGATGCAATGGTGCCTATAGGCAGAGGTCAAAGAGAGCTTATTATCGGCGACAGGCAAACAGGTAAAACAGCCATTGCCATTGATACCATTATTAACCAAAAAGGTAAGGACTGTATTTGTATTTATGTAGCAATAGGTCAGAAGGTATCAAATGTTGCACGTATTGTAAAAACCTTAGAGGACCATGGAGCTATGGACTATACCATAGTTGTTTCTGCTTCGGCATCAGAGCCTGCAACTCTGCAATATATTGCACCTTATGCAGGTGTTGCCATGGGTGAGGAATTTATGGATATGGGTAAAGATGTGCTTATTGTCTATGATGACTTATCAAAGCATGCGGCAGCTTACAGAACTATGTCCCTGTTACTTAAACGTCCGCCCGGACGTGAGGCTTATCCCGGTGATGTATTCTACCTTCATTCAAGACTCCTTGAAAGAAGTGCAAGGCTTGAAGAAAAGTACGGCGGCGGTTCAATTACTGCCTTGCCTATTATTGAAACTCAGGCAGGTGACGTTTCTGCCTACATTCCTACAAATGTAATTTCCATTACAGACGGTCAGATTTATCTTGAAAGTGAGCTTTTTAACTCAGGTATGCGTCCTGCTATTAACGCAGGTCTTTCTGTATCAAGAGTAGGTGGCTCCGCCCAGATTAAAGCTATGAAAAAGATTGCCGGTCCTATCAGAATTGAGCTTGCTCAGTACAGAGAGCTTGAGAGCTTTGCTCAGTTCGGCTCTGACCTTGATAAGGACACCTTGGACAGACTTAACCATGGTGAAAAGGTTATGGAAATCCTAAAACAGCCACAGTATAAGCCTATTGAGGTTGAAAAGCAGGTTGTAATTCTCTATGCGGTTACAAATCGCTTCCTTGATGATATTAAAAATGAAAATATTGCAAGGTTTGAGGCAGAGCTTTTTGAATATATGGAACAGGCTCATAACAATATTTTAACCGATATAAGGGAAAAGAAGGTATTAAGCGAGGAAAATGAAAGTGAGCTTAAAGCTGCTCTTGCAGAGTTCAAAAGCAAATTTGAGGAGTAGGGGTGAGCTGTTATGAGCGGTGGAATTCGTGAAATAAAAAGACGTATTAAAAGCGTCGACAGTACCCGTCAGATAACTAATGCCATGAACCTTGTAGCTAGCTCAAAGCTTACCAAAACAAGAGATAGGTTTTCGCAAATTCAACCCTTTGCACAAATGACAAGAGAGGTTATATCCAACGTTGCAAAGGGCAGTGCAAATATAAATCATCCCTATATTCAGCAAAGAGAGGTAAAGCACGCAACTGTTATTGTATTATCCGGTGACAGAGGTCTTTGCGGCGGCTACAATATGAATGTATGCCACAGTGCCTTATCTGTTTGCAAGGATGTAGAGTGTGACTATTATACCGTAGGTGCTAAGGCTTATGAATTTTTTAAGGGAAAAGGCTATAATGTATCAGGTTCACTCCGTGGTATTTCGGAAAAGCCCGATTATGAAGCTGCAAGACTTATAGGTGAAACTCTGTTAAATAGATTTGCACAGGGAGAAACTGATGAAATTTATCTTGCATATACCATATATCATTCAAGCATAAACTACGAAAGCACTTGCGTAAAGATTTTTCCTGTTGATTTGGAGCAGTTTAAAACAAATGATGCTCAGGTTCAGACTATATATGAGCCAAATCCCGAGGCGGTACTATCATATGTATTGCCTAAGTACATTAACACTGTAATTTACGGTGCTTTGGCAGAGTCTGCCCTATGTGAGCAAAGTGCAAGAATGATGGCTATGGATTCGGCTACAGATAATGCCGAGGATATGCTTGAGGAGCTTAATACTAAATATAACAGAGCAAGACAGGGTGCAATTACTCAGGAAATTACAGAGATAATAGCAGGCTCTGATATCTGATGATAAGGAAGTGAAAAATAAATGTCTGATAAAAATGTAGGAAAAATTATACAGATAATCGGTGCGGTTATTGATGTTAAGTTTTCCGAGGAATATATGCCTGCATTGAACAATGCTATTGAGATAGAAACAGAAAAGGGCAAGCTTATTGCTGAGGTTGCCCAGCATACAGGCGATGACACCGTTAAGTGTATTGCCATGAGCTCAACTGACGGTCTTAAGCGTGGTATGAAGGCAGTAGATACAGGGGAGCCTATTAAGGTGCCTGTAGGCAAGGCAACCTTAGGACGTATGTTTAACGTAACAGGTCAGCCTATTGATGAAAAGCCCGCCCCTAAAACTGATGAAAAATGGTCTATTCACAGACCTGCCCCGGGCTTTGCACAGCAGGCGACCACTGCTGAAATGCTGGAAACAGGCATAAAGTCAATCGATTTACTTTGCCCTTATTCAAAGGGCGGTAAAATAGGTCTTTTCGGCGGTGCCGGTGTAGGTAAAACCGTACTTATTATGGAGCTTATCCGTAATATTGCTACCGAACACGGCGGTTACTCCGTATTCAGCGGTGTAGGTGAGAGAACAAGAGAGGGTAATGATTTATATAATGAAATGCAGGAGTCAGGCGTTATTGATAAGACTGCTCTTGTATTCGGTCAGATGAACGAGCCTCCCGGAGCCAGAATGAGAATAGGTCTTACAGGCCTTACAATGGCTGAATATTTCCGTGATATGGAAAAGCAGGATGTGCTTTTGTTTATTGATAATATTTTTCGTTTTACACAGGCAGGTTCTGAGGTTTCAGCTCTTTTAGGCCGTATGCCTTCGGCGGTAGGTTATCAGCCTACCCTTGCAACAGAGATGGGTGCCCTTCAGGAGAGAATTACCTCTACCAAGAACGGCTCTATTACCTCTGTTCAGGCAGTTTACGTGCCTGCCGATGACCTTACGGACCCTGCACCTGCAACAACCTTTGCTCATTTGGACGCAACAACCGTACTTTCAAGAAGTATCGTTGAGCAGGGTATTTATCCTGCTGTTGACCCTCTGGAGTCAACCTCAAGAATACTTGACCCTGCCGTAGTAGGTGATGACCACTATAAAACTGCAAGAGGTGTTCAGGCTATTCTCCAAAGATATAAGGAACTTCAGGATATTATTTCTATCCTTGGTATGGACGAGCTTGCAGAGGAGGATAAACTTATTGTAGGTCGTGCAAGAAAGATACAAAGGTTTTTATCTCAGCCTTTCTTTGTGGCTGAAAAGTTTACAGGCTATGACGGTAAGTATGTGCCTGTTGAAGAAACAGTACGTGGCTTTGCGGAAATCCTTGCAGGAAAGCATGACCAGATACCTGAAGGTCTTTTCCTTAACGCAGGCACTATTGATGAGGTTGTAAGCAGATACTATAAGCAGGACTGAAGGTAGGGAGTGATTTATTGTGAATAAGGTTAAAGTCAGAATTGTTACTCCCCAAAGAGAAATGTATGATGGTGAGGCGGATATGGTTATATTACGCTCCCAAAACGGTGATATAGGCGTTATGCATGGGCATACTCCTCTTATGACCGTGCTTGATTACGGTATATTAAGGCTTATGGAAAACGGCGAAACCGTTAAAAAAGCGGCTGTTTTCGGAGGCTTTGCCGAAATAAATAAGGAGGGTGTAAATATCCTTACCGATACTGCCGAATGGTCTGATGAGATTGATGTTGCAAGAGCTGAAGAGGCAAAGGCAAGAGCTGAAAAAAAGCTTCTTGAAAATGTCCCCGACCTTGAGGAAGTTAAATTTGAGATGGATTTAAAGCGTGCAATTATCCGTATCAGGGCGGCAGAAGATAAATAAATAATTTAAAGGGGTTGCCTTTTGGTAGCTACTCATAAAACAGTATCAACTAACAAACTGAAATAGGGTAGCTGC
>CATZZP010000004.1 GCA_958426775.1 uncultured Bacillota bacterium
TTTTATTATAATACATGACTTAGTTTTTTGTCCACTTTTTTAGTATAGCACCATGATGCAAAAAATACAATAGAGATGTGGTCAAAGGTTTTAAGAGGTGAGGAAGAAAATATATTCCCTTATCAGGAGGAAGCAGATGTAATGTTTAATTCTGCTTTAGTCTATGAGCTTAGCGTATTAAGACCTTACATAGAGCCTATACTTTTTAATATAAACAAAAGTGAAAAGGAGTATTCAGAGGCAAAAAGGCTCTTAAACTTTATAAACAGCTTTATTACTATTAATTCCACCGATATTCCCTCTAACTCAATTCTAAGAGAGTTTATAGGGGGTAGCTGTTTTTATTGATTTGTTAGACAAATTAAACAATTTTAATTGATTGATTATGTTAAAATTTAATAAAAATTTAATAATTTGACATAATATTGTTGTAATATACCTTGCCCTGTGATATAATTATTAACATAAAATTATATTACACAAAGGGGGTAATGTTATGGAAGGATACGATGTATCGACTTATGATTCAGCGGCAGGTGCCGGTACAAGTACAGTAATTGCTTTTATTTATATTGCAGTTCTGATTTTATTGCTTGTGGCAATATGGAAGATTTATGTAAAGGCAGGCAGACCCGGTTGGGCGTCACTTATTCCTTTATATAATTGTTATGTATATTATGATATAGCTATGGGTAATGGTTGGCTTTTTCTGCTTTCTTTTGTACCATTTGTAAATATTGTAATTAGCATTATTGTAACTCATAGGCTTTCAAAGGCTTTCGGACATGGTGTTGGTTTTACATTAGGCTTGTTATTCCTGTCGCCTATCTTTATACCTATACTTGCTTTCGGAAGCTCAGAGTATAAAGGTCCGCAATAAAATTTTATAATCAAAACGGTGCAAATTTAATTTGCACCGTTTTTTGTTATGATATATAGACCTTGTTTACATGCTAAAAGAGCGATAAGTAAGCTTGAATAAACCGCTAAGCTGTGACACAATCCCATCTTGAAAGCTAAAGCTATCTTATTACTGATAAAGGCTTGTAACAACAATTTCGGGTCTGTTGTTGATACGTATGGGAATTATGCTGTTTCCGATACCACCGCTTAATACCATGGTTGTTTTTCCGTTTTGGAATAATCCTCTGTCATATTTGGGGAATAATCCTTGGTCAGGAGCAATTACTCCGCCTATAAAGGGAAGCCTAAATTGTCCGCCGTGAGCATGTCCGCTGAAAATTAAATTAAATTTGTTAAAGGGATATTGCTCAAGGGAAGTAGGGCGGTGAGAAAGCAGAATCTTGTAATTGCCGTCGTTATAATCCATATATTCAAGCTCTGTAAATATCTGATTTTCGTAGTCTTTATCCTCTGTAAATGCAGGGTCGTGTATACCTGCAAGAAGTATTGTCTGATTATCTCTGTAAAGCCTTACAAAGGAATTATTTAAAATGTTTATACCCTGTGTTGTAAGTCCCTTCTCCAGTTTATTATAATCAGCTTTGTCAATCCATGCCTCATGATTACCTGTAATAAAATAGCATGGAGCAATATCTGATATATTTTCCGTAAAATCAAGAGCTGTGGCAATGTCTGTGTGGTTGGAGTCAATTAAATCTCCTGTTAAAACTATAATATCAGGCTTTTCCGAGCGGATTTTTTCTATCAACCTATAGTTTTCTTTTCCAAACACAGCATTGTGCAAATCAGATACTTGAACAATTTTATATCCATCAAAAGCCGTAGGAAGCTCCTTGTCTGTTATATTGTAATAGGTTGTTTTTATAGTTAAATTACCCCATATAGTAAAGCCTATAAGTATAATTAGGGCAATACCTGTCAAACAATATATAAGCTTTTTACTTTTGCTTTTATTTATATTTTTAATTTTAACGGAACACAAAGTAAAAATTCCCCCTATATGGTTTTAGCTATATTGCTTATGTTTTTTGCTGTTGTTTGTGTTAGCGGATTAATAACAGAAATGCCATAAAGATAGCTGAAATTATGTCTATTCAATACCAAATTCCTTTGCATATCTGAGTACTCCGTTGACAGCAGGGGCATTTTCAACTGTTTTATATGCCATAAAATTTTCTCTTGGTATCTCAAAGGGCGGGTATATTCCTAAAATGTCTGCCGGTACATAGCCTGTTCTCGGATAATATTTTTCACTGCCTAAAACAACTGAATATTCATACCCCAAATCCTTTGCGATTTTATGTCCCTCTTCTATTAAAGCAGTACCTATCCCCTGTCTTTGGTATTCAGGCAAAACAGACAGTGGTGCCAATGCCAAAACAATACTGTTTTCAACCCATGCCTTTGTAAACATAATATGAGCGACAATTTTGCCGTCTTTTTCGGCAACTAAAGACAGCTCGGGAATATATGCCTCGCTTTTTCTTAAGGCATTTACTAAATCCTGTTCATTTCCGTCTGAATGTTCAGCACTTTCAAAAGCCTGCTTTACCAGTGAATATATAGTGCTGTAATCTTTTTCTTCTTCTTTTCTTATAATCATAAAAACCTCTTGTAATTAGTATTTATTCATTTACTCTTGAAATTAATACCATGCACTTCACGTGTGATGCCTAGGCTGTTGTGGAAAAGACCCAAAACTTGCTTAAAGAATTGGTTTTACTATATTTTGAGCGAGTTTATATAATGTGTGACAACAGACTATACAGCTGTTTTTTTATTTTGTACTTTGATTAGGCTGTTTTGTATTTAGGCATGCAGTATATATTTTATTCGCATCCTCAGCATAACAAATTAAAATTTATCAATCTCTTCTTCCAGATTCTTTAAAAATGTACCTGCATGTGCACCATCCATTTGCGTGTGATGAAATTGAAATGAAATTGTTAATAATGCTTTTTCTCCTTCTATACGATACTTTCCCCATATCATAAATGGATTATTGAAAATACCGCTATTCATTCCAACTGCTCCGTCTAATTCCACATTAACAATTGCAGATGTGCCGATTACCATATATTCTTCCGATAAATCGTGGTCTATACAAGTGTCATGAACTTCTTTTGTATACTTTAAGTATTCTGTATTAAATTTTTCTAAGTCTTCTGAAGCCGCAATGTCGCAGGAACTGACTTCTCCATCTTTGTTGGTGACAATTGTGTTAACCGCTATTTTATCATACTGCATCAATTTGCCACCAACAGGCAACAAATAGAATTCCTTCACGGTACAAGCCGCTTTACCTATGCAGTAATCAAGCAGCATATTAAACTTCATTTTTCTTGCTTTGCTTGCTTTTACTAATGGCATCACATCATATGTCTTAAAAAATGTTACCATAGGATTTGGTGCTTTCATCCATAATTCAAACGCAGATGCTCTTGTTGTTTCTATGGGATTTATTTCTCTGACACTCATTTTCTGCACCTCCTGTAAATTCCGATTTGTAATTTCAATATCATCTTTTTTTCTTAGAACTGTACTTAGTAGATTTCCTTACATGCTGTCTGTTTTCATCCACCAAGATATTACTTCTGTTTGATTTTTCTTTTTGGCTAAACGAAAAAATCTATTTCTACTCCTCTATGGCTAATCATCATATTGATGTATAATCTTTATGATGATTAGGCTGTTTTTCTTGTCAACAATCCTATCTGCACAACCTATCTGCTATAATCCTGTCAACTCAATTTTACAGATTTTTAACAGTAATTTTGTTTAGTTTTGGCTGTTTCAAAGGCTTTTTGCGATGTTCTTTCATTTTTGAAAAACAATGAAACAGCTTTACTCCAAGCCTCTTTATACACTTACTTTTCAACCCTTGACATCAATACCACGCACTCAACATGTGATACCTAGGCTATTGCGGAAACAAGTCCATAAACTTGCTCAAAGCGTTGGTTTTATAATACTTTAAGCAAGTTTACATAATAAATGACATCTAAATTAGTAATTCAGCTAAGTAGGCTATTCTGTTTTTTGACTTTGAATTGTCCTCAAAAGTTCATCTTCGCGCTTACATTTTTTATCCATACACTCATCGCATATATCAAGGACATCTGAATTATAATCCTCATCTCCCAAGTCTTCCATAAAATCACATAAGCTGGGAATAGGATATAACCCGCCGCAATATTTACAATGAAGAAAAATTTTACCGTTCCTTATTGGAGTAAGGTGTATTGTTCCATTTGAATCCTCTGTTTTTACCATAATCATAGTACGTGCCTCCTTAAAATTCGTGTGTACTATATTCGCTCTAAACGGAGGAAATAGCAAGTGTCACAGTTTACAATCTTTTGAATTAATTACTGTAAATTATTGACATTCTTTTTTTGAACTATATTTTGTGTTTTTTCGACACTTTTCACCAGCTTCATTTATAGTAACGTTACTTCTTGCTTTCAACGAATTTTGTACTGTTCTAAATTCACTTTCGGTGATTATAGGAGGAATACATTCCTTCATTTGATATTGATATTCTTGTGTTGCTGAATCCAAGAGTGTAACGGTACCAGTGTATTTTTGGTTTTTAAGCATTGTTTCTATCATTCGTTTATTCCATTTTTCTTTTCCACTTGGAGATGGAACACCTGTATCATAAAGCTTTTTTATAATGCCCAAAACACTTGCTCCGTCAAGGTACCAACGGAAAATATCTCGTACAATCTTTGCCTGCTCCTCATCAATAACAAGCTCACCGTCTTTATTTTTGGTATAGCCATACAGTTTTCTCTTGTACAATCCTGATGTTCCTGTAGCAGCTCTCATTGCAAGACCCATTCGGATATTTTCGCTTCGGCTTTCGTTCTCAGCCTGAGCAAAGGATTCCATTACCGAAATCATAAGGTTACTATCAATTTTGTCGGTATCTAAATCTTCATCTTCAAATATTAACCTAACTCCAGCTTTCTTTAATCTATTAATTGCGGATAGGGTATCAACGGTATCTCTGCCAAAACGGCTTATACTTTTTGTCAGCACAACAGAAATATTATGAGCTTCGCATTCTTTTAATAATCGTTCAAATTCACGGCGTGGAGCATTTCTTTTTGCAGAGCCTATATCTATAAATATATCTGCTAATCTCCATTGATTAACATTTGCAACTGCTCTTGTTAATGCAGAAATTTGTGATGAAAGACTATATAGCTGTTCCTTTTCATTTGTGCTAACCCTGCAATAAATGGCAACATTCTTTTCTAAACGGTCATTTGTTGCAGGAATATAATAGATTTTAGAAGCCATAAGCTCACCTTCTTGCTTAGTTTAGCCTATTTTTATAATATCATAAATATTAATGATAGTTAGGCTATATGTTTAAATTATTTCTGTAAATATACTATATATAGTGTTATTTGACATCGCAATCACTATATATGCGTGACATCAACACCACCGTTTCAACGTGTGGCGTATGTGGAAACATATCTACAGGCTGAACCTTCTTAATCTCATATTTATCCGCACAAAGGATTTTCAAATCCCTTGCAAGGGTAGCACTATCACAGGAAACATACACAATTCTATCAGGCGACATATCAAGCATAAGTTTAAGCAGGCTTTCCTCACAGCCCTTGCGGGGCGGGTCAACGACCATAACATCAGGAGTTATACCCTTTTCCTTATTAAGCATAGGCACAATTTCCTCGGATTTACCTACATAAAACTCTGTATTATCAATATTGTTAAGCTTAGCGTTTTCCTTAGCGGCACTTATTGCCTCAGGTACAATTTCAACACCGTATACCTTTTTAGCCCTTTGTGCAAGAAAAAGGGATATTGTACCTATACCACAGTAAGCGTCAATAACCGTTTCCTCTCCCTTAAGGTCGGCAAAGTCAAGGGCGGTGCGGTAAAGCTTTTCGGTTTGTTCGGGATTAACCTGAAAAAAGGAAAGAGGTGATATATTAAATTTTAAGCTGTCTATATAATCGGTTATGGTTTCCTTACCGTAAATTACTTCAGTTGTTTTACCTAAAATTACGTTGGTTTTATCAGTATTATAGCTTATTACTATGCTTTTGATTGTATTAAAGGCTGAAAGTGCAGTAATAAGCTCCTTTTTATACTTAAAGCTTTTAGCGTTTACAACAAGGCATACCATAGCTTCATCGGTGTGAACACTGTTTTTTATAACAATATGGCGTAAAAAGCCCTTATGCTCCTCCTCATTATAGGCTGTAAGCCTACAGCTATTCATAAAAGCCTTTATTGCATTTATAATATCCTTGTTATCCTCATGGTTAATAAGGCAGTCTTCACAGGGGATAACTCTGTGACTGTGGTTTGCATAAAAGCCACAGACAAGCTTACCGTCAATAACACTTACGGGGTACTGTGCCTTATTGCGGTATCTAATAGGCTTATCCATACCTATTGCAGGGAGTACTTCTATATTTTCAAAGCTCCCTATACGTGCTAAATTCTGAGCTACCTTATTAGTTTTAAATTTAAGCTGTGCAGAATATAAAAGATGCTGAAGTGAACAGCCTCCGCACCTGCCTGCAACCTGACACACAGGCTCAACTCTGTCAGGCGAGGGAGTGATTATATTTACAAGCTTGCCGTAACCATAGCTTTTTTTCAGCTTTGTGGCAATAATCTCTACTGTTTCATTGGGCAAAGCCTTGTCTACAAAAAAGGTAAATCCCTCAAGCTTGCCTATACCCTCTCCGTTTACACCTATATCCTGTATATCAAGTACGTAGTGGTTATTTTTTATAAACTCCATAATATTAATCCTTATATTCGGTTTTGCGTATGTTGCGAAGTAAAAGCTTGTTGTAGCCTGCCCATGGACCTGCTGTATTGTCGGACTCAATTATATCCTCAAACATACGCTCCTTTGCATCGGTATCATCAGCTACATGTAATAAAAATGCCTCAATGGTTTTGGGCAGCTTTGGTGAGCCGTATTCATATTCACCGTGATGAGCCAGAATTGAGTGCATTATAAGAGCCTTTAAATCCTGAGGAAAGCCATCAATTTTGTCCGCCTCCCTGCTTACAAGCTCAGCACCCATTACAATATGACCAATCAGCTCTCCCTCATCTGTGTATTCTATATTAGGAAAATCCGATAATTCGGCAATTTTTGCAATATCGTGTAAAAGAGCTGTTGAAACAAGTAAATCCCTGTTTACGGTAGGGTAGTGAGAAGCAAAAAAATCACAGATACCTGTTACGGAAACGGTATGCTCCAAAAGCCCGCCTAAGTAATTATGGTGCATTGTTTTGGCAGCAGTGTGAGTTTTAAACTTTTTGGAAATTAATGGGTGCTTAGTAAAGATGTTTACAAGAAGCTCCTTAATACAGGGTGTTTTAATGCTGTCAATATATCCGTTAAGCTGTTTGTACAGTGCATCAATATCCTTGCCTGTAGTAGGTATATAGTCAGCAGGGTCGTACTCTCCCTCATTGGCAATACGTATTTTATGTACATTAAGCTGTAAATCATTCTGATAGGTTTGAACAAGAGCGTCTACTTTAATAAAGTTACCTGCCTCAAAGCTTTGTATATTGTTGTTTAAATCCCATACCTTTGCACTTATTGTCCCTGTTTTATCCTGCAAAACAAGGGATAAATAGTTTTTGCCTGCCTTGGATTGAAAGGTTTGCTTAGTTTTACAAAGATAAAAATCAACTATTCTTTCACCGTCATGTAAATCAGAAATATATCTCATATCAGCCTCCGTTAATTTGAACATATTAAGTACATTATATAACATATGCAAAAAATATTCTACCCTAAAAAGAAAAACTGTGTCTTAAAAATCAGACACAGCTTTTATGCTTTACCATAATTTTTTTAAATAGACCATATCCTCAAGGAGAACACCTTCCTCATATATGGGCTTGTGGTAATTATCCGTAAAAAAATTCTTAATACGGTGAGAGTAGGAAAATCCGCATTTTTCGTAAAATATAAGGGTAGCAGGGCTTTCTCCCGTACCTACAATAAGCTCCTTACCCTTGTAGGTGTTAAAAACAAAGTCAATTAAGGCTTTTCCGTAGCCTTTACGCTGATAATCGGGTAATACGGAAAGGTTTTTTATTTCATAGACATTGTTGCCGTTACAGGTCACAACACATTGTGCAACAGCCTTGTCCTCATACAGCACATACATATCTCCTTTGTCAAGATATTTGTCTATCATATTTTCCTGCTCATCACCTAAAAGCAGTAAATTAAGATATTGCTTTTTATTATTTGATATTTTTTTTATTTTCATATTTTCTCGGATAAATTCACACATTCAATGGCAGTAACAGCCGCATCATAGCCCTTATTGCCTGCCTTTGTGCCTGCTCTTTCAATAGCCTGCTCAATATTATCTGTTGTAAGTATACCGAAAATGACAGGCACATTTGTATTAAGGCTTACAGAGGCAATGCCCTTTGAAACCTCTGCACACACGTAGTCATAGTGTGAGGTTGAGCCTCTTATGACTGCACCTAAGCAGATTACCGCATCAAAATTACCTGATTTGGCAAGTCGCTGTGCCGCATATGGAATTTCAAAGGCACCCGGTACCCAAACAAGGGTAATATCATCATCATTTACGCCATGTCTTACAAGACCGTCATTTGCTCCGCCTATGAGCTTATTTACAATAAACTCATTAAAACGGCTTGCAACTATAGCAAATTTTTTATTGCTTCCTATAAGATTTCCTTCTAATACTTTCATTTTATATCCTCCTTATACTTGGGTAGCAAATATATGCCCCATTTTTACTTTTTTAGTGTGTAAATAAAAATCAGCGGTGTGGCTGTGGCTTACCTCAATAGGTATACGGCGAGTAACCTTAATGCCGTATTGTTCTAAGCCCTCTATTTTAGCAGGATTGTTGGTCATAAGGCTGACTCTTTCAACACCCATGGACTTAAGCATATATGCCGCAACATCATACTTTCTTATATCCTCGGGAAAGCCCAGTGCAAGGTTAGCCTCAACGGTATCAAGCCCCTGACTTTGAAGCTCATATGCTTTAAGCTTGTTTATTAAGCCTATTCCTCTGCCCTCCTGACGCATATAAAGGAGTACTCCTCTACCCTCATCAGCTATTTTCCTTAGGGCTGTATGAAGCTGATTACCGCAGTCACAGCGGTGTGAGCTAAGTACATCTCCCGTAAAGCACTCTGAATGTATTCTTGTTAAAACAGGGGTGCCGTCTGATATATCCCCCATAGTAAGGGCAAGGTGGTGTTCTCCTGTTCTGTAGTCCATAAAGCCTGATATTTTAAAATTACCGTAGTCGGTAGGCAGTGTGGCTGTAGCCTCATTTCTTACGTAAAGACCTTTTTCAATAATATATTCCTTTAAAGCCTTGACAGTAATAAACTTAAGGTTGTGTTTTTCGGCAAATTCAATTAAATCGGGAGTGCGTGCCATATATCCGTCCTCCCTCATAATTTCACAGCATATACCGCAGGGCTTAAAGCCTGCAAGCCTTGCCAAATCAACAGTAGCCTCTGTATGTCCCTCACGCTCTAAAACGCCGCCGTCCTTTGCTTCAAGAGGAAATATATGCCCGGGTCGCCTGAAGTCTTGGGGTTTAGCCTTATCCTCTGCAAATTTTTGAACTGTGTAGGCTCTTTCATAGGCTGATATACCTGTTGTGGTATCAATGTGGTCAATGGATACGGAAAAAGCCGTACAGTGATTGTCTGTGTTTTTATCAACCATTTGACCTACATTAAGCTTTTGCAGTAATTCTCTGCTTGCAGGCATACATATAAGCCCCTTTGCGTAGGTTGCAATAAAGTTTATTGCCTCGCCCGTAACCTTTTCTGCCGCCATAACAAGGTCGCCCTCATTTTCTCTGCCCTCATCATCGGCAATTATAATCATTTTGCCTGATTTTATATCATTAATTGCTTCTTCAACAGTATTATATTTAAACATAATTATCTCCTTTCAAAAACCGCAGTCTGATAAAAAGTCCATATCAATCTGCCGACTGTCCTTAAAGCTAAGTAAGCGTTCTGCATATTTAGCAAGTACATCGGTTTCAATATTTACCAAATCCCCTGCCTTGTGGTCTGTAATTGACGTAACCTGTGCAGTGTGGGGAATAAGAGATACTGTAAAGGTAGTTTGCAGGCTGTCAACAACAGTCAGGCTTATGCCGTCTATAGCTACAGAGCCTTTAGGTGCTATATATTTTAAAAGTGCTTTGTCAGCCTGTATTGTAAGCCAAATTGCGTTACCGTCAATCCTGTAATTTATGACCTTACCTGTTCCGTCAATATGCCCGCTTACGATGTGTCCGCCGAACCTGCCATTTGCCGGCATGGCACGTTCTAAATTCACTCTTGAGCCAACTTTTAACTGACCTAAGGCGGTGCGGTTAAAGGTTTCGGGCATAGCGTCTGCTTTAAAGCTTTTATTATCAAAGTCTGTTACCGTAAGGCAGATACCGTTTACGGCTATACTGTCGCCTATGTGAATATCCTCTAAAACCTTTTTTGCAGATACAGTAAGCTTATTGCCTAGTGCAAGTATTATACCTGTTTCCTCCGATATGCCTGTAAACATTTAATTATCACCTACCCTACCGTATATTATATAATCTCCGTAATATTCCTTAAGCTTAACGTCTTTTAGCCTGACAGCCTCTGAAATTTCACCAAAGCCCTGACCTTCAACAGGGGTTTTAGCGTTCTTGCCCCCTATAAGCATTGGTGATATAAAGCTTACAACCATATCTACAATGCCTGAATTTAATGCAGAAAAGTTAAGAGTTCCGCCACCCTCTAAAAGTATGCCGTCAATATCCTTTTCTCCTAAGGCTGTCATAAGTGCCTTTAAATCAACCTTGTTATTATTGTCGGGTGCTTCAATTATTGTAACTCCTCGCTCCTTTAAGCTTTTGGCTTTTTCCCTGTCATAATTTTCGGCTACTGCAATTATACATTTTGTGTTTGGTAAACCCTCAAATATCAAAGCGTTTTCAGGTACTCTTAAAGAGGAGTCTACTATAATCTTTGTGGGATTTTCGCTGTTTTCAAGACGACAGGTTAAATGTGGATTATCCTCAAGTACAGTGTTTATGCCTACCATAATGCCCTTCAGAGCCTTACGCATATATTGTACAGCTTCTCTTGACTGAGGTGAGGAAATCCATTGGGATTTACCTGTATGGGTTGCAATTTTACCGTCAAGGGACATTGCACTTTTCATTACAACAAAGGGAGTTTTTGTGGTAATGTATTTTAGAAATACGGGATTAAGAGCCTTACATTCATCTTCATTTACCCCACAGATAACCTCAATACCTGCATTTTTAATTATTTCTATACCTTTGCCCGAAACAAGAGGGTTAGGGTCCTTCATACCGACAAATACTCTTTTTATACCGCTTTTGGCAATTGCCTCTGCACAGGGTGGGGTTTTGCCGTAGTGAGAGCAGGGCTCTAAGGTAACATACATATCAGCTCCCCTTATATCCTCCGCAGCACTTTTAAAGGCATTTACCTCTGCATGAGGTCCTCCGTATTTTTCGTGCCAGCCCTCTCCTATAATTCTGTTATTCTTTACAATAACAGCCCCCACAAGAGGGTTGGGATTTACCTTGCCTATACCATTCTTTGCAAGGTCAAGGGCATACTTCATATAATCCAAGATAATCACCTCGATAAAAAAGATTATTAGCTCAAGGAGTTTTTGCAATAAAAAAACCTTGAGATTAATCCCAAGGTAAATAGAAATTGAATATAAAATAAAAAAGCATATTTTATCTTCTTCCATCCAGACTTTACTGTCGGCTTCGGAATTACACCGAATCATGCCTAAAAAGGCTCGTGGGCTTTACCACCGGTATGGAATTTCACCAAACCCTGAAGATTATCTAATTAACTTTATTATAGCATTCATTTTATACTTGTCAATATAAATTTAGGCTGTTAATAAATTTTTTTGATTTTAAGATTATATTAAACTGGCTGTCTATCATAAGGTTAGTAATTGTGCTTAAGGTATCTGTAATTTCACTGTCAAGAGAAAAGCTTAAAAGCTTAGGGGGTTCACTTGACAGTATATATTTCATAGCATAGATAATAGTATCGTCTATAGTTATTTTTTTGTGTGCATCTTTGGCACATTTTTCACAAAGAGTACCGCTTGCGGATATAATATTGTTATGAGGGTTACCGCAGTCCGAACAAAAGTCAAGACAAGGCATAAAACCGTTGTATTGCAGAGTTTTAAGCTCGAAAAGAGCAAGGGCAAGCTTGGGGTCAAGCTTACCCTGTGCAAGCTTGTTAAGGGTATTTATAGCTAAATAAAGCACCTCGTTTGAGGGCATATCCTCAGAGGTAGTCTTATCGGCAAGCTCCAAAATACAGGAGGCATAGGACATGGTAATCAGGTCCTTTGTAATAGCGTAAAAGGAGTCAATTATATCGGTCTGCACAAGAAAGTAATTTTTACTGCCTGATTTAACAGTAAAATCGCCGTATGTAAAAAGAGAGGTACCTGCTGAAAGAGTACCTCTTGACCGTCTTGCACCCTTTGCACTTACGGATATTTTACCTATATCCTTTGCAAGCACTTTAAGAATTTTATCTGCCTCTCCTATATTAACTTCCCTTAAAATTAAGCCTCTCACAAGGTCTACAGCCATTAAAATCAATCCTTTTTTTCAGGCATATTCACAGCCTGTTCAAAATCATTATATTCTTTATAGGCTAAAAAAGCGTTTATATCTCCGCTTTTTTCAAATATCTGCCAAAAAAAGTCTTTCATAAATACGACCCCCTTAATTAAAGAAATTGTTTTTTTCTTTGATTTTAGGGTTGCCTTAAGCCTGATTTGTATACTGTTGAAAATTTGGCAGAAAAGTTATATTTTTTAGCCTTGACAAAGCTAAAGGTTTTTGCTCAAAACCCTGTTTAGTGGGCTTTGAGCTTTAGCATATTGTCATTTTATGTTAAAGCCTGTCCGAAAATTTTTTATATATGCTTTGAATCATAACCAAAGTTTTTAAGTAAAAAGTCACTGTCACGCCAATCCTTTTTAACCTTTATCCAAAGCTGTAAATTAACAGGATTACCTAAAAGTCTTTCAATATCATAGCGGGCATTTGAGCCTATTTTTTTCAGCATAGAGCCTTGCTTTCCTATAATTATGCCCTTGTGGGTTTCCCTTTCGCAATAAATAGTAGCCTCAATATCTACCATATCTGATTTTTCCCTCTTTTTCATTGAGGTTATTTCTACAGCCAGACCGTGAGGTATTTCGTCCTGCAAAAGCTTTAAGCCCTTCTCACGTATAAGCTCTGCTACAATCTGCCTTTCGGGTTGGTCTGTAATCATATCCTCAGGGAAATACTTAGGTCCCTCGGGCAGATATTTACGTACCGTGTCAAGGAGGGTGTCCTTGTTAATACCCTTTAAGGCAGAAACGGGAATAATCTCCGCAAAATCAAGAACCTTACTGTAGCTGTCTATAACCTTTAACAGCTCGGGCTTTTCTACAGTATCAATTTTATTAATTACCAGAAAAACAGGGGTTTTAGTACCCTTTAATCTTTCTAAAATTGCCATATCCGAGTCCTTTATTTTCTCATAAGGCTCAATCAAATAAAGTATTACATCTACGTTGTTAAAGGTGTTTTCGGCACTTTTTACCATGTAATTGCCAAGCTTTGATTTTGGCTTATGAATGCCGGGGGTATCAATAAAAATTATCTGACTGTCCTCAGTTGTTAAAACTGACTGTATCTGATTACGTGTAGTTTGGGGTTTGCCTGACATAATAGCAATCTTTTCCCCGATTATACAGTTCATAAGGGTAGACTTGCCTACATTAGGTCTGCCTATAATGGAAACAAAGCCTGAATGAAATTTTTTGCTCATATATTATTCCTCAATTCATCTATTTTTTGTCTTATGGTTTTTAAATCCTCCCACGCCTCATATTTTTTTGCAGTATCACGCAAAAGAGCAGAGGGATGATAGGTGGCTATCATATAACAGCCCTTTTTTTCGTACCATATGCCACGCTGTTTTGTAATACGGAAATCAGGGTCAATAAGTGCCTTGGCGGCAATACGACCTAAGCAAACAAGTATTTTAGGTCGTATTAAAAGGTATTGGCAACGCAGATAGTCAAGGCAGGCACTTTGCTCCTCAGGCAGTGGGTCTCTGTTTTGAGGAGGTCTGCACTTAACTACGTTTGCTATGTAAACATCATTTTCTGTCAAGGAAATGGAAAGGAGCATTTTATCAAGAAGCTGGCCTGCCGCACCCACAAAGGGAATGCCCTGAATATCCTCGTGATAGCCGGGTCCCTCTCCTACAAGCATAATATCTGCCCTTGGATTACCCTTTCCTATAACAACATTGGTGCGTGTTTCGGACAGCTGACATTTGGTACAGCCGTAACAGCTTTTCTCCAGTTCTTCCCAGCTTATCATATAATCACCCAACCTTAAAACTCACTGTTAAAGCTATGAGGCAAAAGCTCTGATACCTTGTATATTGCAATAGAATTATCATCTGAAACAATAATCTCGCCGTTGGGCATAAACTCCTGCATTACCTGCCTGCATATACCGCAGGGGAAGGTCTTGTCGCCCTGAGAGGATACTACGGCAAGTTTTTTAAAGACTGTTTTGCCCTCGGATACCGCCTTGAATATAGCCGTTCTTTCTGCACAGACGGTTGCTCCGTAAGAGAGGTTTTCAATATTACAGCCTGTATATATTTCGCCTTCTTCTGTTAAAAGTGCGGCACCTACCTTAAAGCCTGAGTATGGGGTATAAGCCTTTTCCATAGCTGATTTTGCGTGAATTATTAAATTTTCGTTTTCTGTCATATTATCACCTTGTAAGTCCTACGCTTTGAAGTATTTCCTCCTGCTTTGAAAACATAACCTTTTCCTCAGCCTCTGTCATATGGTCATAGCCAAGTAAATGCAGCATACTGTGGGCTGTTAAAAAGCCTAACTCACGCCTTACGGAATGACCGTATTCCTCTGCCTGTGCTAAAGCCTTGTCTATACTTATAATTATATCTCCCAGATAGAGAGTACCCTTAATAGAGGTAATATCCTCTGTGTTAAAATCAATTAAGGGAAAGGACAGTACATCTGTAGGTCTGTCAATGGCTCTGTGCTTTTTGTTTAGCTCGTGTATTGTTTTATTATCTGTAAGAGTAAAGCTTATTTCAGCATCATCACTTATTTTTTCGTAGTCAAGGACAGCCTTAGCTACCTTTGTTATAAGCTCCTCGTCTAAATTAAAATCCGTTTCGTTATCAAATAAAATCCGCATAATTTTATCTCCTTAAAGAGATTATTTTTTTTTCTTTTGCTCGTACTTGTCGTAGGCATTAATTATTTTCTGTACAAGCGGATGCCTTACAACATCTTTATTGGTAAGATTGCAAATGGATATTCCGTCAATGCCCGATAAAATAGAGGTAGCCTCAATTAAGCCTGACTTTTTACCTCTTGGCAGGTCAATTTGTGTAACATCGCCTGTAATAACTGTTTTAGAGCCGTAGCCTAATCGGGTTAAAAACATCTTCATCTGCTCGGGAGTGGTGTTTTGTGCCTCATCAAGCACAATAAAGGAATTATCAAGGGTACGTCCTCGCATATAAGCAAGAGGAGCAACCTCAATAGCACCCTTTTCCATATTACGCAAAAAGTTCTCCGCACCCATAATTTCATACAGAGCGTCATACAAAGGTCTTAAATACGGGTCAACCTTCTGCTGTAGGTCACCCGGTAAAAAGCCTAAATTTTCTCCTGCCTCAATAGCAGGTCTTGTAAGTATAATTCTGTCTACCTCATTGTGCTTAAAGGCAGTTATTGCCATAGCCATAGCAAGGTAGGTCTTACCTGTACCTGCAGGACCTATACCGAAAACAACCGTATTTTTGCGTATAGAATCAATATATTTTTTCTGTCCCAGAGTTTTAGGGCGTAAGGCTCTGCCGTTCATAGTCATACAGATAAAGTCATCCTGTATTTCCTCTGCCTCTGAAAGGTTATCCTCCTCAGCCTCGGCAATAAAGTAATTGATATTTTGCTCTTGTATGCTTTCACCTTTTTCGGCAAGACTTATCAAGGCATTAAGCACCTGTTTTGTTTTGCTTATAGCCTTGTTATCGCCCGTTATCAGAATGTCGTCGCCTCGGTTTATTATATTAACCGAATATGCCTTTTCAATTTTTTTTACATTTTCGTCAAAGTTGCCGAAAACGTTTGAAATAAGCTCATTCTGAATTTGCATTCTCTGTTGTTCCATTAATTGCATTACCCCCTTGGTATATAATTGGTGTTATATAGCTTTCCTTTCCTAAGCTTTCTATGGCGGTTACCTTGGCTGAAGCAGTTATATTGCCCTTACCTTTAGTATAGGTAACCTTATTGTCTATAATGTCGTAGGCAGTGGGATATTGCTCTAAAATAAGGTTATTAACCCCTTTAGCAGCAAGATTTTTTGCTTCCTCAGCCGAAATGGTAAGCCTTTCTGTATTATATTCTTTATAGCTTAATTTTTCAACATAAACAGGAAGCATAAATTTTTCGCCAAGCCCAAGCTGTTTTATTTCTCTTATTATATCATATTTTTGAAAAGATACAGCACTTTTTATAAAATTTGTATTAAAATTTGTGTTAAAAATTTTTACCTTGTAAAAGGAAGCCACATTTCCTGTATATCTTTTAAGGTTGACAGTGTAGGGAACGGTTTTTGTAAAGGTACGTACCACCTTGCCCTTTATGGTACCGGAGGAGTGTACCTGATTAAACAATACTTCTTCACCGTCCTGTAAATATGTAACATCGGCACTTATAAGTATATCCCCCTCTTTTACCATATCCCCTGCTTTTACCATAGGCTTGCCCCTTGTAGTTATAATGTCTGTTATAAGGGCGTTTTTATCGGCAACAATATTACATGGGGAGGTATCAGTGTTATAGTCTGTATCCTTTAAGCCCTCTGTAACAGTAACAGTTGCTCTTGTACCCTCAATTTTTATATTTATCCAGGACAGATTATCAAACCTTCCTTTAAGATGCTCTTCAAGGCTTTCTGTATTAAGCTTGTATTTAAAAGCACCTGTTTTTAAGCCCTTTTCACTTAAAACAGACAAAATTTCATAGTCATCAATTTTAATATTACCCTCAACCTCAATAAGCCATATAAAGGAGGACATATAAAGCAAAAGGGTTAGAAATATGGCAACTCCCGCAATAAATACATATCGCTTTTTATATCTGTAAACAAAAAAAGGACAGCCGAATTTTTGCCTGATTTTAATTTTAACTCCGCATTTTTTGCCAAAACCCGACAGCTTACGAAAATCCTTAACCTTAGCCTTAAATTTTACTACGCCCTTTTGCCTTTCCATATCCCATAATGTGGTGTTATTATGTACTGCAAGGTTTATAAAGCGTTCAACTGCAAAGCCTCTTGCCTCAATTTCAAGATAGCCCTGTAAAAATCTCTGAAAAAGCTTAAACATATAATCACCCGTATTCAATTTTAGTAAATTTACCCTCTATTATAATTACATCTTTTGATATTTGGTTGACCTTTATATTTTCACCGCAAATAGTTATTATGCTCTCCGGGGTATTTATTTTAACCAGCTTGTCGTTGTACTCTGTAAGTGAGGTGTAATTTTCAAGGGTTAATTTTTCCTGTCCCGTAACAGTTAATAAAGGGGTATTTAATATAACCTCCGGCGGCAATTCGAAAACATTAACCATAGTGTGAAGCAAGCCCTTATTATTATCCCTTTTCATATAAACTCCCGCCTGTGTGCTGTTTATAATATATGAGGCTTTTTTTATATGTATACTTCATTTAAAAAGTAGGTTTGTTATATAATCAATTAAAAAGGACCCAAAGCTATTTCATGAAAAGGGTTTGCTTTAAGTCCTTTTGGTTTTATGTTCAGTTATCAGATAAATGAGTATTCTTATAAGCCTGCCTGATTTCTTCAGGCATATCCTCAGGGGACATATTTCTAAGACGATTTTCGTGTCCGTCCTTTATGGCCTGCTCGTAGTACCAGCATTTAAAATTAAGCATATCAAGCACACGGTTTAATTTTTCGATCTTAGCCTCCACATTTTCTTTTTGCTTTAAAAATAAGCTTCTGCGTTGAGGATAAGTTTCACTGCCTTGGGTACACCATTCCATAAAAAGCTTTATATCCTTAATTTCAAGCCCTGATTTTTTTAAACATTCAATTACACGCAAGGCCTCAATTTCCTGCCCGCTGAATTGGCGAATGCCTGAAGTACGCTGAATGTTGGGAAATAATCCCTCTTTGTCGTAATACCTTAATGTGGAAACAGGCAAACCGAACATATCAGATACTTGACCTATTGTATACATAGCTTTTCCTCCCAAAAAAATAAAATAAATGCTTGACCTAAAGTCAGGTTTAGGTGTTACAATAATTATATCAGGTAAGGAAGCAAATGTCAAATCTGCTTTTTGAGAAATATTATATATAAGGAGGTTTTTTATTTATGAAAGGAAATTTTACTTACTGTAACCCTACAAAGCTTTATTTCGGTGAGGACTCCCTTAATGCCCTTGCGGAGGAAATGCCCAAATACGGCACTAATGTTGTGCTTGTTTACGGCGGCGGTTCAATTAAGGAAAACTGTATTTATGATAATGTAATAAATATTCTTAAAAATTGCGGTAAGAATATAGCTGAAATTTCAGGAGTTATGCCTAACCCTACATTGGCTAAGGTTTATGAGGGTATTGAAATTGCAAGAGAACATAAGGTGGATTTTTTTCTGGCTGTAGGCGGTGGCTCTGTATGTGATTATACAAAGGCTGTTGCTGTATCGGTTAATTGTAATGAGGACCCTTGGGAAAAATATTTCTTACGCTTTGAAGAGCCTGATTGTAAAATAATTCCCATAGGCTGTGTGCTTACAATGACAGGTACGGGTTCAGAAATGAACGGTGGGTCGGTTATTACCAATCAAGATACAAAGCAGAAAATAGGTCATGTTTTTGTAAGTGAAGAGGTTAAGCCGAGGTTTTCGATTCTTAATCCGAGATTTACTATGACTTTACCTCATTATCAGATGGTTTCGGGTATATATGATATTTTTAACCATATATGCGAGCAGTATTTTTCGGACGAGGACGACAATACAAGCGACTATATCAGTGAGGGCTTAATGCGTTCTCTTATTAATTCAAGCCGAATTGCTAATAAAGAGCCTGATAACTATGAAGCCAGAAGCAACATTATGTGGACTGCAACCTGGGCACTTAATACTCTTGTTGCCTGCGGAAAATCCACTGACTGGATGGTGCATATGTTAGGTCAGGCAGTAGGCGGATATACAAATGCTACCCATGGCATGACTCTTGCGGCTGTTTCTTTGCCGTATTACCGTCATATTATGGATTTCGGACTTGCAAAGTTCAAGCGTTTTGCCATTAATGTATGGGGAGTAGTACCCGATAACAAGACCGATAAAGATATTGCCTTGGAAGGACTTAGTAAAATGGAGGAATGGATGAGGGAGCTTGGTCTTGTAATGAATATATCGGACCTTGGAGCAAGTGAAGCTACAATAGAGGAAATTGCCAAAAATGTATTTATTATGGACGGCGGATATAAAGTATTAGAGCCTGAGGAGATTGTTGAAATTTTAAGAGAAAGTCTGTAAATAAAAAAAGCGACATGTAAAAGTGTCGCTTTTTTGTTTATCAGCCTATAAACATCTGTACCCAATAAGGTGATGAGCCGCCTGTATAGCCTACGCCAAGCTGAGTATAATTTTTGTTAAGGATATTTGCTCTGTGTCCTGCTGAGTTCATCCAGGCGTTTACAACAGCCTCAGGGGTTTTCTGACCCTTTGCAATATTTTCGCCTGCTGTTTTGTAGCTTACGCCAAACTGCTTAAGCATTTCAAAGGGTGAGCCGTAGGTAGGTGAGGTATGGCTGAAATAATTATTGTTTTTCATATCCTCTGCCTTTATCTGAGCTACCTTACTTACGCTGCTGCTTAAGGTAAGGGGAGAGAGATTGTTTTTTGCTCTTTCTGCATTTACAAGGTTAAGCACTTGCTGTGCATATGAGCCTGTTTGCTGATTTGATGAAGAAGTAGTGGTTTCTGTTGTAGCTTCCTTTGTAGTGGTTTCTGTAGTTGTTTCTTTTGTTGTGGTTTGTGTAGAGGTTTCCTTTTGTGTAGTGGTTTCTGTAGTTGTTTCAAATTGAGGCTTGGTAGTTGCCTGTGTAGTAATTTCAAATTGAGGCTTGGTGGTAAGCTGGGTTGTAGGCTCTGCCTGAGTTGTAATTACTGTAGTTATAATTGTAGGCTTGCCGATAACAAAATTACAGCCTTTAAGGCTGCAAACCTTAGTACCAAGCTGTTTGCAAATGTGGCTTGATGAATTTACATTTATTAACGAGTTGAAAGTATTTGCCTTTGAATTATCTGCGGCATATGTACTTCCTGTTGCCATTAAAACAAATGTAAGTGTTGCTAAAAATAATTTTTTCATAATATAACCTCCTAAAATGTTTCAAAAGTGTTGCAACTTTGTTGCAAATTTATTATATGACAAATTTGCCTTGGGGTAAATGCAAAATATAATCCAAAAATAGCAAAAAGTGCTTGCGATGGCAGTATTTTTATATTAAAATAGAAAAGATGTGTGTTAAAAAACGAACGAAAGGAAATTACTATGGCTAAACCTGATATAAATGAAATTAATAAGCGTAGAATATTCGGTATAATTTCTCACCCTGATGCAGGCAAAACCACTCTTACCGAAAAGCTTCTGCTTCATGGGGGTGCTATTCATCAGGCAGGTTCGGTTAAGGCTCGTAAGGGCAGATATGCTAAGTCTGACTGGATGGAGATTGAAAAGCAAAGAGGTATTTCCGTGACCTCATCTGTTATGCAGTTTGAGTACGACAGTAAGATTGTATCCATAATGGATACCCCCGGTCATAACGATTTCGGTGAGGATACTTACCGTATACTTACGTCGGTTGACTCTGCGGTAATGGTTATTGATGCGGCTAAGGGTGTTGAGGCACAGACAGAAAAGCTTTTTAAGGTATGCAGTATGCGAGGTATACCTATCTTTACCTTTATTAATAAGCTGGATAGAGATGCAAATGAGCCTTTAGCTGTTATGGAGGAGCTTGAAAATGCCTTAGGCTTACCTTCTGTAGCCGTAACATGGCCTATAGGCAGCGGCGCTTATTTTGACGGTATTTATGACAGGCTTACAAACAAGGTACATCTGTATAAGGAAAAGCGTACCATAGAGTTAGGTGAAAAGGGAGTTTATAATGAGGAGCTTGACAAGGTAATTTTCAGTGAAAACCTTGAAAATCTCCGTAATGAGGCAGAGCTTCTTGACGGTGCGGGCAATGAGTTTGATATGGAATTGATTTCCAAGGGCAAGCTTTCTCCCGTATTTTTTGGCACAGCCCTGGCAGACTTTGGTGTAATGACCTTTTTGGAGCATTTCCTTGCTATGTCCCCTGCTCCCGGTGAAAGGAAGACCCTTGACGGCAGTGTTAAGCCTGATGATGACTTTTTTTCGGGCTTTATATTTAAAATTCAGGCTAATATGAACCCTGCTCACAGAGATAGGCTTGCCTTTCTTCGCATATGCTCAGGTACCTTTGAAAGAGGTATGAATGTTACCCTTTCTCGTACAGGTAAACAAATGAAGCTTAATCAGTCTACTCAGCTTATGGCAAATGAGAGAGAAACAGTAAATACTGCTGTTGCAGGCGATATTATAGGTATTTATGATTCAGGCAACTATCAGATAGGCGACACCCTTACCGACTGTAAGGATAAGCTGTTTTTTGAGCCTCTGCCTACCTTCCCTCCTGAGCTTTTTATGAGAGTAAGACCTGTAGATACAATGAAGGCAAAGCAATTTCAGAAGGGCGTTTCACAGCTTGCACAGGAGGGTGCTATACAGATTTATCACAATGAGTATAATGAAATTGTGTTAGGTGCTGTAGGTGCACTTCAGTTTGAGGTTTTTGAATATCGTCTTAAAAATGAGTATAACTCAGATATACGTATGGAGCCTATGAATTTCAGCGTTGCAAGATGGGTGAAAAATAAAAATGCAGAGCAAATAAAGGAATATGAAAACAGCCGTATATCTCTGGTGTTTGACCACTTTGAAAGACCTATTATGCTTTTTGCAAATATGTATACCTTAAATAACTTTACGGAAAGAAATGAAGATGTAGAGCTTATAGAAGCTCTTGCAGTAGATGATAATTTTTAAAATTAAGGGTGACGATAAAATCGTTGCCCTTTTACATTATTTGACAGTAAAAAACTTTACATAAATAAGATTTTTGGGTAAAATATATTTATATGTATTTAGGAGGCTTTTATATGAAAGTTAAATTAATTTTTATTATGGCTGTAATGCTGTTGACAGGCTGTAACGGTAGCAATAATACAGCTGAAGAAACAACGGAAATAACTACCCTTGCACAATCCTCTCAAAAGGATAGTATTTTAGGTGCAGCAGAGGAAAATTATATAGATTATAATGCAGTATGTGCCAATATAGTTATTGACGGAGAAGCTTACTCAATGCCTTTTACCTATGATGATATATCAAAAAATTATGACTGTACGGAGGCTCGCAAGGGCAGTAGTGAAGGCTACTTTGTTGCCTCTCTTGAAAACAGTGAGGGTAAAAAGCTTGCAGTTGAAATAAAGGATACGGAAACTAACGGTGAAAATCTGAACGATAAGCCTATTACCGCAATTACGGTAAATGCATTTATTAATGATACTGAGGGTAATTATTATTATGATGATTTAGAGGAAAAGGCGGCGGACATAAGCTTTAACGGTGTAAGAGTGGGTATGAGCCTTGAAGAGGTGCAAAAGGCATGGGGTGTTGCCGATATGTATCAGGAACAGGGAACTAAAGGTACGGCACATACCTATATGTCAGGGGATCAAAAAATGACCGTGCAGGTTATGACTGACTTTGATAATAAGGTGTATAGTATTACTCTTGTAAATCACAGACTTTAATATTTTTTAATAAGGGATTGGTTATGGAAAATAACAAAACAAATACCGTGTCAATTATTGTTTTAATAGCGGCATTGGCATGTATGGTGGCGGCAATTGTTTTCAAAGATAAAAGCGAAGCACTTTCGGTAATGTTTTTTGGTATATTTTTTACGTTTTTTGGCTTATTAGGTTATGTTGCTACTAAAGAGAATATTGTAATTATATTCCCTACCATAGGCACTTTTATGATTTATTACGGAGCATATAATGCCTATTTACAATATGCAGGGCAAGAATTTGTTTTCAATAGTAAAATCTTAGGTTTATGTATCTTTTTGGTAGGCTTTATAGATTTAATGCTGATTACAATAAAAGAGAAATTTATGATTAATAATTGTGATACCGTAAGTGCAACCTGTGTTGATTTGGATAGCAAAGCAGAACGCAGTAAAGGGCATAAACATAATATTTACGCACCTACCTGGTATTACAAATACAAGGAGGTTGAATATACGGTTAAATCCAACTCTTACACTAACATAAATGTCCCTGCAATAGGAGAAAACAGAGATATATACATAGTAAGAGATAATCCGGAAACCTTTTATAATAAAAATAAATCCGATATAATTATAAAAATATTAAGTGTGTTGGCTATTTCAATAGGTATAGTACTTATTTTAATATAATTCACATAAAAAGAGGCTGTCAAAAAACTGACCCCGATTGTTATATTTATGGTATAACTTTTAGGGGTCAGTTCATTATCGACAGCCGTTTTTTATATAAAGCTTTCTCCTTTTATTTCGGCTTTAATATCTAAATATTTTGCTACAGTTGCGGCAATATCGGCAAAAGTACTGCGTGTACCTATGTTTTTTACGGGTAAATTGCCATAGCCTAAAAGGAAAATATACTCCCTTGAATGGTCGGTGGACTCTGTTGTAGGGTCACAGCCATGGTCGGCGGTTATAAAAAGAATATCCTCTTTTTTCATGGCGGACATTATTTCAGGCAGCTTACTGTCAAAATATTCTAAAGCAGAGGCAAAGCCTCTTATATCGTTACGATGACCGTAAAGCATATCAGTATCTACAAGGTTTGTAAATATAAGTCCTCCAAAGTCCTCTTTAATAAACTTAACAGTCTGTTCAATACCCTCTGCATTATTGGTGGTGTGGACAGAACGGGTTATACCTCTGTTTGCAAATATATCCTCAATTTTACCTACGCAGGCACATTCTAAACCTGCTTTTTTTACATAATCAAGGAGAGTTGGCTTCGGTGGCTCTAAGGAAAAATCCTTACGTCTTTCGGTACGGGTGTAATTACCCCTTGTGCCTGTAAAAGGTCTTGCTATTACACGTCCTACACTAAGCATTTTACGTGCAATTTTGCAGTACTCATACAGTGCTTCAACAGGTATTATGTCCTCATGTGCCGCAATCTGAAATACACTGTCGGCAGAGGTGTATACAATAGGACAACCTGTTTTAATATGCTCATCTCCAAACTCATTTATAATTTTAGTGCCTGAAGCGACGCAGTTGCCTATTATTTTTCTGCCTATAGCCTCTTCAAAGGGAAGTATAATATCCTCCCCAAAGCCGTTGGGATAAGTAGGGAAAGGCTTATCAAGCCATACTCCTGCAATCTCCCAATGCCCCGTGGTTGTATCTTTACCTGCGGAATGCTCTGCAAGTCTGCCGTAAAGTCCCTGCGGATTTTCATCTGCTCCGAAAATATCAGCACCCTCAATATTGCCTAAGCCCAGCTTACACATATTAGGCAGGGTTAAGTCAGGTATTGCTTTTTTTAGATTGACAAGGGTGTTATTGCCCTTATCTCCGTATTTTTCGGCATCGGGTAATTCACCTATGCCTACACCGTCAAGTACAATTATAATGGCTTTTTTCATTCTATTACCTCCAAAATAGCGGGAAGCGGTTCTGCCTTAGCTTGAGATATTTTGATAGCGGAGCTTATAATATCAGCGGCAAGCTTACATTTGTCAAGACATGAGGAATGAATTTCCGCTATTACATCCCCCTTATTAATATAGTCACCTATGGTCTTATACATTACTATACCTGCACTAAGGTCAACAGGTGCGTCCTTTACCTCACGTCCTGCACCTGTTGCAACACTTGCCCTGCCTATTTCGGCAGTGTTTATTGAGGTGATATAACCCTCTTTATCTGCCCTAAGCTCATATTTTTCCTTAGGTTGAGGAAAAAGGCTGTAATTATCTATAACATCAGGGTTTCCACCCTGTGCTGTAATAAGCTCCTTGAATTTTTCAAGCCCCTTGCTGTTTTCAATGTTTTGGTTAAGCATTTTAAGTGCCTTTTCTCTGTCAGAGGCAAGGTCACCTAAAACAAGCATTTTTGCACCAAGCTCCAAGGCAATATCTTTCAGCCTGCCCTTACAATTATTTTTTAGTATATCAATAGCTTCAATTACTTCAAGGCTGTTGCCTATATACATACCGAGAGGTCTGTCCATAGGTGTTATAAGAGCAACGGTTTTTTTGCCTGCGGACTTGCCTATATTAACCATGGTTCGGGCAAGAGCCTCAGCATCATCTAAATTTTTCATAAATGCACCGTTACCGCATTTTACATCAAGTACAATAGCATCAGAGCCTGCCGCAAGTTTTTTACTCATTATACTTGCGGCAATAAGGGGTATGCTTTCAACAGTGCCTGTTACATCACGCAGAGCATACAGCCTTTTATCGGCAGGAGCAAGGTCTGCGGTCTGTCCCATAATGGCAATATTGATTTTATTAACCTGCTCAATTGCCTGTCTGTCTGTTAAGGCTACGTTAAAGCCCGGGATAGCCTCCAGCTTATCTAAGGTACCTCCTGTATGCCCCAAGCCTCTTCCCGACATTTTTATTACCTTAAGTCCCAGTGAAGCGGTAAGTGGTGCAAGCACAAGGGTGGTTGTGTCTGCAACTCCCCCTGTGCTGTGCTTGTCAACCGTAATGCCCTTTATCTCAGATAAATCAAGTATACTGCCAGACCTTGTCATGGACAAGGTTAAATCGGCAGTTTCTCTGTCATTAAGGGATTTTATGCACATAGCCATAAGCATTGCAGATATCTGATAATCGGGTATACTGCCGTCGGTAACACCCTTTACAAAAAAATCAATTTCGCTTTTTGTAAGCTCATCTCCGTTACGCTTTTTTATAATTAAATCAACAAAGCTCATAAAATCCCTCCTTTTATACCTTAGTCAGAGGTCAGCATATTGTAAAGAGCAACTGCCGCCTCAGCTCTTGTAACTGTTTTTTCACCGTTAAAGTTGTTTTCATTATCTCCGCCTAAAATACCCATACCTGTTACCATAGCAACTGCAGGCACATAGTCCTTTTTGATTTCGTCATTAAAGTCTATAGGTGCAAACATATCAGGATAAGCCTTAAGCTTATCTAAATTATAGTAAGACATAATATATTCCGCAAGCTCATAGCGTGTTAAGGTCTTTTTAAGCTCCTCTTCATTATCCTCATAATCAATGTAATAAGGTTTTATTGAATAATTGTTATAGAAGCTGTCAAGCTCACCCTTTGTTATAGGCTGGTCGGGGCGGAACATAGAGTCATTAATCTGATATCCGTTGTTGAAAAGGGTTGTAACATAGGTTTCGCACCAATGTCCCTTAACATCGCTTATACCTATTTCATCAATTGTTTCAACAGGCTTGCCTCTGTAGTCAAGCCTTGTTTGGGAAGAGCTGTCCATTAAACCGCCGTCCTCAAAGCAGTAAACCAGCTCAACATTATAGCTTTCATCAACATTATAGGTAAGGTCAAAGTCAAAAGCCTTTTCAAGAGCTGATATTGCATTATCACTTTCAAGCACATTTTTAGGCTGAGGGAATTCAAGCTTATCATCAAAATTATTTCTGTAGCTTGTAACTAAGCCCTCAGAGTTAATAGTAAAGAGAAGCTGCTGATTATTGCATTTGTAGCCGTTCTCAACTCTTGACATGGTAACATAGCTCATACCGTTATAGCTGCGTACTGAATACCTGTCTGAGTTAAGCTCAGGCTCAGCAGTACGCTTTAAATCCTCAGGTGCAAGCTCCTCAGCAAGCTTTAAGGCTGTATTTTTTGCCTCCTCATTTGAAACAGGCTCAGCATCTTTGTCATAATTATTTTCATAATAGGAGAAAGAAATTACCTTTCCTGTTTTAGCGTCTAAGGTGGCATGGGAATTATCACCGTCAATATTTATAAAGTATTTTTCGTTATAGCTGTTCTTGGAAATATCAGAGGTTTTATAGTTTATATTTTTAGCTACAGGGAAAAATCCCTTTATAATTTCCTCAGCTCTTTCCTTTGTAATAAGCCCTGTCGCTTCTTTAATTGCCTTCAGTTCTTCGGGAGTAAAGCCTGCTCCGGAGCTGTTGGCATATTCTGTTGCTGTGGCATCCTCACTTTCCGCTCCTGACTTTGCATTTATTGTGTTAAAGTAATAGTATACCTCTGTCAGCTCACCCGTAAAGGCATTTACAGCTTTATGTGTATTGTTTACGGAAAAGGCAAGAAAGGCATTTTTTGTGATTTCCCTGTCCTTATACTGGGTATAAGTATAATATTCAGGTTCAGGTGCTTTGTTATCAAAGAAAAGCCTCATTGCCTTGTTGCTGTCAATTATACCCTGAGGTGATGGATATTTAAGCTCGGCAAATTCCTTGCCTACGCCCTCAAAGCTTGTTACCTTGCCTGTGTCAGGGTCAACGGAAACAGAGGCTCTTGCGTTTGATACAGGTATGTTGTTCATATAAAGCCTGTAGCTGAAATAATGAGAATTACGACTTGTACTTTTGTTATCAAGCCTGAGCATAGAAGCATTGTTACCGTATACGACCTTTAAAAACTCCTCAGCCTTTTTCTGAGTTTGCTCTGTGGTGTAGTTGGCAAGCCCCTTTTTTTCTTCTTCCTCATATAAATACTCATTATAGCTTAAAAGACAACCGTCCTTATCAAGGCTGACATATGTGTCGCCCTTATCATCAGACCAGCTAAGATTAATAATAGTGTTGCCGTTTTCCCCTTCTCTTATACTGTAGTCTATATCGGTACGACCTTCAGGTACGGTTATGTAATTTTTTGCAGCCTCAATCGCATCTGCAAGCCCTTTGTCATCAGACGATTGGGCATAAATAACAGACGAAAAGGTTAAAATTGTTGCAAGCATTAAAGCAAAACATCTTTTCATATAAAAGACCTCCCTTAAAATTGTATTGTACTTATATAGACGTATCAAATTCCAAAATGTTCCGTTAAATTACAGAGAAATTTGTTTTCCGGGAGGAATGTGTACGGGAATAGTGTCTACAGATATAATAAGCTCCGTGGCAGTGGGGTTATAAACCATGGATAAATCAGCAGAAAAGCGTAGCTGCTTAAGTGCGTTCATATAGTCTGTAATTTCAATGTTGGTAGCGTACCATATATCCTCTCTGTCGCTCATCATTGAGCAAAATTTCTCTATTAAGTCCCAGTTGTTGTCCTTGTCAAATTCGTTGGCATGACCCCATACATACATAAGATGAGGACGGTTTTTATAAGGCATTTCAAGAAATTTCTTGCCTAATTCAAGGAGATTTTGCTTGTGGTGACAGGTACCCCTCCAACGCATAAAGTCATCAGGCATAGAAAAACCCCCTGTTGTTTCAACCACACGGCAGTATTCAATACCGCAGGCTTTTAAAATGCTGATGGTTTCGTCTGTATATAAGCCGTTAGGATAGGACATACCTCTTACAGGATAGCCTGCAAGATTTTCAAGGGCAAGCCTGTCCTTCATAGTTTCGGCAATTACCATTTCTCTGGGAGTAATGCCCAGGGACTGATGTGTATAGCCGTGGGCTGATATTTCATGGTTTTTGTAAAGCTCCCTTACTTCATCGGAAGCGATACGGTCAAGGCTTGTGTTATCAAGGTAGCCTGCATTAATGTGAAAGGTGCCTCTTATGCCGTATTTGTTGAATATTTCCACAAGTCTTCTGTCCGGTGTTTTGCCGTCATCATAGCTCATGGTAAGTATTTTTTGAGTTTCTCCGGGAAACATATTAAAGTTAATCAAAATAATCCCTCCTTTGTATGGTTCTATTATACACCCTATAGTTTTTTTTATCAATATCCGTATATTGATTGTCAAGAGCCTTTTCAGCATCTAACCACATAGCAGAAGTGATTTCGTCAAATGGCACATCTGCCAGATTTGGTGCTGATTGAAGCAGAAGTGAGGTGATTTCAGCTGTAGCTTCTCCCCTAAGCCTTGCTGTGTCAGAACCTAAGACTTTACGGAAGTTAGCTCCTCTTTCTGCTATAGCTGTTTTTAGAGCCTCTGCCGTAGCAAAGTCTTGTGCTTCAAGAGCGTTTGCGTATTGCTCTTGTAACTGTTCTAACTCTTTGCTATAAGTATCTGCATATGACTGAATGTCCTCTATTCTACCCGGTAGGTAATCATAGATGTTGTTGTTGGAGATAAGTGGCTGGTAGTTATTAGCCCCAATGTCATTATCTGCATTGTTATCGACCTTATCAATATTATCTATTTTGGTATTTGTGCCTTTAAGGGCAGAAAGATAATCATTTACCTGTTTCTCGATTTCATCCTGCTGTTTCCAAGTTTCTTGAGCCTTCTTAATGGTATTCAACCCTGCTGTAGGAATTTCAACTCCACGAACTGCGGCTGCATTCCTAATCGCCTCTGCGGTATCATGGGCAGTTGCTTTAGTTTTTGCTATTGTTTGCAAGGTGTGTTCTGCTTCAGCAATAGCCGCCTCATTTTCAGCTCTCATTTTATCTTTGAGAGCTTCTATGTTGAGTTTAATTCCACCCTCAGAATAAACCAAAGCCTCCCTGTAATCCTTGTTTTGCTCAACCAAAGCCTTAGCTGTAGAAGCACTAATATATCCTGTTTCAGCCTGTTCTTCCATAGCGGAGGAAACAGTCTTTATCCTGCTCTCAAGACTATCTAAAACTGAAAGATATTCCTCTGCACTATCAACCAACCCGTCAAATGGATTGTCTGTAGAGTTTTCAATGTTAAACATTTCGGCAAAAGCGTCTTTTGTAAGAGTGACAGCTTCGCCTAGAGAGTTGGTATAACTTAAAAATGCATCAGTGTCTTCACTATTAGTTACTTCATTGCTTACTTTGTCTATAATAGAGGTTAATCCGCTTACATTTAATGAACCCTGCACCCGATTAAGTTCTTCAATTAATTTAAGTTTAATATTATCAGATAATACTTTGATTTTATCCTGAACTTCTTTAGGTAATTCATTAGAATTTTCCCCTACCTTAGAAAAAATCATATCGCTTAAATCTGAATCTATACGATTTTGTACTAAACCAAATTCATTTAAAATGTTAATAAGGTCAGACAATTCTAATCCGTATGCATTGGCAGATTGAGTCAGTTTATCAATACTTTTCTGTTGTTCCTCTGTAGCTTGTCCAGAAGCTTCTAAAGATACAATTTCTTCTATTGATAAATCTTGTAATCCTGACAGAGCTTCTTTTATTTGTGCCGACAAACCGGAATTTGGATCTTTGTACGCAGATATAAAATCTGATTTATTAACATCAAGAATGATGTCTGGATAAAGAGTCAATACAAAATCTGATATGTATTGTTCCCCATTTTCGTTAGCAACATCTGTCAAAGCCTGTATGCTGTTTACTAAGGATTGTTTTGCGTTCTCAACCGCAGTTTCATCACCTTGTGTACGTGCATTTTCCAGTTTAGCTCTGTCATTTAAAATCTGTGCATATTGTCCTGAATATTCGGATTCATACGCCAAATAACCTTCCATATATGTTTGGTAGGTGTCTTGGTGTGTTTCTATATCCTCCTCAATTGCACTGATTTGCTTTGCAATATAATTGGTATAGTTGAGAATTTCAGTATTTTCAACATCAGAAAAAGTTTTCTTTAATTCTTCCTCTAATTCTGCTTTGAAATTTTGTAAAATTTTAAGACGTTCAGCAGGAGTGCCAACCGCCCTATAGGCAATTGCATTATGAGTTGTATCGGTAACAACCCTTTCTAATCCATTGGTATCAGCCAATTTATCCAAAATATCGGTAATATCAGTATCATTAAAAATACGCTGGTATCGAGTATTGGTCGGAAGAATAGAGGTTTTCCTTACGGTTTCCATATACTCCTTGGCTTTATCAATGGCATTTACACCAAAGATAGTAGCCCCCTGAATATCGGTGACCCAATCTTTCCATGCTTTCTTTTGCAGGTTATCAAGAGCGTTTGCTTGCCCGTTAATAGCATCTGTTACAGTATTGATTGCACCTGCTTCTGAACCGTATTTCTCAATTAACTCATCTTGAATAGCATACAAATCTTGGCGTTTTTGGGTAGCCTCTTCAACAGAAAGATTTTGGTCTGCTAAAGCCTCGTGTATTTCGTTTATTCTGTTCTTGTAAGCCTCTAACTCATCATTCTGCTCATTAAGAGCTTGTGCTGACTCATTAGCTTTTTCATACATTTCCTCAAATGATTCGGCTATTTTAAATGGAATAGTGATAAGCTCGGATATTGCCCACACTGCCAACATATTTCCGGCAATAGACAATCCCTTCATTGCAACGTTAGCAGCTTTAGCACTTAATGTCTGCTGTTTTAATGCTGCGTTGTGAGCAATAGCGGAATCACGGGCTTTTTTGTTGGCGTTTTTTACATCATCAACAGACGATTCAAGAACATTGTTTGCTCTTGCATAATCAATAAGATATTTTCTACCATCTTTGTATTTCTCGTTATAATCATCCCATGAACCTTTGGTTTCATTTATCTTATTTTGTATATTTTGAAGATTTTCTAATTCTCGTCTTGCTAAATCCGTATCAAGTTCAGGAATATATGTATCAATATTGTCTTTAGTGACAATTTCACCTAAACCATTTCTTTTCCATTTATCTTCTTCAGAAACAGTAAAAGCCGTTTTCAAAGCACTTGTAAACTTATTAACAGAACCTTCAGCTTCTTTAAAAGATTTAGATATCTGTTGCCCCCATTCTGCAAAACTTCTCTTACTAAATCCTATTTTATTTAAAATACCATCTAAATCATTGTTGAATGTTTTAAATATCATACTATAATTTTGTGATATGTGGAGTATCACTAAGCATTGTGGAGATGCTTGATATTTTCATAAAATTGTGATAATATTAAAATAAAAAAAGGAGTAATATTAAATGTTCAAATTTTGTAAAAAATGCGGAGATATAAAAATGTGTTTGCATGATTATGAAATAAAAAATAACAAATGTGCTTATTGTCAAGGAGAATTAGTTCTTGTTCCGACAAATTATATTGCAGAAGGTGACATACCTACAGACAAGGAAACAGATGAAATAAGAATCATTTTAATAGAAGAACTTGCCAAGTCAGAATTTGACCAATCTGCCTATAATAAACGGATAGAGCGTGAAAACCAAGATGAAAGAGTTTGGCAATGATTTCATCTGAACAAAAAGAGAGTAATAATGTTCCTAAATGTCCTAGTTGCGGTTCTACTAATGTTTCCAAAATAGGAGTGGTGAATAGAGTAATATCAACTCATTTTCTTGGTTTGGCTAGTAGTAAAATTGGGAAGACACATAAGTGTAATAATTGTGGAACGACTTGGTAAGTGAATGCTATGTATCGAAAAAAGTTTCATAATAATAATGCAAAAGGTAACAATTTTTGGTTTTGGTTTTTATTACTTATTGGTATCACCTGTGTTCCATATATCACTATACCGATAATTATATTATGGTTATTGTTTAGCGATTAGTTATTAGAAACCAAATCATAATAAATCACATCCTTTCTGATAATCACCAATTATTGCTCATACTTAGTGTGTCAATGTTGCAACCAAGCAAATATTGTAAAACGTATTCAGCATTATCTACAAGAACTGTGTCTGTTTCGCCTTGTCTATAATTGTTAATAGAAATAGGTGTGGGAATATTTAAATTTAAATCCTTTGCAATGTCATTGATATAGGATATACTCGTATCCATGCAAAGAATAGGAATTTGTTTTTGAGCAGACAACTTAACCAATTCAGTTGTTTTGCCTGTATTACGTTGAAGCGATTTTCTGATTACCTAATTTCCCAGATGCACTCTAAGAATTTCTCTTGCTTGTTTAACAGATAAATTGTTTTTTACCAACACTGCAATAACATCTTTGACAATTTCATTATTAGATTTTAACTGTCGTTCATTTTGAATGGCAGTTATTTTTTCGTTATTCATAAAATTCACCTCCTTGTGAATATTATACTGTATTATTACCTGCTTTCTTAGTAACAAGACACCTAACAGCAACCCTTGTTCTTAGCAGTGATTAACTAAAACCTCTATTTGTCCAAATTATTCATTAGTGAATACAGCCCCTAAAAGTCAATAATTTTTTTTGAAAAAATTAACATCAAAAAACTATAAGAAAGGTAGATTTTTTTACAAAAAAATGCTATTGTATTTTCAAGAGGTGATTTATTATGAAGGTATGTGCTTTGATAATGGCGGCAGGCAGCGGCAAAAGAATGGGCGGAAATACAAAAAAACAGTATTTAAAGCTTGATAATGAGGAAATAATAAGGCTTAGCGTAAAAGCCTTTGAACTTTGTGATGAAATAGATGAGATTGCGGTAGTTACAGGCAGAGATGAGCTTAATTTAGTCAAGACTATGTTAAGTGACTTTAAAAAGCTTAAGGCGGTAGTTGAGGGGGGGAGTGAAAGACAGTATTCAGTCTATAACGGCTTAAAAGCATTAAATGACTGTAATATTGTGCTTATTCATGACGGAGTAAGACCCTTTGTTAAAAATGAGGATATAAAAAAATGTATTGAAGAGGCAAAAAAAACGGGAGCCTGTGTATTAGGCGTGCCTGTAAAGGACACAATTAAGATATGTGACAGTGAGGGCAATATTCTATCAACCCCCGAAAGAAAAAAACTTTGGGCGGCACATACGCCTCAATGCTTTAATTATGAGCTTATAACAGAGGCTTACAATAAAGCGGAAAAGGAGGGCTTTTTAGGCACTGATGATGCCTCTCTTGCGGAAAACTTCGGTATCAGGGTTAAAATGGTGGAGGGCAGTTATGATAACATTAAAATAACTACTCCCGAGGATTTGGTGACAGGCGAAGCCATACTAAAAAAAGCAAAGGAAAATACCTGAAAAAATTTACAAAAAAAATACTTGCATTTTAAAATATTTTATGCTAATATAAAAAAACTAACAGCTATGATTAAGAAAAGTAGCATAAGAGAAACCTAACAGGGATATGAAAACATGGACTGAGATTTTCATTTTTGACACTCTTTTGTGAAAAACACTTATGAGCTGATTTCGTGAAGCAACAGTAGCGAAATTCGGTTGGCAACCGTTATTCTGCTTACAGAGAGGACACATACGGCTTGTGTCAATTTGGGTGGTACCACGGCTATTCGTCCCGAGATTATAAATCTCGGGGCTTTTTTTATTTAGGTTTAAAGAAAATAAGCACACTGAGGAAAGGAAGGATTACAATGATTAAGGCTACAGGCGAAAGAACAATTATGGACCTGTGTATATCCGAGCTGGTTAAGCTGCAGGGAGAGGACAGAAAAAATATTACAACCCACGGCACAATCTATAATGTACGTGATATGGGCGATTTTGCTTTTGTTATATTAAGAAAGGTAAACGGACTTATCCAGTGCGTTTATGAAAAGAACGGCTCCGAGGAGGAAAAGGAGCTTTTAAAGATTGAAAACTGCGTTAAGGTAACAGGGGATTTAAGAGATGAGGAGAGAGCCGTAAACGGCTTTGAAATTGTGGTTAAAAGCATAAAGGTCTTATCCGAGCCTAAGGAGGAGTTACCCTTTGGTATTAATAAATACAAGCTTAATATTGCTCTGGAAAATGAAATGTCAATCCGTCCTATTGTTTTAAGAAATGAGAGGAGAAGAAGTATTTTTAAGCTCCAGGAGGGACTTGTAAGAGCTTTCAGAGAGTATCTTGAAAACAAGGACTTTACCGAAATCTTTACACCTAAGATTGTAGCCTCAGGTGCAGAGGGCGGTGCAAACATTTTTAAGCTTGAATACTTCGGCAAAAAGGCATATCTTGCACAAAGTCCCCAGTTCTATAAGCAGATGATGATACCTATTTACGAAAGAGTTTTTGAAATTGCACCTGTGTTCCGTGCGGAAAAGCACGACACGGCACGCCACCTTAACGAATATGTGAGCGTTGACTTTGAAATGGGCTTTATTGAAAGCTTTTACGATGTAATAAATATGGAAACAGGTATGATTAAGTATGCCCTTGATTATTTGCAGAAAAACTACGGTACTTACCTTAAAAAGCTTAATGTTGAATTGCCTGTTGTAGATGAAATACCTTGTATCCGCTTTAAGGAGGCAAAGGAAATGGTTGCCGCTAAGTATAACCGTAAAATCAAGAACCCTTATGATTTGGAGCCTGAGGAGGAAAGACTTATCGGTGAGCTTGTTAAAGAGGAATATAACAGCGATTTTGTATTTGTTACTCATTATCCTGTAAAAAAACGTCCTTTCTATGCTATGGACGACCCTGAAAACGAAAAGTATACCTTAAGCTTTGACCTGTTATTCAGAGGTCTTGAGGTAACCACAGGCGGTCAGAGAATACATGATTATGATACTCAGGTTAAAAAAATGATATTCAAGGGTCTTTACCCTGAGGATTTTGAAAGCTATCTTATGCTGCACAAGTACGGTTGTCCGCCCCATGGCGGCTTAGGTATGGGACTTGAAAGATTTTTAATGCGTCTTATAGGTGAAAAGAATATAAGAGCAACTTCAATGTTCCCAAGAGATACAACAAGACTTGTACCATAACAGGAGGTGTAATTAATGATATTGGTTGAGGAGCTTAAAAGATACCTTGAGGAAATTACAGGTATTGAAATAAGTGAGGATAAAAAGGATTTTGTTGAAGCAAGGCTTGAGTCCTTGCTTGAGTATATAGGCTATGCTGAGCCTAAGGCAGAAAACGAGGCTGTTGTAAACGATATTAAGGTTACGGGTATTGATGATAACCTTATTAAGTATCTTGAGGAGCTTTCAAGGCTGACCCTTACCCCTGAGGAGGAGGAGAGGTCAAAGGCAGAGCTTAGTAAGATACTTGAATATATTGATATGTTAGGCGAGCTTGATACAGATGAGGTTGAGCCTATGAGTCACCCCTTTGAATATACAAACAATTTCAGAGAAGATGAATGCGTACCTTCAACTGACAGGGAAGAAATACTTAAAAATGCACCACAGCAAAAGGACGGCTGTTTTAAGGTGCCTACAACCGTTGAGTAAGGGAGGCTTGATTGAATATGGAATTTTACAATAAAACCGCCCTTGAGCTTGGGCAGATGATTAAAAATAAAGAGGTCAGCTCTGTGGAATTAACACAGGCTATGCTTGACCATATAGAAAGCACCGATAAGGATATAAATGCCTTTATAAGTGTAGATGCTGAGGGTGCTTTACAAAGAGCAAGGGAAATTCAGGCAAAAATAGATGCAGGCGAGGAGCTTTCTCTCCTTGCAGGTGTACCTATGGGTATTAAGGATAATATCTGCACAAAGGACACCCTTACAAGCTGCGGCTCTAAAATGCTTTATAATTTTAAACCACCCTATAATGCAACCGTTGTTGATAAGCTTAATAACGCAGGTGCGGTTGTTTTAGGTAAGCTTAATATGGATGAGTTTGCCATGGGCGGTTCAACTGAAACCTCATACTTTGGTGCAACCAAAAATCCGTGGGATACAGAAAGGGTACCTGGCGGCTCGTCAGGCGGTTCTGCGGCATCTGTTGCAGCAGGTCAGGTTGCCTATGCCTTAGGCTCCGATACAGGCGGTTCAATTAGACAGCCTTGTTCCTTCTGTGGCGTAAGCGGTATTAAGCCAACCTATGGCTCTGTATCAAGATACGGTCTTGTTGCCTTTGCCTCATCTCTTGACCAGATTGGTCCCGTAGGTCGTGACATTAAGGACTGTGCTGAAATTTTAAGCATAATCTCAGGTCATGACCCTAAGGACAGTACCTCAATTAAAGCCTCAGCCTTTGATTTTGCAGGTTGTTTTGAAGGTGACCTTAAGGGAATGAAGATAGGCGTGCCTGTAAATTACTTCGGCGAGGGTCTTGACGCTGATGTTAAGGCACCTGTCCTTGAAGCAATAAATACTTTAAAATCACTTGGGGCTGAAATTGAAGAATTTGAGCTTAAGATAACAGACTATGCTATTCCCACCTACTATGTATTAGCCTGTGCAGAGGCAAGCTCTAACCTTTCAAGATATGACGGCATTAAGTACGGTTACAGACGTAAGGACTGTGAGGACCTTTCAGAGGTATACTATACCTCAAGAAGTGATGCCTTCGGTATGGAGGTTAAAAGAAGAATTATGCTTGGGTCCTTTGTGCTTAGCAGTGGTTATTATGATGCTTACTACAACAAGGCATTAAAGGTAAGACGTCTTATTAAAAACAGCTTTGATGAAGCCTTTGATAAATATGATATGTTTATTTCTCCCGTAGCACCTACCGTTGCTTATAAAATAGGAGAAAATTCATCAGACCCTCTTAAAATGTACTTAGGTGATATTTATACCGTTTCAATAAACCTTGCAGGTATCCCGGGTGTAAGCGTACCTTGCGGCTTTGGTGCTAACGGTATGCCTGTGGGTATGCAGCTTATAGGCAAAACCTTCAGTGAGCCTAAGCTTGTAAAAGCGGCTGGTGCTTTCCAGAGGGCAACAGATTTTCACACTAAGAAAAACAGTTATTGGAAAGGAGGCAGAGCATAATGAATTATCAAACCGTAGTCGGTCTTGAGGTCCATGTAGAGCTTGCAACAAAAACAAAGATATTCTGTAGCTGTACAACGGAGTTCGGCGGTGAGCCTAACACTCATGTATGCCCTGTTTGCTCGGGTATGCCGGGTGTACTGCCGGTGCTTAATAAAAAGGTTGTTGAGTATGCAGTAAGAGCAGGTCTTGCCCTTAACTGTGATATAACACGTATTAATAAATTTGACAGAAAAAATTATTTTTATCCCGACCTTCCTAAGGCATATCAGGTAAGTCAGCTGTATTTACCTATCTGCCGTAACGGTAAGGTGGAAATTGAAACAAAGGGTGAGAAAAAGTATATCGGTATTCATGAAATCCATATGGAGGAGGACGCAGGCAAGCTTGTTCATGACCCTTGGGACGATTGTACACTTGTTGACTATAACAGATGCGGTGTACCTCTTCTTGAAATTGTATCAGAGCCTGACTTCAGAAGTGCGGACGAGGTTATTGCATACCTTACAAAGCTAAGGGATATACTTATGTATCTGGGTGTGTCGGACTGTAAGATGCAGGAGGGTTCAATGCGTGCCGATGTTAATATCTCCGTTATGCCTGCAGGCTCATCTAAGTTCGGTACAAGAACAGAGCTTAAGAATATGAACTCCTTTAAGGCTATTTACAGAGCCATTAACTTTGAAAGTGCAAGACAGATAGATATACTTGAGAAGGGCGGCAAGGTTACCCAGGAAACAAGACGTTGGGACGCTAACAAGGACGCAACCTTTGCCATGAGAAGTAAGGAAAATGCTCAGGACTACAGATACTTCCCTGAGCCTGACCTGTTACCTGTTGAAATAAGCGAGGAATGGATACAGAACACATATGATACCATGCCTGAATTACCTGAGGCAAAGAGAGCAAGATATGTAAGTGAATACGGCTTATCTGACTATGATGCCTCTGTGCTTACCTCTGACAGAGATATTGCAAGAGTATTTGAGGGCATTGTGGATAAATGCGGTAATCCAAAGGAAGCCTGCAACATTGTTACAGGTGAAATGATGAAGCTTATGAGTGAAACCTCAACTCTTCCCGAGGAGCTTGATGTGGATACAGCTAAGGTAGCCACGCTTATTGAAATGATAACCTCAAATAAGGTTAATCGCAATACCGCAAAGGAAGTATTTGAACAGATATTTAAAGCTAAGGTTGAACCTGTTAAGTACGTTGAGGAAAACGGACTTGCTATGCTTAATGACGATAGCCTTGTAGAAAGCACGGTTGTTAAGGTCCTTGAGGAAAATCCTAAGAGTATTGAGGACTACAGAAGCGGTAAGGAAAAGGCATTCGGCTTCCTTGTAGGTCAGACAATGAAGGCACTTAAGGGTAAGGCTGACCCTCAGACCGTAAACAGAATTTTAAAAGATAAATTACAATAATATATTGCCTTTTGTATAACCTAAGGCAAAAGCTCAGGCGGTGTGGATTAAAAATAAATCTGCACCGTCTTTTTAATTAATAAAATAAATATGTGTCGAAATAAAAAAATGATTATTTTAAACTTTTAAAAAATTAAGGTTTAAACTTGGTTAATTATTTGGTATAATAAACACAGTATGTATTTTATATGGAGGGCAGGACCGTGTTGCTTGGTGGTGTAGTTAAGTTCGCTGATTTTGTACATCGGGTATATATAGGTGTAAAGGAAAATGAGCTTGTGGATATGGCAAATGCTCTGACCTTTAAGCTTATTTTATCCGTATTCCCCACAATAATATTTCTTATGTCCTGTGTATCTTATTTTAATCTGGACATATCAAGCTATATTCGGGTTTTAAGCCTTAATGTACCTGAAAGTGTGGGGGATATTATAAGTGTCTTTATTTCAGAGGTGTTTGACACAAAAAAGGTCAGCCTGCTTTCCTCATCTCTGTTGGTTACTCTTTTCAGTGCATCTTCAGGTCTTTATACACTGATGAAGGGGCTTAACAGAGCTTACGGCAGTGAGGAAAGGCGAGGATATATTACACAAAGGTTTATAAGTCTTTTGCTTATGCTCATTATGGCAGCGTTAATTGTTATATCCCTTTATGTATGTATTTTCAGTGATAAAATAAATGAGTTGTTATTCGGTATATCTGCGGAAAACTCTGTTTATGCAGTTAATCTGCGGAGCTATATCATTACGGCGGCTTTGATTTTTGTTATGATTATACTTATGTATATGCTTGCCCTTGTTGACAGACTCTCTGTAAAGGAGCTTATACCCGGTACCTTGTTTACTATGATAGGCTGGCTTGTTTTATCTAAGGGCTTTAATATTTATATAAATAACTTTTCAAAATATTCTACCGTTTACGGTAGTCTGGGAGCCATATTTATATTTGCACTCTGGCTTAATCTCCTGTCCTATGCCTTGCTTATAGGCGGAGAGATTAATGCTGTCTTATATTATAAAAAGTAGGAGGTTGGGAAAATGACAGACGAAAGAGAGCAGGTACAAAGCTTTTTGAGCGATTTTAATTTAATAGAAAAGGAAATTGCCAAAGCAATAGTAGGGCAAAAGGACCTTATAAAAATGGTTCTTATCGGCATAATTGCAGGGGGAAATGTTTTGCTTGAGGGCTTGCCTGGGCTTGGTAAAACACAGCTTGTAAAGACCTTGGGTAAGGTGCTTGATATGGGCTTTTCAAGAATACAGTTTACCCCTGATTTAATGCCTACGGATATTACAGGTACGGATATTTTTGTAAAGGACGAAACAGGCAGAGGTCGCTTTGAATTTCAAAAGGGACCTGTGTTTACAAATATTCTTTTGGCTGATGAGATAAACAGAGCTACACCCAAAACTCAAAGTGCCTTGCTTGAGGCAATGCAGGAGAAGCACATTACAGCAGGTGTAAATACATATGAAATGCCAAAGCCCTTTTTTGTTCTGGCAACCCAAAACCCAATTGAAACAGAGGGTACATATCCGCTGCCTGAGGCACAGCTTGACCGATTTATGTTTAAGCTAAAGGTAGGCTTTCCTAATGCTACAGAGCTTAAGCAGATTGTAAGCCTGACTACAAAAGAGGGGGGAGAAGAACCTCAAAAGGCAGTAGACGCTCAACGTATTTTACAGATGAAAAGACTTGCAGAGCAGGTGCCTGTTGCAGAGGCAGTTGCCGACTATGCCATGGAGCTGATAGTAAAAACTCACGGCGAAAGTGAGGAGGGTGCAGAATGTGCCAAAAAATATATAGCATGGGGAGCAGGACCTCGCGGTGCACAGGCAATTATAACAGCTGCAAGAATAAATGCACTTTTAGAGGGTCGTTTTAATACTGCCTATGAGGATATTAACAAAATGGCTTATCCCGTATTAAGACACAGGCTTATATTAAACTTTGATGCAGTAAGTGACGGTATAGATACTGACGGAGTAATTGCAAAAATTTTGGAGGAAATTAAAAAATGAAGGTTTCCGACGGATTTAACAGTGAGCTGACCCAACGGCTGGACCGATTGAGGCTTAAATTCACAAAGCAGGTAGGGGGCATAAGCGGAGGTGTCAGAAGGTCAAGAGAAAAGGGTAGCTCTAACGAATTTTCCGACTTCAGAGCCTATTCAGACGGCGACAGTCTGCGATATGTTGACTGGAACAGCTATGCAAGGCTTAATAAGCTTTTTATTAAGCTCTATACGGAGGAAAAGCAGACTCTTGTAAATGTGCTTATGGATTGTTCAGCCTCAATGGATTATGAGGACAAAGCATATGTAAGCGGTTTGCTTGCTGCCTCTCTTTGTTATGCTGCACTAAACGGCGGTGACAGAGCAAGGCTTTATACAGGTAATAACAGCTTATCTTTAAGCTCTAAGGAGGAGCTTAGTAAAATGCTTAATTGCCTTGACGGTATTGAATATAAGGGTAAGTTTGATATTTTGGATACAGTTAAAGGTGCAAATCTTAATCAAAGAGGCAGGCTTATTATTATTTCCGATTGTATGTATCCTACAGAGGAAATTGAGCAGGCAGTAAAATATGCAGTTTATAAAAAGCAAGAGCTGTCGCTCATTATGCTTACATCTTCGGAGGAAAATGAGCCTGCAATAAGCGGCAGTGTTGCTTTGAAGGACAGCGAAACAGATGATATAATAAATGTTGAGGTTAGTGATAATCTTATTTTTGCATACAAAACTGCCCTTAAAAATCATAGGGGTAAAATTTCACACTTTTGCAGAAAATACGGTGTGGAATTTAACAGTATAAGGGCGGAAGAGGATTTCAGACAAATTTTAATTAAAGTACTGGCTTAGGAGAGTAAATATGAATAAAGAGGAAATATTTAATATCTTACAAATAGGGGAAACAAAGGAAACAGAGCTTATCAGGTCAGCTTATATGGAAAAGCTTGCCTATACTAACCCGGAGGATAATCAGGAGGGCTTTAAAAGGCTCAGACAGGCTTATGAGGAAGCTATGGCACTTGCTGAAAAGGCAGAGGATAACTCCCCTGTAGGCTTGTGGATAAAAGCTGTAGAGGATACCTATAACAACTTTGACTTAAGGATTGATAAGTGGTCATGGGAGGAGCTTTTAGAGGATGAGGTCTGCACCGATGCAGGTACATATGCAGATGCAAGAGAGGCTTTTTGTGCTTTTTTGATGAATAATGTTTATATACCCGATTTTCTTTTTGATATGATTTACAGTACCTTTAAAATAAAGGAGGACTATGAGGAGCTTAGTGAAAAATTCCCTACAGGCTTTCTGGATTTCCTTTTAAGACGAGGTAACGGTATTAAAATTGAACTTGTTCAGGGGGATAAGGGTGAAGATGTTGACAAAGCCTGTAATTTGTGGTTTGATTACAGAAAGTCAGCTTATGCAAATGACGAAAAGCAACAGCTTGAGCTTATAGACGAATATACGGTATTAAATGTAAAAATGCCTTATTTTGACGTGGATATAGCCGTTTATATGGCAACAAACGGGCAAAATGCCGAGGCTGAGGAAATATTAGCATATCTTGAGCCTTTTATGGATAAGGATGGGTATATTTTATCCAACTGTGCAAATGCACAAATGAAGCTTGGTAATATAGAAAAAGCAAATGAAATATGCAATATTGCAGAGGAAAAATACCCCGAAAATACTCTTGTAAAGGTTTTGAGAGCAGAGGCAAAAGAGCTTGAGGGGGATTATGCAACTGCTAAAAAAATGTATGAAAAGCTTTATGAAAAAAGCGATAACCCTGACATATTTGCCAGATTGCAGGGGGTAAATGAAAAGCTTATAAATACAATAAATTCCGAAACAGAGGAGAACAAAATAGAGCTTGGCTGGTGCTACTATCAGAATGAGAAAAATGAAGAGCTTATTAAGCTTATGGATAGCTTTGAGCCAAAGGAAGAAAAGAATTTTCAAATGTATTACAATCTGCGGAGCAGGGCACTTTTAGCAAGCAAAAGATATGATGAGGCTTTGGAATGTATTGACAGATGGCGGTTTGAGCTTGATAGGCTTAAAACGGAAAATGAAAAGGAGGAAAACGACAGAAAAAGGCGTATAGTTTTGTCTGCCTTTTTTGCTGCACGCTGTTTAAGGCTTATATGGTCTGAAAATAATGATAAGGCTGTTCTTGAAAAGGCTCTTGAAAAGGCAGAGGAGCCTACCGTGTGTGAGGAAACACAGCCTTTATTACAGCTTTGGCTTGAAAGGGCTGCTGTTTTAAAGGAGCTTGGGCAGTACGAAAAGGCTGTGGAGCTTTGTACGGCAATATATGAAAAGGATAACAACTGTATACCTGCCTGCTTTATAAGGCAGGAATGTAATTTTGAGCTTAGAAGACCGGGAGCAGTCCTTGATGACTACAGGCTTGTAACAGACCTTGTACCTGATTTGGATGTGGCATTCCCCTATGCCGTAGCGGCACATCTGTTTGTGGCATATGACAGGTACGATGACGCCTTGAATATAATAAAAAGAGCAGAGGATAATAATGCTGAAAGTGATTATTTAAGCTATGTCAAGGCAAGTGCCCTAAGGTATAAGGCAAGATGTGAGGAGGAAACAAGGTCTGCCCTTGAAATACTTACTGATATTGCTTCTAAGCCAAAGGATAAGCGTACAGAACTTAACTTTAACCGTACCCTTGATTTATATGAGGAAATCTGCTTTGCACATATGGATTTAAAGCAGTGGAAAGAGGCAGAGTCTGCTGTTGACAAGGCTATTGATATGGAGCCTGAAAATATGGAAAGGTATAGAATTAAGCTGGATATTTTCAGACAGGCAGATCTAAAAAATGATTTCGACAAATGTGTAAGACGTATTAAGGCTAAATTCGGTACCACTGCCTTTATACTGTATGAGCAGGCAAGAACTGTTGAAGGGACTGATATTTTAAGGGCAATTAAGCTTTACAGCAAGGCATTAAAGCTTGATGATAGCTACAAGGATACAAATTCAAGGCTTAGAGCCTTATATCAGAAAAAATATTTAGATAATTACAATATTAAAGATTTTGATTTGGCTTTAAGCTATGCCGATAAGGAAATATCTATTTATCCGTATGCAAGAGAGTATGTGGACAGAGGTATCTTGTATATGAATGCGGGCAGAGGAGAAGAGGCGGAACAGGACTTTAGAAAGGCTGTAGAGCTGGACGACGAATATGTTTGGGCATATGAATGGTTAGGTGACTCTCTGCGTATTCAGAAAAAGCATGAAAATGCAATAAATGCCTATGAGCAAGCCTATAAGATCTCAAGGAATGAAAGTAATTACTATGTCTTAAAGGACTACTCTTTAGGTCTTGAGGCGGCTATGGATTATAAAAAAGCTATAGAAATCCTGCTTGAAATGGCAGAAAAATTTCCTGAGGATAAAAACGTTTTGAAAACTCTTGCAGGGGTTTATCAAAAAGACAGACAGTATGATAAGTCCTACGAAGCCTATATGAGCTACAGGAAAAATCCTCAGCTTGAAGTTTATGAGCTTGTGGAAAACGATATGGATTTATTGGAGCTTATGCTAAGTATGGACAACAAAAAACAGGAGGCATTTGAGCTTATATCTGCTACATATAATGCACATAAGAGAAAACGTATTCCCAGGCTGGAAATGAATATGGCATTTTATTACTGCTATTATGAAAACAACAAACAACTCACATGTAAATATGCAGATAAAGCTGTCAAATATGCAAATGCAGGTCGGGATATATCAGAACGCCGATACTGCATAGGAAAGAGAATGGAAATGCTTGCAGTTTTTAATGACCGTTTGCACAGGGTTAAAACTCAGTTTACGGAAATGTCTTTTATGGATGCCGACAAGCTGGACCCATTCAGCAATAAAAAGGTGCCATACTTTAATTTAGCCACACAAAAAGTAGACCTTTTTAAGTACGGTATGTACTATTACTATAAAGGAGATAAAAAGACTGCCTTTAAAATGTTCAAGGATATGCAGACAGGCTGTAATTGTACTTATTGCGGGTATAATGTATGCGTGGAGGCAATTGTAGGCAAGGCACTTATGCACGAAGACAAGGGGGAATACAAGGAAGCCCTCGAATGTCTTGAAAGAGTTCTGGAGGAGGGCTTTGACCCATATCTGATAAACAGATTTATAGAAAGAATTAAGGAAAAGATGTGATAAAATGATAATCGGAATAGATTTAGGTACAACCAACTCCCTTGCGGCGGTTTTTAAGGACGGTAAGGCAGAAATTATACCTAACCGTTTAGGCTCTCACTTAACAAAATCCGTTGTTGCCATTGATGATGACGGTAAGGTTTTGGTAGGCGAAACTGCATGGGAGCGTATGCAGGTGCACCCCTATACTGCCGCTTCGGTTTTTAAAAGGAGTATGGGCAGTAATAAAAAATTTATGCTTTCGGGCAAGGAGTTTAATGCAGAGGAACTTTCCTCCTTTGTATTAAGATACCTTAAAGAGGATGCGGAAAAGTTTTTGGGTGAAGAGGTAACAGAGGCGGTTATAAGTGTGCCTGCCTACTTTAATGACGCAAGGCGTAGGGCGACTAAACGTGCAGGAGAGCTTGCAGGCTTAAAGGTAGAGCGTATTATAAGCGAGCCTACTGCCGCCGCTGTTTCCTACGGTATATATAACAAAAGCGAGAATACTAAGTTTTTGATTTTTGATTTAGGCGGAGGTACCTTTGATATTTCCGTTCTGGAGCTTTGCGGTAATATAATAGAGGTAAGAGCTGTTGCAGGAGATAATTATCTGGGCGGTGAGGATTTTACAAGAGTGCTTATTGATATGTTCTTAAAAGAGCATAATATTAAGGAGGAAGAACTTACCCAAAAGGAACAGGCTAAGTTAAGACGTGAGGCTGAAAGGTGTAAGATAAGCTTTTCGGAGGATAGTGAGCATAAAATTACCTGTAAGCTTCAGGATAAGGAATATACAAGCTGTATTACTGAGGCAGATTATGAAAAAAATTGTCAGGAGCTTCTGGAAAGAATTAAAAAGCCTGTAAGAAAAAGCCTCAGTGATGCCAAAATAAGGCTTAAGGATATTAATATGGTAATACCTGTAGGAGGAGCTACAAGACTTCCTATTATCCGTAAGTTTATGACAAGGCTTTTTGAGCAGTTTCCCCGTAACGAGGTTAATCCTGATGAAGCGGTTGCTTTAGGTGCGGCCTTGCAAAGTGCCATAAAGGAAAGAAATGAGGCTATTAAGGAGATAGTCCTAACCGATGTATGTCCCTTTACACTTGGCACAGAGGTATCTGTTGATAAGGGTGACGGCTTTTTTGAGGCAGGTCATTACTGCCCTATTATTGAAAGAAATACCGTTATCCCTGCAAGCCGCACGGAAAGATTGTATACCATAAGAGATAACCAGAGTCGTATTAATATTAATGTGTTGCAGGGGGAAAGTCGATTTGCCCAAAACAATGTTTCCCTTGCAGAGTTTGACATTAAAATACCTAAAAACAAGGCGGGCGAAGAGGCTGTTGATGTTACCTATACCTATGATATAAACTCTATTTTAGAGGTAGAGGTAAAAATTGTGTCAACAGGTGAAAAGGTTAAGCATATAATTAAAGGACAAGACCTTGACTTAACTGATGAGGAAATTGCAAAGCGTATGGAGGAGCTTAGCTATCTTAAAATTGCTCCTCGTGAGCAGGAGGCAAACAGGCTTATCCTTGCCAAGGCGGACAGATTGTATGAGGAGCTTACAGGTGATACACGTGTTATGCTTGATATGGCTGTACGCAGGTTTGAAAATGCTCTTGACAGTCGTGATGACGAGCAGACAGGTCAGGCACTTAAGGAGCTTAACGAAATGATGAAGGATTTAGAGGAGAGATTTTTTTGATAAGCTACATAAGCGGAATATTGAAATATATTACACAGGAATATATAATAGTAGATAATAAGGGCATAGGCTATAATATATGGGTATCTCCCAAAACAATAAGCCTTCTTCCCCGAATAGGCGATGAGGTATGCATTTATACCTATATGAGTGTAAGTGAAAACGGTATAGGTCTTTACGGCTTTTATTCAATGGAAGAATTGGAGCTTTTTAATTCTCTTATAGGTGTAAGCGGTGTAGGTCCGAAGGGGGCTTTGGGAATTTTAGGGGTTTTAAGTCCGTCAGAGCTGATAATGGCAGTACTAACAGATGATATTAAAGCATTAAGCTCTGCTCCGGGAGTGGGTAAAAAGACTGCCCAAAGGCTTGTACTGGAGCTTAAGGATAAGCTTGATGCTTCTCAGGCGGTAAATACAGATAATTTTGAGGTTAATACCCATAACTTACAGTCAGGAGAAAAGGACGAGGCGATAGAGGCACTTGTTGCCTTAGGCTTTTCAAAAGCAGAGGCTATGAAGGCTGTAAATGCTGTTTACATAGAGGATATGACGGCAGAAAAAGCCGTAAGCCTTGCACTCAGGGTATTAGGTAGGTGAAAAAATGGCAGACAGAATTATTACAACAGGAGCTTTGACTGAGGATAAGGAAAATGAGCCTAAGCTCCGTCCCCAAAGCTTTGATTCATATGTGGGTCAAACTAAGGTTAAGGAGAACCTTAAGGTATATATAGAGGCGGCGAAAAAACGTAAAGAGCCTTTGGACCATGTATTACTTTACGGACCTCCGGGGCTTGGAAAAACAACCCTCTCTAATATAATTGCAAATGAAATGGGTGTAGGTATTAAGGTTACCTCGGGTCCTGCTATAGAAAGCCCTAAGGATATGGCAACTGTCTTAAATAATCTTAATGAGGGTGACATATTATTTATAGATGAAATACACAGACTCGGTAAGCTGGTGGAGGAGGTGCTTTACTCTGCTATGGAGGACTATGTGCTGGATATTTTTATAGGCAAGGGTCCGGGAGCAAAAAGCCTTAGAATAAGCCTGCCTAAATTTACCTTGGTGGGTGCAACCACAAGAAGCGGTCTTTTATCAGCTCCTTTAAGAGATAGGTTTGGTGTTATAAGTAGGCTGGAGCTTTATGAGCCTGAGGATTTGAAAAAGATAATCCTGCGTTCAGCACAGGTTTTGTCAATACCTATTGATGATATGGGTGCAAATGAGCTTGCTATGCGTTCAAGAGGCACACCCCGTATTGCAAACCGTCTTTTAAAAAGGGTCAGGGATTTTGCTCAGGTAAGACACAGCGGCATAATTACTCAAGAGGTTGCAAGGGAAAGTCTTGATATACTGGAAATTGACTCACTTGGTCTTGATATAACAGACAGAAATATGCTCCTTGCCATGATTGAAAAATTCAGCGGAGGACCTGTAGGACTGAATACACTTGCAGTATCTATCGGTGAAGAGCCGGATACAATAGAGGATGTATATGAACCATATTTAATTCAGCTGGGCTTTATTAAACGCACACCTACAGGCAGAGTTGTAACCCAATCAGGCTATGAGCATTTTGGTATGTCTTATTTAGGAGGTACGGATAAATGATAAAAATGGAAGTTGAGGAGTTTGTATACGAGGTAAAAGAGGAAATACTTTGTTATGAGGAGCTAGGCAAGGAAAAATCGGAGGAATGGGGAGAAAGATTTAACCTTTGGTTAAAAGATAAAAGCATTAAAAAAAAGAATATAGTTGAAAAGGGCGGAAAGCTTTACTATTGCTTAGAGGACGAAAGTGCTGTTTTTGATATAGCCGATGAGTTTTTAGAGGCTGTTGAAAATAATAATGAAGAAGAATATTGGAAAAAATTCCAATAATAAAACAGGAGGTGGAAGCTTGGAGGAAGAAAAAAAGGATTTAGACACAGGGTCTGATGAAAAGGAACAAGCAAGTGATGTTAATTCGGGAGATAATATTTTTGAGCTTGACAAACAGTTAGAGGAAATAAAAAGACAGTCCTTAGCAGAGCTTGAAAATATGGAACGTATTATAAGCGAGAATGAGAAAATTAAGAATGAAATTGAAATACAGGCGGAGCAAAGGTCAAAAAATGAAACAGAAACAAAAAAGAATAACAGACACTCTACCGTAATTTTTATTTTACTGTTGCTTTTTATCTGCACCTGTTCTATTATAAGTATTTTTATAATAAAGCCTATGAAGGACTACAACAAGGCTGTTGAGCTTATGGAAAATAAGCAGTTTGATGCGGCTATGGAACAGTTTGCAAAGCTTGAGGACTATGAGGATTCCCTTATACTTATTAAGGAGTGTAAATACCGTAAGGCAGAGGAATATGCTTTACAGGGCAAAGACGGACTTGCAATTTCAGCCTTTAGTGAAATTAAAGACTATAAGGACAGTGTTGACAGAATTAACAGCTTTATCGGCTCGGGCGAGGGCATTATAGCTGTGGGAGATAAGCACAGTGTAGCAGTAAATTCTATAGGCAGGGTGCTTGCTGCAGGTGATAATACCTACAAGCAGTGTGAGGTTGAAGAATGGAACGGCATAACTGCCGTTGCGGCAGGTACAAACCATACCTTAGGCTTGTGTGCAGACGGCAGTGTAGTAGCAACGGGCAGTGACGGATACGGTCAATGTCAGGTTGAGGATTGGCACAATATAGTCTATATTGCGGCGGCAGGCAATACAAGCTACGGCATCAGAGAGGACGGCAGTGTGGTTGCTGCAGGTGATAATGCAAGAGGACAGTGCGATGTTGCTAATGATACATTTACTAACGTTACCAAGCTTGTATGCGGCGGTGAATATGTAATTGCACTTAAAGCCGACGGAAGTCTTGTTTCGGCGGGCAATGTTGAAAAGCTTAAGGGCTTTGAAAGCTGGCATAATATAAAGGATATATCTGCACTTAACTTTACTCTTTGCGGATTAAAGTCTGACGGTACTGTAATTACCTGCGGTGATATGAACAATAAAAATGCCGATGAATGGGTCGGTGTTAAATATGTAAATGCCGGTAATTGTTATTTGGTTGCCATAAAGGAAAACGGTGATGTTCTTTCCACCACAAACCTTACAGATACACTTAAAACGGCTCTTGAAAGCTCTGTCAGGATAGAATGCGGAATGAATCATATTCTTGTTTTAAAAAATAACGGCACTGTTACGGCAATAGGTCAAAATAAGTATGGCGAGTGTCTTGTAAATGAATGGCGGGACATAATGATTAGATAAATAATATATAGTAAAATTGCATATCCTATTGTTTGTAAAAAAATTGCTAAGGTTTTCATATCAACAAACAAGGTTGATTGGTAAAACTGCTAAAAAAAATTTAAAAAACTCTTTGCAAAACATAAAAAATTATGTTATAATTAAAAAAGGGTTAAGATAATTAATTTAATCTTGTGATAGTTTTAAGGTTTTTTTAATAGTTTTAAGGGGCGTTTGTGCAAAAAAACGAGTTTTTTATAAAAAAATTATAAATTTTGACGGTTTTTTGCAAAAATACTCTTTACAAATTGCTGAAAAAACGTTATTCTATTATTAGGTTAAATATTTGCACAGTTTTTACCTGGCTGTGCTAAAGAAAACTATACAATATAACCTATTTATGAAGGAGGATTTCCATGAAAAAGAATTTAGCTAGAAAAGCTGCTGCTCTCAGCTTATCTATCGTAATGGTTTCAGGCATTACAGCTTGTGGCAACGGTGGTGAAAGTTCAACTCCAAGCACCGACACATCTAACCCTGATAAGCCTACTGAAATTTCAGCGATGATGACTACTTGTATCACATTCGAGAACGGCTTACAGGATGTATGTGATGAGTACTTCAACAAGACCGGTATTAAGCTTTCTGTTGAAAAGCCTGACCACAACAAGTACTATGAGAAAGTTACACTTTCCTTCGCAAGCGGTGACCCTGCTGATGTAATCGAGATGGGTTCAACCTACTATCCTGATATGGCAGGTGCAGGTGCTCTCTGGGATATGACAGATGCATGGGATGCATCAACAGAGCCTGTTAAGAGCATTATCGATGAGCAGTATGTAGAGGCACTTAAGATTGACGGCCGTCTTTACGGTTTCCCAATGGCAGCAGGTAACGGTACTATTACCTATGTTAGACAGGACTGGCTTGATGAAGCCGGCTTAGCTGCACCTACTAACTATGATGAATTCATCAATATGCTTAGAGCCTTTAAGGCTAGAGGCGAGGGTACAATACCTTACACAGCCGCAGGTCTTATCAACACTGAAACTCCTTATGACATCTATTTAAGAGAGTTCTATCAGGACGCTACACCTGACTTTATCAAGGATGAGGCTACAGGTCAGTATATTGATGGTTTTACACAGGAGAACTTCAAGGCTGCTCTTCAGAGAATGGCAGATGCTTATGCTGAAGGTCTTATTGATGCAGAAATCGTTACAAACAAGACTTCAACCTGTCGTGATAAGTTAAACTCAGGTCTTGCAGGTACATTTAACTACTGGGCTGGTATGTGGAATGCTAGGCTTGAGGACAACACAAAGGCTGCTGATCCTAACGCTGTACTTGCTCCTATTCCTCCAATTGAGGAAACATACTACATTGAGCGTGTACCAACTGCTATGGTTATTACAAACACAGCTGAAAACCCTGAAGGTATCTTTAAGTACTTTATTCAGTATTCACATGACGGCGGTGAGGGTCAGATGCTCTTCACACGTGGTGTAAAGGATAAGCACTATAAGGAAAATCCTGACGGTACAGTTGAGGCTCTTGGTTACTATGAAGATCCTACAAACCTTGTAGAAAAATCATTCTATGCTCCTGAGCTTTCTATAACAGAGTGGGATGATCCTATTTCACTTGACTCAAGAGTAGAAAACTCACTTGCTATGTTCCAGCAGTACAGAAAGTTTGCTACAGTACCTATTGTATCTGACGTTATTTCTGAAAACCTTGCTAACCTTCAGACTGTAAGAGGTGAGGTTGTTGCTAACGTAGTACACGGTAATATGTCAGTTGACGAAGGTTTAGCTGATTATGAAAACAGAGCTAAGGGTTATGTTGATGCAATCCTTGCGGACCTTAACGCTCAGTAATTTCTTATAGGTAAATACCTATATCAAGCAATTATTTTTTAAATGTTAAAAAGTGTGCTGTATGTTAAGTGCATACAGCACACACTAAGATAATATATGAAAGGGTGAAATCGATGGCAGATAATAACAACAACAATGTGAACAACAGCATTGATTACGATTCCATCGTTATTAAAAAGCCAAGCCTTTGGTTAAGAATGTATAAATACAGATACTTCTACATAATGGTAGCACCTGTACTTGTATTCATTTTTATTTTCTACTACTGGCCAATGCTTGGTGTCAGATATGCATTCTCAACCTATAAGTTAAGACAGATTACAGCAGGAACAGGTCCTGACTATTCTACAGGTTTGGGTAACTTTGAAAAGCTTTTCCAGGATGATTTCTTTATCCAGGCACTTGGTAACACACTTATTTTGAGTCTTGTAAACCTCTTACTTGCTATGGTATGTTCAGTAGTTATAGCACTTATGATTAACGAAATCCAGAATGCTTGGGGTAAGAAAATTGTACAGACAGTACTTTACTTACCTCACTTCTTATCATGGGTAGTTGTTGCTTCTATCTTTACACTGCTCCTTTCAGCAGGTGCTGATGCAACAGGTGCCGATACAACTACAGTTGGTTTTGTAAATGCTATTCTTATTAAATTAGATATTATTGATACTCCTATTTCTTTCCTTACAGAAACAAGCACATGGCGTGGTGTTTACTACGTTGCTAACCGTTGGAAAGAAACAGGTTGGGGTACAATTATCTACCTTGCAGCACTTACAAGCATCAACCCTGAGCTTTACGAGGCAGCTGAGATTGACGGTGCCGGTAGATTAAAGCAGACTTGGTATATTACTCTTCCAAGTATTATGAATACTATCCTTGTTGTATTCATTCTTAACCTTGCAAAGGTTATGAACGTATTCGAGTCAGTCTTCGTTCTCTATAATGAGCTTGTATACTCTGTAGCTGACGTTATCCAGTGTTATTCCTACCGTGTAGGTATTATCGGTAACGACTATGGTTATTCTACTGCAATCGGTCTGTTCAGGTCAGCAGTATCACTTGTTCTTGTAACAGCATCTGATATTATTGCAAAGAAAATCAGAGGATACGGTATTATTTAATGAAGGGAGATTGAATGTATGAGTACTAAATTTAGTTTTCAAAAGGGTTATAGAGCTCGTGCAGCATTCGTAATATTTAACACATTGTTCTTTATTGCGTTAATGCTTTGCATGATTGTACCCATTCTTAAGATTTTAGCAGACTCCTTAATGAATCATACTGTATATGGTATGCAGCTTATTCCTGATGAGTTTAACCTTATCGGTTATAAGTATATTTTCTCACAGACTTCATTAAGATGGCCAATTGTTATTTCTGTATATACTACAATTATGACTACATTGGTAGGTCTTGCAGTTTCTACAATAGGTGCGTATATCCTCATTCAGAGAGATATGCCAGGTGTTAAGGCTTTCGGTTATATTTTAATGTTCACTATGATCTTTAACGGTGGTCTTATCCCTACTTTCCTTGTTATGAAGAATATTGGTCTTCTTGACTCACTTTGGTCAGTTATTCTTACAGGTGCTCTTAACGTTTACAACCTGGTTCTTATGAGAAGCTTCTTCGAGGGTCTTCCACGAAGCTTATTTGAGGCAGCTGAAATCGATGGTTGTACTCCAATGGGTACTTTTATAAGAATTGTATTACCACTTTCTAAGGCAGCTCTTGCTTCAATCGGTCTTTTCTTTGCTGTAGCCGCTTGGAGTGAGTACTTCCACTATGTAATTTACATTAAGGATACTTCAAAGTATAACTTCCAGTACAAGCTGAGAGACTTGTTTGCTGATAAGCAGGTTGAATCAACAGGTATTCCTATCAACCTTAAGACTCTTCAGAATGCTGCGGTTATCGTATCCATTATTCCGTTTATGTTTATTTACCCATTCTGCCAGAAGTACTTTATGACAGGTGTTACTATGGGTGCTGTTAAGGAATAATACTTACAATTAATATTTAACTTAACGTTGGTGTGCATAACAACGTTTGACGCCTCAGCGGTGGTGCTGAGGCGTTTTTTTTGTGCAATTTTTGGGTAATAATCAGGCAACATAGGTCATATAATTTCAATATCACAAAGGAGGAGATTATATGGACCTAATTAAAGATTATTTAGCTAAAAGCCTGTGGGATAAAATATCTCAAATTAATAGGGACAAGCTAAAATCAGCTGAGGAAATTCGTATAAGGTGTAACAGTCCTTTGTATTTAAGGTGTGGGAAAAGCTTTGTTTATATAGGCGGCAAGGATGAGAAATCAGCCTATAGACCTACCAATAAGGATATAGAAATAACCTTAAATAAAATGAGTGATTATTCTGTTTATGCCTTTAATGATGAGATAAAAAGAGGCTATTTAACTTTGCCCGGCGGATACCGTGTAGGTATTTGCGGCAGTATTGTTTATAGCAGAGATGAAATTATTACAATTAAAAACATATCATCTCTTAATATAAGAATAAGCAGGCAGGTTAAGGGTTGTGCAGATAAGCTTGTAAAAGGTCTTTACAACAAAGGCTTTTTAAATACTCTTATTATTTCGCCTCCTGCTTGCGGTAAAACAACCCTTTTAAGAGATATTATAAGGCAGTTAAGCAATAAGGGAATATGCATAGGGCTTGTAGATGAAAGAAGTGAAATTGCAGGTACATATATGGGAGTTGCACAGAACGATTTAGGCTCTCATACAGATATTTTAGACGGTTGTAAAAAGGATAAAGGTATGCTTATGCTTCTTAGAAGTATGGGACCTCAGATTATTGCAGCAGACGAAATAGGCCTTGAGGAGGAATTAAGATGTATAAGACAAATAGCAAATTCCGGGGTGGGTCTATTATGTACGGTTCACGCAACCGATACAGATGAATTAGTTAAAAGAATAGAGTTTAATAAACTAAAAGAGGACAAGCTTTTTAAAAGATATGTGGTTTTAAGCTCTAATCCGGGTGTAGGAACTGTTGATGCTGTGTATGATGAGGAGTTGAAAAGACTATGCTTTTAAAGCTTATTGGTGCGTTGCTGTTAATTTCAGGAGGAGGAGTCTTAGGTATATATTATGGCTTACAAGGCAGGCTAAGACAAAGAGAACTGGAACAGCTTAAAAATGCTCTTATGCTAATGTATTCCGAAACAGAGTTTGGACACAGTCCGCTGTGGCAAATGTGCCAAAGAGCAGTAGACCTGTGTGACAGTCAGATAGGTGATATATTTAAGACATTTTATATAGAGCTAAAAGAGAAAACAACAGAAAATACAGAGGAGCTATGGAGGTCCTGTCTTGAAAACAATATTAAAAATACCCATTTAACTAAGGAGGATATTATTGTAATATCTGCTCTGGGCAATAGCCTGGGAGCAGGAGATATAAACAGACAGCTGACCTCTATTACAAATGTCGTAAACTATATTGATACTAAAAATGCACAGCTTGATGAAAAAAACAAGGCTGATTTACGGCTTTACAAGAATACGGGCATTCTTTTGGGCGGTCTTGCGGTTATTCTGCTTTTTTAATTAAGGGGTGAAAAATATGGATATAAATATTGTGTTTAAAATAGCGGCTGTAGGTATATTAATTGCCGTTTTAAATCAGGTGCTTATACGTGCAGGCAGAGAGGAGCAGGCTATGATGACAACCCTTGCAGGGCTTGTAGTAGTGCTTTTTTGGGTCATTCAGTACATAAGCACTCTTTTTGAAACGGTACAGACTATGTTTAATTTGTAGAGGTGATTATATGGGTATAACACAAATTGCCTTTGCTGTAACAGCAGGTGCTGTACTTGCTCTGGTACTTAAAAAGGAGGCTCCTGTATTTGCTCTTATGCTTTCTACAGCCTTAGGTATTATTTTGATAATTTCTCTTATACCTAAGCTTAAAAGCATAATAGATATAGTTAAGGATATAACCCTTGCTACAGGCGATAACAGTTATACAGCTATTTTACTTAAAATAGTGGGCATTACCTATATAGCACAGTTTGCCGCTGATATATGTCAGGATGCAGGGGAAACTGCACTTGCAAATAAGGCAATTATTGCAGGTAAAATATTAACTGCCTTTTACGGTATGCCTATTATTATAAGCTTGATAGAACAGGTTGATTTTATGTTCGGGTAGGTGGATATATATGTTAAGAATGGCTTTAGTTTTACCGTTAATTATTTTGCTGTTATGTACAAGTATATATGCATCACCTACCGTTAAGCTGGGTAGCAGTATTGAAGATTCGGAGCTTGGAGAATTGGAGGATTTGGCAAGGGATAAATATAACATTAACCTTAAAGAGCTTATTTCAGAGATAATAAAGGGCGACTTGGATTTCAGCAATTTAACAGATAAGCTGACGGATTTACTTATAGGCGAGGTTAAGAAAAACAGTAGCTTTATGAGTAAAATTTTGCTTATTTGTATACTTAACGGAATACTTGCCTCTACAATGGAGGGCTTTGCAAAAGGCGGAACAGATAAAATAATATATTTTGCATCTTATACGGCTGTTGCATCTATGCTTGTATCGGGTTTTAAGGCGTGTATCAATACTTTAGTAAACGGAATTGAAGAAATAACAGAAATAATTAATGCGGGTATTCCTCTTATTTTATGTATTGCAACTGCCGCCTACGGTGGTGGCACTGCTCTTAGCTTTGGCAGTGTATTAAGTCTTGGAGTAGGTATTTTAAATGATTTAATTTCTAAAATAATTGTACCTCAAATAATATTTTGTGTAATGCTTGGTATATTAAACTGCCTTTGGGACAGGGACAGAGTAGGCAGGCTGTCAGAGCTGTTTGCCTTTTTATCTACCTGGGAAATAAGACTTTGTGCCTTTATCTTTGTAGGCAGTCTTACTCTTAGCAGAATGGGAACAGCCTCAGCTCTTGCGGGAAAGGGTGTTCGCTTAGCTGTAGGGGCTGTACCTGTTGTAGGAGGACTGTTTGAAAACAGCTTGGAAGCAGTTGTAAGCTTTATAGATGCTTTAAAGGGCGGTGCCGGGGCAGTGATAATTATTATAATACTGTTTACGGCAATAGTCGGCTTAGCTAAGCTTTGTATTGTAATGCTTATGTTTAAGCTGACGGCGGCACTATCGGAGCCTATTGGCAGTAAGCAGATAACCCAAATGATAGATTGTGCAGGTGAAGGCGTTAAATTGCTTATAGGCGTTTATTTTACGGTTGCAATTATGTTTATAACTGCATTAAGTGTTATGCTTGCAGCCTTTAACTAGGAGGTAAATATTATGATGGATATGCTTGCAGATTATGTAAAAAGTCTTGCTATGTTTATGATTTTTGCCTCTGTATGCCAAATTATTTTGCCGGAGGGCAAATTAAAGGGTGCAGTAAGTTTTATTATAGGTATAATGCTTATGCTTATTGTTTTAAAGCCTGTAAATGCAGTAATTAATACAGAAGGCAAAAGTATAATAAGAAACAGCATTAAGCTTAATTCATATGACACTAAAAATCAGCTGGAGCAGTACGGTGACGGCAGTGAAATAGTTATTTCAGCCTTTAAGACAAGCTGTGAGAATATGCTTATGGAGGAGATAAAAGCAGAGGCTGTTAATGTAAAGGTTGTTAATGACGAAGAAGAGGGGGTATATATATCCTCCGTAGAGCTTAAAATTAAAAATCAGGATACGGAAAAAATAAAATCAGAGGTTGCAAATCTATGCGGCATAGAAAAGGACAAAATTAAGGTTATAAATGAAGGTTGAGGGGAATATAATGAAGCAGATAAACAAAATATTTATGAATAAAAACTTTGCTGTTGTTTTGTATATAGTTATAGCTATGGGCATAGTGCTTATGCTTTTACCGGGAAATGAGAGCAGAGTGGCTGTTAAGGAGGGAGCTGAAATTATTGAAAGTGAGGAAAAAGAAAATTCGTCACAAGATACGGAACGGAGATTGGAACAGCTTTTAAGCCTGTCAGAAGGTGCGGGCAGGGTTAAGGTAATGATTACATATAAAAACAATGGTAATTTAATAGTAGCAGAAAATAAAACAAGGGAGGAAAGTACAGACGATACCTCAAATAGACAATCAAGTCAGACCGATGTAGTACTTAGTAACGAAAATATGCCTGTCATTCTTTCGGAATACTCACCTGAAATAGAGGGTGTTGTTATAGTAGCAGAGGGTGGAGGCAATATTCAGGTAAAAAACAGCCTTATAAGTGCTACACAGGCTTTACTTGGTGTAGAGCCTCATAAAATAGAAGTATTAAAAATGAAAACGGAGGGTTAAAATGTTTATGTTTAAAAAAAATCAAGTAGTAATTACAGCGTTGGTGGTTATGATTGCAGCGGCAGGTTATCTTAATTATATGGGGGATATATCGGGAGAAACAAGTGAGGTTATGCTTGTAGACGGTGACTCTGTAGGCGGTGTACTGGAGGAGGATATTGCAGGGGTAATATCTCCCGATGAAAATATTGATATTGCGGCAGTAACAGAGGAAACTACTGCAAATACGGCCTCAGCAGAAAATGAGGACAGCTTAGAGCAAGCACAATTACCCGAGGAGGAGGCAACTCCCGTAAACAGCAATAGTGATGATGCAGGTACGGCAGTATTTGTAAATGCAGGCGATGAGTCCTCTTACTTTATTCAGGCTAAGCTTGAAAGAGAGCAGGCACGTTCAAAGCAAAAGGATTTATTAAATGAAATGATTAATAATGATAAGCTTGACAGCACAAAGAAAAGTCAGGCGGCAGACCAGATGCTTGAAATACAAAAGCGTATTGAAAAGGAAACTGCCGCAGAGTCAATGATTGAGGCAAAGGGCTTTAAGGAGGCTTATGTCAGAATAGATGATGACACCGTTGATGTTGTAGTAGACAGACAACAGCTTACGGAAAGTGAAATAGCTCAAATTGAGGATATAGTAAAGCGTAAAACAGGAGTAAGTGCCGATAAAATCAGAATTTCACCTCTAAGAGGACAGAACAGCGAAACAACTACAGCCAAATAATCCTTAAAAAGGCTCATACCTTAGTGTGTGAGCCTTTTTGGTTGACAAATACTGCTCCTTGTTTTATAATATAAAAGTATTAATGGGTGAGAAAGGCTGAGTTTTGATGAGTTTAGAAAATTACAGTGTATTTATGCCAAGCTACTCTATAGGTAGCAATGTATATGATAAAATAGGCAGTGTATGTAAGCCCTATGGTAATAAGGCTGTTATTATAGGCGGTAAAACTGCTATGTCCGTTGGGGCAGATAAAATTGAGGAAAAGGCAAGGGCTGAAGGTATTAATATTACTGCAAGGCTTTGGTACGGCGGAGAGGCAAGTTATGAAAATGTTGACGCCTTAGCTGAAAATGCCCATGTTTTAAGTGCCGATTACATTTTTGCCGTAGGTGGCGGTAAGGCTCTTGATACAAGCAAGTGTTTAGGTGTTAAGCTTAATAAGCCCGTATTTACTTTTCCTACAATAGCATCTACCTGTGCGGCTTGTACAAGTGTATCTATTATGTATAATACGGACGGTACTTTTAAAGAGCCGTTCTTTTTTAATAATCCACCGTTACATGCTTTTATTAATACATACATTATTGCAAATGCACCATATAAATATATGTGGGCAGGTATGGGTGATACCTATGCAAAGTATTATGAGGCGACAGTATCCTCAAGAGGTGAGGAATTGCCCCATTATTTTGAGTTAGGTGCAACAATCAGCCTTATGTGTGCTAACCCCGTAATTAAATACGGTAAGGCGGCACTTGAGCAAAATAAAAAGGGCGAAAGCGGCTATGAGCTTGAGCAGTGCGTGCTTGCAATCATTGTATCAACAGCTATGGCGTCTATTTTACTTACCTTAGAGCATACCGTTCACTATAACAGCGGTCTGGGTCATGCTATCTTTTATTCCTTAACCAAATACCCTCATATTGAGGAAAGACATCTTCACGGCGAGGTGGTTGGTTTTGGAATTTTAATTTTATTACTTTGCGATAAAAACTACCATGAATTTGAAAGGCTTTACAGCTTCAATAAGTCCCTAGGACTGCCAGTTAAGCTTTCGGACATAGAAATAACTGAGGAACAGCTAAAGGCGATATTACCGGATATAGCCTGTGCCTCAGATATTCAGCATAATCCTTATGTAATAACAGAGGATATGCTTATAAATGCTTTTGACGAGCTGAGAAACTATAACAAAAAATGACAAGACGAGAGGAGAAAATCAAATGAAGAAGAAATTTTTAAAGGCAACAAGCATAATAATGGCATTATCCTTTGCATTAACAGGCTGTCAGCAGACAAGTGAGGAGCAGGGTAATTCTACCGTTACCGAAACCACACAAAATGAGGACACAGCTGATAAGGTTAAGGTAGGCGTTATCCAGATGGTGGAAAACGGTGCCTTTAACGATATGCGTCAGGGCTTTATTGATGAGCTTCGTGCAAAGGGCTATACAGAGGATAAGTGTGAAATTGTATATGAAACGGCACAGGGCGATGCAACTAACCTTAATACTATCTGCCAGAGCATGGTAAGCAACGGTATGGACTTAGTTTGTACCATAGCTACACCTGCTACCCAGGCAATGGTTAACTTAGAAAGCGGTATACCCGTAGTATTTGTCGCTGTATCAAACCCTGTAGCGGCAGGTGTAATTACAGATATGTCAGCGGCACCTGATAAAAATGCAACAGGTACATCTAATGCTATCCCTGTTGAGGATATATTTGCACTTTCAGACCAGCTTACACCAAACCGTACAAACTACGGTATTGTATATAACACAAGCGAGGTAAACTCAGTTAATACAGTAAAGGATGCAAAGGAATATCTTGACAGTAAGGGTGTCGGCTATACAGAGGCTGTTGTTACAAACTCATCAGAGGTACAGCAGGCTGTACAGTCCCTTGTAGGCAAGGTAGATGCTATATTTGTGCCTAACGACAGTGTAATTCAGGATGCAATGAGCATGGTAACAGAGATTGCAAGAGAAAATAAAATCCCTGTATATGGCAGCTCTGCTGTTATGGTAGATAGCGGTGCTTTTGCTACAATTGCCGTAAGTGATGTGGAAATAGGTGCAATGTCAGCTGATAAGGCGGTAGAAATACTTAACGGCAAGGATATTTCCGAGGTACCTGCAGAGGTTGTGCCTGCGTCAAATACAATAGTAAATAAAACTACTGCCGAAGCAATCGGTGTAGATTTATCAGATAAAGAGAATATTCAATTTGTTGAGGATAAACAGTAAGTCGGAGGTGTTTTAATGCTGCTTGTATTAGGCTCATTACAACAAGGGTTTATATATGCTCTCCTTGCTTTGGGTATATATATCGGTTTCAGAATTTTAAATATACCTGACTTAACTGCTGAGGGTAGCTTTACCTTTGGCTTGGCAGTATCTGCTGTAATAACTATGGCAGGTCACCCTGTTTTAGCTCTTTTGACAGCTGTTGGTGCAGGTCTTTTAGCGGGCTGTGTTACAGGTATTATTCAGACTAAGCTCAGGGTACATCCCGTTCTTGCAGGTGTACTTACTATGAGCGGTCTTTATTCAATTAATCTTCTGGTAATGGGCAAAAGCTCTAATTTATCCCTTATAGGCAGTGATACGGTTTTTAAGCTTGTTCAGTCTATGGGCTTAAGTGCTGAGGCCGCAAAGCTTTTAGTAGCAGCATTAAGTGCAGTAGCTGTGCTTGTGATTATAATTGTGTTCTTTAAGACACAAATCGGCTTATGTATACGTGCAACAGGGGATAATGAGGATATGGTAAGTGCATCATCAATTAATGTTGATGCTACAAAAATTCTTGCCGTAGCTATAAGTAACGGTCTTATAGCACTTTCAGGAGCATTGCTTGCTCAATATCAGGGCTTTGCTGATATAAATTCAGGTGTCGGTATATTGGTAGTGGGTCTTGCTTCTGTTATCATTGGCGAGGCACTTGTAGGTAAAAGAGGTGTAACGGCAGGCTTTATTTCTGCCTTAATAGGCAGCATTGTATATCGCTTTATTATTGCCGTTGCAATTAATTCAAGCATATTCCCTGCTTTTCTTTTAAAGCTGGTTTCAGCGGTAATTGTAGCCTGTGCCCTTTCTCTTCCTACAATTAAATACCATATGGAAAGACATAAAATAAAAAGGGAGGCTCTTAAAAATGCTGGAAATTAAAAATGCAGTTAAGGTTTTTTCCAAGGGTACTCCTAATGAGCATACAGCTCTTAATAACCTTAATTTAACTCTTAAAAACGGTGACTATGTAACTATAGTCGGCTCAAACGGTGCAGGTAAGTCTACCCTGTTTAATGCTGTCTGCGGTAGCTTTTGGCTGGATAACGGCAGTGTAATTGTAGATGGCAGAGATATAAGCTTTTTGCCTGAATTTAAAAGGGCTGCATTTATAGGCAGGGTTTTTCAGGATCCTATGAAGGGTACGGCACCTAACCTTACTATTGAGGAAAATATTGCCCTTGCTTATGCAAGAGCAAGAAAGGGCAGATTGGCCTTTGCCGTAACTAAAAAGGACAGAGAAATGTTCAGAACTGCCCTAAGCGAGTTTGGTATGGGTCTTGAGGATAGAATGAAAACTAAGGTGGGACTGCTTTCGGGCGGTCAAAGACAGGTGGTAACTCTTCTTATGTGTACTTTAGTACCGCCGAAGCTCCTTTTGCTTGATGAGCATACAGCGGCACTTGACCCTGCAACTGCTGAAAAGGTAATGGAAATTACAAACAGCATAGTAAATAAAAATAAGCTTACCACGCTTATGATTACACATAATCTGTCATCTGCTCTGGTTACGGGCAATCGTACAATAATGATGGATGAGGGCAGCATTATCCTTGACGTAAGCGGTGAGGAAAGAGCAAATATGTCTATGGATGATGTACTTAATATGTATTCATTAAAAAGAAACAAGGTATTTGATAATGACAGAATGTTACTTACAAAGTAATAATTTTTGATAGCCTTAAAAAACAGCGGTGTAGATTTATAAAAAATCTATGCCGCTTTTGCTTTATAAGTCCTTAAAATGAGGATATATGTAATAATTTGCTAACGGTTTATATTGCTACCTTACTAGGAATAATATACACTTAAATTGAGGTGGTGCTATGAGATACAGGCTTGCAATAGTAATAGGTATAGCCCTGCTTTTATTTCTCTTTCCTCCTAAGGTAAATGCAGAAAATACAGATATGGGTTATATTTTATATGAGTATTAAAAAAAGGTGTATCCTACGGATTTCATAGTCTGTAGAGATACACCTTTTAGTTTATTTATATTTATCTTACGCTTTTGCCAACCTTACGCTGTATAAACTTAACAATCTCCATAATAGGTATAATCAATATTGCAAGAGCTATAGCAATACCATATTCTACAAGAGAGATATGCTCAAAGCCAAAGGCATCTGAAAGGAAAGGTATATAAATAACAGCAGTTGTCATAACAAAGGAAGCAATAGTTGCAAGCCAAATATATTTGTTATGGGACTTCATAGTAAAGATTGAACCACGACGTGAACGCATATTAAAGGAGTGGAAAATCTCTACCATTGACAAGGTTAAAAATGCCATTGTCATACCGTCAGGGCTGTCTGTTATTTCCCATACGCCTGACTCAATATAGTGACCTATAAAGTAAGCTGATATTGTAAGTACGGTAATTATAGAACCCTGGAAGAAAATATCAAAGCCCATACCGCCTGCAAAGATACCTTCTTTAGAGTCACGAGGCTTACATTCCATTATGTTGCTTTCGCTCTTTTCAACACCCAGTGCAAGAGCAGGGAAGCAGTCTGTAATAAGGTTAATCCATAAAAGATGTACAGGCTTAAGAATTGTAAAGCCCATAAGTGTTGTAAAGAAGATTGAAAGTACCTCTGCAAGGTTGGAGGATAAGAGGAACTGTATTGACTTACGCATATTGTCGTAAATACGTCTACCCTCTTCAACAGCGGCAACAATTGTTGCAAAGTTATCATCTGCAAGTACCATATCCGCTACATTCTTTGTAACATCAGTACCTGTAATACCCATACCTACACCAATGTCGGCAGATTTAATTGAAGGTGCATCGTTTACACCGTCGCCTGTCATAGCAGTAATCTTGCCCTTAGCCTTCCATGCTTTAACAATACGTACCTTATGCTCAGGCTGTACTCTTGCGTATACAGAGTACTTTTCAATATTGTTTAAAAGCTCTTCTTCGCTCATATCATTAAGCTGTGCACCTGTAATTGCTTCGCTTTCAGACTTAATAATCTGAAGCTCCTTAGCTATTGCAACAGCAGTGTCCTTGTGGTCACCCGTAATCATAACAGGGTGAATGCCTGCCTTTGTACAGCTTTGTATTGCAGGTAATACCTCAGGTCTTACGGGGTCAATCATACCGGAAAGACCGATATAGCAAAGATTATTTTCAAGTGTTTCAGGTGAATAATCCGTAGGTGCCGACTCATAGGTACGCTGTGCGGCACAAAGCACACGTAAAGCCTTGTCAGCCATAGCCTTGTTACCGTTTAAAATATCGCTCTTAATGCTCTCTGTCATAGATACTACATTACCATCTACAAGAGCGTGAGTACAGAGCTTTAAAATTTCATCGGGAGCACCCTTGGTAAACTGAATTATCTTACCGTCAGTAGTTTTATGAACGGTCGACATCATCTTACGTGAGGAGTCAAAAGGTGCCTCTCCTATTCTCACATATTCCTTGGAAAGGTCATTTTTAGACATTCCCAGCTTATAAGCGTCATTTACTAAGGCACACTCTGTAGGCTCGCCTATAGCAGAGTTATTTTCATCAAGCTCAGCGTCTGAGCAAAGTGCCATGGCTTTTGCAAGAAGGTTTACATCACTTGTATAATGCTCGGTTACAGTCATCTTATTTTGTGTAAGAGTACCTGTCTTATCCGAACAGATAGTCTGTGTACAGCCTAAGGTTTCAACAGCTGTAAGTCTACGAATAACTGCATTTTTCTTTGACATATTGGTAACACCGATAGAAAGCACGATGGTTACAACTGCCGCAAGACCTTCGGGAATAGCTGCAACTGCAAGACTGACTGCTACCATAAAGGTGTTAAGGAGAGTTTCACCGCTGAAATCCTTATAAACTATAAATATATCGAATAAGAAGATAAATAAGCAGATACCAATTACAAGTATACTTAAAATTTTACTTAACTGGTTTAACTTAAGCTGAAGCGGTGTAGCCTCTTCATCAGTATTCTGCAGAGCATCTGCAATCTTACCCATTTCAGTTTCCATACCTGTTGCACATACAACAGCCTTACCTCTGCCGTATACAACGGTACTGCCCATGTAAACCATATTTTTTCTGTCGCCCAAAGATATATCCTTTTCGCCGTTAAGCTCAAGAATTTCACTTACCTTGCTGACAGGAACGGATTCACCCGTAAGTGCAGCCTCTTCAATCTTCATGCTTGCACTTTCAAGTATTCTTGCATCGGCAGGTACTGCATCGCCTGCTTCAAGTAAAATAATATCACCGGGTACAAGATCCTCGCTCTTAACGGTAACAGTGTGACCGTCACGCAAAACCTTTGATGTAGCGGCGGTTATTTCCTGAAGTGCAGCAATAGCCTTTTCAGCCTTGTTTTCCTGGACAACGCCTAAAACAGCATTAATAATTACAACTGCCATAATTATTATAACATCTGCAAAGGATTCCCCTGAATATGCCGCAGTAATACCTGATATTGCCGCAGCTGCAATAAGTATAATAATCATAGGGTCGGCAAGCTCTTTTAAGAACTTTTCGATAAGGGTGACCTTTCTGCCCTCTTTAAGCTTGTTTTTGCCGTATTTTTCAAGCCTTTGTGAGGCGACTTGGGAGCTTAGTCCCTTTTCATCGGTGTCAAGGCTTTGAAGCACCTGAGATACTTCGGACAAATACTCTTTCATTAAAATAAATCCTCCTTTTTTGAGCTTTAAAATTTGATAATACAAGTATCCTTGTAATACAAAAGCTCTTATATTAGATAAGTTTATGTAAAAAGAAAAGACTCAATACAGCTATAAGCCATACCCAGCCTGCAAAAATTAAATAATAAGGCTAAATACAGCAATAGTTATAAATGAGTCTCGTTATTTAAGATAAGCCAGACCAAAGGGCTAGGTCGGAATGTTGACTTACCGCATTATGAATGCAAACTACTCCCTCACGAGTATTAAGCTTTAATTTTAAATAAATTATACCAATTTTAGTTTATTAAGTCAATAATGAAATATAATGCATAAAAAAATAATTAAGATATTTAAAAAAAAATAAAATAATGCTTTTTAATTTGTTTTTAATGTGATATAATTAAGCTGTCAAATAAATTATAAGGAGGAAAAAAATTTGGAGTATATTGCATTGGTGCTTTTAATATGCGGTGCATTATTGCTTTTGGCAGAATTTTTTGTGCCGGGCTTTGGTTTTTTCGGCATATCAGGTGTTATACTAATAGTAATATCAGCTGTTATGACCATTGTTTTTGTACCCTTCGGCACAATTATTGTATTAGCTGAAGCAGTAATACTGATATTATTAGGCTATCTGGGTTTTGATTATTTTAAAAAACACAGCAAAAACAGCCGAATTATCCTTAACGAAACTCTTAATGAGGATGAGAGCAATATCGAAACCCTACGCTCCTATATAGGTAAGGAGGGTATTGCACGCACACCACTTAAACCCTTTGGCAATATCAACATAGACGGCAACTATATTGATGCCTGCTCCGACGGTGAATTTATCGAAGCAAACGAAAAGGTGTTAGTTGTGCGTGAGTATGAAAACAAGCTTTATGTCAGAAAAATTAATTAAATAGAGGAGGAAAGTTTTTATGGGCATAAATGATTTTATCTTACTTTTTATTATCTTTATTGCAATTATTGCATTTTTGGTTATTATGAGCTTTATTCCGCTTAGATTGTGGATTTCGGCTGCTGCTGCAGGTGTGCATGTAAGCTTCTTTTCACTTATCGGTATGAGGTTAAGACGTGTAAGACCTGAAAGAATTATTAACCCTATGATTAAGGGTACAAAGGCAGGCTTGAATATGTCGGTAAACCAGCTTGAGTCCCACTTACTTTCAGGCGGTAAGGTAGATAATGTAGTTGATGCACTTATAGCAGCTCACAGAGCTAACCTCGACTTAACCTTTGAGCGTGCGGCTGCAATTGACCTTGCAGGACGTAATGTTTTTCAGGCTGTAAGTATGAGCGTTACACCTAAGATTATTGAAACACCTTGGATAAGTGCTGTTGCAAGGGACGGTATTGAGGTTAAGGTTATAGCAAGGGTTACGGTACGTGCAAACATTGCAAGACTTGTCGGTGGTGCAGGTGAAGAAACTATCATCGCAAGAATTGGTGAGGGTATTGTAACTACAGTAGGTTCATCAGACACCCATAAAATGGTTCTTGAAAATCCTGACAGTATTTCACAGTGTGTACTTAGCAAGGGTCTTGACTTAGGTACAGCCTTTGAAATTCTTTCTATTGATATAGCTGATATTGACATAGGCAGAAACATCGGTGCTCACCTTCAGATTGAACAGGCAGAGGCTGATAAGCAGATTGCACAGGCTAAGGCAGAGGAAAGACGTGCACTTGCTATTGCTACTGAGCAGGAAATGAAGGCTCACGTACAGGAAATGCGTGCAAAGGTAGTAGAGGCAGAGGCACTTGTGCCTAACGCTATTGCAGAGGCACTCAGAAATGGCAATTTAGGCGTTATGGACTACTATAATATGTCAAATGTAAAGGCTGAGGCTAACCTTAAGGACGCTTTAAGCAAGATGAATATTGAAGTTGGCTTAAAGGGTACTAAAAAGGATGACAATAAGTAATATATAAAGGAGAGTATTTTCAGAATGAAGCTTTTTAGTAATTTAAAAAACAATGCACAGAACTTGGCAGAAAATGCAAAAAAGAATGTTGATGTCAAAAAGCTGGAGTTTACAATAAAAGGCGTTAAAAAGGAAAATACTCTGTTGTATGCACAGATAGGAAAGCTGGTTTACACCTGTAAAAAAAGCGGAAAACCGATAGTTTCCAAGGAAATTGAGGATTTGTGTGCACAAATTGACGGTAACCGTATTAAGGTGGCGGGTCTTGAAAGTAAGCTTTCGGAGCTTAATACTCAGGGCAGTAAGCCGCAAAATGACAGTGCGGATAACGATATTACCGTAAACGTTGTACCTATAGGTAAAAGCGAAAAAGACCTCCGCCTTATAAGGACGGAGGAGGGGTTAAGGTTTATGAGGTGTTGCCCTAATTGCGGTGGCTCAAATGAGCCTGACAGCAGTACCTGTTCGTCATGCGGTTACAGCTTTAAGGATTAATTATTTTGAGAGGGTTGGCTGTTCTTTTTAGCCAACTCTCTCTTTTTCTTTGTCATAAGTCCGCCTATGCGTCCGCTTTCCTTAGCACTTAGGCTTTTCCAGCCGCCTTGTTGTATTTTTCCGTCAAGACCAAGCTCCTTTGCTATTTCGTATTTTAAAATATCATCGGGAGTCGGCAGTTTTTTTGCTTTTTGCATAATGCTACCTCCTTTTACCTTATTATTGCCATAAAACTCTACTTATATACACAATAGCATTATTGTGCTTGACAAGGTGTTATAGTAGTGTTATAGTAAAAATACAGAGATAGAGGTGCGTTTTTCATAAGTAGCATATATGAGATATGAAGGTATCGGTGATTATATGTAAAAGGGTAAAATGCCGAAGGCTTGCCTTCCCTTCAGGTGGCGGTCTGGTTGCCTTGATTAATAGTCGGGTGACTGTCATCACGTATATGTGGTGGAGAGCTATCCGAGGTTATATTTAATTTACTCGGGTTGGCTTTAGTCAACTCTGTTTTTGTTTTACGGGTGGAATTGCCTGACCTCTGTAAAAACAGAAATATATAGGACATACACAGGCAAGAAAAAAATTTATAAAATGAGAATAGGAGTCAAAAAAAATGAAGAAGTACAATGTAGGTGTAATCGGTGCTACAGGTATGGTAGGTCAGAGATTTTTGCTTTTACTTGCCAATCATCCATGGTTTAATGTTGTTGTAGTTGCAGCAAGCCCACGCTCGGCAGGCAAAAGCCTTAAAGAGGCTATCGGCTCACGTTGGGCAATGACAGAGCCTATGCCTGCTAAGTTTGAGGACTTGACTGTTATGGATGCAACTGCTGATGTTGAAAAAATTGCTTCAATGGTAGATTTTGTATTCTGTGCAGTTGATATGAAGAAGGATGAAATTCGTGCTTTGGAGGAAAGATATGCTAAGGCAGAGTGTCCTGTTGTAAGCAACAATTCAGCACACAGAGGTACACCTGATGTACCTATGGTTGTGCCTGAGTTAAACCCTGAGCATATTGAGGTTATTGAGTCCCAGAGAAAGCGTTTAGGCACAAAGAGAGGCTTTATTGCAGTTAAGTCAAACTGCTCGCTTCAAAGCTATGTGCCTGCTCTTCACCCACTTAGAAAGTACGGCTTAAAGAATGTGCTTGTTTGTACCTATCAGGCTATTTCAGGTGCAGGCAAGACCTTTGAAAGATGGCCTGAAATGGTGGATAACGTTATCCCTTATATCGGCGGCGAGGAGGAAAAGTCCGAGCAGGAGCCACTTAAGATATGGGGTAAGGTTGAGGGTGATAAAATTGTTAATGCAACAAGCCCATGTATTACAGCACAGTGTTTAAGAGTAGCTTGCTCTGACGGTCATACGGCTGCTGTATTTGCAAGCTTTGACAATAAGCCCTCTAAGGAGGAAATATTAGAGTGCTGGAAAAATTTCTCGGGTGTACCTCAGGAGCTTGAGCTTCCTTCAGCACCAAAGCAGTTTTTAAATTACTTTGTTGAAAACGACAGACCACAGGCTAAGCTTGACAGAAACCTTGAAAAGGGTATGGCTGTTTCAATCGGTCGTTTAAGAGAGGATACACAGTATGACTATAAGTTTGTATGCCTTTCACATAATACATTAAGAGGTGCTGCAGGCGGTGCTGTGCTTATGGCAGAGCTTCTTGCGGCTAAGGGATATTTTGATTAATTAAGAGAGGAGCGTATTTTATGAAGAAGACTCTTTTTACAGGTGCGGGAGTAGCTATTGTTACACCTTTTAATACTGACGGCAGTGTTAATTTTACTGCTCTCGGCAATATGCTTGAATATCAGATTGCAAATGACACAGACGCCATTATTATCTGCGGTACAACAGGTGAGGCATCAACCCTTACCGATGATGAGCAGATTGATGTAATTGAATATACGGTTAAAAAGGTGGATAAGCGTATACCTGTTATTGCAGGTGCAGGCAGTAATGACACTGCTCACGGTATTAATCTTTGCAAAAGATGTGAGCAGGTAGGTGCAGACGGTCTTTTAATGGTTACACCTTACTACAATAAAACTACCCAGAAGGGTCTTATCAAGTATTATACCGACATTGCAAATGCTGTGGACTTGCCTATTATTATGTACAGTGTAGCAGGCAGAACAGGCTTAAATATTGCACCTAAGACAGTTGAAATACTTGCGGAGATTGACAATATCGTAGCTATTAAGGAGGCAAGCGGTAATATTTCTCAGGTGGCGGATATTGCGGCACGTTGCGGCGATAAGCTGGATATTTACAGCGGTAATGATGACCAGATTGTACCGTTACTTTCCTTAGGCGGTAAGGGTGTAATTTCCGTGCTTTCCAATATTGCACCTAAATATACTCACGATATGGTAGCTTCATATTTAAACGGTGATACTGCTAAGGCTACAAAGATGCAGCTTGACTGTATCGACCTTGTTCATAACCTTTTTAGTGAGGTTAATCCTATCCCCGTTAAGGCTGCCCTTAATATGATGGGTATGGAGGCAGGCGGTTATCGTGCACCTTTAATTGAAATGGAAGAAGAAAACAGAGTTAAGCTTGAAAAGAGTATGAGAGCTTTCGGTCTTATTAAATAACAGGAGGACTGAACTAATGATAAAAATTATTATGAATGGCTGTAACGGTCATATGGGTAAGGTTATATGCGACATTGTTAAAAACGATGCCGATGCACAGATTGTTGCAGGGGTTGATGTTGTTGCAAGCAACGCACCCTTTCCTACATTTATAGATATTAATGACTGTGATATGCCTGCTGATGTTATTATTGACTTTTCAACAGCTTCGGCAGTGCCTAATGTAATTAACTATGCAGTTAATAAAAAAATACCTGTTGTTGTTTGTACTACAGGACTTTCAGATGATACAATTAAGCTTATGAATGAGGCATCACAGGTTATCCCTGTGTTCCGTTCTGCTAATATGAGCTTAGGCATTAATCTTCTTGCGGCTATACTTAAAAAATATTCATCTGTTCTTTACGAGGCAGGCTTTGATGTTGAAATTGTAGAAAGACATCACAACCAAAAGATAGACGCACCGAGCGGTACAGCTCTTTTACTTGGTGATGCTGTAAATGAAAGCTGTTCAAATCAGCTTGAATATGTATATGACAGAAGTCAGGTAAGGGAAAAACGTAAAAGAAACGAGCTTGGCTACAGTGCCGTAAGAGGCGGCACAATAGTAGGCGACCATGAGGTTATCTTTGCAGGTAAGGATGAGGTTGTAGAGTTTATCCATTCAGCATATAGTAAAGAAGTATTTGCGGTAGGTGCTGTTAAGGCGGCTAAATTTGTAGTGGGCAAAACTGCAGGTAAGTATGATATGCAGGATGTTATGAGTGAAATAAACTGATAAAGCTTAAAAGCTCCAAGCAAATAAGACTTGGAGCTTTTTTATTATCTTTTGTTTTGGTTTTTAAGGATAAGAGCAATTTTAACACATTCAATACATACAACAAGGGTGTAGTCCCCTTTTTCAATTATATAAGGCTCTCCGTCACGTCTTACAACCACAGCCTCCTGTGCTTTTTCATCATTCTGTGCATAGCCAACAAAGTAGGTTCCCTCAAGCTCGCGTATATACCAGCTATAGTTAGTTGCAGGTTTAATATAAAAATCATCGTTACAACCGAAAAACCTCATTAAATCTCTTTTTGCCTGTATAAAATCAGGTACAGCCTTTTTCATATTGTATCTCCTTTATAATAATTTTTTCAGATATTGACCTGTGTATGACTTTTTACATTTGCAGATTTCCTCGGGAGTACCTGTGGCAACAATAGTACCGCCTCCATCTCCGCCCTCGGGGCCAAGGTCAATAATATAGTCAGCAGTTTTTATAACGTCAAGGTTATGTTCAATAACTACAACTGTATTTCCGCTGTCTGTAAGGCGTTGCATAATATCTATCAGCTTGCGTACATCATAGCTGTGTAAGCCTGTTGTAGGCTCGTCAAGCACATAAATTGTTTTACCTGTGCTACGCTTGCTAAGCTCTGTGGCAAGCTTAACCCTTTGAGCCTCACCGCCTGAAAGAGTAGTGGAGCTTTGACCGAGTCTGATATAGCCTAAGCCTACTGCCTTAATGGTTTCAAGCTTTGACTTGATACGCGGCAGGTTCTCAAAAAATTCAAGAGCCTCATCAACTGTCATATCAAGTACATCGGATATAGTCTTGCCCTTGTATTTAACCTCAAGGGTTTCTCTGTTGTAGCGTTTACCTCCGCACACTTCACAAGGCACGTAAATATCAGGTAAAAAGTGCATTTCTATCTTAATTATACCGTCACCTGCACAAGCCTCACAGCGTCCTCCCTTTGCGTTAAAGCTGAAACGACCCTTTTGAAAGCCTCTTATTTTTGCCTCGGGAGTTTGTGCAAATACATCTCTTATCATATCAAAAAGACCTGTATAGGTGGCAGGGTTGGAACGAGGCGTTCTGCCTATTGGGCTTTGGTCTATAGCTATTACCTTATCAAGATTTTCCAGACCCGTAATTTCCTTACATTTGCCGGGACGTAGCTTTGCTCTGTTTAAATGCTTAGCTAAATACTTATATAAAACCTGATTTACAAGAGAGCTTTTGCCTGAACCGGATACACCTGTTACACATATAAATGTACCTAAGGGCAGTTGAACATCAATATTTTTAAGATTGTTCTCACAGGCTCCTCTGACAGTAAGAAAATAACCGTTACCCTTACGCCTTTGTTTAGGTACCTCTATACATTCCCTACCGCTTAAAAATGCTCCCGTTATTGATTTTTCGCAGCTTAGTATACCTTTATTATCGCCTGCATAAACTATTTCTCCCCCATGGGCACCTGCAAGGGGACCTACATCTACAATATAATCAGCAGCTCTCATAGTGTCCTCATCATGTTCAACCACTATAAGGGTGTTTCCTAAGCCTTGTAAATGCCTTAGGGTAGCAAGGAGCTTGTCGTTATCACGCTGATGCAAGCCGATGCTGGGTTCATCTAAAATATAAAGTACACCCATAAGCCCCGAGCCTATTTGAGTAGCAAGCCTTATTCTCTGGGATTCACCGCCTGAAAGAGTGCCTGCTGTACGTGAAAGGGTAAGATAATCAAGCCCTACAGAGGATAAAAAGTTAAGCCTTGCTTTTATCTCTCTTAAAATAGCCTCTCCTATGGCAAGCTGTCTTTCCGTAAGCTCTAAGTCGTCAAAAAATTTAATTATATTTTTAACAGACATTTCTGTAACTTGGGCAATATTTTTATCCCCTATGGTAACAGCAAGTATCTCAGGCTTAAGTCTTTTGCCTTTACAGGTAGGGCAGGTAATATTTGTCATATACTGCTCAAATTGCTCTTTACCGGAATAGTCCTTACCGCTTTCGTTATACCTTCGCATAAGGTTGTTTATAATACCCTCAAACTCATAGGGGTAATACTTGGTTTTGCCTCCGCTGTTATAGGCAACTTCGATTACTTCATTGTCGCCGTACATTAATATTTTAGTTATCTCAGGGAATAAGTTTTCGTATGGAGTATCCATACTAAAACCGTATTTTTTCGATAATGCAGATACGATAGAGTTGCTCATTGTCCCGGGTGAATTTATGGAATTCCAGCCGTTTACGCAAATTGCCCCCTCATTTAAGCTAAGGGATTTATCAGGCACAATAAGCTCCTCATCAAAAATCAGCTTAACGCCTATACCTGTACAATCAGGGCAGGCACCTGAAGGATTGTTAAAGGAAAACATACGAGGTTCAATTTCCTCAATGCTTATATCACAGTCAGGGCAGGCAAAGCTCTGGCTGAACATTACCTCCTGACCGCCTATTACATCAACAATAAGCAGACCCCCCGAAAGTGCGGAAACAGTTTCTATAGAGCCTGTAAGTCTTTGCACAATTTCAGGCTTAACAACAAGTCTGTCTACAATAATTTCAATAGAGTGCTTTATGTTTTTATCAAGCTTAATTTCCTCACTAAGCTCATAAATACTGCCGTCAATACGTACACGTACATAACCGCTTCTCCTTGCGTCCTCAAGGAGCTTGGTATGCTCGCCCTTTCTGCCTCTTACAACAGGTGCTAAAAGCTGAATTTTAGTGCCTTGAGGCATTTCCAGTATTTTATCTACAATCTGGTCAACTGTCTGCTTTTGTATTACCTTACCGCACTTAGGACAGTGAGGTATACCTATTCTGGCATAAAGCAGTCTTAAATAATCGTATATTTCAGTAACTGTTCCTACTGTAGAGCGGGGGTTGTTGTTAGTTGTTTTCTGGTCAATAGAAATAGCAGGGGAAAGTCCGTCAATACTTTCAACATCAGGCTTCTCCATCTGACCTAAAAACATACGTGCATAGGAGGAAAGGCTTTCAACATATCGTCTTTGCCCCTCTGCATAAATTGTGTCAAAGGCAAGGCTTGACTTACCCGAACCGCTTACCCCTGTAAAAACTATAAGCTTGTTACGGGGAATTTCAACATTTATGTTTTTCAGGTTGTTTTCCTTTGCCCCTCTTATTATAATTTTATCATTTTCCATAATATTTTACCTATAATAAGCTTAATTTCTTCAGTTCAATAATTTCGTCCCTGAGCTTTGCGGCAGTTTCAAACTCCAGCTCTGCTGCTGCCTGACGCATTTGCTTTTCAAGCTTTGCTATAGCCTTTAACAGCTCGTCACGGCTCATAGACTCAGGGTCCTTTTCAAGATTGGTATACTTTTTATTATCTACACTTTCCGTAGCCTTTATAATTTCATATACCTTTTTAATTATTGTTTTAGGAATAATGCCGTGTTCGTGGTTATACTGCTCCTGTATAGCCCTACGGCGGTTAGTTTCCGAAATGGCTCTTCGCATAGAGTCGGTTATAACATCGGCATACATTATTACATGACCCTCGGAGTTTCTTGCGGCACGACCTATTGTCTGTATAAGTGAGGTTTCCGAACGAAGAAAGCCCTCCTTGTCGGCATCTAAAATAGCCACAAGGCTTACCTCGGGAATGTCAAGACCCTCACGCAAAAGGTTGATGCCTACAAGCACATCAAACACATCAAGCCGTAAATCTCTTATTATTTCAAGTCGTTCCAGAGTGTCTATATCAGAGTGAAGATACTTAACTCTCACACCTGCCTCACGCAGATAGTCTGTTAAGTCCTCAGCCATTTTCTTGGTGAGAGTGGTAACAAGCACCTTTTGCTTTTTAGCTGTTGTTTTGTTAATTTCGCTTAAAAGGTCATCAATCTGCCCCTTAATAGGCTTTACATCAATAAGGGGGTCAAGCAGACCCGTAGGTCTTATAATCTGCTCTGCCACATACTGGCTATGCTCTGCCTCGTATTTACCCGGCGTTGCAGAAACAAAAAGCATTTGGTTTATTTTATTTTCAAATTCCTGAAATTTAAGGGGTCGATTATCCAAGGCAGAGGGCAGACGAAAGCCAAAGTCAACAAGGCTCATCTTTCGTGAACGGTCGCCTACATACATAGCACCTACCTGAGGTATGGTAACATGGGACTCGTCAACTATAATAAGAAAATCATCGGGGAAGTAGTCTATAAGAGTATTGGGTGTACTGCCGGGGGCTCTGCCGTCAAGGTGTCTTGAATAGTTTTCAATACCTGAGCAAAAGCCCATTTCCTGTATCATTTCCATATCGTAGTTGGTACGCTGTAAAAGCCTTTGTGCTTCTAAAAGCTTATCCTGACTTTTAAGCTCCTTAACTCGTTCATCAAGCTCTTCACTTATGGTGCGTAAAGCACGTTTAAGGTTATCACCTGAGGTTACATAATGTGAGGCGGGGAAAATACAGGCATGATTTCTGATACCTTTAATTTCTCCTGTCAACACATCAATTTCAGTAATTCTGTCAACCTCATCACCGAAAAACTCTATTCTGATAGCCGTATCTGAGCTGTCAGCAGGAAAAACCTCAACAACATCTCCTCTTACCCTGAAGGTGCCACGTACAAAGTTTAAATCATTTCGGTTATATTGAATTTCAACAAGTCTTTTAAGTGCGGCATCTCGCTCCAAGACCATACCGGGACGTACCGATAAGGTCATGGTGCGGTAGTCAATAGGTGCACCTAAGCCGTAAATACAGCTTACACTTGCTACAATAATAACATCTCGTCTTTCGGATAAAGCAGAGGTTGCAGAATGCCTGAGCTTATCTATTTCGTCATTTACGGCACTGTCCTTTTCAATATAGGTATCGGTCTGGGGAACATAAGCCTCAGGCTGATAGTAGTCATAGTAGGACACAAAATATTCAACTGCATTATCAGGGAAAAACGCCTTAAGCTCATCATAGAGCTGTGCCGCAAGGGTTTTGTTGTGTGCAATTACAAGGGTAGGTCTGTTAAGCCTTTCAATAATATTAGCCATGGTAAAGGTTTTACCGCTGCCTGTAACACCAAGGAGGGTTTGAAACTTTTTGCCATCCGCAAAGCCTTGTGCTAAGGCATCAATAGCCTGTGGCTGGTCACCTGTAGGCTTATATTGGGATACAACCTTAAAATCCATAAATTTTCACCTGCTTAATTTAACAAATTGTGTCAATATCGTAAGGTGTTACCTGATATACATAGTTAAGCCAGTTGGTATAAAGCAGTGAGGAATGAGCCTTCCAAAGAGATATAACCTCATTATCGGGGTTATCGTCCCTGAAATAGTGCTTAGGTATTTGTATATCAAGTCCCTTTTCCTTATCACGTAAATATTCTTCCTTAAGAGTGTTTGAGTCATACTCGGAATGACCCATAACAAAAATTTGTCTGAAATTGCTGTTTGCTACAATATATACTCCTGATTCCTCGGACTCAGAAAGTATAGTAAGCTCAGGCACCTTTTCAATATCCTCTCTCCTTACCTCGGTATGGCGGGAGTGGGGTACATAAAACACATCATCAAAGCTGCGTAATAAGTCAAAGTGGGCATAAACCTTGGTATGAGGGAATACGCCGAACATTTTTTTGTCAAGAGGATACTTAGGTATGCCATAGTGATAATAAAGACCTGCCTGTGCTCCCCAGCATATATGGAATACGCTTGTTACATGAGTTTTGGACCATTCCATAATTTCGGTAAGCTCCTGCCAGTAATTAACCTGCTCAAATTCAAGCTGTTCAACAGGGGCACCCGTTATTATCATACCGTCAAACTTCTGATCCTTAACGTCCTCAAAGATTTTGTAAAAGTGTGCTAAATAGTCCATTGAGGTGTTTTTTGAAACATGACTTTCCATATGCATAAAGTCAACGTCAATTTGCAGAGGTGAGTTACTCATAAGCCTTAAAAGCTGTACCTCAGTCTGTTGTTTTTTAGGCATTAAATTTAAAACAAGTACCTTTAAGGCACGTATGTCCTGATGAGAGGCACGGCTTTCATCCATACAAAAAATGCCCTCATTTGTAAGTATACCCTTTGCAGGTAAATTATCCATAACCTTAATAGGCATAAAAATCACTCTTTCCGTTTTTTAGTCATCAAATTATAGTATAACAGATTTTAATGAAATTGACTATATATTTTTAAAAAAATGTATTAAAAAAGCACTCCGTAAAAACAGGAGTGCCTATAGCTTATCTCTTTGGTACAATTTCAATCCAGTAATTATCAGGGTCATTTATAAAGTAAATGCCCATTTTAGGGTTTTCGTAGCAGATACAGCCCATTTCCTTATGCTTCTGATGAGCTCCTTCAAAGTCATCTGCAGTAAAGGCAAGGTGAAATTCATTATCACCTAAGCTATAGCTGTCCTTTTCCCAATCTCTCAGCCAGGTAAGCTCAAGCTTATGAGCAGAGGTGCCGTCACCTAAAAATACAATTATATAACTGCCGTCTGATGCCTCCTTACGGCGTACCTCAGTAAGACCTAAAGCCTCTTCATAAAATTTAAGGGATTTTTCAAGGTCTATTACATTAAAGTTGTTGTGTGCAAAGGTAAATTTCATTTTGGTTTCTCCTTGATTTCAAATGTCTGACCGTTAAAGGTTGCGTTACAAAATAGCTTGCCCTGCTCACCCAGCTTAGCGGCAAGCTCAGGTGCTATATCATATTTATCCCACATATGCATGGGGAATATGTTTTTTGTTTTAGTGTACTGTAGGAATATTTTTATGCCCAGTTCTCTGTGTTCAGGGCTTTGTCTTGGGTCTAAGGGTAGAAAAGCAAGGAGAAATTCCATATCCTTAAGCTTGGAGATTTCCTTGATGTAGTCCTTTTTCATTTTTTGATTATAGCTTTCAGTTTCTCCCTCCCAAAGCCAGGCATTCAAATCACCGGCATGGTATATAAGTCCGCAATCGGTATAGACTGTATATGAAACACCCTCATCTGTGGATTTTAATGTAGTAAGCTTTAAATCTCCTATATTGTATTCCGAATTAGGCTCAACAAGGGTAGTATATTTGTAAAGTCTGTCAGGCATATCGGTCGGGTAATTGCTGTTAGCCATAATATAATGTACATCAGGGTGAGGCTTAATTAAATCAAAAAGCCTTTTGTTAAAATGGTCGTGGTGAAAGTGGCTTGTAAAGCTGTACAGAGGCTTTTCTAAGTCCAAAACGGGCAGTTCTCCCGTTGCATAGTCAAAAAGAAGCTGATATTTTTCGGTTTCAACCAAAAAACAGCTGTGGTTAATATAGGTTACCTTCATAAGTAATCTCCTTTATTTACCTTCGGTATAAAAATTATAAAGAGCATTATAAATATCAGGATAGTTCTTTTTAAGCCTTACAGGCTTAAATGACTTGTTCAAAAAGCAGTGCTTTGTTTTACCCTTTGCAAGTATTGCCCTGCTTTGCTCATCTTTGACGGTATATTCCATTTCCATACGTATACCGTCAAAGGCAGTAATCTCTGTTTCTATTATAAGACGCATTCCAAAGGAGGCACTTTTAATGTATTTACATTCACACTCCAGTACGGGTATAAATATACCCTGCCTTTCAATTTCACTGTAGCCCAGATTAAGCCTGTCCAGTATATCAATCCTTGCTTCCTCAAAATAACGTATATAGTTTGAGTGATGTACTACACCCATATTGTCTGTTTCGTAATAATTAACTTTTCTAATATATTCCATATTTATCCCTTTTAATCAAACCTTTTATATTAGTATATAATATAATTTCATTAAAGAAAAGAGTAAATTAAAAAAATCAGAAAAGTTTTATATTAAGGAGCTTCCTGCTCGTTTAAGCCAAGCTTTCCTCGAATATACTCCCCTATACTTTCTTTACTTATTTTTAGTGAAAATGAAAACTCCTGCTCAATAATTGCCTCAACTCTTTTAGGTATTTGCCCGTCGCTGTACGCTAAACCCTTTCGGCTTTCCTTTGATTTTGTGTAAAGACACTTTGCAAGGAGCAAAAGCTGACGCTTGTCACGATTAGATAAAATTTTATTGAATTGCAAAGCACGTTCCTTACAATCGCTTATCCAAGGGATACTTTCGTCCCTTGTTTCGCTTATAATACGGTCAATTTCATCAGGTGACAAAATAGGCTGTGTTCTTTCAATCAGCTTAGGGTTGTCAACAGGTACATAAATAACCGTATTTTCTTGATTTATAGGTCTTAAAATATAATAATCCATGGAATTTGCCTCGTATTTAAATCTTATGGAACGTATATCCTCAATTTTACAAATTCCCTGTACGCTGTAGTTTACATAGTCGTTTATAGAAAGCATTTGAGCATCTCCCTTTCTGTTAATAGGTTAATACTTTAATTATAGCAAAAATGAAATGCTGATTTCAAAAGACATTTTTTAAAAAATCTGCTGTATATTTTTTGTTTAAAATGCCCTTTGAATTTTAAAACTTAAATTTTTAAAATATAAAATGAAGTAAATTTAAAGGAGATGAAGTAAAATGAAACGTGTAAAATCAGCTTGTATTTGTCAGACTCTTCATTTTATGCTTAAGGAGGATTTAGGCAGAGATTATGCCATTACTTTGGTTAAACAAGAGGTAGAGCAATATAAGAAGGGACTTGAGCGTAATAATACAAAATATAAAATAGTGGAGCAGACAGACGAACCTGACGGCTCTATTATATTAAAGGTGATTAAGCAGTATAATTCAAGTCCTGTGGGAGACTATTTAAATTAAGCTTATATTTACGATTAGTTAAAAAAGCATTCGGTTTTGATACGAGTGCTTTTTTGCATTAAGTAATAATCTGAAGTGTTATTTCAGAATAAATTAAGCTACTTGTATATGAATTGAAAAAAAGTGAGCAAATCTGAATTTCCGTAATTAAAAAATTGTGTGTAGTATAAAATTCCGAAATAAACAAATAATAGCTTTACAGTTAAATTTGTTAAGGAGGAGTTGTTTTGAGGGCAACAGGAATTGTAAGAAGAATTGACGACTTAGGTCGTATTGTTATACCAAAGGAAATAAGGCGTACATTACGCATAAGAGAAGGTGACCCCTTGGAAATTTATACAGGCAGTACAGGAGAGATTATATTAAAAAAATACTCTCCTATAAGTGAGCTTGGAGCCTTTGCAAAGGAATATGCGGAAAGCCTGGCACAAAGTGCAGGACATATTACCTGTATTGTAGACAAGGACCAGATTATTGCTGTCAGCGGCGGCAGTAAAAAGGAGTTTATGGAAAAGCAGATTTCAAATGAACTTGAAAGGGTAATAAATACAAGGAATACCCATGTTGCAAACCGCAGTGAAAACACCTTTGTACCTATACTTGAAAATGAGCCTGAGAAAAAGCTTTACAACAACGAGCTTATTACCCCGATTATAAGTGAGGGTGATGTGCTTGGTGCAGTTATTATGCTAAGCGAAAGCCGAAGAATGGGTGAGGTTGAGGATAAGCTTGCCCAGACAGCGGCAGGTTTTTTAGGCAGACAAATGGAGCAATAAAAAATTACCGCCCTATTTTGGGTGGTATTTTTTTTCATTTTATGTTATAATTCAGTTAATTAATACAGGGGGACAACAATATGGCAGAACAACTACGCATTGTATCATATAAGGACAGTAAAATAGAATATTACTTAACACGAAAGCAGGTAAAAAACATTAATTTAAGAATAAGGGGCAGTGACGGTACAGTAAGAGTTTCCGCAAATCAAGCTGTAGATGAGAAATTTATTGATGAGTTTGTTGTATCAAACGGCGAGCATATTTTAAAAACTTTGGAAAAATTAAAAATCAGATCAAATGAGGCAACAAAGCTTAAAGGCGGTAGCTTATGTAACGGTGATGAGCTTTTGCTTTTAGGCAAAAAATACATAATCAGAGTAGAGAAGTCTGATAAAAACAGTGTAGTACATAATAATACATATTTCATATTACGGTTAAACAATACGGAAAGCTACACGGCAAAAAGACAGCTTTTAGACTATGCCCTTAATAATTTAAGAAATATGATTTATAATGAAATAATAGACAAAAATTTTCCTGTTTTTGAAAAGCTGGGCAAGGAAAGACCAAAACTAATTATTAAAAGCTCTGTATCAAGGTGGGGCTATTGTCAGCCTGAAAAAGGCATAATTATGATGAATGAACAGCTTATATCGGTACCAAAGCCGCTAATAGAGTATCTGGTTCTCCATGAGCTTACTCATCTTATATATCCAAACCATTCAAGGGATTTTTGGAATTTTATGAGCAAGCTTATGCCTGACTGTAGAATAAGGCGTAAGCAATTACAAAGATACGGCTTTTTATTAGAAAAACGGAAATGAGGGATAGAATGATATATATTAAGCGTATTGATGAGCCTGATTTTGGTTGTGAGGGTGCACCCGATAACAAGCCTATATGTGATACGGTAACCCTTGTAACAGATGAGGGAGAGCTTGTGCTTGAAATCCCGGAAAAGCTTGTGTGGGAGCTGAAAATTGATGAGGGTATGACAATTTCGGAGGAGCTTTTTAAAAGGTTAAAGGAATGTGAAATTTAAGCTATGGTCAAAACATAGCTTTTTTCTATTTACAAAGGAAAACAAAAGTATTATAATAATACAAAAGAAAGTAGTGGCATAATACTAAAGGAGGACTGTATGGAGGAATTGAGAAATAAAGACGGCTTGACAGAAAAAGAGTTTTTAGCTGCATATAAGCCAAAGGATTATACAAGACCGTCTGTTACGGCGGATATATTGGTATTTGCAGTAAACGATGAGCTTGATAAGCTTAAAATACTGCTTATTAAAAGAAAAAATCATCCCTATATTAATTGCAGAGCTCTGCCGGGGGGCTTTGTGAATATAAACGAGTCTTGTGAAAGTGCCGCACAAAGAGAGCTTAAAGAAGAAACGGGTATTGAGGATATATATCTTGAACAGCTTTGTACGGTAAGTGAGCCTGAAAGGGACCCACGAATGAGAATTATATCTGTTGCCTATATGGCTCTTATAAACCAGAACAAGGTAACTCCCATAGGGGGAGATGATGCAGAGGATGCCAAGTGGTTTGAAATCAGCAGGGAGGGTGAGGATAAAATAATTCTGACCTGTGGTGAAGAAAGTCTTAGCTATAATTATAAAAGAGTAACAGTTAAAAACGGAATTGTTGAGCAGACAACCGAAATAGTAACCGAGAGTAAGGGGCTTGCCTTTGACCACGGAAGCCTGATACATTCAGGCTTGTTAAGATTAAGAAACAAGGCGGAATATACTCCTGTGCTTTTCGGACTTATGGAGGAGGAATTTACCTTACCTGATTTGCAGAAGTTATATGAAACGGTTTTAGGTAAAAAGCTATATAAGGCTAACTTCAGAAAGAGCATACAGGGCTATGTTGTTTCTACAGGTAAAAAAAGAGCTTCCAATGGTTTGGGTCGTATGCCGGAGTTATACAGATATAAAGGAGTTGAATAATATGAAATACTTGATTGTAGTAGATATGCAGGAGGATTTTGTAAACGGTTGCTTAGGCAGTGATAGTGCAAGGTCGGTTGTACCCTTAGTCGAAAAAGAGATAAAGAGCTTTAAGGGTGAGGTTATTTTTACCATGGATACTCACGGAGAGGACTATTTAACAACAAGAGAGGGTAAAAAGCTCCCGGTGGTGCATTGCATTGAAAATACAGAGGGCTGGCAGATAGTAAAGCCTTTACAGCCATATGTTAAAAGGGCTGTAAAAAAAACCACCTTCGGAAGCGTGGAGCTTGCTAAGCTTTTAGCAGAGGAAAATGCTAAAGCACCTATTGAAAGCATTGAGCTTATAGGTGTTTGTACCTCTATTTGTGTTATAAGTAATGCTATGCTTTTAAAAGCATATTTGCCTGAAACGGATATTTCTGTTAAGGCAAGCTGTTGTGCTTGTATAAGCAAGGAGACCCATAATGCTGCACTTAAAGCTATGGAAACAGCTCAAATTGAAATTGTGAGGGATTAATATGAAAAAAATAACTCAGAATATGGCACGTAATCTTACCATGGTTACGGATTTTTATGAAATAACAATGAGCAACGGTTATTTCCTTGAAGCCGATAAGGATACAAGGGCAGCCTTTGATGTGTACTACAGAAGAAACCCCGATAACGGAGGCTATGCAATATTTGCAGGCTTGGAACAGATTATTGACTACATTTTAGATTTACATTTTGACAAGGAGGACATTGAATACCTTAAAGAGCAGGGGATTTTTTCGGAGGAGTTTTTAGATTATTTAGCAAACTTTTCTTTTAAGGGAGATATATATTCTTTCCCCGAGGGTACAATAATGTACCCTAATGAGCCTGTAATAACTGTTATTGCCCCTCTTATTGATTCACAGCTTATAGAAACGGCATTACTTTTACAGGTAAATCATCAATCTCTTATAGCTACAAAGACAAGGCGAATTGTACGTGCTGCTGAAGGCAGGGTTGTGTCAGATTTCGGGGCAAGACGAGCCCATAATATAGATGCGGCGGTGTATGGTGCAAGAGCTGCATATATAGGCGGAGCAAAGTCAACAGCAACTGTTCTTGCAGGCAAAATGTTTGATATACCTGTAAGCGGAACTATGGCACATAGCTGGATAATGCTTTATAAGGACGAGTACACGGCATTTAAGAAATATGCCGAAGTTTATCCCGACAATGCTGTATTTTTAGTGGATACCTACGATGTTTTAGAAAGCGGTATACCAAACTCCATAAGGGTTGCAAAGGAAGTTTTAGAGCCTATGGGCAAACGACTTAAAGGCATCAGGATTGACAGCGGTGATTTGGCATATCTAAGCAAAAAAGCCAGGAAAATGCTTGATAGGGCAGGCTTAGAGGATTGTAAAATTATTATATCAAACAGCCTTGACGAGTTTACCATTACCTCGCTTATAAACCAAGGTGCGGAGATTGATAGCCTTGGTGTAGGTGAAAGACTTATTACGGCACGTTCAGAGCCAGTATTCGGTGCTGTGTATAAAATATCTGCCGTTGAAGAAAAAGGGGTTTTTGTACCGCGAATAAAACTCTCTGAAAACGTTGAAAAGATTACAAACCCGGGTCTTAAAAAGGTATACAGAATATATGACAGAGAGGGTAAGGCGGTAGCCGACCTTATAGCAAAGGCTGATGAAAAGGTGGATTTGACAGAGGCGTTCCGTTATATTGACCCTAAAAAGCCGTGGAAAAACCGCTACTTTGAGGGGTTTACGGCAAAGGAACTACAGGTACCTGTTATAAAGAACGGTGAGCTTGTTTACAAGCGTAAAAATGTAAAGGAAATAGCTCAGTATGTGGAAAAACAGCTTACAGAGGAAATATGGCAGGAGGAACAGCGTTTTGAAAACCCCCATATCCATTATTTAGATATGACACCTGATTATTATGAGATGAAAATGGAATTATTAAACGATTCAAGAAAGCAACAGGATAGTTAAAGCTAAAATCCCCCTGATTTTCAGCAGTCAGGGGGGATAATTGCTAATGCAGATATTTTTGCTTTGTTGCCATACCGCCTCTGATATGCCTTTCAGCCTTGTTAATTTCAAGTATCTTGCCTGCTTCTTTGGCAAGAGTGGGATTTATTTTAACAAGTCTGTCCTTTAAATCCTTGTGTACCGTGCTTTTGCTTATGCCAAAGCGTTTGGCGGTTTCACGTACCGTTGCCTTACTTTTTATTATATATTCTCCTACCTCAATTGCCCTTTCTTCAATATAGGCTTTCATAAAAGCCCTCCTTAATGTTTGCTTATTGTATGTATATGAATGGTATTCATAAAATATTTTAAAATATTGAAAAAAGGTGTTGACATATTTATATAAATCTGGTAGAATAACACTTGTCGCTGATGAAAAAAGGCGTAATAATAATGTGCAGTCGTGGCGGAATTGGCATACGCGCTAGACTAAGGATCTAGTCTGGGTTAACTGGGTACGGGTTCAAGTCCCGTCGACTGCATATGCGCGAGTGGCTCAGTGGTAGAGCATCGCCTTGCCAAGGCGAGGGTCGCGGGTTCGAATCCCGTCTCGCGCTTCTTTTATTTTTAGTAATAAAAATAAAAGAATAAAATAATGGGTAATATTAATATAGGGTTGTCGCCAAGCGGTAAGGCACAGGGTTTTGATCCCTGCATTCGCAGGTTCGAATCCTGCCAGCCCTGCTTTTTATCCAATCATAATATTTTTATATAGGGCTGTCGCCAAGTGGTAAGGCAACGGATTCTGATTCCGTCATTCGCAGGTTCGAATCCTGCCAGCCTTGTTAAAGAACCGATTTCTGTTTAATACGGAGGTCGGTTTTTTCTTTGCATAAAAAAGGTGTGACTAAATGCCACACCTATGATTACATATTACTGCTTGCATCTTCCCATTGCCCATAAAGCTCTGCAAGCTTGTCCTCAGCCTCCTGTTTTTCATCATAAACCTGCTTTGCCTTGCCTGCATCCGTAAAGACCTCAGGCAACTCAAGCTTTTTATCAAGCTCGGATATTTTATCCTCCAGTCGAGCAATTTCCTCCTCCAGCTTTTTTACAAGGTTTTCAAGCTTACGTCTTGCCGCTTGCTCCTCTTTTTGTTTTTGCCAGTCCTGTTTTGTTGCGGTTACCTGTTCCTGAGGAGTGCTTTCTATATATTCAATCTTGTTCTGAGCCTTTTTCTCTAAATAAAAGTCATAGTTACCCAAATAATTTTCTGCACCGTCGGGAGTAAGCTCAATTACTCTTTCTGCCGTTGCATTTATAAAATAACGGTCATGGGAGATATAAAGCACGGTACCCTTATATGAGGAAAGGGCATTTTCCAGAATTTCCTTTGAATTAAGGTCAAGATGGTTTGTAGGCTCATCAAGCACAAGAAAGTTTGCATTTGACAGCATAATTTTAGCAAGGCTTACACGTCCCTTTTCTCCTCCGCTTAAAGAGGATATTTTTTTAAATACGTCATCTCCCGTAAATACAAAGGCGGCAAGCACGTTGCGTATCTGAGTGTTTTTTAAATCGGGATAAGTATCGGATATTTCATCAAAAATGGTCTTGTCCGTATTAAGGGTGGCATGCTCCTGGTCATAATATCCTATAGTAACGCCTGCACCAAGCTTATATGTACCGCTGTCAGGGGCAAGCTTATCTAATATTATACGAAAAAGAGTGGTTTTGCCTATTCCGTTAGGTCCTATCAGTGCCACCTTTTCTCCCTTTTTAATTTCAAAGCTAAGGTTACTAAACAGCTTTTTATTATCAAAGGACTTTGCAAGGCTGTCTACCGAAAGCACGTCATTTCCGCTTTCCCTACGGGGCGTAATTTCAAGTCGCATACTGTCAGGCAAGCTTTCGGGTGCATCAAGCTTTTCCATTTTTTCAAGAGCCTTTTCACGGCTTTCGGCACGCTTAACGGATTTTTCCCTGTTATAGCTTTTAAGCTTGCGTATAACCTCCTCCTGACGCTTTATTTCACGTTGCTGTGAGATATAATGCTTAAGCTCAATATCCCTGTCAAGGATTTTACGCTCTGCATAAAAGGAGTAGTCGCCGGTATATAGCTTAGACTTACGGTTTTCTATTTCCAGAATTTTGGTTACTGTTTTATCCAAAAAATATCTGTCATGAGATATAATAATTACACAGCCTTTGTATGAGCGAATAAAATCCTCTAACCATTGCAATGACTCTAAATCAAGGTGGTTTGTAGGCTCGTCAAGTAAAAGAATATCAGGCGAGGTTAAAAGGAGCTTGCCTAAAGCAACCCTTGTTTTTTGACCTCCCGATAACTCGTTTATATGCTGATATGCTTCATCAGCGGTAAAGCCTAAACCCTTGATTACACCTCTTAAACGAGATTTGTATTCGTAGCCGTTTTTCTCTTCTAAGGTGTGAGAAAGCCTTGAGTATTCATTCATAAGCCTTTCAAGATCTTCCCCATTGGTATGGGACATTTCAAGCTCTGTTTGCCTCATTTTTTCCTCAATGGAAATAATATGCTCAAATACGGTTAAAAGTTCTTCATAAATGGTTTTTGTACTGTCAATTTCTATATTCTGGGAAAAATAGCCTAAGCTTACATCAGAGGGAATGGTTACATTACCGCCGTCAAGAGATAGCTCCCCTGTAATTATTTTAAATAATGTAGATTTTCCGGCACCGTTTACACCGACAATACCGATTTTATCATTAGCCTCGGCAGTTAAAGAAACATTTTCAAGTATAATATCAGTACCGAAGGACTTTTGTATATTATTAAGTGAAAGTATCATTATAAAACCTCCGTTAAAATAAAACCTCAGTTCATACTATTTTAACAGATTGGATTGTTTTTTTAAAGCATAAACCGTAAAAAATTATTATTTTGTTTTAGTTTTGTAAAGATTGACAAAAATTGCGTAAAGTATTATACTATTAAATGACTTTAATCATAAAGAATATAGGTGAATAAAATGGATGATGATAAGAGAATTTCTATTGCGGTTATTAAAAGATTACCCAGATATTACAGATATTTGGGGGATTTACTTGATAATGGCATAACACGTATATCCTCAGGTGATTTAAGCAGACGCATGAATGTGACAGCATCTCAAATCAGACAGGATTTAAACAAATTCGGTTGCTTCGGTCAGCAAGGCTACGGTTATAATGTAGAATTGCTATATGAGGAAATTAAAAAGATTTTAGGACTTGATAAGGTTTATAATCTTATAATAATAGGCGGCGGTAATTTAGGACAAGCCCTTGTCAATTACGGTAACTTCGGTAAGAGAGGTTTCAAGTTTACAGCGGTGTTTGACCGTAACCCAAAGCTCATAGGTCTTAATATAAGAGGCATAGAAATTATGGATGTTGCCAATCTGGAAAGCTTTCTTAAGGCAAATAAGGTTGATATAGCCGTGCTTGCATTGCCTAAGGAGAATGCAAAGCAGGTGGTACCTATGCTTGTCAATAACGGAGTTAAAGGACTTTGGAATTTTTCCCATGTTGACCTTGATGTGCCTGACGATGTAGTGGTTGAAAATGTTCACCTTACAGACAGCCTTATGCAAATATCCTATGCAATCAGAGAGGATATAGACTAGTTATATTTGCCCTCGGTGCAAAAGCATTGAGGGCTTTTAATTTTACGTACTGCTTTGTTGACAAAAAAAATTAAGAGGTTTATAATTAAGCTTATTATCTATGAACAGAAGGTTGATTTTATGTTTAACGGCAGACAACTAAAGCGTTTAATAGTACCACTTATTATTGAGCAGATTTTGGCAGTAACCGTAGGTATGGCTGATATTATTATGGTGTCCTCAACAGGTGAGGCAGCAGTATCGGGTGTATCCTTGGTGGATATGATAAATGTGCTTTTTATGAATCTTTTTGCTGCTCTTGCAACAGGTGGTGCAGTTGTTACCTCACAGCTTATAGGTCATGGCGATGATGAACTTGCTTGTGAGTCAGCATATCAGCTACAGATAATATCCCTTATACTTTCGGTGGGAATTATGCTGTTTTCTTTTATATTCTGCCGTAACATATTGGTAGCTGTCTTTGCTGTTGACGGTCAGGTTTTGGAATATGCCTGCCGGTATTTTTATATATCTGCCGCTTCTTATCCGTTTTTGGCAATATATAATTCCAACGCCGCCCTGTTTCGCTCAATGGGCAACTCAAAGGTTTCAATGTATGTATCCCTTTTAATGAATATAATTAATATTACACTGAATGCTGTTTTTGTATATGGTTTTAATTTAGGTGTTGTGGGGGTATCAACATCATCACTTATAGCAAGATTTGCAGCGGCAGTGGTTATGAGTGTTTTAATAAGAAATCAGTCCTTGAGGGTGCATATTGTAAAAGGTGCCAAAATTCATCTTAATAAATATATGATAAAACGCATACTAGGCATAGGTATACCTAACGGACTTGAAAACAGTATGTTTCAGTTTGGTCGTGTTATAGTTGTAAGAGTAATTGCAGGCTTTGGTACTGTGCAGATTGCGGCAAATGCAGTTGCCAATAATATTGACGCTTTCGGAACTATCCCCGGACAGGCTATATCACTTGCTATGATAACTGTTGTAGGTCAATGTGTAGGTGCAGGAGATTATAAGCAGGCAAGGTACTATATTAAAAAGCTTATAAAAATAGCATATGCTGTTATGTTTGCATTAAACAGCATCTTAATTATTGCGTTGCCCCTTATTTTAAAGGTGTATAATCTTTCTGAGGAAACCATGACTCTTGCCACAATTCTTATTTTAATACATAATGGCTGTGCCATGCTTATATGGCCGCTGTCATTTACTCTGCCCAATGCTTTAAGGGCGTCTAATGATGTACGATATACGATGGTTGTAGCAATATTTTCAATGTGGATATTCAGGATACTTTTTAGCTATATTTTAGGTAAATGGCTGGGCTTTGGTGCTATAGGTGTATGGATAGCTATGGTGCTTGACTGGATATTCCGTTCGAGCATGTTTGTAGGCAGATATTTAAGCGGTAAATGGACTACTAAGTGAGGTAAATATGGAGCTGATAATTGCGGAAAAGCCTTCTGTTGCAAGGGATATTGCAAGGGTGCTTAAATGTACCAAAAAAGGCGAAGGCTTTTTATATAATGATGATTATGTTATTTCCTGGGCTGTGGGTCATTTAGTAACTTTGTATGACCCGGAGGACTATAATGCTGACCTTAAACGCTGGACAAGGGAAGCCTTGCCGATTATACCTGAAACAATCAAGCTAAAGGCAATTAAAAATACGGAAAAGCAGTTTAAGCTTTTAGAAAAGATAATGGCACGTGACAGCATAACAGGTCTTATCTGTGCTACTGACAGCGGACGTGAGGGAGAGCTTATATTCAGATACATATATGAACTTTCAGGCTGTACAAAGCCTTTTAAAAGGCTTTGGATTTCTTCTATGACAGATGCGGCTATAAAGGAGGGCTTCAGTAAGCTAAAGGACGGCAGTGAATACGATAAGCTTTACAGCTCTGCAAAATGCAGAAGTGAGGCGGATTGGCTTGTAGGCATAAATGCCAGCAGAGCCTTTACCCTTAAATATGATGCACTTTTAAGTATAGGTCGTGTACAGACCCCTACCCTTGCTCTTATTGTACAAAGACAAAAGGAGATAGACAGCTTTGATGCAAGGGATTATTGGGAGATAGAGGCAACCTTTGAGGGTTATAAGGGAACATGGTTTGACAAAGCGACAAAAGCCATGGAAACAAAAATATTTGAAAAGGAAAAGGCAGATGCAATTGCAGCTAAGGTAAAGGGTAAAACTGCTACGGTTGAAAGTGCTGAAAAGGAGGAAAAGAAAACACCTCCGCCTTTGCTTTATGACCTGACGGAGCTACAGAGGGATTGCAATAAAAAGTTTGGCTTTTCTGCAAAGGATACCCTTGCAATTGTACAGGATTTGTATGAAAAAAGAAAAATGGTAACCTATCCCAGAACAGACAGTCGTTATCTTTCCGATGATATGATACCTAAGCTTAAAATTATTGCAGGTAAGCTAAAGGATACTGAGCAATATAAAACCTATGCAGAATATGTTTTAGCTCTTGAAAAATTGCCTATTACAAAGCGTATAGTGGATAATTCAAAGATAAGCGACCACCATGCGATTATTCCTACAGAGGCAAGAGCTAATGTGGGAGCCTTATCTGACAGAGAGTTTAAGGTATACGACTTAATTGCAAGACGTTTTTTACAGGTGTTTTATCCTTATTACATATACAGCACCACAAAAATTGTTACAGTCTGTGAGGATGAGCCTTTTGTAACAAGAGGTACAACTGTTATTGCAAAGGGCTGGACAGAATTAAATGTGGCAGGCGAAAAGGATAAAAAGGAGGATAATGCCGTATTGCCTGATGTTAAAGAGGGTGATTTAACACAGGTCATCTCAGTTAAATGCCCTAAAAAGAAAACAAAGCCGCCTCAGGCGTATAACGACTCCTCTCTTTTAGGTGCTATGGAAAATGCGGGACGTTTTGTAGAAAACGAGGAGCTTAAGGAGCAGATGAAGGACTCAGGCTTGGGAACTCCTGCAACAAGGGCGGCTATTATAGAAAGACTTATTCAGGTTGGCTATATAGTAAGAAAGGGCAAAAGCCTGGTACCTACGGAAAAGGGGATGAAGCTTATTGAGGTAGTACCCTTTGAGCTTAAATCTCCTGAAACAACAGGTAAATGGGAGAAGGGGCTTTCTCAGATAGCAAAGGGCAATATGGAAACGGAAAAGTTTATGAACAGTATTAAGCGTTACGTTCATTATATTGTTGATAATTCTCAAAACACAAGCACAAGGGTGGTTTTTGCCGCAGATAAAAAAAGGGGTGGTAAACGCAGTGTAAAGGGCAGTCTGGGTAAGTGCCCCGTTTGCGGCGGTGATGTGCTTGAAAACTCAAAATCCTTCTATTGTTCACGTTGGAGAGGCGGCTGCAAGTTTTCAATCTGGAAATCAGACTTTGAAACATATGCAATTAAGTTAAGCGGTGAGCAGATAAGTACCTTACTTGCAGATAAAAAACTTGAAAATTTGCCTATGGCTTTGCCTCAAACGGGAGAAAAATGTATTGGGGATATTTATCTCAGAGATGATAAAAGCGGTAAAACCGATATTAAAAATGTAAAAAGATTCAGTAATTAATTTATAGCTGTTTAACTTGAAAAAAAAGTCAAAAAGACTTTAAATTTTAATTAAAATAAGTTATAATATTCTTTAATGAAAATTTAATTCGGTTAGGAGGTTACAAAATTGGAAAAGGCAATACTTAATATTTTGGAAAAGGATAGCAGAACAAGCGTTGAGGAAATAGCAGTTATGCTTAACAGACCTGTCAGCGATATTTTCGAGGCACTTTCCGAAATGGAAAAGAAAAGAATAATCTGCAGCTACACAACCCTTATTAACTGGGACAGAACCGAAAAGGAATTTGTAACAGCTATGATAGAGGTTAAGGTTACACCTCAGAGAGATATGGGCTTTGAAAAGATTGCAGAGCGTATTTACGGCTTTGACGAGGTAAAGGCAGTTTATCTTATGTCAGGTGCTTATGATTTTATGGTTATGATGGAGGGTAAAAATATTAAGGAAATCTCCTATTTTATCTCCAATAAGCTGTCAACCATTGATGCAGTATTAAGTACGGCAACCCATTTTGTACTTAAAAAATATAAGGATCACGGTGTAATTTTAGACAAAACCCCTGATGAAGACGAAAGGATGATTGTATCCCCATGACAGAGCCAAAGGATTTTATTTCAAAGCAGGTGCTTGAAATGCCTTTTTCAGGCATAAGAAAGTTTTTTGATGTAGCAAATGAAATGGATAATGTAATTTCCTTAGGTGTAGGCGAGCCTGATTTTTTAACCCCGTGGGCAGTCAGGGAAAGAGCAATTTATACCCTTGAAAAGGGCAGAACCAGATATACCTCAAACCATGGACTTTTAGAGCTCAGGCAGGAAATAAGCAAGTATTTAAAGCGTAAATATGACCTTAACTACTGTCCTAAGGAGGAGGTGCTTGTAACTGTAGGTGCAAGCGAGGGTATTGATGTTGCTTTAAGAACAGTACTTAACCCGGGAGAGGAGGTTCTGGTTGTTGAACCTTCATATGTGTCCTATAAGCCTTGTGTAGAAATGTCAGGAGGCGTACCTGTTGTTATTAATACTAAGGTTGAAAATGACTTCAGACTTCAGCCTGAGGAAATATTAGAAAAGGTAACAGATAAAACAAAGGCAATTATTTTACCTTACCCTAATAACCCTACAGGTGCTATTATGGAAAGGGAGGACCTTGAAAAAATAGCAAAGGTTATTATTGAAAAGGATATTTTAGTTATAAGTGATGAAATCTATTCAGAGCTTACCTACGGCGGCAGACACCATGTATCTATTGCCTCTGTTGAGGGTATGAGGGACAGATGCATTGTGCTTAACGGCTTTTCAAAAGCGTTTTCTATGACAGGCTGGCGTTTAGGCTATGCGGCAGGTCCGAGGGATATTATAAATAATATGACAAAGGTGCATCAGTATGTAATTATGTGTGCACCTACAGTAAGCCAGTATGCGGCTATAGAGGCAGTAAAGGGCTGTGATGAGCAGGTTGAGAAAATGCGTGAGGAGTATGATGCAAGACGTAACCTTATGCGTAACGGCTTTGAGGAAATGGGACTTAGCTGTTTTGAGGCATTGGGAGCGTTTTATTTATTCCCATGTATTAAGTCTACAGGCTTAAGCTCGGAGGAGTTTTGTGAAAGACTTTTATTTGAGGAGAGAGTGGCAGTTGTACCCGGTACTGCTTTTGGTGAATGCGGAGAAGGTTTTATACGTTGCTCATACGCTTATTCTATCAAGGATATTAAAAGGGCACTTGCCAGAATTGCAAAATTTCTTGAAAAAATTAAGGTACAGTAAGGTGGAGATTTTTTATGGCATATGATAAATTAAGGGAGTTTATAGAAAGTAGCAATAATATAGTATTTTTAGGCGGTGCAGGGGTATCTACGGAAAGTAATATACCTGATTTCCGCAGTGCAGACGGTCTTTATGCGGCAAGGTCAAAGTACGGTCATACACCGGAATATTTACTTAGCAGAACGCTTTTTGATACTGACCCTGAAATGTTTTACGACTATTATAAAAATAATCTTATTTATACAGATGCCAAGCCTAATATGGCACATTTTGCCTTGGCTAAGCTGGAGGAAACGGGAAAGCTTAAGGCTATAGTTACACAAAATATTGATAATTTGCATCAAATGGCAGGCAGTAAGGTGGTTTATGAGCTTCATGGCTCTGTATACCGTAACTTTTGTATGAATTGCGGCAGAGCATATGATCTTGAGGAAATGCTTGCCTTAGAGGGAACTGTACCCCATTGCACCCATTGCGGAGGTATAGTTAAGCCTGATGTTGTCCTTTACGAGGAGGGGCTTAACAGTGACATCTGGAACGGTGCCCAAAGGGCTATTTCTAATGCCGATATGCTTATTGTAGGAGGTACATCTCTCGTGGTCTATCCTGCTGCAAGCCTTGTCGGCGATTACAGAGGAAATAAGCTTGTTTTAATAAATAAAAGTGCAACCTCTTATGATGATATGGCATCTTTGGTTATTCATGAAAGTATAGGCACGGTGCTTTCGTCGGTTGTAAAAATTTAATTGTCAGGGGAACGAATAAAGTTCCCCTTTTTTATGAAAAGGAGAAATACAATGAATTATAAGCTGGTAGCTTTTGACTGCGACGGTACCTTTTTAGACAGTAATGGTAATATACCACAAAGAAATAAGGATATTATACATAAGCTTTATAATATGGGTATAGAGATTATTGCAGTAACGGGAAGAAGTGATATACTGACTAAGGACTATATTGAAGAGTTAGGTATTAATATCCCTGTAATAGGCTGTAACGGTGCAACTTTAAGTGATGTAATAACAGATAACCGTATGTACGTGAAGCCTGTACCTAAAAAGGCAGTTAAGGCTGTATTAAGCCTTTGCATAGATGAGGGAATACCATGTAAAATGTTCAGCGTGGATACCTGTTTTTCAAGTGATAGGGAAATGCTTGAAAAGGGTATTAAGCAAATAGTTACAAAGTATACAAGAGAACTTAAATATATGGTAAACTCCAAGTGGCTTTCCGATGAGGATATGCTTAGGCTGGCAGATACAGAGGATATTATTAAGCTTGTGGTAGTAGATAACGATATTGAAAAGCTAATGCAAATGCAAATTAGGTTTAATGAAATTGAGGGCTTACAGGTCTTTAAATCAAATGTAAATTGTCTTGATATGATAGGAGATAATGTTTCTAAGGGTAACGCTCTTACAGAGTTTGCAAAAAACAAAAAAATACCTATGGAAAAATGTGTTGCTTTTGGTGATAGTGAAAACGATATTTCCATGCTGCAGGCGGCGGGCTTGGGCATAGCTATGGAAAATGCAGATGAAGCTGTAAGGCTTTCTGCTGATAGGGTTACGCTTACTAATGATGAGTGCGGTGTTGCCTATGAGCTTGAAAAGATTTTTTCAACAGGTGGTTACAATGGTTAAAGGCGGAAATTTTAAAAATATATTATATCTATCTATTACGGTTTTAATTTGGGGTATAGCCTTTGTATCCCAATCTAAGGGGATGGAATGTATGAAAGCCTTTACATTTATGTCTGCAAGGAATATACTTGCCGTACTTGTTTTATTGCCTTTGGTAATTGCAAGATTAAAGCAGGGCATCATTAACCTTAAGCCCACTGTTGCAGGTGGTATTTTGTGCGGCGTTGCTCTGTCTGTAGCAGATTATTTTCAAAATTTGGGCATATCTATGACAAGTGTGGGAAAAACCGGCTTTATAACTGCCCTTTATATCATTTTTACTCCTTTGCTGGGTGTTTTTTTACATAAGAGGGTTGGTATGAAAATATGGTTTTGTACCCTTTTAGCTGTGGTAGGAATGTATTTTATCTGTATTACAGAGAACTTTAGTGTAAATATGGGTGATATATATGTTTTAATATGTGCTGTACTTTTTGCAGTGCATATACTTGTAATAGACCGATATGTAAAGGATTGTGACGGTGTTGTGCTGTCATTTGTACAGTTTTTTGCCTGTGCAGTAATTTGCACATTTATGTCACTTATATTTGAAAAGCCTACAGCAGGTCAACTTAAAGAAGGATTGATACCCATATTGTATGCAGGTATTCTTTCAAGCGGTGTGGGATATACCTTGCAGACGGTAGGTCAAAAGGGCTTAAATCCCACAGTGGCGGCACTTATATTAAGTATGGAGTCAGTTGTGGCGGTAATAGCAGGCTATCTTGCCTACAGCCTTGGCATTCTGAACACTGACCAAAGCCTTACAACAAGACAGCTTTTAGGCTGTGGTATAGTTTTTATTGCAGTAATACTTGTACAATTACCGGCATTAAATGAAAGGAAGTTAGCTTATGGCAAAAACAGCGTGGAAGAATTACAATGAAAATCAGCTTAGAGAGCTTAATCAGCTTTCTTATGAATATGTAGATTTTATAAGCAAGTGCAAAACAGAGCGTGAATGTGTAGCTGAAATGGTTAAGAGGCTTGAAAGCCTTAACTATAAGAGCCTTGAAAGCCTTGACAGCGTAAAGACAGGGGTTAAGATATACAGTGTACATATGGGCAAAACCCTTGTAATTTACAATATAGGCAGTGACCCAATTGAAAAGGGTATGAATATTTTAGGCGCTCATATAGACTCCCCAAGGCTTGACGTTAAGCAAAAGCCTGTATATGAAAAGAGAGAAACGGCTTATTTTGATACTCATTACTACGGCGGTATTAAAAAATATCAATGGGTTACAATTCCTCTTGCAATACATGGTGTGGTGGTGAAAAAAAGCGGTGAGGTTATTAATATAAATATAGGCGAAAATGAAAATGACCCTGTTTTCTTTATTTCGGACCTGCTTGTGCATTTATCGGGCGAGCAGTTAGAAAAGAAGGCGGCAAAGGTAATTGACGGTGAAGCTTTGGATGTAACCGTAGCATCAATACCTCTTACAGAGGGTGAAGAGGAGGATGTAAAGGCTAATCTTTTAAAAATTCTTTATGATGGCTATAACATTGAAGAAGATGACTTTTTATCAGCAGAGTTGGAGGTTGTACCTGCAGGCAGAGCCAGAGAGGCAGGCTTTGACAGAGGTATGATTTTAGGCTACGGACAAGATGACCGTTCCTGTGCTTATACCTCGTTTAAGGCAATTACGGAAAGCGAAGCTCTTAAAAGGACAGCCTGCTGTATACTGTCGGATAAGGAGGAAATAGGCAGTGTAGGTGCGACGGGAATGCACTCAAGATTTTTTGAAAACAGTCTGGCAGAGCTTATTAACCTTATGGGCGATTTCAGTGAGCTTAAGCTAAGACGTGCCTTAAGTAATTCCCTTATGCTTTCCTCCGATGTGAGCAGTGCTTATGACAGTCTGTATTCAGCGATGTTTGATGAAAAGAATACAGCCTATACGGGCAGAGGCGTTGTGTTTAATAAGTTTACGGGAGCAAGGGGAAAAAGCGGTTCAAATGATGCTAACCCTGAGTTTATTGCAAAAATAAGGAGCATTTTGGACAGTGAAAATATAACCTTTCAGACTGCCGAACTGGGTAAGGTTGACAGAGGCGGCGGTGGTACAATAGCCTACATACTTGCCAACTACGGCATGAATGTTATTGACTGCGGTGTGCCTGTGCTTAATATGCACGCACCATGGGAGGCAATAAGTAAGGCTGATATTTACGAGGCAAAGAGGTGCTATACCGCTTTTTTAAATAAGGCAGAGTAAAAATAAAAAGGGATTGCAATTAACCGGGCAATCCCTTTATTTTTAATTCTCTCTTACATATTTAGCTGCAGCAATACCTGCAACAGCACCGTCAGAGGCTGCTGTAACAAGCTGTCGTATCTCCTTTGTACGGCAGTCACCTGCAACAAAGATGCCCTCTGTTGAGGTTTTACAGCTTTCATCAGCAATAATATAACCGCTTTCATCAAGGTCAACGATATCCTTAAAGATTGTATTTGACGGTGTTTGTCCGATAGCAACAAACACGCCGTCTACCTCAAGAGATATTTCCGTATTATCTGCAAGGCTTTTGACCTTAAATTCCTCAAGGCTGTCAGTGCCTTTTATTTCAACGGGAACATAGCTCGTAAGCTGTTGGATATTTTCCTTAGTATTTATTTTCTGAACATAGGCATTTTCTGCTCTGTATTCATTACGGCGGTGAATAAGATATACCTTTTCGCAATACTCACTTAAAAACAGAGCATCCTCAAGGGCAGTATTGCCTCCCCCTACAACAGCTACTCTTTTACCCTTGTAAAAGGCACCGTCACAGGTAGCGCAGTAGGATATACCCTTGCCTGTCAGCATTTCTTCTCTGTCAATTCCAAGCTTACGTTTTTCAAGACCTGTAGCAATAATTATACTTTTTGCCTTATAAGCAACCTTTTCGGTTTCTGCAATAAAGCCATTTTCATCTTTATTTACGGCAATAACATTACTGAACTTGATTTTAGCCCCCAATGCCTTAGCCTGTTCATATAAGGCAGTAGCAAAGTCAAAGCCTGAAATTGACTTAAAACCGGGATAATTCTCTACCTTATCGGTAGAGCCTATTTGTCCGCCGTATCCCTTACCGTCAAGGATAATAACCCTTTGACCTGCTCTCAGAGCATATATAGCGGCAGTTAAGCCTGCTGTACCTGCTCCTATAATTACAATTTTATAGTCCTCATTTATATTCATCTAAAAGCTCCTGTATTTCATCATCACTTTGCACGCCTACAAGCTTACCTACAGCTTCTCCTCCCTTGAAAAGAATAAGGGTAGGTATGCTTATTACCTTGTATTGCTGTGCAAGGCTCTCGTTTTCATCAATATTGATTTTGCCGAAAACTATATCAGGGTTATCCTCTGCAACAGAGTCAAAAATGGGTGCCTGCATTTTACATGGACCGCACCAGCTTGCCCAGAAGTCAATAAGTACAGGCTTGTCGCTTTCTAAAACCTGACTGTTAAAGTTTGTTGTATCAATTGTAAGTACGCTCATAAAAATTTCCTCCTTTGATATATTTATTTATTACAGCTCTTGCAAGGAGTGTAGCCTTGCTCTTGTGCCTGCTCCTTTGAGTTAAATAAAACTCTGTTTTTTTGTGCAGGCAAGCTGTTACATTTAATGGTGTGATATTTTTTACTGTTTTTGTTACCTATATAAATTTCGTAGATTTTTTCTTCTTGTGTTGTCGCTTGGGTCTGAACAGCAGTGATAGTAGTTAGCTCCGTATAGCTATCTGTATTAGTCTTATTATGGGAGTTAACTAAAGTAACCCTTTGTCCGTCACTTTTAAAGGTTATTGTACCCGATTTTTCAGTTTCTAAAATAGTAATTTTATTTTTGTTAAGCCTATCAATAACTTCTTTATGAGGATGACCGTAGTCATTATTCTTGTCATAGCTTAATACTGCATATTCCGGGTTTACAGCATTAATAAATTCCGAGCTTGTAGAGGTTGAGCTGCCGTGATGACCGCATTTTAGTACATTTGCCTTAATATTTTTGCCTTTGTCAAGGATTTGCTTTTCAACTAAATTTTCAGCATCACCCGTAAATAGAAAGGCAGTGTTGCCGTAGCTTAACTTAAGGACAATTGAATAGTCATTTAAACCTCTGTAGCTATCTGATACAGGAGAAAGTATTTCGCAGTTGACCTTATTACCCGGATTAAAGTTAATACCTTCCTTAGCAGGGAATATATTGGGTACTTTTTCCAAGGCGTTAAGCATATTCTCAAAATCCTTGGTGGTGTGAGATACATTTGGCATATAAAAATTAGTAACGGTCATTGCATTAAGTACCTCGTCCATAGCACTTATATGGTCGCTGTGAGGGTGAGTTGCAATAACTGTATCAAGACTTGTAATTCCGGCTTCCTTAAGGTAGCTTAATACTGCTCCGTTATAGCCCTCGCCCTCTCCTGCGTCAATAAGCATATTCTTATTGTCGGGAGTAGTGATTAATATACTGTCCGCCTGACCTACATCAATATAGCTTACCGTAAGCATACCGTCTGCTCTGTTGACAGCAGCATCAACTGCAGCAGTTGTGGAAAGAACTTGGGTATCAGCACAACTGCAAAGTATAGATAGAGTAAGCAAAACTAATATAAACAAATTAATTTTTTTCATAGGTTACCTCACAATAGTGCCTCCGCCTACTATATATCCGTCACTGTAGAATACAGCAGCTTGACCCGGAGTTACGGCTCTTTGGGGTTCGTCAAACAGACAAATAACCTTATCTCCTACAGGGGTAATTGTACAGGGACTCATTTTTTGGGAGTAACGTAGTTTACCCATCACTCTGACAGAGGTGTTATCCTCTGGTTTTTCTATAGACATCCAGTTAAAGTCACGTACTTCGACATGAGTTTTAAAAAGCTCCTCGTTGCTTCCCAGAATAACCTGATTATTTTTGCTGTCAATACCGCAAACATACATAGGTACGCCAAAAGCTATACCGAGGCCCTTACGCTGACCTATGGTATAGTTGCATATACCCTTGTGTGTACCAAGGATATTACCCTCTGTATCTACAAAATTACCCGGGATAATTTCCTTGTTGGTGTTTTGCTCTATAAAACCGGCATAGTTGCCGTCAGGTACAAAGCAGATGTCCTGGCTGTCAGGCTTGTTTGCAACTGTCAGGTCAAGCTGCCTTGCAATTTCTCTGACCTGCTCCTTTTTATAAGAGCCTAAAGGCATAAGGGTATGTGAAAGCTGATATTGAGTTAAGTTGTACAAAGCATAGGTTTGATCCTTTGTGTCCGTATCGGAAAGTGCAAGGGTAAATCTGCCTGTTTCAGGGTGGTTTGTAATTTTAGCGTAATGCCCTGTTGCAATATAGTCTGCACCTATACCTATTGCTTTAGATAAAAGGGACTCCCACTTAATATATCGGTTACAGGCTATACAAGGGTTAGGTGTAGCTCCCTTTAAATATTCATCAATAAAATAATCAATAACCTTAGTTCTAAAATTCTGTCGGAAGTTTAATACATAATGGGGTATATCAAGGGAAGCGGCAACACGCCTTGCATCATCTACTGCCGAAAGACCGCAACAACCGCCGTTATCCTCTATTTCCGTACGGCTTTCCTCCTGCCATATCTGCATGGTTACACCAATTACATCATAGCCTTGCTTTTTCAGAAGATATGCGGCAACAGAGGAGTCAACTCCTCCTGACATACCAACTACAACCTTTTGGGGCATATTATTCCTCCTCGGGTATTTCCTCGTGTTCACCAATATCATCTACAGGCTTTTTAAGACCTTCAATTACAATGCCGTTCTTTTCGGCATAGTCCCAGAGTGCAGCATGTAAAGCCTCCTCTGCAAGACATGAGCAGTGTACCTTTACAGGTGGCAGACCGTCAAGAGCCTCCATAACTGCTTTATTTGTAACAGTAAGAGCCTCTTGTATAGTCTTACCCTTTACAAGCTCGGTTGCCATAGAGCTTGTAGCAACTGCCGCACCGCAACCAAAGGTTTTAAACTTTGCATCCTGAATAATGCCGTCCTCTATTTTAAGGTAGACCTTCATAATATCGCCGCACTTAGCATTGCCGACTGTACCGACACCGCTTGCATTCTCTATTTCGCCTACGTTTCTTGGGTTCATAAAATGATCCATTACCTTTTCACTGTATTGCATGATAATTCTCCTTTTTATTACTGATTTGATTTAAGATAATCCTCGTAGAGAGGCGACATTTCTCTGAGCCTTGCTACAATAGGAGGCAATTCCTTTAAGATATAGTCTACCTCTTCCTCTGTATTGAAATGACCTAAGGTAAGCCTTAATGAGCCGTGAGCCTTTTCGTGAGGTAAGCCTATTGCAAGCAATACATGAGATGGGTCCAGGGAACCACTTGTGCAGGCAGAGCCGCTGCTTGCACATATTCCCTTCATATCAAGTAAAAGCAGCATTGATTCACCCTCAATAAACTCAAAGGATATATTTACGTTACCCGGTAACCTCTTTTCAGGGTGACCGTTAAGCCTTGAATGGGGTATTGAGGTTAAAATGCCGTTAATAAGCTTATCTCTTAAGGTAATAAGACGAGCCTTTTCCTCATTAAGCTCCTTATTTGCAAGCCTTATTGCTTCGCCAAAGCCTATGATACCCGGTACATTTTCGGTACCTGCACGTCTGTTACGCTCCTGAGCACCGCCATGGATAAAGGGCTTAATTTTAATACCCTTTCTTATATAAAGCATACCTATCCCCTTAGGTCCGTAAAGCTTGTGACCGCTTGCAGAAAGCAGGTCAATATTCATTTCATCAACATCAATAGGCACATGACCTAATGCCTGTACTGCATCAGTGTGGAATACAATGCCTTTTTCCTTTGCAAATGCACCGATTTCAGCTATAGGCTGAATTGAACCTATTTCGTTATTTGCAAACATAATTGATATAAGTATTGTATCCTCTCTTACGGCATTTTTTAAATCCTCTATAGAGATAATGCCGTATTCATCAACAGGCAGATAAGTCACCTCATAGCCTTTGCTTTCAAGGTACTGACAGGTATGGAGTATTGCGTGATGCTCAATAGCAGTGGTGATAATGTGCTTTCCTTTATTGCTGTAGCTGTCAGCAATACCCTTTAATGCCCAGTTATCAGCCTCTGAACCGCCTGCCGTAAAATAAATTTCGTTAGTATTAGCGTTTATAGCCTTAGCAAGATTTTCTCTTGCTTCATCAACTGCAATTTTATTTTCCCTTGCAATTTTATATATACTTGAGGGATTACCATAGTTTTCGGTAATAAAAGGGAGCATTTTGTCAATTACTTCCTTACGTGGCTTTGTAGTTGCCGCATTGTCAAAATATACAGTCATTTATAATTCACTCCGTTTCGTTTAATTCAATATAATTATCGGCAAGCTGGCTTAATGTTATACCGTTTGCCGTATCAATAATACTACTGCTAAGCCTTTCCCACACATCCTTGGTTGCACATTTTTCGCAATCGCCGTTTGAGCAGGCATCGGTTTTGCTTTCGCAATCCACCAAGGTCATTGGCCCTTCAATAGCATTTAATATATCACCTACGGTTATTTGGTCGGGTTTTCGTGTAAGCTCATAGCCACCCTGAGCACCCCTTGTGCTTTTTAAAAGCCCTGCTTTTTTTAATGCAGATACAAGCTGTTCAAGATAGCTTTCGCTTATATTTTGTCTTTTAGCAACACATCCTAGGGAAATACAATTACCCTCACGTGTATTGGCGGCAATGTCCACCATAGCACGCAGACCGTATCTGCCCCTGGTTGAAATCTTCATAAATTTCACCTCTTTTTAATCCCCAGTAAATTACTGAGATTTGATTTATCTATATAGTACCACTGATTAATATTAAAGTCAAGTAATTTACTAGGAATTAAAAAAACTTTTTTTGTGCATTTTGACTAAAAATTTTTTTAATCAATTTATAATTTGTTTTTTTGCTTAACCTGTGATATAATAATAATTACCAAGGAGGTATCCTTGGTGAATAGAGCCGGACTCTATTATTCATATACAACTCTCCACTGAAATAGGCTTATGTCCTCCACTCACGACATAAGTCTATTTCCCTTTTTATATAAAATATAAAGGGACAATCCAATTTGCGGATTGTCCCTTGTTTTTTACTCTGAACTGTAGCGGAGTATAAATATAGGTGGTGCTTCGTGTACCTGAAGCATAGCAGAAATTGCCTGGTTTGTATCCTTAACCTCGTAAAACTCAAGCTTGTTTTGGTCATTGACATAACCTAAAAGCTTTTTGCCTGAGCTTAATTCAATATATACAAAACGACCTGCACCGCAGCTATAGGTTTCAGGCAAATCCTCTTCCGTAATCATACCCAGCTTAATGAGAGATTGCTCATATTCATCAAAGCCTGTTTTAATATCACCAAACTGTGCAATGGTATACTTTGGTAAAAGACCTAATTCCATATCGGGGAAAGTGTTGTTTACCTCCTGACGAGGATATACTGAGTCTGTTATATCCATAGCTATTGACCAGCCGCCGGGCTTTTTGGTAAGCACATATTCCTTAATATTATCAGGATTTACCAAGCCGCCTATTACAGCAACAGCGTATTTATCATCACAGGCAATATATTTAATATCGTGCTTGCCGTCTTTTAATGCAGTAGCTGCAACAGCGGCAATATCAAGGTAATCTTCATCCTCATCATCAGGGTTTCTTACTGTACCGTGGTCTGTTGCATAAGAACCTAAAAGACTTCTGTATTGCTCTCTTGTAATTATACCGCCCTTGTGCTTAGAGGAGGATATAATATATCCGTCGGCACTGTTATATGCGGTAAAGGGTTCTAAAAGATTGCTTGAGCTTGAGGACACGGACATTCCCTCATAATTTTCTAAATCAGAGGCTTTAATATATAAAATATCTGCAAAATCATCAATATCCTGACCTAAATCAATATCAGCCGCTTTAGCAACGGTAGATGCACTTACCGTAAAGTCGCCCTCGTCAGAGAACATAAGGCCGTATACGGATAAAAGCTTGTTGCTGTTGTTTTTATAGTAGCTGTCTAAGGCTGTGTTAAGAGAAGCTATTTTTGCGTACAGGGCTTCATCAGCCTTTTCATCGCTTGGTGTGGACTTGATTTCGTATACACCGGCAGAGGGGTTTTCTGTAGGCACCTCTATGGAAACAGTGGTGTTTGCTGTGCCTTCCTGCAGCTGTTGCTCGGGACTTGTCTGAGTGGTTGTGCCGTTGTTATTCTTTGACAGCAACACAATTAACAGTGCAGCAGAGCAAAGTAAAATTACACCTATTATAATTAGCCTTTTCTTATTCATTTTCGTACTCACTTTCCTTGTCAGATATTACACTGTATACATCTTCAAGCTCTGCTTTATGGAGCTTAAGTAATTCTATAACGTTTTCCTCAATTAGTGCAATATCGTCATTGTAGCTTAAAACAAGCTCCCAGGCAGGGTTGTAATAGTCCTCGATTTCAAGAACCTTGTCAGCCTTGCCTGTAAAGCGTTCGGGGTCATAGTAGTCAAAGATAGCGGCATACTCCCAATCTGCAACATCTCTTTCTGTAGATAAGCGAAGGTGAAGCAGCTTTGTGTTATCCTCTTCCTCGGTTACAAAAACGTTTATTATATATTCCTCATTTTCTGCCAGAGTTAATGAACACAGCTCCTTATCGAGAAAGCCTGTGTTTTTGTCCTTTAACATAATTACAACTATAGTTTCCATTATATCACCTCATTCATTTACTTCACTCCAACGGTGATTGTGTAGCTCTCCTTCTAAAAGGAAGTTATTAAAGCCTGTTTGTCTTAATGCTTCATATAATATAATTGCAACAGAGTTTGACAAATTTAAGCTGCGATATTTTTCAAGCATAGGTATTCTTATACAGGTATCGGGATATTTCAATAAAATCTCCTCAGGGATACCGCTGCCTTCGCTTCCGAACATAATAAAGTCGTTCTTATTGTACTTAACGTCAGAGTAGGTATGCTTTGCCTTGGTGGTTGCCATATAAATTTTAGCATCAGGGTTTTGGGATATAAAATCAAAAAAGCTGTCGTAGTAGTGTACGTCAAGCTCATTCCAATAGTCCATACCAGCACGTTTAAGGCTTTTGTCATTTATAACAAAGCCAAAGGGGCGTATAAGATGAAGGCTTGTACCTGTTGCTACACAGGTTCTGCCTATGTTGCCTGTGTTCTGAGGTATTTCAGGTTGATGTAAAACAATGTTCATATTTAATAATTCCTCTTTTTAATCACAATTATTTATATTTTAACATATTTTATTCCTTTGTACAAGGCTTTATAGAAATTTATAAGTCTCAAGTTAAAAAAATAAAAAAATTTAGAAAAAAATTGTTGACAAACCACATTCTTATTGCTATAATAGTCTTTGTCGTCAGGCGAAAAGCCTTAAGACAAGCTAAATAAAGCTATATGGGAGCATAGCTCAGCTGGGAGAGCATCTGCCTTACAAGCAGAGGGTCATAGGTTCGAGCCCTATTGTTCCCATCATATGGCGGAATAGCTCAGTTGGCTAGAGCACACGGTTCATACCCGTGGTGTCGAGGGTTCAAATCCCCCTTCCGCTATTATTGATGGACTGTAAAATCTTAATGATTTATACAGTCCTTTTTTATGTTTTAAATTTACAAAAGCTCTTTATTTATACAGAAATCTATGATAAAATAAAATCAGATAATTATGTAAAGGAGTAGCATATGGAATTAAACGTAACAACCAAAACAAACCAATATCCCATTATTATAAATGACAGCTTTGACGGTCTTTTAGATGCCTTTAAAAGAGTTGGCTTAACAGGCAGAAAGCTTTGTGTAATATCAGACAGCAACGTAGCACCTCTTTATCTTGATAAAATCAAGAGTCTTTTAGAGAGCAGCGGCAGCTTTATTAAGGTAGTAAGCTATATTTTTGAGGCAGGAGAAAACAGCAAAAATCTTGATACAATAAGTAAATTCTATGACTTCTTTATTCAGGAACAGCTTGACAGACGTTCTGTATTAGTTGCCTTAGGCGGTGGTGTAGTAGGCGATATGACAGGCTATGCTGCGGCAACCTATATGAGAGGTATTCCCTTTGTACAAGTGCCTACAACTCTCCTTGCACAGGTAGACAGCAGTGTAGGCGGAAAGACAGGTGTTGACTACAAGGGCAATAAAAATATGGTAGGTGCATTCTATCAGCCTTATTTTGTCTACATAAATACATCTACTATGGAAACCTTGCCCAAAAGAGAGTTTGGAGCAGGTATGGCAGAGGCTGTAAAATACGGCTATATTATAGATAAGGATTTTTTGACCTATATTTCTGATAATAAAGAAAGTATTAAGGCACTTAACCACGAGGCTATTGCAAAGGTGGTATATGAAAGCTGTAAGTCCAAGGCTTGTGTTGTAGATAAGGACGAAAAGGAAAGCGGATTAAGGGAAATTCTTAACTTTGGTCATACCTTCGGTCACGCTGTAGAAACCTTGTCTGATTTTGAGCTTATACATGGTGAATGTGTAGCAATAGGTATGGTGTCGGGCTTATACTTTTCCTTAAAAAGGGGTACAATTACAAAAGATGAGCTTTTACAGGCTGAGGAGCTTTTAAGTTATTTTGATTTACCTGTTAAGGCGGAGGGCTTTAAGGTTGAGGATATATTCCGTCAGATGTTTTATGATAAAAAGACTAAGGACGGTAAGCTTAATATAGTTGCCTTAAGCACTTTAGGCTCAGCCTATACTGAAAAAGCCGCATCTGACAGCGAGGTTAAGGACGCTATCAATTACATTGTAAAATAAAGGAGCAGTTATGTTGATTTTTGTTATTTGTGTTATCCTTATAGCAATAGACCAGCTTACTAAGTGGCTTGCGGTTACAAGCCTTAAGCCTGTAGGCAGTATAAGCATTATCGGAGATTTTTTCTCCCTGACTTATGTTGAAAACCGCGGTGCGGCATTTGGTATGCTGAAGGGCGGAAAATGGTTTTTTCTTGCTATAACCCTTTTTGTGGTAATAATTGCGGTTTTTTACCTTGTAAAGAATAAGCCGACAAAGGACAAGCTTTGGCTTACCTCAGCTATAGTTATGATTGTTTCGGGTGCTGTAGGTAATGCTATAGACAGGCTTTTCAGGGGATATGTAGTAGATTTTCTGGATTTTTTAATTTTTAATTATGATTTTCCTGTATTTAATTTTGCCGATATTTTAGTTGTGCTTGGTACCTGTCTGTTTGCAGGCGGAATTATCCTTTTTGATAAAGAGGGAAAGGAATAAGTCTATGGAAATTTATATAGCAGAAGCACAAGACAAAGGTAATAGAATTGACGTATTTTTAAATGAGATGCTTGATAATCTTTCAAGGAGTGCCTTACAAAAGCTTATTGAGAAAAATGAGATACTTGTAAATTCTCAGCCTGTTAATAAAAATTATAAGCTCAGAGAGGGAGATGAAATCTCCGTTAATATTCCTGAGCCTGAAAGCATTGATATTTTACCTGAAAATATACCCATAGATATTCTTTATGAGGACAATGACCTGATTGTTGTAAACAAGCCTCAGGATATGGTAGTGCATCCTGCACCCGGGCATTACAGCGGCACACTGGTAAATGCTCTTATGTACCACTGTGGGGATAATCTTTCGGGTATTAACGGTGTTCTTCGTCCGGGTATTGTACATAGGATAGATAAGGATACCTCGGGGGTGCTTGTAGCGGCTAAAAGTGAAGTTGCCCACAGAGGACTTACAGAACAGCTTGCAGAGCATTCTATGAAGCGTATATATAATGCAATTGTCTACAACAGCTTTAAAGAAGACAGCGGTACTGTAGATAAAATGCTGGGCAGAAGTGAACAGGACAGAAAGAAAATGGCTGTAGTACAAAAAGGCGGCAGAAATGCCGTAACTCATTACAGGGTGTTACAGCGTATGGGTAAGTTTACTCTGCTTGAATTACAGCTTGAAACAGGCAGAACACATCAGATAAGGGTGCATATGTCACATATAGGACATCCGTTGCTTGGTGACATGGTGTACGGACCTAAAAAACAGCCCTATAACCTTATAGGTCAGGTATTACATGCAAGGGTTTTAGGCTTTGTACATCCTGTTACTAAAGAATATATGGAGTTTGAAACAAAGCTCCCGGATTATTTTGAAAAACTGATTATTAAACTTGGGGGTACAACAGAAAATGTTTAAGAGGAAGGATTTTATCGGTCTGGCTGATTTATCCAAGGAGGAAATACTAAATATACTGGAAACGGCTGAAACAATGAAGTATGTTTTAAGCCAAAACAATAAAAAAGTTCCTTATTTAAACGGTAAATCGGTTATTATGCTTTTTTATGAGAGAAGTGTAAGGGCAAAGCTTTCATACGAGCTTGCGGCACAGTATTTAAGTGCCAATATAGTTGAGCTTACTGTTACCGACGGTGATGAAAGGCACTCCAATATAAACGATATGGGTCGTACTATTGACCAGATGGGTGGAGATTTTATTATTTGCAGACACCCTATGTCAGGCAGTGCAAAGTTTTTGTCGGAAAGAGTAAAGGCAAGTGTATTAAATGCAGGTGACGGTATTAATGAGGATCCAAGTCAGGCACTTTTAGACTTAATGACAATTAAAGATGTTAAGGGTCACTTTGAGGGTCTTAATGTTGCCATAGTAGGCGATGTGGCAGGCTCAAGGGTAGCAAGAAGTAATATTTGGGGACTTACTACCTTAGGTGCTAATGTATGTGTTGCAGGTCCGCCTACAATGATACCTACCGATTTGGATAAATTCGGTGTTAAGGTATACTATGATTTACGCCAGGCAATACAAAATGCTGATGTAATAATAAGCCTTAGACTGCAGAAAAAAGAAAAGTACGGTAGCAAGCTGCCGTCATTTAATGAATACAGAAACTATTTTAAAATTGACTCTTCCATAATGCAGTATGCCAAGGAGGATACTATTGTAATGCACCCGGGTAGTCCTGATACAAGAGTTGAAATATCCTCTGATTTAGTAGAAAGCAAGTGCTGTATACTTGATGACCAGATAACAAACGGTGTTGCTGTCAGAATGGCACTTTTGTATCTCTTGTCAATGGGAAGGGGGCTTTAAAATGGAGTTGCTTATAAAAAACGCTCACATTGTATCGGAATTTTATAATATAGAGGAAATTAACGATGTATACATAGCAGACGGCATTATAAAGGAAGTAGGACCTAACCTTTCCTATAATTGTCAGGAGCTTGATGCAGAGGGTAATATGCTTTTACCGGGCTTGATTGATATTTCCTGCAAAATCTGTGAAAGCGGCTATGAAAACAAGGATAATATCATTAAGGTAAGTCTAAGTGCGGCGGCAGGTGGCTTTACCACTATTACAACCTCCCCTAAAACACAGCCTATTATTGATAATAAGTCAGTGGTTGAATATGTATACAATAAGGTTGCAGAAGGCTCTGTTGTAAATATGTTTTTATTCGGCAGTATGACTAAAAACTGCAAGGGTGAGGAAATAGCCGAGATAGGCGAAATGATTGATAAGGGTGTTATTGCTATAGCTGACGGCGGTACGTCTGTATCAAATGCTGAAACCCTTAAAAACATAATGCTGTATGTAAAAATGTTCGATGTGCCTATTATTACCCGGTGTATGGACAAGGACCTTGCAGGTGACGGTATGATAAATAACGGTTATATGTCCACCAAGCTTGGACTTAAGGGTAACCCTGTTGAGGCAGAGGAGGTTATTGTATCACGCAACCTTATCTTGTCCCAACACATTAATTGCAGAATGCATATTACAAATGTAACAGCAGGCAACAGTGTACACCTTATCAGAGATGCAAAGACAAAAAGTCAGGTTATTTCAGCAGGTACCTGCCCGCATTACTTTACATTAACAGAGCGTGAGGTGGAAAACTTTAATACCTTTGCTAAGGTTGACCCTCCTTTAAGAACAGATAGTGATGTTGAGGAAATTATTAAGGGTATCAAAGACGGCACTATTGATATAATAAGCTCGGGACATACCCCCGCCCCCTTTGACAGAAAAAATACAGAGTTTGAAAAGGCGGCTTACGGCATAAGCTCCCTTGAAACCTCTCTTATGGTAAGCTATACTCGCCTAGTCAAGGGTGGAGTAATAACTATAAATGAGCTTGCAGACAAAATGGCAAAAAATCCTGCCCGTATACTGGGCTTACGTACAAAGGGCATAATTAAAGAGGGTATGGATGCAGACATTATAATAGTAGATGTTGAAAATGAATATATGGTAGATTCCTCTGAATTTGCATCAAAGGCTAAGTATTCCCCATATGACGGAGAAAAGCTTTACGGTAAAACACTGTATACTATTTGCGGAGGAAAAATTATTTCAAAATATTGAAAAAAATCCTTGCATTTATAAATAGGCTGTGCTATAATACTTTTCTGTGAGTACGGATGCTCCGCTGTTAAGTAAAATTAATTATGAACATCTATGAAGAAAGGGAGGCAAAGCCTTATGAACAACAGTATTATTAAAGAAATCGAAGCAGCTCAGTTAAAGGACAACATTCCATCATTTAACGTTGGTGATACAGTACGTGTATACGCTAAGGTTGTTGAGGGTACAAAGGAACGTATCCAGATGTTTGAAGGTGTTGTACTTAAAAGACAGGGCGGCAGCTCAAGAGAAACATTTACAGTAAGACGTGTATCTTACGGTGTAGGTGTTGAAAAGACATGGCCTGTACATTCTCCTAGAATTGACCGTATTGAGGTTGTTAGATACGGTATTGTTAGACGTGCTAAGCTTAACTATCTCAGAGATAGAATTGGTAAGGCAGCTAAGGTTAAGGAAGATATTAACAGACGTGCAAAGTAATTTAACCAAAATTAAAAGGTTCTTTGTCGACCGTAACGGTTGACAAAGAACCTTTTTTTACGGTCTTTTTTTATTTAAAGGAAACAAAAGCAACCAACAATAGAATTATCATAGGGTTTATATCAAGGCTATCTCTTATAGCCTGTGAATTGGTGCTTATACAGCCCTCATCAACCTCATAAATGCCGTCAGCGTGTATTGCACTGTCATAGGCTGAGGCAGCACTTACGGAAATTTGACTTGTGCTTTGTACAGTATTAAATACGTGCATCATATTGACTGCTTCAATTAATTTGTCAATCTCCTGTGTGTTGCCCACAAAGGGCTTAAAGGCTCTCAGCAGATTTACTTCTCTTGAAGGGTGCTGTTCACAATAATCTCGGTGGGACGCTAAGGCGGCATTTATGGGGCTTAAGTATTTTCCTTTGAAATGCTGTGCAACAAGTTCTGCTATTTCTCTGAAGTCGTTTCTTAAATTATCGGGAGAGGTCAGCTGTTGTGTTATTTCATATATTTTATTGATGTCTGACATAGTATGCCTCCTGTGATAAAAGCTCTGATACATTTAGTAATCCCCAGCCCTCTCTGTTTTTAGGATAGCCTAAAGAGGTGGAGGATAGCTTCAGCATATATTTAATATCGTCGGGAGTAAGGTTTGGATATTTTTCAAGTAAATTTGCTACAGCTCCCGAAATCATTGGGGTGGACATAGAAGTACCGCTTAAAATACGGTAAAACCTGTCTTTAATTTCAGAATGACTGCAATTTATATCCTTAGCCAGGCAGGACACTATAGAATTACCCGGGGCAAGTATATCCGGCTTGATTATACAATCCTGAGTAGGACCTCTGCCTGAAAAATTTTTTAGGGATGCTCCCCATATATTTGTTTCTAAATCATCGTCACTTGAGCCTACAGTAATTATTTTTCGGCTTATACCGGGAGATGATATAGTGCAGGGGGCAGGTCCGTTGTTACCTGCGGCACTTACAACGGTTATACCCATATCCCAAATTGCCTCGGCGGCTTTAACTAAAGGGTCATCGGTGCCTGAAGAGGCTGTGCCTATAGATAAATTTACTACACGTATATTATATTTATCTTTGTTGTCGTATATCCATTGTATACCTGCGAGTATATCGGCGGCACTTCCTTTGCCGTTATAATCTAAGGTTTTTAGTGCAACAATATTGGCATCAGGGGCAATCCCTTTGTATTTTTTGTTGGATAAGGCGCCGTTACCGCAGGCTATACCTGCAACATGTGTGCCGTGACCGTTATCATCATAGGCATTGTCGTTACCGTTAATAAAATCTTTGAAAGCAATTATACGGTTGTCAAAATCCTTTATGGGACTAATGCCTGTGTCTAAAAAGGCAATAGTTATATCTTTTCCGCTGTAAGGTATATTGTTTGCCTTTATTGTGTTACGTGCCTTGTTCATTTGTGCGGTAATATGAGATATTTTATGCACAGCCTTAATATCACTTAACTCTTTTAATTTATCCAGATTTTCAGGGCTAATCTCAACTACAACACAGTCTATCAGGGGTAATGTATACTTTACCTTACAAAGGCTTAACGGCAACGAGGCACTGTTACATTCTATTATCAATTCCAACATATTATCCATAAGAATTACCCTCTTAGGTGAAATTTAATGTAGCATATTCATTTTTTTGTCCAAATGTTATTGAAATATTTTTCTGTATTATGTATAATGAACTATGTACGATTATATGTAATTTTATGGTGGTTTAATGGAAAGTATAGCGGAAATTAAAAACAAAATAAATGAAGTGCCTATAGAGGAGATACCTGAAATACTTAAGGCTTACAGACAGGATTCAAGGTCAGGCGTACAAAGAGTTATTGAGTATTTTGAAAAAAAGTACACAGCCTATACAGAGGAGATTAAAAGGCTGCATGAAATATCTCAGTATGAAAACAGCTGTTACGATAACGGTATGACCTATGTTGCAGGTATTGACGAGGTGGGCAGAGGACCTCTTGCAGGGCCTGTGGTTACTGCGGCGGTTATTTTACCTAAGAACTGTCTTATTTTAGGTGTAAATGACAGTAAAAAGCTTTCCGCTAAAAAAAGAGAGGAGCTTTATTCTGTTATTATGGATAAGGCACTTTCCGTAAGCATCGGTGTTGAAAGTAATGATGTAATTGATAATATCAATATTTTACAGGCTACCTACAGTGCTATGCGTAAGGCGATAAACGGCTTACACATTAAGCCTGATATGCTTCTTGTAGATGCAGTCACCATACCCTGTACGGAAATGCCCCAGACATCTATTATAAAGGGTGATGCGAAAAGTATTTCAATAGGTGCGGCAAGTATAATTGCCAAGGTTACACGTGACAGAATGATGAAAGAACTTAGTCTTACCTATCCGGGTTATGATTTTGAAAATAATATGGGTTACGGCACGGCAAAGCATATCGAGGGTATAAAGCAAAGAGGTCTGTGTAAAATACATAGAAGAAGCTTTACCAAGGGTATTATAAATGAATAACAGGGCTGTAGGCAGTAAGGGTGAAGATAGGGCAGTCAGATACCTTAAACTGAGGCTTTATAAAATTCTGGAAAGGAATTACTCTGCCCGTACAGGTGAGGTTGATATAATTGCTAAGAAAGGCGAAACCTATGTATTTATTGAAGTAAAATACAGAAAAGACATTACAAAGGGCTTACCCAGAGAGGCGGTTACCTCATATAAGCAAGATAGAATAAGGCGTACGGCACAGCATTACCTGGCAACTAACGGAATTAATGAGTATAACACGGACATCAGGTTTGATGTTATTGAAATATTGGGAAAGGAAATAACGCATATTAAGGCGGCTTTCTGATTTTATGAAATTAGTTGAAAATAAAAACGGTGTAAAGTATTTTACCTTTCATAAGCTGGAGGGCATAAGGCATTGCTTTTCTACAAGAGTTGGAGGAGTGTCCGAGGGTTGTTATGAAAGCCTTAACTTAGGCTTCAGACAGGATACGAGGGAAAATGTTGTTGAAAATTACAACAGACTTTGTAATGCAATAGGTATTGATGTTAAAAATACGGTATGGACAAGACAAATTCATAAAGATATAATACTTAAGGTTGATGAAAGGGACAGAGGCAAGGGGCTTTTTATGCCTCGCAGAGAAGAGGGCTATGATGCAGTTATTACCAACTGTAGCGGTGTAGTTCTTACAGGTTTTTCTGCTGACTGTGTGCTTATTTTGTATTACGATAAGGCAAACCATGCAATAGGTGTTGCCCACAGCGGTTGGAGAGGTACTGTCCTTGGTATAGGCGGTAAAACCGTAAGAGCTATGGAAAGAGAGTTTGGTACAAGGGCAGATGAGATAATCTGTTGTATAGCTCCTGCAATAGCTAAATGCTGTTTTCAGGTGGATAAACCTGTTGTTGATGAGTTTTTAAAGGCATACAGTTGGTCCGGGGAATTTATAACCCAAGATAGTGAAAATTCCGATAAATATTACATTGACTTACACGCCGTAAATGAAAAAATACTTCTTAACGCAGGTGTAAGAGCAGAAAATATTGAAAATAGTTATTATTGCACAAAGTGTCACCCTGAGCTTTTTTACTCTCACAGGCTGATGGGAGATGCAAGAGGCTCAATGGCGGCTATGATAAGCCTTTAAGAGGTGATTTTATGGATAATGTTATTATAAAGGTAGAGCCCGGAAGTATAGCCGAGGAAATGGGCATAGAAAAGGGCGATATACTTGTTGATATAAATAACAAAAAAATACGGGACGTATTTGACTACCGGTATTTAATTCAGGATGAGTATATTGAGGTTGGTATACGCAAAAGCAACGGAGAGGAATGGTTGCTTGAGGTTGATAAGGATGAGTATGAGGATTTAGGCATTGTTTTTGAACGTGGACTTATGGATAAGGCTCACAGCTGTAAAAACAAGTGTATTTTTTGCTTTATAGACCAGCTGCCTAAGGGTATGAGAAGCAGTTTATACTTTAAGGATGATGACTCAAGACTGTCCTTTCTTCATGGCAACTATATTACCCTGACAAATATGAGTGATGAGGATTTAGACAGAATAATATTCTACCACCTGTCACCTATTAATATTTCTGTTCAGGTAACCGACCCTGAAAAAAGAGTATTTATGCTTAAAAATCCTAATGCGGTAAATCTTATGCCCAGGATAAAAAAGCTGGCAGAGCATAAAATTGAAATGAATTTTCAAATTGTTCTTTGTAAAAATATAAACGACGGTGAATACTTGGATAAAAGCATAAGAGAGCTTAGTGAGTTTATCAACCCTGCAAGATGTATGTCCATAGTACCCTTTGGCATGACAAAATACAGAGAGGGCTTATACCCTATTGAGCCTTATGATAAGGAGAGTGCAAGGCAGGTAATTGCTCAGGTTGAGGCATGGCAGAAAAAGATTTTGGCAGAAAAAGGAACACGCTTTGCCTTTTTAGGCGATGAATTTTATCTTATGGCAGGCTTGCCATTGCCTACAGATGAGGAGTATGAGGGTTATCCTCAGCTTGAAAACGGAGTAGGTATGATTACACTAATGAAAACCGAATTTTATGAAGCCTTAAAGAATATTAAAGGAGATAATAAAAAAAGAAGCCTTACCATTGCTACAGGAAAAGCATCTTTTGACTTTATTTCTTCTTTAACTTATGATATAATGAAAGTAATGCCTTATACAAGGATTGATGTATTCCCCATAGAAAATAATTTTTTCGGCAGGTTAATTACAGTAAGCGGTCTTATGACAGGCATTGATATAATTGAAAATTTAAAAGGCAGAACCTTAGGCAAGTATTTGCTTGTGCCTGAAAATTGCCTGAGAGATGATATAAAAACAAGATTTTTAGACGATTTGGATATTTCTGATGTTGAAAGAGAGCTTAATGTAAAGCTTATAGTATCATCGGACAACGGTGCGGAGTTTTTGCACAGGATAATAGATTTGGAGGACTAAACTATGTCGAAACCCATAGTTGCCATTGTAGGCAGACCAAACGTAGGTAAATCTACCTTGTTTAATCGTATAGCGGGAGAGCGTATCTCCATAGTAGAGGATACACCCGGCGTAACAAGGGATAGGATTTATGCTGAAGCGGAATGGCTTAATTATAATTTTACACTTATAGATACAGGCGGTTTGGAGCCTGAAAGTGATGATATGATGCTTAAATTTATGTATAACCAGGCAGAGCTTGCTATTGAGGCTGCTGATGTTATCATATTTGTAGGGGATGTAAAAACAGGTGTAACCGATGCAGACTTGCAGGTTGCAAACATTCTTCGTAAGGCAAAAAAGCCCATTGTACTTGCTGTTAATAAGGTTGATGATTTAGCTAAGTACAGTATGGATGTATATGAATTTTATTCACTGGGCTTAGGTGACCCGATGGGTATATCAGCGGGTCAGATGATGGGTATAGGTGATTTGCTGGATGAGGTTGTAAAGCACTTTCCTGAAAACAGTGATGCAGAGGAAGAGGACGATACAATTAAGGTTGCAATTATAGGTAAGCCTAATGTGGGCAAATCCTCTCTTATAAACCGTATATTAGGTGAGGAGCGTGTAATTGTAAGTGATGTGGCAGGTACTACAAGAGATGCCATTGATTCACCTTACACCTACAAGGGTCAGAAATATGTATTTATTGATACTGCGGGTATGCGTAGACATTCCAAGGTAAAGGAAAATATTGAAAAGTATTCTGTTATACGTGCAGTATCAGCCGTAGAGCGTGCAGATGTAATTATTGTAATGATAAATGCTCAGGAGGGTATATCTGACCAGGATACAAAGATTGCAGGTATTGCTCATGAGGCAGGTAAAGGTGTTATACTTGCCGTAAATAAGTGGGATGCAATAGAAAAAGATAACCATACAATGAATAAGTTTGTTAAAGATATAGAGGCTGAGCTGAAATATATGCCTTATGCCCCTAAAATCTTTATTTCAGCTTTAACAGGACAGAGAGTAAGCAATCTTTTTGAGCTTATAAATGCTGTACATGAAAGTAATTGTATGCGTGTATCAACAGGTCTTTTAAATGATGTGCTTATTGAGGCAATGGCTATGAATCAGCCGCCTGCTGAAAAAGGACGTCAGCTCAAGATATATTATATGACCCAGGTATCTGTTAAGCCGCCTACCTTTGTGCTTTTTGTAAATGATGTGGAGTTGCTCCATTTCTCATATAAAAGATATATAGAAAATCAGCTTAGAGAAGCCTTTGGTTTTTCGGGAACGCCGATACATTTTATAGCAAGAAACAGAAAGGAATAAACTATGTCGGTTACTAACAGAATTATTTGCCTTTTAATAGGCTATGCTTTGGGTTGTGTTCAGTCTGCGTTTATCATAGGCAGACTTGTGGGTAAAATAGATATACGTGATTACGGCAGCGGAAATGCAGGCTTTACTAACACGGCAAGAGTACTGGGAGCAAAAGCGGGTATCAGTGTTTTTTTACTTGATTTGCTAAAGCTTATTGTAGCTCATACTGTTTGCTCTCTTATCTTTGACGGAAGCGGCAGCTTTGTATCAGGTACAAGCCTTTTACCGGGTATGTATGGCGGTATAGGTGCCGTTCTTGGTCATAATTTCCCCTTTTATCTTAAATTCAAGGGTGGTAAGGGTATTGCCTGTACCTTAGGTCTTATGCTTTGTGTAGACTGGAGAGTGGCTTTAATTACATATGCCGTAGGTCTTGTAATTTTCCTTGCTAAAAAATATATTTCTTTGGCATCTCTTACAATGGCTTTGGTTTACCCGGTTATTATGCTTGTATTTAAGTTTGATGCAGAGAGCATAATACTTATGGTTGTACTTTGTATACTGGCATATATAAAGCATATAAGCAATATTGAAAGATTAATTCATGGTAATGAAAATAAATTCCGCTTTGGTAAAAAAAGCGAAACCGTTAAGGAGTGATAAAATGAAAACTGTTGCTGTAATAGGCTCAGGCAGCTGGGGTACAGCTCTTGCTGTTCAGCTTCATAAGGCAGGTAATAAGGTTATACTTTGGTCCTTCAAGGAAGAAGAGGCTAAGGCTATTCGTGCAAATAATGAAAATACAGAGTTTTTACCGGGTATAAAGCTTGATCCCGAAATAGAGGTAACCTGTGTTGACAGTGATGTTGAAAAGGCAGATATGCTTGTTTTTTCCACCCCTTCAAAGTTTACAAGAAATATGGCTGAAAGGTTTAAAAGCCTTGTTAAGGATAATCAGATTATTGTAAACGTAGCTAAGGGTTTTGAGGAGAATACTCTTTTAAGGCTTTCTCAGGTTATAAAGGAGGTTATACCTCAATGCAGGGTGGCTACTTTATCAGGTCCAAGCCATGCAGAGGAAGTAGGCAAGGGTATGGCTACAGCAATAGTTGTGGCCTCTGAAGACCTGTCTGTATCAGAGGAAGTCAGAGATACCTTTATGACGCCTATGTTCAGAGTATATGTCAGCACTGATATTATCGGTGTTGAAATGGGCGGTGCTTTAAAAAATCTAATTGCTCTTGCCGCAGGTATTGTTGACGGTGTGGGCTATGGTGATAATGCAAAGGCAGCTCTTATGACAAGAGGTCTTGTTGAAATATCAAGGCTCGGTGAAGCTTTAGGTGCTAAAAAAGAAACCTTTGCAGGTCTTTCGGGAATAGGCGATTTAATTGTTACCTGTACAAGTATGCACAGCCGTAACAGACGTGCAGGTATTCTTTTAGGTCAGGGAAAAACTCTTGATGAGGCGCTTGAGGAAGTGCATATGGTTGTTGAGGGTGTCATTAATGCAAAGGCAGCTTACGACTTATCTGTAAAGCACAATATTTCAATGCCTATTACTCATGAAATAAACGATGTGCTTTATCACGGCAAGGATGTAAAGCAGGCGGTATACGATTTAATGACAAGAGATAAGGTATATGAACAGTAATTTTTAGGTTTATACTGAAAGGGGATATATAATGTTTAATGAAACTAAGGGAAAATGGATTTCTGATTTAGGAAACGGAATGTACAAAAATCCTATATTGTTTTCTGATTATTCTGACCCTGATGTTATTAGGGTGGGGGATGACTTTTTTATGGTTGCCTCATCCTTTACATATTTTCCGGGATTACCCGTACTACACTCAAAGGACTTGGTAAACTGGCAGATTATAAGCTATGCAGTTAATAAGCTTCCGTTTGAGTGTTATGATGTTCCACAGCATGGCAAGGGTGTGTGGGCACCTGCAATAAGATACCATAACGGTATGTTTTATGTGTATTTTGCAACCCCTGACGAGGGTATATTTATGTCAAAAACAGATAATCCGTTTGGTGAGTGGGGTACAGTAATTCAGGTAAAGGAAGCTAAGGGCTGGATTGACCCCTGTCCGTTCTGGGATGATGATGGACAAGCATATCTTGTAAGAGGTGTAGCAAGGTCAAGATGTGGTCTTAAGAGTATGCTTTTTATGCATAAAATGTCACCTGACGGTACTGTTTTACTTGATGAAGGCATCAGGGTATTTGACGGTCGTATAAATCACCCTACCATTGAGGGTCCCAAAATGTATAAAAGAAACGGCTACTACTACATTCTTGCACCTGCAGGCGGTGTAAGAACGGGTTGGCAGATGGCTGCAAGAAGCAAGAATATATATGGTCCTTATGAGCATAAGGTGTTGCTTCACCAGGGTGATACACCTGTAAACGGACCTCACCAGGGTGGTTTGGTTGACCTTGAAAACGGCGAAAGCTGGTTTGTACATTTTCAGGATTTAGAAGCCTACGGTCGTGTAGTACACTTACAGCCTGCAAAATGGGTTGATGACTGGCCACAGATAGGTATAGACACCAATAACGACGGTATAGGTGAGCCTGTAAGTGAGTATATTAAACCAAATACACCACAGAAAAGTGAAATTTGTATTCCTTTAGAGGACGATAAATTTGACGGCGTAAGACTTGGCTTACAGTGGCAGTGGCAGGCACATGCCAATGAGAGCTTTTATGAAATATCAAACAGAAGGCTTAGATTGTTTGCCTTACCTTTCAAGAGTGATTTAAATCTTCTTTCTGATGCACCTAATGTGCTTACACAGCTTGTACATTCACCTAATATTGAGGTTACTACAAGAATTAATTTTGGTATTAACAACGGTGATTGCTGCGGAATTCTTATTACGGGAGGCAATTATTACGGCTATAAAATAGAAGTCCTGAACGGTCGTTATTTCATTAAGGTTGTTCAGTATGAGTATGATTCGGCAACAGATATAAATGCACCTGAGGAAGTGCTTGCAAATGTTAAAGTTAAGATTGATTTACCTTCAATCTGGCTTAAAATAAAAATGTCATATCCGGGTACAATCAGTTTCTTCTATAGCTATGACGGTGACAACTTTGCACAGCTTGCTACAACTTGTAATTATAAGGTGTCAAGAAAAAGCTGGGTTGGTGCAAGAGTCGGTATTTTCTGCGTAAACACTAAGGGAGAAAATACAGGAGGTTATGCTGATTTTAAATATATCAGGATAGAATAAACCAAGACCGGAGGTCGGGGTTATGCGATACTATAAAAATCTATATATTGGAAATAATATTGATAACAGTGCTTTGGAAAAGCTTAAAAACTCCGAGCCTACCTCAAATGTTTATGCAATTTGCTTATGCTCTGATACTAAGGGACTGTTTGAGATTATGAGTACCTATGAGCTTTTAAATCCTTACAGTGCTAAACGTAACTATGCCGTAATTGCCCTTTTAGAGGGCAAGGGTTCAGCTAAAAGAGCAATTGTTGATTTACTTTGCTCATGGTTGAAAGCACACAAAGACCTGTCAGGTATCAGAGAATACTATAATAATAATTCACTGTAGGTGATACAATGAACTGGCTGCTGATTTTAATTACTGTCCTTAAATTTATCGGTATATCTTTACTAATTATACTTGCACTGGTAGTTTTTATCCTGCTTGTGTTACTGCTTTGCGGTATAAAATACGGTGTTAAGGGTAATTATAACAATGGATTGGGTGAGAGTAACGGATATGTTACTTGGCTTTTCGGTTTGTTCAGGGCGGATTTCTGCTATAAGGATAATAAGCTTGACTACAATTTAAGTCTGTTTTTTGTTGACCTTAAAAAGCTTATATTTAATGATAAACCGGAGCAAAAGGAAAGAGCTGTAACAAGGTCTGAACCAAAGGCAAAAGCTGAGGAGGACAGACAGGTTACAATAATGAGTAAACAATCAGAGCAGAAACCAAAAACCGACTATGATAAAAAAATAAAAAAAACAAAGAGAGGGCATAGGGGTATTTCCGTAAAAAAGAAAAGACCTGAAAAAAAGGAGAGCTTACTTGATAAGCTTAATAATATTATAACAGAATATGAGCCTCAAAAGCTTTTTTATCCTGCAAAAAGGTTTCTCAGGAGATTTACAAAGGCTCTCGGTGCTAAAGGCGGTGCAGATATTGTCTTTGGCTTTGATGACCCTTCTTTGACAGGCTTTGTTCTCGGAGGAGGAAGTGTTATATCAGCATTTTTGCCCTTTAGGCTTAATTTAAACGGCAATTTTGAAAGAGAGTATTTATGGGTAAAAGGTAGTATAAGCGGTAAAACAAGGGTGTTGGCTTTAATAATACCTATTGTACGTGCCGTTTTGGAAAAACCTGTATGGAATGTTTTAATGAAGTTGAAAGGATGATAAACTATGAGCAATTTAAATGCAAATCTGGAAACACTTTTCAGTAAAATGGAAAACTTTGTGTCTACAAAAACAGTAGTAGGAGAGCCTACAAAAATAGGGGATATGACTTTTATTCCTTTGGTTGATGTTGCTTTCGGTGTAGGTGCAGGCTCTTCGGACAATGCAGCGGATAAGGATAAAAAGGAAAGCGGTGCGGGCGGCTTAGGTGCTAAAATTTCACCTACTGCGGTTATAGTAATTAATAAAACAGGCGAAATTCAGCTTGTTAATATTAAAAATCAGTCAGCTGTTAATAAGCTTATTGATATGGTACCGGGTATAGCAAGTAAGCTTAACTTTGGTGCGAATAAGGACAAAACCGAAAGTTATGAGCCTTTCGAGGAGGAGAGGATAAGCGAGTGATATACAAATGAAGGATTTTTTTAGTGAACATCTTATAAAAAAAATTAAGTCAGAAGCTGACAGACGAAAAAAATTTAAAATTATAGCAGTTACCATAATTCTTTCTGTTTTGTTCTGGCAAATTTGCGTTACTGCCGCAAATAAAAACGTTAATTTAGAGTCGGCTTTTATTTTGTTGGCAGTTATATTGATAGGCATTGTTGTTTTTGTTGCTTATAAGAAAATTCAGGAGCTTAATGTTGAGTATGAATATGCCTACACAGAGAACTATTTTGATGTTGATATTATTAAAAACAGGGCTAAAAGGAAAAATGTGTTAAGCATTGATGTTGCTGAAATTGAGATTATGGCACATATTGACGATGTTGAACATTTAGCTTTATACGATAATTTACCTACAGAGGATTTCAGCAGCGGTGAAATATTAGGCAATACATATGTATTTGTTGCTGTGTATAAGGGAAAGCGTAAAAAGATTATTATTGAGCCAAGCGAGGCTATGCTTAAAGCCTTTTACGGCGACCTAACTCCTCGCAGAATGTTTCTGAAAAAATAGTAACTTGCAAAATAGTATGTTTTGCCTTATAATCAATAGGTAATTAATTTTTATGGAGGAAATGCTGATGCATGAATTAGTTATTGTGCTTGACTTCGGCGGTCAGTATAATCAGCTTATTGCACGTAGAGTGCGTGAGTGTAACGTATACTGCGAGGTTAAGTCTTACAAAATAAGTCTTGATGAAATTAAAAAACTTAACCCAAAGGGTATTATTTTTACAGGTGGACCAAATAGTGTGTACCTTGAGGAATCACCAAAGGTTGATAAGGCTGTTTTTGACTTAGGTATACCTGTTTTAGGTATATGCTATGGCTGTCAGCTTATGGCTTACACCTTAGGCGGTAAGGTTCAAGCGGCTGAAAATAACAGTGAGTACGGTATGACTGAAACTGAGTTTAATACAAGCTCATTACTTTTTAAAGGTCTTAAGGATAAGTCTATTACATGGATGAGCCACACAGACTACATAAGCCAATTGCCTGAGGGCTTCACCTCTGTTGCACATACTGCCGATTGTCCTGTTGCGGCTATGGAAAATAAGTCTGCTAAGCTTTACGGTATTCAGTATCACCCTGAAGTAATGCACACAGAAAACGGCACAGATATGCTTCGCAACTTCCTCTATGAGATTTGTGAGTGTAAAGGTGACTGGAGTATGAGTAATTATGCTCAGACGGCAATCAAGGATGTAAGAGAGAAGGTGGGCGATGGTAAGGTGCTTCTTGCACTTTCAGGCGGCGTAGATAGCTCTGTGCTTGCGGCTTTACTCTCAAAAGCTGTTGGTAACCAGCTTACCTGTATCTTTGTTGACCACGGTCTTATGCGTAAGAATGAGGGTGACGAGGTTGAGGCGGCATTTAAGGGCTGGGATATTAACTTTGTGCGTGTAAATGCAGGTGAGAGATTTTTGTCCGCTCTTTCAGGCGTAAGCGACCCGGAAACTAAGAGAAAGATTATAGGTGAGGAATTTATACGTGTCTTTGAGGACGAGGCTAAAAAGATAGGTAAGGTTGACTTCCTTGCACAGGGTACAATTTATCCTGACGTAATTGAAAGCGGCAGCGGTGATGCGGCTGTTATCAAAAGCCATCATAATGTAGGCGGTTTGCCTGATTATGTTGATTTTAAGGAAATTGTTGAGCCTTTAAGACTGCTCTTTAAGGATGAGGTAAGGCAGCTTGGTGTTGAGCTTGGTCTTGCTGATTATCTTGTATGGCGTCAACCCTTCCCGGGTCCGGGTCTTGCAATCAGAATTATCGGTGAAATTACTCCTGATAAGATTGAAATTTTACAGGATGCCGACTATATCTTCAGAGAAGAAATTGCTAACGCAGGTATGGATAAGGAAATTAATCAGTACTTTGCAGTGCTTACCTCTATGCGTAGTGTAGGCGTAATGGGCGATAGCAGAACATATGATTATACCCTTGCACTCAGAGGTGTAACAACTACCGACTTTATGACAGCGGATTTTGCTAAAATACCATATGACATACTTGCCAAGATAAGCAATAGAATTGTAAACGAAGTTAAGAATATTAACAGAGTAGTTTACGATATTACAACAAAGCCCCCTTCAACTATTGAGTGGGAGTGATCTCACAGGTCTAAAAAGCCCAGTCATCACCGGACTTTTTAAGGATTTGAGCCATTCGTGGCAACGAAATGGCAACAAAACTTCATTATTCATAAGTAAAGAGCTAACTGATTTTGATTAAGTCAGTTAGCTCTTTTTTGTTGTTTTTTAACTTTTTGTGAATTTTTTCAAAAATGGTGAAAAAAACGCCATTCTCGTCGGCTACCACTTGAGAGATATTTTTGAAAAACGGTTCTAAAAATGGTTTTGCCATCGGCTACCACTTGAGAAGATGACAACCAAGCGTTTATGTCGTTACCAACAAATTAGCCCAATGATATACGCTGTTTTCAAATATCAGTTCAAAACAGGGAGTAAAAACGGCTCAAAAATGGCGTTAAGTAGAGGGATTTATTTTTCCTCGTCTTTCAAAGCCTCAACAAGCATATCGCTGAGCGCCTGGGAAGGCACCTTTGCCCAACGCTGAGTGGTATCAAATTCGGGATAGCGATAACGCCAACGGTCGTATTCATCCTGCGTGATCTCGCCTGCTTTGAGCATAGCGGCAGCTTGCCGCCAAGCACACAGCATTTCGTGAAGCTGTGCGGCATCCTTGTTCTTTCGCACATCGACCTTCAAGCAGATTTCCCCATCGGCTTCGTCGATATGGAGTCCGTATCTGTCCTCCAAGGTGAACAGGGTGTGCATCAGACCTATGTAAGAGTCAATGTCCGGTACAGCAAGTGCTTGCGGAGATACGTCGAGAGTATCTGCCAATGCTGCGGTCAGATCTGTTTTAGGAGTTCTTGTTCCTGTTTCATACTGAGCAAGACGAACATCGGCAGACTTCTCCGGAAAGCCCACCTGCATACCAAGATATTTTTGCGTCATACCACGCATATTGCGGAAAAAGTTGATTCTTTCGCCGATAGCCATAATCATTCTCTCCTATCGTAAATGTCCTGTTTTCAGTATTATAGCATATTTGTTTAGGATAGTCAAGAAAAATTAAATAAATTTGTTTAATATTTTCTTGAAAGCCTCTTGACATAAACATAAATGTTTAGTATAATGATGGTGAAGCTAAACAAATAAGCTTAGCGCTTAATAACGACATGATAATACTCGCTCGGGCAAATCGGAGGCGACAAGAAAGTATCCGACACGAAATAAGGATTATTATGTCAAAACCTCAGAGAGAAAAATTAGTGAAAGGGGTGATTTACAAAGCAAAACCAATACAACTGAATAACAGCCGCAGGAAACCATCAATCAACCGCAGATCAACAATTCACAGGAGGTACACTTATTGAACGAAAACAACTTTATGAGAGTCGAGGACGTGGCAAAGGAACTTGGGATCTCTATCTCCCACTCCTACAAAGTCATGCAG